>NTJS01000022.1 GCA_002457155.1 Marine Group II euryarchaeote MED-G35
ATCACTACCATCCAGGAAGTAACTTGGGAAATAGAGTCCTCCCGATGGGACAGGGAAAGAGCGCATCTCTTTGTGCGGCTTCGTGAAGTCCCACTCCTGTCCAAGACTTTCGGGATTAAGATCCACTTCCATCACATCGAGGTTTTCATCCCTGTCCGGGAAGCCGAAGTAGTCGTAGTTCAGACCATCTGTGGAAATCTGCCCACCGACGTTCTGAACCTGGTGCCAGAAGTTGGAAATTACCAAGCTTGCCCATGGGCCGTTTCCATACAGCCCCCCATTGATGGGGCCGACAACCTCAACCTGCCAAGAGCGATCGTAGAATGGTTCTGGAGTTCTGTTGAAACACCAGCTCCACTCTTCATCCTCTGCATCGTAGAAGAAGGCATAGAACTGATCCACTCCACTGGTACTGGGATAAGGGAACCACCCCATTGCAATCAAGTCCCCATTTGTCGCTTGTACTATGCTCCCTTCTCCAAGACCTTCTTGACCCGGGACCGTCGGCTTAGGCTCCATGCATCCTATCTGGGAGAAAATTGAGGGCCGATACTCTTGCCAAGTAAGCCCCCTGTCCTCTGACCATGTAGGATACTCCCCCCCGAAGTTTAGAATCCATCCTTCCTTGGTTGCTGCCAGGTAGTGCTCACAGCAGTTTCCCCCGTGCTCGTTGCCAAAGACCGTCCAAGTGGCATTCCCCCATGTCTGATTCTCTACCGGATCCGCTACTACGAAATCCCTAGGATCTTCATGCCCACTAGGGTCAATCAGGTAGAAATCACTATCCCAATCCCACCAGTCTTCGTAACCCCTAGCTTCATCGATAATGTCAAGACAGCCCGGGAAAATGAACATCAATGACATAGCTAAGGAGGCTATCGAACGTCTAGATGACAATGAGAGCACGATTTGCCGTAATGGTCGTATTATATCGCACTTTCACAGAATTGATGCCTACTCAATCCTCCACGTGACCCCATCAGGACCATCTTCGACAACAACCCCCATCTCTGATAACTCGTCTCGAATTTCATCTGCCCGAGCCCAATCCTTGGCCTTCCTCGCATCCCCCCTCTCACCGAGAAGCCCCTCGACTTTGGGGGCGATTTCGCCTTTAACGCCCTCATGGCTTTCCATTCTAGCTAGTATTTCCTCATCGGTCGGTAGTAATCCGAGAACATCTCCAGCGAATTCCGAAATCCAACCGACAGCTCCTGAGATGCCCCTTTCGTCCCCATTCGAGTGGAGCAGTCCTCGTAGCCACTTTGCCACCGCTTGAACCTCTACTAGTGCAACTCTGGTATTGAAGTCATCATTCATGCCCTCTTCGAGCCTCTTGGCTGCATCTACTAGTTCCGGAAAGCCCCCCCACGTCCCATTACCATGTCTGGACAATCCTTCCCCATAGCAGCTGAGGAGTCGATTGTGGTGGTTCTCTGAGTCATCAATCATGACTTGGTTGAAGTCGACTGGTTGTCGGTACGGCGCGTTAATCAGTGTGTACCTCAAGACTAGAGGGTCAACACTTTCCAACGCATCAGAGATTGTCCAGAAATTCCCCAAAGACTTGCTCATCTTTTCCCCATCGATGTTTATCATTCCATTGTGAATCCAATACTGAACTACCGGGTCATGCCCTAGACAACACTCAGACTGGAATATCTCCGCCTCGTGGTGGGGGAAAATCAAGTCAGAACCACCCCCATGGATGTCGAACCTCTCCCCTAGATGCTTGAGTGACATTGCAGAGCACTCGATGTGCCATCCCGGCCTCCCTTCTCCCCACGGGCTTTCCCAGAACGGCTCATCTGCCTTAGCCATCTTCCATAGGGCGAAATCCCGATGATCCCTCTTGCCGGAACCGGTCTTATCCACCCTTCCACCGGCCCCGGATCTAACCATCTCAAGGGTCTGACCAGTCAGCTGCCCGTACTTCTCTGGTGCTGTGTCAATCTCGAAGTAAACTCCGTCCTCGGCGAGATATGCATGCCCCTTATCGATCAGGGTCTCTATCATCTCAATGATTTCCGGTATCGTCTCTGTTACTCTGGGATAAGCATCCGCCCTAATCACGTTAAGGGAATCCATTGATTCAAAATATTCGCCTATATTCCTGTTTGCCACTTCCAGGAAATCAACTCCTTCCTCATTTGCAGCAGCAATGATCTTGTCATCTACATCTGTGAAGTTAGTGATGAAACTAACCTCGAAACCACTCCTCCTGAGCCACCTCACAATTATGTCGAAGGAAATTGCCTGCCTGGCATGTCCAATGTGGCTAGGCGAGTAGGGGGTAATTCCACATGCGTAGAGGCTTACCTTCCCTTCCTCGATCGTCACTAGTTCCCTCTTTTTCCGAGAACGAGTGTCGAAAACCCTCACTGCCACTACCTATTGACGCGGCACTTCGAACATCAACCCCTCGCTGCTTCGACAAGGCCAGAGAACAGTAAGTCATGCCCCTTCCGTTCGGGGTGCCACTGGACTCCAATGCAGAATTTCTTGTCCCCTCTCTCAACCCCTTCTATCAGGCCATCGTGCTCGGCCCTAGCAGAAATCTCCAAACTTCCAGCATCAGAAACCCCTTGGTGATGTAGTGAGTTAACAGTAAATGAACCCCCCATTAGGCTGGATAGGTGTGTGCCTTCTTCGACAACCACCCCATGCTCTGTAGACTCTCCGGCGAACCCACCGTGCCCTTCGTGCCCAGGAGTGGTGTCAAGATGCTGGTGCATCTTGCCCCCATGAGCAACACTGAGCATTTGCATCCCTCTGCAAATCCCCAGAAGGGGGAGGTCCATGTCCATAGCCCCTCTGATTAGCCCCATTTCGGAAAAATCCTGCTTTGGGTAGAACTCCGTCGTCATAGGCTCGGGCTCTTCGCCGTAGCTCTCTGGAGATATGTCCGGGCCCCCGGCCACTATTAGGCCGTCAATAGAATCCAGGAGGGCCGTCATGTCTCCGGCTGGAGGGATGATTAGGGGGATCCCTCCTGCATTGTCGACCATAGAGATGTAAGCCGATGGCAGGATCGCAGCATCCCTCGTCCAATTCCCATAGGAGGCCTCTTTGACGAAGCACGTAATGCCAATCACTGGCTTCATTCGATCACCGAGGATTCTCGTTGCATTCGAGCATGCCTGAATGACTTTATACCCACTATTGTGAATGAGATTCCCACCTGGAGGAGGAGGAGGTGCGAAACAATTGCCAACCATGACATCCCTCCATATCCAGTTACTACTCTCGCCCCACCCAATGCCATAATCAGTGCCACTACCATGCAGGCGTGCATGTAGTGGTGTTTGTTGGAGGGGTTACTCTCAGACAGAAAACCGAGTAGAAGCATTGGCATGCCCATGAATGCAGGAATCAGGGCAGTAAGTGATGGGGGGTCCGAGCTTTGGACGAAGTAAGCAATCACCCCCCATGTACATAGAATAACTCCATTTAGAATCGCAATTCGGGGGACGCTCATTCCGAGCACTCTGAACTCTTCACTCATGGACAATCCAAGAAGAAGAGACTAATGATTGTCACGCTCAGGAAATCTGATTCCGAATCATCGCTCAATTGGCGTTCGTAATATTCTCTTGGATCTCATTGTCCTTGGCGACTATCTGCTCCCAGAGAATCTCTGCCACGTCCTTGACATCCATATCCGCCCCCACTGCGTCTAGTCCGTCTTTCACCATAATGGAGCAGAATGGGCAACCCACTGCCACGGTGTCGCAACCCGTTTCAGACAATTCCTTTGCCCGAATCTCATTAACACGCTTGCCTGCTTCCTCTTCCATCCACATCTGAGCCCCCCCTGCTCCACAACAGAAAGAATCCCGCCCGCTCTTCTCAGTCTCAACATCAACTCCTCCGATTACATCCCTAGGCTCGTCGATGATGCCTCCAATTCGCCCAAGGTAGCAGGGGTCATGGAAGGTAATACTCTGACCGTTCTTCTCCACTCGGGGCAAACTCCCCTCCTCTTGCAATTTTGCTAGTATCTCCGAGTGATGGAAGACCTCCAGTTCTTCTCCCCCGTAATCCCCGTACTCTTTGCCCAGTGTGTGGAAGCAATGGGGGCATGAGGCGATAATTCGCTTCACCCCCAACTCTTGGAAAGTCATCATGTTAGTCTCCGCGAGCATCTGAAACAGGTATTCGTTCCCAGCTCTACGAGCCGGATCACCCGAGCAACCCTCTTGCATCCCCAATATCCCGACATCTAGTCCAGCCTCCTTCAGAAGGGAAATTGTAGATCTTGCAACCTTCTGATTCCTCTCATCGAAGCTCGCTGCACAACCGACGAAGTAGATATATTCAGCAGGCTCGCCTATTTTTACATCCAAATCAGCGGCCCAGTCGGCTCTTTCATGTTCGCCATATCCATACGGGTTTGAGGCTGACTCTATGTTGCCCATTGCGGTATTGAGGACGTCCGGATACTCCATCGTCTCCATCATAGCATTCCTTCGCAGATCTGTTAGCTTAGGCACGTGCTCAATGTATAGTGGGCAGACATCGACACAAGCGTTGCATGTCGTGCATGCCCATACTGCTTCTTCGGTGATCCTCTGCATCATCGATTCCTCTGGAGTCTCACCAGACAGCAGAAGTGGAGCGTGCTCGTTAGCATAGTCCCTAACGTCATGGATTACCTGCATTGGATTGAGTCCTTTGCCAGATGCATATGCGGGACAAACATCCTGGCATCTCGCGCAAGAAGTACACGACCATCCGTCAATTAACTGTCTCCACGTGTACTGATTGTAACTACTGACTCCGAATGATTCGATGTCCAAGTCCTCAAGGGGAACAGCCTTTCCATCATCCCCCAGGGCTAGGGGCCGCATCTTGGCAACAGGACCGGTGTCGTGGAAGAATACGTTTGGAACCGCCATGACCAAGTGCATGTGCTTGGAAAGAGGAATTAGGAACAGAAAGGCCGAGATTGAAAGCATGTGGAGCCAATAAGAAACTACGACCGCCCCATCTGAAAGCCCAAACTCACTGAACTGGTGCCCAATGGGTTCCCAGAACGGACTCGGGTCTTCTTTCGACTCAATCATGAATGAAGTCGTTGTTATGGTGAAAATCAGTAATAAGATCGTATTTCCTTCTAGTTGCGATTTTCCCTTGAGCTTCTCAGGAGTGAAAACCACACGGCGAACAAATGCCGAGACGCATCCGATGAGTGCCATAGTGTATCCCAGTTCAACCACCCCATTCCAGGGGCCGACGAGCAATTCGGGCAGTAACTCGCCAGAGAAGTAATTCGCAGTCGCGAGATCAAACATATCTGATGCGAGCATCAAGAAACCCCAGAAGATCAGTACATGCATAGTTCCAGCGACTCTGTCTCTGAGCACCTTCTTTTGCCCAAGCCATCCTACGATGAATTCCATGATCCTAGGGACCCAGGAGTCGAATCTTGAGTCCGGCGCACCAATCAGAACCAAGCGCGTAGCTTTCTGTACCTGGTAAGTGAAGAATCCTATGGATACCGAGGCCATAATCAGAAGAATCATCCAACCATCCAAGGGTCCGTAAGTCTGCAGAAGGGGGTGGATCATTGGTACTCACCGGGGTTTACCCGAATCCCTCGCCTACAAACAAGACCTTGAAACAACCGCTATACAGGCCAACACTCATGTCCTAATGTGCCAGCCATCAGTCATGCCGAGTGCCTTTGCTCCTGGGAAATGCATCCTCTTTGGCGAACATGCAGTGGTATTCGGACACCCAGCTGTAGCGGTGGCAATCGATCAGGGAGTTAGGGTCAGTGTCAAAGAGTCCGACAGGTGGAAACTCGAGGGTTCATCATTCGAGCCCTCAAGACACCCTCACATCTCCCACATAATACAGAACATCTTCCAGTACTCTGGCCCTCCTCTTGACATTGACGTGGACAGTTCGCTTTTCTCAGCCGCTGGAATGGGGTCATCCGCCGCACTATCGAATGCCTTCGGAGCCGCGATGCACGCCCACCTCAATCCGGACGAGGAACTAGATGCTGTAAAACTCGCTAAAATGGCTCATTCGGCAGAGGCGACCGCCCAGAAGGGAAGAGCTAGCCCGACAGATACCGCAACCAGTGCCCTTGGGGGGTGCGTAGTAGTTTCCGGTTCCGAAGTACCCGGAACAAGGCACGTTTTCGATACTAGCCTGGAAACCCCCGAGGGTTCTAGGGAATGGTCGATAAATGTCGTTGACATCCCTCAGGGAATCGGAGACGCATGGCTAGTGATTGGATACTCGGGGGCCGGTTCTCCCACAGGAAGAATGGTCGCCAAGGTTGCAAACCTATTATCTGAAGTCCCCGAAAGGATGGGAGAGATGGAATCAATTGCCAACATTACTAGGGCCGGATTAGCCGCTCTTTCGGCAGGAAACCTTGAGGGCCTGGGGATGGCTATGGATGCCTGCCACGAAAGCCTAAGAAAACTGGAAGTAAGCAGCAATAAGCTAGACCGGATGGTCAATGCGGCAAGACCTCACTCCCTGGGTGCAAAACTCACAGGGGCTGGAGGCGGAGGTTGCATGGTCGCTCTAACAAATGACCCAACTAGGGTTTCGGAGGCGATAGAAGTTGCAGGGGGGAGGCCGTTGATGTCTAGACTGGGCGCACAAGGGGTAAGATTCCTATGATCCACAGAACCGAAAATACCTCCCAGAGAAATGCCACTCACTTATATTACCATTTATAAGGGGGCAGACGGTCGACAACCTATGCTCAGCGATGAAGAAAGACTCACCGTAGTGAATGTAGTAGCCTCTACCAGAGTAGCGGAGGAACTGGACCTCCCAGACATAGCCATCCAGTTGAACTGCGAATACGAACCAGAGCAGTTCCCAGGTGTAGTCTATAGGGTAGTTGAACCCAAACTGGCCATCCTGATGTTCAGGTCAGGCAGGGCTGTTTGCACCGGAGGGAAGAACGAGGACAATATCCAGACTGGTATCGAGAGGATGATCGGCGATCTCAGAAACGCGGGCATTGAGACTTGGGATCTGAAGGACGTCGAGATAGAAGTCCAGAACATGGTCGCAACTTACTCCCTATTCTATCCAGAGGACTATGGGGAAGTCGCTAGAATGGATGACATCAACACCAAGGTCATCGACGAAGAAGGCGGTGGAATTAGGGCAGCTACAGATGAGGAGGTAGAGAACGAGGACTCACGAATTAGGGGAATCCTGCAGGGGGAGCCACTAGCTGCCCTCCCCAGGAAACTCAATCTGAACAACCTGACCTTCCACCTGCCCTTCGACAAGGTCGAATACGAGCCAGAGCAGTTCCCAGGGCTGATTTACAGACTTGACTACCCACGAGTGGTATGCTTGATTTTCGGTAGTGGCAAGATGGTGATTACCGGTGCGAGGCACAAGGACGAGATTCTCGAGGCCGTCGAGCAGATCAAAGACGAGCTAGCAGACCTGCTCTAGTCGATGAACCAACGTTATTGAGCAGACCGGCATGCGAATGCCATGCACGCAGCCTCCCGCGCCATGCTCATGGTTGCAACTCTGGCGCTAGCACCGTTAGCCTGCTCCCTGACCGTAGCAGATCTTTCTGACTCCAACCCATATTCGGAAGAAGCTTCAGTGCAAGTCAGAACCACGGGAAATACCGACGTCCCAGACTGGAGGGTAAACGACAACTGGATGTACGACGGATACCTGGATGTGGCCGATTTCGTGGCAGACTCCGGAGTCTCCACTAATGTCGAGACTCTAGAGGGGTCGTTAGATAGGACAGTATCGGACATATATCTGCACGATATCGCTGGAAATGAGACACTTGTTTACGAAGTTGAGTCAATTGGGGCTTACGAGTCAGACGGTGCCATCGAGATAGACGGGACCAGTGGTTGCCTATACGTGGATATGCAGACTACGGAGATCATCCGTGTCTCGGACTTGGCTACTTATTCTCAGGATGTCACGATTGACGTGTATTTCGACCCTCTCTTCTTCGGTTGTGCCTCATGGCTTAGGCAGGATATCGGGGTGCTGAGTGTGGACAACACATTCGATCCCCCATTGGAGAACTACGACTTCCCACTCTCGGTTGGGGAGACGTGGGGGATGGACTATGGCCAGGATACGGAATACAGCGGCTCAAGCAATTACGTTGACATTCCCGATGACAGCAGTGACACAAACTCGACCAGTTGGGCAGTCGTCAGCCAGGGAAACTCCGGAGTCGCATTCCCGGGTTGCTACCAGTCATACAACGTGACCTCATACGACTCGGACGGCGACGAGGTCGGGTACAACTGGTACTGCCCATCCATTCGTGGTGAGGTTAAGAGCTCAATTGAACAGGCATTCGGATTCATCGCTGTACACGAGCTGGTCAGCTATCAACCTGTAACTAGGGGCAAGGAGATTTCGATAGACATCGAGTATCCACTTTCGCCAACTGGAATTGAGATATCCGCATGGCTCAATGTCACGGACCAAGGCCAAGGAGTCGCCAATCAGAGTCTTCAGTTCCGCTACGAATCCGAGCAAGAGATACAGAATGTAACCACTGATGAATACGGATCCTACCATTTGGTCTTCAACTCTGGTGAAAATCCCGACGATACCTATGGCCCAGGAGAACTCGGCAGTCACGGTTTGATTGCTTGGACGCATCTTGGCGGCAAGGTTGTGGGGACAAAGTCACTAGTGATAGACTCGGAAGTTCATGAGATAGACTTGGTTGCGAGATCATCAGCAGTAACCGTTCAGAGGCTCCGTCCATCTACTGGGAACGAGGTTACTCTGGACTCATCAATTGGATTCACAGCCATTTCTGGGGACATTCTGACATTCTCCGTTCCAGTTCTTAATCGCGGCCTAATCCAATCCCCATACTCAACAATAGTCGTTAGTGCCCCAGACGGGTCAGAGGTTTCGAGCACCGTCCCACCCTTGGAAAGCCTCCAGGAGACCAGGGTTTTAGTCAACTGGACAGTACCTGGATCACAACCATTTGGAAACGTATACCTGTTCTTCGAGGTGGACCCTCTGGAGGAGATACCCGAGGACGGGAACAGGTCAAACAACCTCGGCTCGTTCGTACTTTACATAGGCGACCTTCCAATCGCTGACCTTTCTGTGACAAACGAAATACTAACTTTCGAGGAGTTGACATTGGATGCAAGCACGTCTTACGACCCAGATGGAGGTACCTTAGGCTGCGAATTCAACATCGAAAAGATCGACGGGTCATACGCCCAGATATTCGATGATGATTGCATTGTCGAATGGTCTTGGGCAGATGATGGCGACTTTGCAGTTTCAGTTCTCGTCACGGACGGTGAGAGCGATGAATCATCTGCGAATTCCACGATCACGGTTCTCAATCGACCTCCTGTGGTAACCCTCGGTTCGAATGAGGATGAGGTGGTAGTCACCACGCCCATCACATTCTCCGTCATAGAAAGCAGCGACAATGACACTAGGAATCCTTCCGCACCAGTGGAACTACTCTGGGATGCCGAGTGCTCAGAGGGCCAGGTAGGCCAGTCATGCACAGTTACGCCAATGGTGGAGGGGAACTTTACCATTGGATTACTGGCAACCGATGATGATGGTGCATCGACCTTCGCAGAACACTCCGTCCAAGTCACAAATATAGCTCCCTCAAACCCAGTCGCAGAACTCTACCGAGGAGAGGAGAGGCTCTTCCCCGATAGCCGGGGGGTCTTCACAGTCTACGAAGGCGATGAAATAACCTTCTGGGGACAGGCAGATGACTCGTCAAACGACATCGAAAGCCTCGTTCACGTATGGAAACCAGATGCAGAGCACCAACCCGATATCAACTCAACCAGTACTGGCGACAGGAGCACACTCTCAGGAGTCTCATACAACACATCAGGGATGCATCTAGCCACTCTACAGGTCTTCGACGATGACGACGAGGGAACCGAGATCCTGATCGTACCAATCCAGGTCGTCAATGTAATCCCTGAGATATCCCCAATGACGACCATCCTTGGGGATTTGGAGGAGGATGAGGAGTTCACAGTCAGCCCCATGGTATCTGACACCGGAAATGACTCCGAGTCCCTCATCCAATGCTTCGATCTAGACCCCTCCAACGATCATGACTCAGATGGTGACCCGGAGAATGACTGCGACGTGCAATCCGGCATCCTGGTTCACTCATGGCCGGACTCATTTTCGGCCCCTAGCTCGATAGTTTTCCATGTCACGGACGATGACGGTGCATCAGAATCCATAGAGTTCACTTTCGTTGTCACCAACTCCCCCCCAGAAGCATTCGCATCGGCCAGCGTCACCAACCCAACAGAGGGGGACTCCGTAATTCTCTCTGCCAACGGCACAATCGACTCCCAAGCGGACATGGACTCCTTGGTTTTCCACTGGGACATCGACATTAACGATGACTCGGATGGGGACGGCGATCCTGCAAATGACGTCGACTACACTGGCAGATGGATAGAGTTCTCCTATGACTCCGGAGGGCCGAAGAAGGCACAGCTAACCGTGCTGGACGATAGTTCCAGCCACTCAGTCATCATGGACTTGGAGGTAGCCGACAAGCCCGCCACCATCTCCGGGACCATCCAATCAAGCATCGGCCTGATCATCGTCGTACTTGCAGCGTCCTCCTTGGCCGCATGGACATTCCTAAGGCCCGGTTCCAAGGATGAAAAAGAGATGCCCAAGGGCCTCCAGGGGATGGACATTGACGCCGCATTCGACGAACCCGCAGAACCCACAGTCACCACTAGCCCGTTCGAAGCGACCTCCGAGACTTCCAGACCTCCGGATGATCCAGCGATACTGGAGGGACTGGACGATATCCTCGGAGAGCTTGCCGGGAACCAACCAGAGGGAAACCCCGACTCCGAGTTGCCCTCGGCACCGAATCCCGGCGAGCAAAAAGCCAATCTCGATCTCTCAGATATAGAAGCACTCTTTGAGGAGTAGTTCTCGGACCGTCTGTGGTAAACCTCTTCAGACTTCTCGGACTTCCCAATCCGAACACTACTCCGAAGGCTAAGCCAGGATTGGGCTTGGGCGCAACAGAACCCGGACCGAAGGCCGGCAACCGGTTTCACGACCTCGGGGAGTCAAGGTGGTCAGAAAGGACAGAGAGAGTTACTGAGAGGCCGTCCAGGAGGGTGATCTACATGGAACCCGACGGCCTACACAGGCTTCAGTTGGATGGGATCGAGGGAAACCTATCCGTGGGAGACATGGTTATCATCGATCTGAAATCATTGAATCACATGCCTAGCCAGCAATCGGTATGCTCCAGGAGGGCCCAGGATCTGGGAGACAGGACAAACCTCCCTGTCTTCGCCCTTAATGAGGACGACTCGCTACTGATGATTGCAGGAGCAAAGATGAGGGTCGATACCCACAAGCACAGGCTCGGCTCTCCTGCATTAGATAGGGCGATAGACAATTAGTGACCATCACTCCTCTTCAAACCAAGAATCAAGATCACCTCTGGAGATCTCCATTATCGCATGCTCCGTGAAATCACGATATGCCGACCATCTGGATATCTCTTCTTCTTCGTCTCCCCTCTCGGTCTTCCTTTCAATAGAGTCATTCGCGTATCTGACGCATCTTCTAAGGAATGAAACCACAAGATTCCTGCGCTCTTCAATGCTCATGTCATCCTACCTTCAGAGTCTCAATCAGAGATTCCACGTGCCCCTTCGCCCTGACACCATATCCTGCCCATGCGATAGTCCCGTTTGTCTCGATTGCAAAAGTTGATCTCAGTGTTCCCATGTACGTCTTGCCATACATGTTCTTCTCCCTCCAGGTGCCATACTTCTCGTGAAGCGCCGCTTCCTCGTCCACAACCAAGTCAAATGGCAACTCATGCTTGTCAATGAACTTCTGGTGAGACTTAGCGCTGTCAGTTGAGACTCCGATGACCCTCCAGTCGCTGCCCTCAAATCTGCCGAAGTTGTCTCTGAAGTCACAGGCTTGAGTGGTGCACCCGGGGGTGTTGTCTCTTGGATAGAAGTACAGAATCACCTTCTCCCCATCCGATAGAATCTCCGAAAGTGAGATCTTTGAGCCGTCGGTAACTTCCACTTCGAAGTCAGGGGCCTTGTCTCCAACTGCTAACTTTACTGTTGCCATGATTTTGCGTGTCGAACCAGACTCATGAAGGCTACCATCACTCGATATATGATTTCAGAGTGACTGATGCGGGCATTGCTGGAGGCTCACTGAAACCGAAGCATGCATCGATATCGAACTCTCTCCTTTCCCCCAAGTCAACCCCCTCGAAACTCGCTTCTGCCTTCAGAATGCGAGAAAGAGATCTCACGGAGTACCACTCTCTCCTGCCATTCTTCGTGATGCCATGCGTCCTCGTTCCGAATAGCATTCGCCCGAAAAGGCCCTCGAAGCTAGCAATGAACCAGAGTGGTCTCCAGAAGGGGATTGGGAAAGGGGCCCCCCAGGCGATTTTGATTGACAGTCCACCCCCATCGATCGAGACTCCCCTCCTTCCTCTCTCTACCGTGATCCCAGTCACTTCAACATCTTCAAAGTTGTATAGTTCCGAGACGTACTCAGCGTGCCTCTCAGATGGCGATAACAGAACCCTGCTCCCATTTGGCTTAGCCCACATCACATTTGTGAAACTCCCTAGTGGGGACTCTCCCCAATCTCCGATGACAATCCTGTCACCGGTCGAGAATCCAGTAGATGTTATCCTTCCGACAAAGACGTCCATTCAACCACCCATCTCCTCCCTTATCCTCTTCTTAGTGGCAGCCCACGAGCAGATTGGGCACTCCCTCAAATCGTGCCTTAGTGCTGGACAGTGCTCTCTGCCGAAGTAGATTATCTGCAGATGCCTCCTGTTCCAGGTCTCCTCGGGGAAGACTGCTTTCAGATCCCTCTCGGTTTTGGCAACGTTCCTACCGTCAGAGAGCCCCCATCTGGCTGCCAATCTGTGAATGTGGGTATCTACAGGGAAGGCAGGGATGCCAAATGATTGACTCATGACCACGCTTGCTGTCTTGTGACCCACTCCGGCCAACGACTCAAGGAAGTCCCAGTCGGGTCTCACCCCCTCTCCGTCCTCCAGAATCTGCTCTGCCATCCTTCGGAGGTTCTTCGCTTTGGTCGGGGCCAACCCTATTTCACGAATGATGCTGTGAATCTCGCCTACTTCGAGCAAGGCCATTTCCCCTGGATTTCCTGCTGCCGCGAACAACCTTGGGGTGACTTCGTTCACCTTCTTGTCAGTCGTTTGGGCGGACAGCATTACTGCAACAAGCAGGGTATACGGATCGACATGGTCCAGTGGAATCGGAGTCTCCGGGTACATTTCATCGAGTTTGCCGCCGATAATGCCGGCCTTCTCCGCTCGACGCAAACTCAGACCTCCAGATCTGGGCTCCCTTCATCCTTCAAACCAATCATCACGCCAGCAGCAACGCACCCGAAAAACGGGGCATAGCAGGACAACCATAGCTTGGTGCTCCATTCCTCTGGGCTCCCACTCAGGATCCATCCAAATAGGGAGAGAAGGGCCCCTGGGATCATAGCAAGAGTGCCGAACAACACAGCCCTGCCAAGTCCCATGTCACTAACGGGGCACTATCAGACTTGACTCTAACGGGCCTTCTCCTTCACTACCCATTTCGCCATTATCGCCATCTGGACCAAGGAAAGCAAGGCAGCCCACCAGATCCACCGGGGGAGCCCCAATGCCCACGTTTCACTGTCTTCCCACCACCAGAAGTCATGAGCGAGGACGAAAACAGCTACTAGGCCCAACATGGGTGCGATTTCCCCAGAACCAATCTGACCCAACCAATCGAACCCGAACCTCCTATCGCATGCATACTGAACAGAGGCCAAACCAATGATGGCAGCCACAAGTGACGGGATTACTGCTGTTGGGACCGCTCCCTTCACTGGCTCCACCCACCATCCATCGAATGACTCGGGGGAGAAAACTGCTAGCAACACGACCGACTCTCCCGCGACGATAGATGCAATCACCGCCCTACCATCGATATTGTCGAAGTGCGATGCTGCGTAAACAGAGGGGAACATTACTGCGTACATTGAGAAGGCAAGTAGCCCCAAGTCCAGAATCGACAAATCAGACCAGAGTGAGAGAATCAGTCCTAGGACTGCTAGGAAAATGATCACTGATTCCCTAGACCAACCCCCACTATCTGCTTTGGGAACTAGGTCCCTAGTTACCAGTGACCCTGTAGCGAGAAGCTGCGAGTCCATCGTGGACATCAGTGCTGCAAGGCCAGCCACCAGAACCAGACCCCCGAGCCACTCTCCCCCGACATCCATGATCATCGTGGGCAGGATGTTGTCGGATCCTGCCCTGTCGAGCCCAGGATTATCTAAGTGCCCCAATGTGCCAATCAATATTGGCGGTAGGAAGGCCAACCATGCCACAGCGGGGTAGAGAGTCGCCATCCTGCCTATTGCATAGTCACTTTCCGCGGCACAAAGCCTCTGGTACAACTGGGGGAACATTGGATCTGCGAAAAGCCACAGAATCATAGTGCTCGACCAGATTAGCAGGGTGTAGTTCCCATCCCTGCCAAGCAATCCCGTGGTCTCCTCGGAAGATGAAATCGCGTCCAACGCAACGCTGAGGCCACCTGCATCGTTGATCACCATGGCTAACCCGAGCCAGAGGAGGGCCAATGCAATCGCGCCCTGTACAGCATCCGTCCTCACGACTGCCTTCAAGCCCCCCGTTAGTGTGTAGCCAACTACCAGGGCAGTGACCAGAACGGCTCCGACCCACTCTGGACCACCGAATAGGGCCGAGACCACGATTCCTGCAGCCCTAGGCTGTAGGGCTAGGTATGGGATGGTGGCAATCACCAGTACAGAGGCCATGGTTAGCTGTGCATTTCGGGAACCGGTCTGCCCCAGAACCATCTCGGGTGCTGTCATCGCCCCATGCTCCACCGATCGGGCCCTGACCTTCCGACCCAGCAGGTACATCGAAACCGCCATGAAGCCGGTTCCGAAGGCCATTATCGGCAGGAAAGATAACCCGATTCTGTAAGAAGCCCCACTCGAGCCATATACTGTGAAGGCACTGAAGTTTGTCGCTGCCATGGTGATCAGTAGGATGGGGCCAGATAGGCTCCTTCCAGCGAGGTAGTATGACTCGTCCTCCTTGCCTAGGTCCCGTCGCGCCCAAATGGCGAATGCTACCATGGCTATTGCATACCCGCCGACTATCAGCCAAGCAGAAGTCACGTCAACGCCAGGAGCCTCCCAGCATTATCTTGACTGTCTCTGGCGACTCATCACCATGGGAACTTGTACACCCAGATCACGAAGTCATTCAGGATGCATTGAATCGCCAGCATGATTGCACCGATAATCATCAGCGCTGAACCATCGACTCCATCCTGGTACGCCCCAAATGCAAGTAGGCCTAGCATTATGTTCCCGATAGATGTGAACAAAAGCATCCCAATAACGAGGTATTGAGTCCATCCGTAGTCATTTTCGATATGCAGAATGGTGCTCTCAATCCAGAGTGCAGATGGGATCAGGAATACTGCGTATGCAAGCAGTAACCGAATCTCACCATTTCCATCGGATTCAGTCCAGGGCCACCTCAGGGAACTGACCACCGACTCTTCCAACTGGAAGAAAACGATGTACCAGTAAATCAGGAAACCCAGTGCGGCCACGAACATGAACGGAACGATGTATGTCCTCCATGCTTCGGGAACCCCTCCCCACAGTTCCATGGGCCTCTCAGCATGAGACAAACCGTAAACGTACGAGGCTAGGACAAGGGGCCCGAAAAAGAAGGTGAAAGCTAGGACGAGCTGGCGTGTAATCTCCACGAACGTCGCAAGCAGTATCCCATCATAAAATCAAAGCCACATATCCGTTCGTGGAACCGTGTCCGAGCAATTAGAGGAGCCAGATTACGAGGTCACAGCGAATCATTCTGGATTCGAGGTCCGTAGGTACTCCGACACCATACAGGCCAGAGTGAGGACAGAAGGGACGAACTGGAGAGGCTCAAGTGGCGGGTTCCGAAGGATTGCCGGCTACATCTTCGGTAGGAACCAGAGGGAGCAGATGATTGCAATGACGGCTCCAGTGCACATCTGGGAAGAGGGCAATGGAACTATGATGGCATTCACCATGCCTTCAGAGTACTCCATGGACGAATTACCCCGTCCAAACGATGGTGGAGTGCACCTGGTGAATGCCGAGGGGAGGTCATTCGCCTCCCTCTCATTCACCGGGCTATCCGGGACCAGGAAGACAGAACGGCTGAAGAAACGACTCATGAGGCTAGTATCCGAAACCGGACTAGAAGCATCTGGCCCAGCAATGCTGGCAGTATACGACAATCCAAACACCACTCTCCCCTTCTTGCGGAGGAACGAGATCCTAATTCCTATCCATGATTAGTCGGAGACCGATGCGATAATTCGATTACCCCCCGTATCGTCCATTGGCCAATGAAGGAAGACCCTCCAGTCGAATGGTGGAAGCAAGGCGCTGTGGAAGGCGCCCCTGAGCCGATACCAATCAGCCCCCCCGGGCGGAATCTAATCGATCCCACGGCTCCTAATCCATTCAACGAATTCCAATTCTCTCCGAGGCCAGAACACGTTATGTCATTCATGGACTCCATAGAGAACGTATTCCGAAACTTCGTAAATTTCAGCGATCGGGCCTCGAGGTCGGAGTATTGGTGGTTCCAACTATTCTTCCTCGTTGCACTTGCGACCGCCGATTTCATAGATGTCATGATGGGTGACTTAGCCGAAGTTTCCTACAACTTCTTCGGCACTATTGTCTTCTTGGGGCTAATCATCCCAAACCTAGCGGTAACAGTGAGGCGACTCCACGATCTCGGATACTCCGGTTGGTTCATCTTGCTGGTGTTTATTCCCTGCTTGGGGTCGATAATCGGCTTAGTCATCCTTGTCTTTATGATAGTTGACGGGCAATCCCAGATCAACGACTACGGGACCGTTCCCACCAACACAATCGTTCGAGAGTGAAACCGAAAGCAGATTAATCCAGAGCCGAACCAGCGGTACGTGCAGCGTTGTGGCGTGACAGAGGTCTCCAAAGCCCTGGAAACGGAGGAAGTCACTCTAATCCTCTTCCACAGGGGGTCAAGTGACCTCGAAGCCACTAGGCTGAGGGATGTGGCAGAGGAACGAGGAATCGCGGTTCGCGAGTCCTCCAAGTCGGACATGTGGAGGATGTCCCGTGTCAACGACGGGGAAAACCCACCTCCGATACTTGCACTAGTTGGGAGGAGGCCAGACGCAACAGTCGATGAGATTCTGTCCTCCGGAGGTCTGTGCTGGCTTCTCGATGGAGCACGATATCCGGTCAACATCGGATTCACCATCAGAACTGCAGAGGTCAGCGGGGCCCAGGCGGTTTTCGTCGACGGAGCACTGAATCACACCGAGAAGAAGGCTGCGAGAAGGGCATCAATGAAGGCTCACAGGTTCATGCCCGTACATTGGGTAGATGGGAAGGAACTCGTCCTCATGGCTAAGGAAGCAGGCTTCCGGGTCATCTCCTTGGAGGATACCGGCGAACTAGGCCCATGGGACGAGGATCTGACTGGAAACGTGCTCCTCGTCATTGGAGGGGAGCATGACGGGATCTCCGATCACATCCTGAGGGAGTCGGATTCAGTACTCCGAGTCCCAATGTCAGGTTTCGTCCCTTCATACAATCTACAAGCACCCATGGCAGTGGTAGCTGCCGAGGCTCTCAGGCAGCGGAATCCAGATGTCTAGAAGGAACCCTCTAACTCTCTGCTGATGATCATTCTCTGGATCTGGCTGGTCCCCTCGAATATCTGGTAAATCTTAGCCCCTCTCATTCTCCTGGCCACGGGGTACTCCTCGGAGTAGCCGTACCCGCCAAGGACTTGGACTGCATCGGTAGTTACCTCCATGCACATGTCCGCAGCGAACCTCTTCGCATGTGCCGACTTCAGAGTCGCCTTTTCCCCCGAGTCTAGGGCATTGGCAGCACTTAGGGTGAGAAGCCTAGCGGCTTCTATCTTGGTAGCCATGTCAGCTAGGATGAATGAGATTGACTGATGCTTGGAAATCGGCTTTCCGAAGGTCTTCCTCTGCTTGGCGTATGTCCATGCCTCTTCCATCGCGCCTCTGGCGTTTCCAACCGCGGCCGCTGCCACTGCAGGCCTAGAGTGGTCAAATGCCTTCATCGCATTCATCCATCCGCCATTCTCCACTCCTCCGACCAGATTCGATTCGGGGACTCTGACATCAGTGAAATTCACGCCTCTGGTGTCGGAGCACCTCTGGCCCATGTTCTCCTCCTTCTTCCCGAGCTCTATTCCCGGTGAATCCGCATCTACGATGAAACCGCTGAGGCCGCCGTATCCGGCTTCTTTGTCGGTGTATGCCAAAACGAAGAACCAGTCTGCGTAACCAGCACCAGAGATCCATGCCTTGCTACCGTTGATCACGTATTCATCGCCATCCCTGACAGCCTCGGTCTTCAGAGACTGGACATCCGAACCCGCATCTGGCTCAGTCACGCAATACGCTGCCAGCTTTCCCGAAGCGACCCTTCCTAGGTATTCCGACTTCTGTCCCTCCGTCCCTCCAGTGAGGATTGGGAATGATGCAAGCATAGTGTGGTAGGAAGCCGTACCGAAACCCGGATCTCCTCTGGAGAGCTCCTCGCAGATGATCATCTCGTCAACAGTGGACATGCCTGCTCCGCCGTACTTCTCGGGGATGGTAACATTCAGCAGACCCAACTCGTGGGCCTTCGAAATCGCATCCAGGGGATAGGTCCCATCTTTGTCCCATTCTTCTGCATTTGGAATGACTTCCTCGTCACAGAATTCCCTCGCCATATCGCGTATCATCATCTGCTCTTCGCTGAGGCGGAAGTCGACCATGCATCATCCAGCGAATAGCACTATTTGAGTAGTTTCGGGGGGCGCTCGTTCACATCAACTGTTATTTCTCGCCCTTTCTTCCGGAATTTGAATCGCGTGGTGGAAAATAGGCTAATCGAGCATACTGGGGCTGAGTTCCCGATAATCTGTGGAGCAATGTACCCATGCTCCAATCCGGAACTGGTCGCAGCAGCAGCAAATGGTGGCGGGATGGCGATCATCCAACCCGTTTCTCTGACCGTGGTCCACGGCTTTGACAAGCCAGATCTGAATCAGGGACTTATCGATGGAATCAGTTACATCAGGTCGAAGACGAATAGTCCGATTGGGTTCAATGCCCTGATCGAGAAGGGCAATGACAAGTATCTGCAGAGGATGTCTCAGTGGATCGACATCGCATTGGACGAGGGAATCCGATTCTTCGTGACATCCCTCGGAAAACCAGACTGGGTTTGCGAGAAGGTCCACTCGAGAGGCGGATTCGTCTACCACGACGTAACTACTCGATTACACGCCGAGAAGGGAGTAGAGTGCGGCGTTGACGGCCTGATATGCGTCAACGATAGAGCCGGGGGGCATCTAGGAACCGACAGCATGGAGGAGATGTTCGTATCCCTCTCCGATCTCGGGCTGCCTCTGATTTGCGCAGGAGGGGTGGGAAGCGAGAAGGAGTTGAAGGAAGCTCTCCGGATCGGCTACGACGGGGTTCAGATGGGCACCCGATTCATTGCAACCGACGAGTGCTCGATGCCAGAAGGGTACAAGCAGGCCATAGTGGGAGCCAATGAGGGAGACATAGATTGGACAGTCAAGCTCACTGGGATCCCCGTCTCGGTAATCAAGACCCCAAGATACCGCAGGGAGAACTCATGGCTAGTGCGGACCCTTCTCTCAGGCCGATTGAAGCATAGGACTAGATGGCTGATGAACACAATCTCATTCAGACGGTGGAGGAAGATGTCGAGTGGGGCGAAGTCATCAGATATCTGGTCAGCAGGGAAGAGCGTCGAGACTATCGAAAGCATCGAGTCGGCAACCACGATAATGAGGAGACTCGGGGAGTCCCTATGAGAACAAACCAGGCCACTTCCTCTTTATGGCTCGGAAAATCACTCTAGAGACTCCCATCGAAGTGAGTAGGAAGGCTACCGATACCCACAGGGGTGCTTCTTCACTAGTCGCAAGAAGGTAGGTGACAACCAGAATCCCCGCTCCGTAGACCGCACGAAATGCTGAGAAGACCAAGAAAGCCCGGAACGCTTTGCTACTCAGCACTCTTTCCTTCAATGACTTATTCGAAGACTCGTTCATGATGCTCATGGACAAGCAGTCATTCACAACACTTAGTCGTGACCGTGCCGATTAGTGCCCATGTTCTATTAGCCCTGCAGCATCGGCTCCAAATAGGATTACGACCATTATTATCACTCCCATTAGGACATTTATCATGGCCTCTCTGCCTGTTTCTGGGTTGTGTATGTCTGGGAGGGTGTCAACCGCTGCCACATACAGGAAAGTGCCCCCAGAGAAAAGCATAGCAAGAGCGATCATATGCTCATCCAGACCCTCGAGTGCGTAGAAAGATACAACGATCATCAACGGAGTAGCGATTGAAAACAAGACGACGTCCCTTATGGAATCATTTCTATCCTCTCTCTCGTGCATCGAGAACACTCCTAGGCTGAATGCCGCTGGGACCTTGTGGATCAGTACAGCCAGTGCCACCGCAGCAGTGACAGCTTCTGAGGTTCCGGCTGCTGCAGAGCCTATCGCAAGCCCATCTGCAGCAGAGTGCAGTGAGAGTCCC
>NTJS01000023.1 GCA_002457155.1 Marine Group II euryarchaeote MED-G35
CCAGGCTTGCTACTTCGATGTCGTCTCTTCCTATCCTGGGTGTGCAGAAGCACCCAAGGGTGGGGTTGTTCGCCCATTAAAAGGGATCGTGAGATGGGTTTAGACCGTCGTGAGACAGGTTTGTTGCTTTGTGGTTGAAGCGTGTAAGATGCCTGATCGGAAGGGCCCTTTAGTACGAGAGGAACGAGGGCTCGGAGCCACTAGTTTACCAGTTGTCTGGCAAGGCAATGCTGGGTAGCCACGCTCCAGTGGATAAGAGCTGAAAGCATCTAAGCTCGAAGTCATCCGAAAGACGAGGCACCTCAGGGGACTCGTAGAAGACGAGTTTGATAGACAGCGGGTGTAAGCACCGAGGTTCGCCGAGGTGTTCAGCCCAGCTGCACTAACCCCCCGAGCATCTAAATTTCGAGGTACACATTAGTGTGAGTCTCTGTCCAAAAGAGCATATCAATTCGCATTCGAAGGAAGAGTTGTGCACGGCCATAGCGGAGGGGCCCTACCCGGTCCCATATCGAACCCGGAAGTCAAGCCCTCCTGCGTCGATTCCGGTACTGTGGTGCGAAAGCCCACGGGAAAGGTCGTCGCTGTGCCACTCTCCTTCACCTCCCCGCAACACAAATTAACCGGTAGACGTTAGTCAATGAAGGAGTAGACATGCCAATTTCCACGGGAGACATTCTAGGCCACTCTCAAGTTGGCGTATATCTCAGTGTGATTGGGGACGTTCTGTTCATTCCAAGAACCCTCGAAGAAGAAATTGCTGATGAGGTAGAATCCTCCTTCGACATGGAAGCACACCGACTTTCAATTGGAGGATCAGCTTTACTCGGAAGTCTTGTACGAGGCAATAGGAAGGGCATTGCTGTAGCCGATATAGCAACTCAGGATGACTTGGACGAGCTTTCCAGTTTTGGTGACGTGGTGATAATGGAGAGTGGAGTCAATGCCGCCGGTAACCTCATCGAGTGCAATGATAACGGAGCCATCGTAAGCCCAACAATTCCAGAAGCAGGTGCTGAGATAATTTCTGATGTATTGGGAGTCAAGGCTGTCCGTTCCCAGGTTGCTGGACATGGGACCGTTGGAAGCATGATCGTGGCAAATAACAAGGGCGTCTTGGTTCATCCGGATGTGAAAACATCAGAGGTAGAGGTAATCGAGTCTGCATTGGGGGTTCCGGTAATGGTTGGGACTGTGACATTCGGCTCCCCTTTCGTGGGTGCTGGTTGTTGTGCCAGTGATTCCCATGCACTTGTGGGGTCTGGATCCACGGGCCCCGAACTGAATAGGATAGAAGACGCACTAGGCCTTATTTAGAATTGAAAACGGAGTATTCAACGTTGTTTTTGTCAATATTGGAATACACCCTTGGCATAGGATACTTCAGACCAGTTGCAGTATTGAAGAGAACTACCGATTCACTACTGGAGACCAATCCCGACTCCAGGGAGTTCCGATATGCTACTACTGCAGCAGCCCCCTCTGGACACAGAAGCAAACCCTCACTCAGTCCAATCTGATTCTGCATTTCCAGAGTTTCATCATCGGTTACAGAGATCGCGAAACCCCCAGACGATCTTACTGCATCTAGAATCATGAAGTCCCCAAGGGCATAAGGAACTCTGATCCCAGAAGAAATAGTCTCAGCGCCCTCCCAATATTCGGCAAACTCATGACCTTCTTCCCATGCTCTGACAATGGGCGCACAACCCGTAGATTGTACCGAGACCATTCTAGGTAATTTTCCATCAATCCATCCAAGCTCAATTAACTCTTGGAAGCCCTTCCACATCCCAATTATCCCAGTTCCACCTCCTGTTGGATAGAATATGACGTCGGGGAGGCTCCATCCCATCTGCTCGGCTAACTCTAAACCCATAGTTTTCTTTCCTTCAATCCTATATGGCTCCTTCAGAGTTGAAACTGCGAACCAGTCAATTTCATCCGAACCATCAGCAATTATCTTGCCACATTCCCCAATTAGGCCATTCACAATGTGTGTGCTGGCCCCCTGCATCTGAGTTTCTCTGACATTAATTTCTGGAGTGTTGTCTGGACACAGGACAGTACACTCAATCCCTGCTCTAGTTGCATAAGCAGCCAAAGCAGACCCAGCATTTCCATTAGTGGGAATGGCTAGATGGCTTACTCCCAATTCTTTCGCCATAGAAACTGCCATCCCTAATCCCCTGGCCTTGAAAGATCCAGTTGGCAGTCTCGATTCGTCCTTTACGAATACAGATTTGGCATCAACTCCGAATATGGCTGTAGAATTTTCAAGTGGAATCATTGGAGTGACTACTTCTCCTAGGGATACTCTATTTTTCTCCGAACCCACAGGAAGTAGGGGGGAGTATCTCCAGAATCCCGGTTCCTTCGAACTCTCAATAGAACTACGTGGAACTTCGGCAGCGATCCTTTCCAGATCGTATTTAACAATAATCGGCTTTCCCATTTCGGAAATCGTGTGGACCTTACCAGCCTCGTATCTCTTTCCCGAGTATGCGCATTCTAGATGACTAACGTAACTGTTCATGCTTCCGGATTAGGTAGATGTCCAATGAATTTAACGCTCTAAACGGCAGTTGGGGCGACATGATCATCATTTTTCGTTCCAGAACTCCTAACTCTAGTCCAAACTTCCACCATTAAAAGATCATGACACTTTTTGCAGTAGTTGAATCTCTCATACGCTTCCCTGAAAGAGTATGCCTTATTCCCACTCGAAACAAGATAACCCTCGGGAGAGAGTCTGCTAACAATTGTCGGCCTACTTTCACAGTCTTCGAAATCACATACAGGCATCAATCGTCACTTCCCAATTTATTTGTTATTTCCATCAAGGGCATATTCGCTTCAACCCTCTCTCCCGGCTTGCACATGATCTTCTTTACACACCCGTCTATGCCTGCCTTAATCTCATTTTGCATCTTCATTGCCTCAAGGACAATTACTACGCTACCTTCTCGAACGTCATCCCCCTCAGACGCCATTATTGCCACAATCTTTCCTGGAATTGCAGAAGAGATTACTCCCGAACCAGATGATCCACTGCTCTTTGCTGCACGCCTCTTTCTAGAAGTCTTCCTCTCACTTCCCTCTACCTCGACAGTGTAGGTTCTGCCTTCAATAGAAACCTCCCAATTTCCTTCTTCCAGCTTAATTTCTACTTCGAACTCTTCCCCGTCTACAGTGACCTTCCTCTTTTCAGACACACTTTCACCTCTTTGAACTCCTAACTGTTCTTGCTTTCAGCAAGGGGCTCTTGCCTATTGCCATCCTCCTATGGGAGGCCGACCAAGAGCTGCCTCCATCCCGGCCCAGTGATGGTTTAATTGATCCGCCAGTTTCGTTTTCTATCAGCACCGAAGAGATTACGGCCGCAATAATTAGTGCCTCTCTTTCTTCTTCGCCCATATTTCTCACAACGGAATATTCCCATGCTTCTTCTCAGGTCGTGGCTCCTCCTTCTCAAGAATCGCACCCAATGCCTTCACCAGCACCGCTCTCGTTTCCGAAGGCATGACTACATCGTCGATGTAACCTAAAGCTGCTGCCTTGTACGGATTTGCAAAAGCCTCCTCGTAGTCATCCACCAGTCTCTCCCTCTCTTGCTCGGGATTTCTTGAATTTGCGATCCTACGCCTGTGGATAATTTGTACCGCACCCTCAGCACCCATTACTGCAAGTTCTGCAGTTGGCCAAGCGATGTTGTAATCGCCCCTAATATGCTTGGAAGACATTACGTCATATGCCCCGCCATATGCCTTCCTCGTAATGACAGTTAGTTTAGGAACTGTAGCCTCGGCAAATGCGTAGAGCAGCTTGGCACCATGTCTGATGATTCCGCCCCATTCCTGACTCGCTCCAGGAAGAAAACCAGGAACATCAACAAATGTCAGCAATGGGATGTTAAATGCATCACAGAATCGTACAAATCTTGCGGCTTTCACAGATGCGTCAATATCTAGACATCCAGCTAAGTGCATTGGTTGATTAGCAACAACGCCAATTGACTGCCCACCAAGTCTACCGAGTCCGATGATGATATTTGGGGCAAAACCATCTTGAATCTCCAAGAAGCTCCTAGAGTCAAGGACTTCTTCAATTACTTCCAGGATATCATAGGGTATGGATGGATCCTCTGGAACTAGGGAATCCAGAGATTCACATTTCCTATCAAGAGGATCGTTGCTTTCTGAGACTGGTGCCTTTTGTAGGTTATTTGAGGGAATTAGTCCCACTAAGTCTCTGACGATTTCCAATGCACCTTCGTCGTCCTTTGCCGTAAAGTGCGTAACGCCCGATTTTGTGGCATGAGTCGAGGCACCCCCCAATTCTTCAAAACCAACTTCCTCATTAGTTACCGTCTTGATTACCTCTGGCCCAGTAATGAACATGTGTGATGTATCTTCCACCATTATCACGAAATCTGTGATTGCCGGAGAGTACACAGCACCTCCTGCGCATGGTCCCATGATTACAGAAATCTGAGGGATTACACCACTAGACCTCACATTCCTAAAGAAAATCTCCGCATAGGAGCCAAGACTCGCAACTCCTTCCTGTATCCTGGCACCACCACTGTCGTTCAAACCAATTACTGGCGCTCCAGTCTTTACTGCCATATCTAGGATCTTGCAAATCTTCAATCCGTGCATTTCTCCGAGAGATCCCCCATAAACTGTAAAGTCCTGTGCAAAACAGTAGATTAGCCTGCCATCAATCGTGCCATGGCCACAAACCACGCCATCACCCGGAATCACGTTCCTATCCATATCAAAATCCCTACATCGATGCTCTACCAAAGCATCTACTTCGGAGAATGAATCAGGATCAAGCATTTGCTCAATCCTTTCTCTGGCAGTCATCTTTCCCTTGGCGTGCTGAGCTGAGATTCGATTTTGCCCCCCTCCAGATTGAGACTTAGACTTTCGGCGTCTAAGGTCGTCAATCTTGTCGGAGTTGCCACTCATGGGGTTTGGTGGGTGCAGGCCGCCCATGAGCATTACTAAGGGGGAAGTGATTTCACCTTCCGGTTGCTTGAAGGCATATCGCCATTTGCAACTGGTTGAAACATGCGAGTTGTGATTGCTAAACCTGGTCTTGATGGGCATGATCGTGGTGCTAAGGTAATCGCCAGAGCACTCAGAGATGGTGGTCACGATGTTATTTACACTGGACTTAGAAAGACACCTTCTGACATTGTTAGGATCGTAAATGACGAAGATGCAGAAGTCCTCGGTCTTTCCACTCTTTCAGGGGCTCATGACTCCCTAATTCCGAAGATCTGCGATGGCCTGAGAGAAGAGGATCTGGGTGATGTCATAGTTTTTGCAGGGGGAATTATCCCAGATCGGGATTTGGAACAGCTCTACAATTCTGGAGTAAGGGCTGTTTTCGGGCCCGGAACTCCCACTTCCGAAGTTCTGGGCTTCTTGGATGAAGCCAGACAAAGGAAAAAAGAGAATGTCCCAATAGGAGTCGGAGACGATTTGGGGTGGCACTGGAATTGAGCAAAATCGACAAACTCCTAGAACTAGCAAAGTCGGGAGATCGTCGAAGCCTTTCCAGACTCATTACTGAGATAGCAGATTCAGAAAAAACTCCTAAATTTCACTCTGATTCAATCTGGACTTTAGGGGTAACCGGGCCGCCCGGTTCAGGAAAATCCACTCTAATAGGCCGGTTGGCGAAGCAATGGGTCGATACGGGCGAAAGTGTGGCAATTCTGGCGCTTGACCCTTCATCCCCAATCTCAGGGGGTTCTTTTCTCGCTGACAGAATTAGGATGGAAGGTAGCGACATGGGGGACAAGGTGTTTGTCAGGTCAATAGCCTCTGGAAATACTCCTGGCGGAATTTCCCCACGAATATGGCCCATGTGCCATGCTCTGTCTCTTTGCGGTTGGTCTCGAATCGTTGTCGAAACCGTTGGAACCGGGCAATCAGAGTTTCGAATAGCTGCATTGGCAGATAGGCTTCTTCTTGTTGACGGACCAGACAGGGGTGACATAATCCAGGCAGAGAAGGCTGGCATTCTGGAGCTGGCTGATGTAATTGCAGTGAACAAATCAGACCTGCCTGGAGCAGCTTTGTCGGCTCAGAGTATACGAACTTCTCTGAACCTCTCAGATGATGACTCTCGAGAGGTCATCCTAGTCTCAGCTCTGGAGGGGGTTGGGATCGAGAAACTGATTTCGGCCATTGAGTCTTGTGAAACACAGAGCGGCAGAAATGAGATGATAATGCGGGAAGTCCTCATTTCTGAATGGGACTCCCTATTGGTCTCACATCCAGAAATCGATGAGATCATCACAAAATTGTGTGACAGTTCAATAACTATTGATGAGGCGATTAAGTTACTGAGAACATCTATTCCCAACGGCAGGTAATCTGATGACAGACCAATCAACAGACGTCTTCGTTGATCATGTCGGGCATTCAATTGGCGGGATCGGGGGGCACGCTTTCAGGCGCCTAACCCACGTGTCCATGGCATTTATCCCATATCTCTACTACGTGCACGGATCGACAATTTCGTCATATTTCTCTCTGCAAGCCAGGGAATTTGTCAGTGTCATTTGCATTCTAATTCTTGTAATCGAGGTCGTCCGACTAAAGACCGGAATTGTGATAGTGGGGCAGAGGGAATATGAATCCACTCAGATTTCAGCACTTGCTTGGGGCGCACTTGCCGTGGCACTCGCAATACTGATTGCTCCAGAGGGCGAAAATGGTGGTATGGGGGCTGGCAAGTATGGAGCTCCAATAATCTTGGGAATGACTCTCGTCGACCCCGTGATGGGGGAGATCAAGAGGACAATGAAAGATCTCCGAGCAGCCATCATTGTCGGATTAGTAGTATCCTATGTGGTTTGGGTGGGGTGCCATTTCTGGGTCGGAACAGATCTAATCGCAGCATTGTTGCTTGCACCGCTAACTGTTCTGGGGGAACTTCCACCTACGAGGGCGATTGATGATAATGCCACTATGGTTCTCTTCCCCTTAGTGGGGTTAGTCCTGCTTCTGCCGTTCTTGTGATTTAACTCCCGTCATGTTTACATCCTAATTTCATGCCCCATGTGCATGGATATGGGGGATAAAGAGCCAAACTCATCAGCCGAGATGTGGGAATCACCATTGGGACAGAGCACATACATGTTCATCTGGGCACTCGCCTCTTTGGCTTCCTTCGCAATTTTCTTCAAGTATTTCTAGAAATATGGATGCTCTTCTCTACCGCGAGGAGAACAGATTTTCCAGAAGTACCACCAGGGCCACTGTAGCCTCCAATCGCCCCGTCCGAGCGGATAACCCGGTGACAAGGGACCGAGATTGGAAAGGGATTGGCCCCACAAGCATTCGCAACTGCTCTGTAAGACCCCGGATTTCCAATAGCCTCTGCTATGCCTTTGTACGTCCTGGTCTCACCCGGTGGTATCTTTCTGATCGCGTCCCATACCATCCTCTGGAAGGGCGTCCCTTGGACATTTGGTACTACTTCTTCTCCCATCCTTCGCCTTCCAGATCTTCCATTCCAACAATCTCGTAGTTCGATGGGAATAGTGCTATTGCGACACCGATTACAATGCATGCGATTCCGAACCAGAAAGAACCCCTTATCATCAACTCCATCCCAATGGCGAATAGGATCAAACCTCCTAGGTTGGATACCCAAACAAGAGTCTTGAATGTGGAAAGGGAAACCCCACTTGCCCTCTTGGTTCTATGAGGGCCGAATTCTGCCCCAAATCTAACTGGATCGTCATCACCCATCTAACTTCACCTGTCTATCATGATGATCGCATCGGTCGGACACGCTAAGACGCAAATCTTGCATCCGGTACAGGGATCCCTCAGGATCCTTGCCTTTCTGTTGACGTCCACATCCATTATGGGGCTTGCAAGTGGGGTGTCATAGAGCTCTATCGCATCATCTTCGCATACGATTGTGCACTGGTCGCAACCAATGCATAACTCTTCCTTCACCCAAGCCACAGTGTCCTCCCCACCCTTGAGCAAGGCCTCCTCCTCGGCTCTAACCGAGTTTAGTTGGACCCTGATCCTGGACTGCTCTACAGCCCTCCTCTTCAGGACGTCACCAACCTTGGTCATGATATCTCCTGTTCATTCCATTGAGCCGACCCTTATCATAGTGAGTTTGATTGGTGTTCTCCCTCACCGGCTTTCATGAGCGCGACTGAATCCACATGGTGGGTCGACCCAATGGTGTGGATCGGCCTCTTGCAGGGTAGTATCATTTGGCTAGTCATGGCAGTCTACCTGAGTGTCCCAGCTGCTTGGATTTCACTTGCCTGTGGGGGCTTGATCGGGTTCTTCCTCTACTTGGTGGCATTGGGGTACGAGGACTATAGATTCGCCAAGGCAACGGTTTGGGGGGTATTGGTCAATACGGCCCTTTCTTCGTTCTCGGCAATCCTTGCCTTCATGCAGTGACTTCCCTAGTTACGTGACTCTTCTATCTGCCTCGCAAGGAAACTGACCACGTCTAGGATCTCGAAGTCGTGTCGCGGGTCGCCCTCGAACTTCAGGCACTCGAAGTGAGCCACGCACTTGGGGCAGGATGTCAGCATTATGTCGGCACCAGTGGCCCTTACCTCGTCGAACCTCTGCACTCTCAGAGATCTGCTGTTTTCGTTGCATGACATCATGCTGGAGACCCCACAGCAAAGCGCATCCTCGCCCGTGTGCTCCATTTCCACTAGGTTGACCCCTTCGACCGAGCCAACTAGGTCACGTGGCTCGTCGTAGATATTCATCTGCCTACCTAGGCGACACGGGTCGTGGTATGTCACGGTAACCTCGTCGTTGGTCTTCAACTCCATGTCGAAACCATTCTCGATTAGGAACTCAGTTGTGTGCATTACCTTCATGTCGTCTAGTTCGTAGTCCAGGGCGAACGTCCTGAAGCACTCAGCGCAAGACGTGACCAGGGTCTCGATGCCACTCTCGCCGAGCTTTTTCTGGTTGTAGGTCTTGAGCTTCTCAAACACCTCCGTCATTCCCTGCCACTTCTGATCGTGTCCGCAGCACTTCAGGAAGTCCCTACCTAGGTATGTGACTTCTTCACCCATCTCCTCGAAAATCGTGAACGCCGAAGTTGTCGCATCACCCAGGTCCATGCTGCCCTTGTTGACATGGCTGAATACCATCTCCTGGTCGATGTAGTCGACGCATCCGGGGTAATATCCGATGCTGGAGTCAAGAGGGTAGTCCTCCACTGGTATGAATGAGTCATCAGCATCCTCCTCCGCCTCAGCGGCAAGTACTGCCTGAAGGACCGTGTGGGGGATCTCTGTCGCCGGAGGTCCACCTACAACGAGGTTTCTCCTGATGTCGATATAGGAGTCATAGTCAACGAGTTGTGGGCATGCGTTCGTACAGGCTGTGCAGGTCAAGCATGAGTACAGTGGGACTCCGTCGTCTTCGTTGTTCCATGTGTTGTAGATGATGTTCAACTTGTCTCCTGCGTTGAACAGCCTGACTGGGCACGCATCGTCGCAAAGGTCGCATCCATAGCACTTGTTCATCTCCCATTCGTAGCCTCGTGCCATGCTCCTCAGCATCACGAAGACTAGTGCACCCACTCCCAGGCATGGGATGAACATGGAGTAGATCAGCTTCGCATCCAAACTCTTGGGATTCTTCTCGTAAGTTGGATTCGCTATTGACATCGTGGACAGCTGCTCGTCACTGAGGCTCGCCTCGGAACGGATTATCGCCGTTCCATCCTCGGCGAGGAGAAGTGGTTGGTACGCAACCGCAGAGAAGTCAGAGATCATAGTGACGCTTTCGTTCACGCCTTCAGACAGCGTCGTGAAAGTCACAGTGTATGAAACGCCAGAGTCCAGGTAAATCGTGCCCGAGTCACAGGTCGATCCTTCATTCATCCAGAGTGTCTCGCCGGCTTCATCAGTAAGCACAAGACTCTGTGTGTGCATCCCTGCTGCACGAACCGTGGTCCTGAAGTTGCAACCGACGTCCGTCGGCACACTCGCGACTCCCAAGTTTTCCACTTCAAATTGAATGGATTCTGAGATTTCGATTGGCGAGCCGTCCTGGGGTCCTTGGTAAATTATCTCGTTAGCTCCTATGTTCCTCGAGGTTTGGGCATCCGCATGCCCATTGGCACCGCTGAAGTCCAGAATCTTCTCTCTTGTCGGCTGGAAAACTCCCCACTTCACCCAATGAGTTGCCGGTATAACGCACCATTCGGCATGCTCAGTACCCTCTTCCATTGTGTCCCATATTGCTAGTGTGCTGGTCTGTTCGTAAGGTATGCATTCATCCCCCCACTCCTCCCATACTGGACCTCCCTCTGAATGGATCAGCGTATCTCCCGGCTGGCCTCTAATACCATCCAATTCGACTAACTTTGCATCATACTGGTATTCCCAGAAACCCATCGTCCCCAGACCTCGCTGATTCCAAAAGCCGTTCTCGTACACGGGCCATGTCACTGTGCACAACAGGACGGTAGTGACCAGAGATCCTACCGCCACCTGCCGGCCCAAAATTGGAGTCAGCCTGGACCCCATTGGTCCGATCAGGAACTTCCTCACTGCGAAGTAAAGAACCGTGAAGACGAAGACGCCCGTGAGGACCCAAGGTATTGCATTGAAGACCTCCGCAGTCCAAGGGGCCTGAGTTCCGCAATTGAATCCCCCATGAGAAGTGGACCAACAATAATCGGTCCGATTCTTCGAATACATCTCGAGAAAGATGTTGATCGAGAATACTGAGATGAACCAAACGTGCGCGAGATAAACCGCCCCAGCCGTAGCGAACCATGGATCCTCCACCCCTCTTTTCTCTCTCTTTCCAATGATGAATGGTGGAAGTGCTAGGATTCCGACCGGCAGTCCCGTGATCATGGCCCCCCAGACACCAGCATTCCAGGAGACAATAGGCTGGCCAAAGAATTCACCTATCGGCCCGGCTGGTATGTCGAATTGGGGTAGGTACTCGCCCCATCTGAGATATCCATAGGAGAACAAGACATACCAATCGGGGAAGACGAAACCAGCCTGAGCGTATGGGTCAGCAGCATTGTGCAAGGGAGGGGGGATTATCCAAGAATAGAATGCGATTACCATCACAATGGCAGCGAAAATAATGGTGTCCCTAAGGACCTCAGTGGGCCAGAAAGGATGCCCAGTGAACACTCTTTTCCGCTCTTCTTCCGCGCCCAACAATTGCTCCTTCTCACTTACGTAGGTATCCGCAATCCTCCCAAATCTCTCCATCATTCCCATTGAATCACCTCAGTGCGGCTCCGCGATTCCCTGAACCCAGACGATAAAAAGATGCGCCAATATTAGCACCGTAACTATTAGCGGTAGCACGAAAACATGGAGGAAATACATCCGAACAACAGTCTGCCCCGTGAGCGTAGTCCCCCCGAACATCGCATTCGCGACCCATTCCCCAACCAGAGGGGTCGCCATTGCCATGTTTATCCCAATAGTGGCTGCACCGAAAGCTAGACTGTCCCAGGGGAGGAGATAACCCGAGTAACCGAAGAATATGGAGAAGAACATCAAAGCAACCCCGATTAACCAGTTGAGTTCTCTGGGGTTCCTGTAAGCACCCGTAAAGTAGACTCTGCACATGTGGAGGAAGACAGCAGCAACGAAGAAGTGCGTCCCCCAGTGGTGTATCGATCTGATGATGTATCCGAAAGGCAACTCCAACATGATGAATTCCATTGATGCATAGGCAGGCGTCGGATCAGAATTGAGGTCACCCCCGGGTACGTAGTAGAAACCTAGAATCGTCCCGGTGATAACTAGGATTATGAATGCAATGAATGATATCCCTCCTAGGCAGTATAGAGGGTACCAGTACCAGATTATTCTGAGTTTATACTTCTCAGCATGGGTCAGTGGCATCTGCCTGTGCATGCTGTAGTAGGAGTCCCTGCTCATTCCCCAATAGTCTTGGATTCTGAATCTGGTGTCCAACCAGGAGAAGGTCCAGAGAAACAGCTTCTCGGCAAGTCCCATGCTTCCAGCATTTGTCTCCACCGCTCTGAGAATGTCTTTTCGCGGCACGTCGTCACGTTCCCTCCTCAGTGTGAATGCGACGATAACAACGACGACCGCGATGAAAATCCACAAGAACCAGAATTGTATCATAATTTCACCTAACCGCAGAATGTGTACCAGTCCATGAAGTCTGGAAGCGCCTCGATTGTTCCTCCGTTAACCGTGAATGGGATCAATGGCATCCCATACGGAGCAGGTCCGCCAGTCTTCTTTACTCCTATGAAATCGAACTCTTGCCCATTTGACCGATTTCTCGCCGTGTTCTTTTCTATGACCGTGTGGTCGTACCTGCTAGAGTGGCAAATGCAGAATGACTTGTTACCACTTGTGTCTGTACCACCCGGCAACCAACTGTCTGCAGTGAAGTCATTGCTGACTAGTTGCCACCCCGGAATACAACAGAGGTGCGGGCACCTTGCAAAAACGATAATCATGTTATCGTGGATATTCAGGGCTGCATAATCTTCCTTTTCCTCGATCTCGAAACCTGATCCGACATAAGCCCCACCAGATGTGTATCCATCCATAAACTGGAATCGTGGAGTATCTACTTCCAATGGTCTGTTTTTATTCTCTTCATGAGGGACGTAGGTTGCAATGATTGGCATCCCCGACCAAAGTCCGGCAGCCCCTACCATTCCAGTTGTTGAATTAGCCGATTCATCAACGAAAGCTTGCATGGTCATGGGTTGTTTGTCCAAGTTGCCGTACCAAACATCGGATCCCTTTGGAACGTAGAATTTGATAGATGAGTCTGAACTGCTCCCTCCTGCCTGCCCCATTAGGAACGAGGCAAAACCTACACTGCCCAATGATGCTGTTGTGATTAGTCCGGCAGCCGTGTTGAAAGACAACCTCATGAATTCCCTTCTGTCAATGGCACCACTCTTCTCATGGAAACTCTGACTTTGCGAGTCAATTTGGCGTAATTTGAATCTTCTTGCCATATTCAGACCTCGTATTTTTTCCAAGAATTAGTGTCATGGCTAGTGATGTACTTGTTCCTTCTGTGTTTTACAATCACCACATCGGGTAGTACGTACTTCAAGTACACTATGCCCATGATAATGAGAGTTAGCATGGTCATTGCCAAATTGAATGAGAGCAACTGCTGGTCCCAGTGATTAAACAACCCGTAAGCCAGAGCACCCGCCCAATAGAGTGTCCACAGAATCCCCCACAGACCTACTAGGATGATTAGCCACGAGTCTCCGGATGGAGCCAGACTGGCTCGCACTATCGTTCCCGGTTTGACCTCGTTGAAGACCCCGTGATCAACGGCTGCAGCAAACGACTCTTCTGTCAGTGTGGCGTCTTCAAGAGCCACTCTGGCATCCTCGACGCTCACTTCTCCTGACTTCACTTGTCGAAGCAACCTCATCACTGTGTCGTCTTTCATAGTTGGTCCCCTCTCCTTAGATGCTTTATTCTTAGCCTCAGTAGGTTACTCCTGCCCTCGTAATGCCTGGAGAAACCGTATCTTAGGAAAAGTCCACAGAATAGGATGACCAGCATCACAGCACCGAACCCAAGGAGTCCTAGCCAGTGAGCCAAGAGCTTAGCCCCCATGTGGTGGAGGTCGGTGTGACCCTCTGCCGGAGCCGGGGGGGTGATGTCTCCGTTGCCCGAGAAGACAGTCCTCGTCCTCCCATCGTCATTGCCCTCGTCAAAACTAGTCGTTAGGCGATTCCATCTATCTAGGCTGGATGGAGCCATGTCCCCATTTACCGAATTGCCCGCAACCATGAAGTCCACTGTTCCTGAACCCTCTGCGGGACTAATCCAACTGAACTTCCATGATCTGTCAGAGGTCCTTGAGCCGGCATCTGTGTGAGTGAGCGTGGCAGGGTCATCTTCCCAGTTCTGGACCAGGTCTTCGAATCCTTCTGATGGTCCCAGTGAACCGATACTTACTCTCATTGAGAATCCTCCAGTGTAGGATTCCAGATCAGCCTCAGGACCGCCGATAAGTTGTAATTTCATCTCATAGGTGGTTTCGGGAGAATAGTGGAAAGGGACACCATCAATAATTACGGTTACAGAATTGTCCGGCTCTTCAGCATGGCAAGTGCACCCAGCAAAAGCCACATCCCCCTGTCCATTAGCGTTCCCACCTACTCCTGTGTGCAACGCCTCACCAGAGCCAGCAACAAAAACCGTGACTAGAATAAGGACCAGTGTTTTTTGTAGAGATGCCATATTTTGTTCACCTAGCATCTGCTAATTATACGGTCGAAAAAAAAGGGGGATATTAACGTTCCACTACGGCCCCTACGGGGCCGGACGAAATAGCCACGCGAAAAGAACAAAACACTCCCGTTCTAGACGAGTGGTATGGGAGCCCCGCGGTGGAAGAACATATACGATCTCAGCCCAGACCAAATAGAAAAATTGGAGGAAGCCGAGGACAAAATGGAATCTATGGAGATTAACGAATCCGAGAAAATTCTCTTGGGTCTGCTGGAAGAAGATAACAATTGCATTCCTGTTTTGAATATTCTTGGTCACTTACACGGACGATATTTATCTGATTTCGAAGCATCAATCGAGTACTACGACAGGGTCCTAGAACTTGAGCCAGATAACGCATGGGCAAGAGACGAAAGAAGGAGATACAGGCGTTATGTTACCTATGACTAGAACAGAATAATCTAGTCTGTCGCATGCGGGCCCTCATGGAGCAGGGCTCGATTCTGATAGTTGGAGTCGGCGGGATAGGTTGTCAGTGGTCTGGCGGAGCCCACGACAAATGCCAACAGCTGGCTGATCTACTAATGGTAGATGCTGACGAATCCTCCTTTACATCCGATCACGAGGCCCACTGTTTGCACTTGGACGCTAGTGGTAGTGCGAGGGGCGCGGCTGCTCTCCCAAATCTGGCCGCTCATCGCCTCAATGAGGGGATCACAAACATTTCTGCGCTATTGGAGAAGTCAGAATTAGTCATCCTTCTAACCGCATTAGGGGGTGGAACAGGTTCGGGCGCAACTGCAGAAATTGCTGCTAAATCGAGAGAGTCTGGAAGCTTGGTAATCAGCATAGTCGGCATCCCATTTGCAGAGCAACCACTTAGATGCGCAATAGCGGAGAAAGCCCTCCCCCCTATTGAGAGAAATTCTGATTTATGCATTCGAGTTAGTCTCGAGAGGCTTGCTTGGCAGGCCAGGCATCGGAACTCAGACTGGAAGCTAGGCTCAGAATGGATTGGCGAGTTGATTGAGGGCCTAGTCACTACTCTAGCTAGAGTTGGCAAGATGAACCTGGATCTGATGGACCTGCGAACAGTAGTTGGTATGCCGGGAAATGCCACACTTATCGTTGGAAACGGCACTACCGATGACCCCGACGGAGTCGTCAGAATGGCACGGAACTCTCCTCTGTCCGAGATTTCGGCTGATGGCGCCAAGGGCTGTCTCATCCAGGTCGAAGGCGGACCCGACATGACTCTTGGACATCTCAACATGGTCTCGGAGGCATTCGTCTCCACTCTAGATAATGACTGCCAGGTAATACTTGGTGCCAGAGCGAGTGAGGATATGGCCGGAAGGCTCCGACTTGTTGCTGTAGTTAGTGGCCTCTAGTCCAATAATTCGACTACGTCGTCATCCTTTCTTGTTCGTTCTTGAGTCAATTTTTCTACTCCTGGTAAATGATCCGAATCATCCCCCTCTTCAGTTGGTTGTGGTTGATCAACCACAACAATTTTCTCAATATCGGGCTGCCCGATCCAAGAGATGCACATTGGCAAAATCCCCATCATCACCAGTGCGGTAATTGCATGCCCAATTGCAGTGGTCGTCAGCAGACTTCCCTCGGATAGGGCAGTTAGTGACGAGATGCTTCCTGCATAGATGAACCCGAAACCAATCCCCCAGAAGACCGCCGATTGACCTTGAAAGATTCTCCAACCATTCTTTTCCCCTCTTTTTGCCATCGACCACACAGCGAGAATAATCGAGATTGACATTAGCACTGCTTCTTCAAGAAGCATCCCTACCGAACTCTGCTCAGTAGCAATTGGACTCCTTCTCCATGCACCTAGGAGGTGCCAACAAGACGTAATGAAGATCAAGAAAAATGCTCTGTCTAAGGCGACTCCGTCAACTCCTTCTATATCTCTCACACTCTTGGTGAAACGATCTAATAAAACTCCTAATAAAGCAATAATTACGAGGAATAGTATCCAATAAATATTCTCAGTTAAACTGGCGTTTCTGGGGTCTTCCGCGCCGTAACCAAACCACCATACCAAGGGCAAGAAAACAATTACAGTAATTAATGACCTAACGAATGAAAAAACTCCTCCAATCTTACTTTTTCGAGGGGACCGCTGAACTTTCCTTGCATAAACAACCCAGCCATAACCTAACGAAACGCCTTGGAATACAGACATCACGATAAATAATAAAGCTAGAAATATCCTTGCATTGCTCAGTTGCCCCTCAATAAATAAAAGGTTTGAGATCAGCCAGAATGTCCCGGATATTGCAATAATTGGTAGCAACCGGGAAAATCCTCCAAACCAGTAATTCTGGTTTAGAATCCCATCATTGGCATGTTGGACTAAAAAAATCCATTTGCCTATTCTGCTCGGGGAAATCAATGCGGCTAAGAAGTATGATATGGATAGAGAAAGAAATATGATGCTACCTTGAATCTCGGAACCAAATAAGTCTATTTTCATTGCAACGAATAGAAAACCAGAAAATGCCCCCAATGAAAGCAAGTGAGGAAGAGTAGAGGGACTCGAGAAAACTCTGAGCAAACTGTCCGATTCAGAAGCGTCATTGCCGCCAGCCGCGCTCATAACACTCCGTAAACCCACCTTTGGTTAAGGTAAACCCCTTCGGAGCAGCATGCCGAAGCCGAAAAAGGCCGCAAGAGGAAAACACCGATGGATCGGTTTTAGGATTGAAAATACTTCGACTAGAGAAGAATTGAAAAGATTACTCAAAGCTAATCTTAGGGGTTCTGAATGGCGATTATTCGATATGCTGGAGACTCGTGAAAGCACTCTTGCTATTCTCAAAACACCCTTGGGTGACTTCCAACAAATTATTCTACAAATAAATAACTCAGAGGGTATGGAGACTCTAACCAGTTCTGGGAAGATTAGATTGGTCAGGAAGCGCCTAAACGAAACTCTCGGGAATGATCCATCCGATACCGTCTAAGTCTTGGAACCCTTCCTTATCCACTATGCCAACCACCTCCAACTCTCCTGAATTTTTCAGGCCAGTAGGCCTATACAACTTGCCATCATGAGATATCAGAGTCCCTCTTGAAAGCAATCTAGAAAGTTCCATCCATGATAATTGAGAGAGAAAATAAATTTCCACTGAGGCAATCATTTTCTTGGTCTCGAAGATTGAGGATAGCCCCCTGTCTATTCTACGGAAAACCTCTGAACAATCAACATCGCCCAGGGTCTCGTCCCAACCCGCGCCCGCAACGACTCCTTCCACGAAACCAGTCCTGTTGGCACCAACCCCTACTCTGATGGTACTATTGTTGGAAGACTCAACAAGGACTCCACCAATCTTTACCCCATTTTCATTGACAATATCATTTGGCCATTTCATATTCGCTTCCAATACTTCCGAAACAACAGCACCAGCACCCGTTTGAATCAGTCCAGGCGAGAACCTATCCAGTAATTCGGCGTCCAGACTCCACGTTGCAAACAATCCTCCTTCATCGGAAATCCAGTCCGAACCCCTCCTACCTCTTCCATTGGTCTGCTTGCTTGAAAGAACTCTCTGCCAACCAATCCGAGGAAGCCTCTCTGCCTCATCCATGGTTGATTTGCATGAATCAATAATCGTCGCTTCAAATCCTGACCCAGTGCGCCAGAAACCGATAATTTCTACCTTCTCGGAACCATATCTTTCCATACTGAGTGAGCGCCAAGACCATCCACTTGCTTCCCAGTCTCGAACTCTGCTATTTCCCTCTGGCTCTGTTCTCATAACCAAGATTACCATTACATTTTCAGACAAAGTTGTGCTAATATTCTCCAAGGTATGGAGGAGAACCCCGCCCCATCCACCCTGTGGGATATCGGTCAGCGCTGCCTCTTCGATCTTCTCTAGAATCCCCGGATTGCTCACGTCTTCGTCTAGATAGGGAAGATTCCAAACAATCAATTCCGTATCTTCTTGAATTGGCAAATCGACCCCAATCTCGGCTTCGATAATTCTAGCCTTCCCAGATAGGCCATTAGCATCCAGGTTTCCCCTTGTGCAGGCTACAGCATATGGATTTACATCACAGGCTGTTACTTCCCACCCCAGGGTCGTGAGAACAATGGAAACCAAACCAGATCCGCATCCTACCTCCAGGACCTTGGCACTCGACTGTGATGACAGCTTCGAGATTACATGACAAAGCATCATCGTGTCCTCTCTGGGGGGATAAACGGTAGGTGGGACGAATACCTCCCACTCGCCAACGCCGTCAATGCGGAATCTCTCAGCTTCCATCATTATTTTCACTCGCTTTCGAGACAAAATTGTTGCGCCCCGCGACTATCCCCCGCTCAACAACATTTATGTTGTCATCCAACGAAGGATGGGCAGTATCGGCTTCCTCCGATACCTCTCGCAGTTTTGCGGGAGCGATGCTGTGCGCAAGCCTTTTGAACCCCCCTAGGGTCGGAGGATAGCCCAGCATCAGCCATGGGCCTGTAGCTTAGTCAGGTAGAGCGCCGGGCTTTTAACCCGGTGGCCGGGGGTTCGAATCCCCTCAGGCCCGCCTGATAGGACTGCAGGCTCACGGTTTTTTTGGGCGGGGGTAGCAACATGGCCGTAAAGAGCTCAACAAAAAAGAGATTGATAGAGCTGGGAATCCCAGTAGATCAGGCACACAAATTAGCCGATGACGCAAATCTGGATGCAATTAAGAGAATGTCACGCGAGCAAGTCGCGAAGAAGGTCGGCATAGAGGAGAGCGTATCTGAGCTCGATCATATTATGTCTGTAATTAGTGAACACGTCGGCTCTAGGAAGAGGAGCAAGAGCAATCGAATCACAATCTCAAGGAAGGCTCTATTGGACGAAGATATTCCCACTGGCGACTATAGATTCAATGTCCTTAATCACTTTCTAGTCC
>NTJS01000024.1 GCA_002457155.1 Marine Group II euryarchaeote MED-G35
GTGGGTTTGAGTCAAGAACATGGATAGTCCATTGTCCGATGGCGGTGTTTCCAGCATCATCAGAAACCAGGAGAGCCACGCTGATTATGGTTGGATTCCTAGCCAAGTGCCTTTGATAGATGCCCATTTCGGCTCCATTGACCCCCATGCCCTGATTCACGGTGAACTCGAATGATTGTTCTGATATTCCCGATTGCCTCCATCCTTCGGAGATGTTGGAGTATAGTTCTAGGAGGACTGGGAGGGTGGAGTCATCTGAGGCATTTACATCGAAGCGAATTGTACTTCCCGCTGGAGCCATGATTGGGCTGAGGCTTGTAGGATCTAGTAGGGAGGTTGAGGAGTCGCCTACCACCATAGTCCCAATCCATGTTGGCATCATCCCGTCAACAGTAGGATTATCATTCCAATTTGATGATACTCCGTGGAAGTCGAGGCATGTGGCATTTACGCTCATGACTTCCCCGTGGGAGAACCCGATCTCATCTGGGACAACTTGGAACCATGAGTTATTGTGCGTGCTAATTACCTCTCCTTGGCTGCTAACTGTCCACTGAATCTCAGGCGAGTCTAGTGGGCTGTCGTTGCAAGTAGCAGAGAATGCTGTGGCCTTGTCTAGGGGTATGGTGGAAGAAGTCAGGGGGGATCTAGAGGCGGCGATAATAGGAGGGATGTTCTCGGTAATCGTTATCCTGATGTCATAAGCCACTGGGGCCTGTGAACGATCTACAGTGAATAATCCAGGACTACCTGAGATTACCTCGGACATCGGGCTGTACCTATATTCCCAATTATCGGGAAGTTGGATCTCAAGGGGCACTTCCTCTACCATGGCACCCGCTCTTGGGATATCGATAAGCCTCAGAGTCCTTCCATCGGATGCGCCTAACATGGTGGCCGACTCAGTCCAGCTCCAATTCCCATTGGTCCTATTTACGGGACCCGATTCAGGAGGGGTGACGATAATTTCGGTCTGCCCGATTACAACCATGGAGTTGTAGTCGAAGCTGCAACATCCACCGGAAGAAGAGTCGGTCCAATTCCTCGAGAAGGTCACTAATTCTGAGAATTCCTGTGACTCGGTTGAGTTAATCCACCCGTCAGAGTTGCCAAGTTGTGTGTCAATTTGCTCCAGCAACCCCATCGATCTGTTATCCAGTAAGTCAGTGCCATAACTCTCAGAGACTGTGACCTCCGCGAACCATGTAGCATTCACTTCTGAGTTTGGAGATATGGAACCAGTGAAGTTTAGGAATGACTGACCCCATATCGGGAGGATTTCCTGAGAATCTGAATTATGAGTAGCTGAGACGTTGTCCTCTAGATTATTGGTCGATTCTTGGAGTGGCACTAGAACTACGAGGATCGAGGCAAGAAGAATTGGGGCGAGCCTGTGATTTCTAATTCGGAAGGACATCGTTCACCCCTATGAATTTCCATGAATAATCACAGAACCTGAGAAATCTATGTCCAGAGGGAACATCCGAAACTCAGACCCAAGTTTTCCCCTTAGAGTCTCTCTTAGTCCATCATCTCCGTATACCAGAAGGAATCCGCCATTTCCGGCTCCTAACAACTTCGCACCCTTTGCTCCTGAAGTCATGACTTTCCCGTGGAGTTCATCGATAAATGGATTCGTTATCAGCGAAGATATTCCTCTCTTAGCATTCCAGGTTTCGTTTAGAAGACCTCCTATTGAATCTAGATCTCCATTCTGGAACATTATTGCTGCCTTGTCTGCATGTTCCCGAATCATCCTCATTCGACTACTCTTGTCTTGTTCATCTTCAGATTCCTCGGAAAGGACTTCACTGGCACTTCTAGTCATCCCAGTGAAAACTAATGTGAAATTACTGGAGATATTTGATAGAAAATCATTCTCGATTTCTATTGGTTCTACTATTACTCCTCCGTCTCCAAATCTAATTGAGTTGATTCCTCCGAAGGAGGCAGCATACTGATCCTGCCGACCAATTGGAGCACCCATTATTTCTATCTCGATCTTGCATGCCTCCTCTGCTAGTTGTTCCTTTGATGGATCTCTGCCCTGGAATGAATGCATCGCATTCAGAAGGCCCACAGTGACTGATGAAGAAGAGCCGAGCCCTGTGCCTCGTCCGGGAATATCTGCTATTGTGGTGATCTCAACGCCAGATTCTATTCCGGTTAGTCGCAAAGCTTCCCTGACCAGGCCATGCTGAATCTGGGATACTGAATCTACATCCTCCATGGACGAATATGAGATTCTAATCCTGTCGTCAAATCTCTTATTCATGGTGACGTACACATATTTGTTAATTGCTGCAGAAACAACACGACCGCCAGATGATTCGGTCATCGAGAACTCGTCAATATCCGTCCCGCCGCCGCAGAAGGACACTCTGAGCGGGGTTCGGCTGATTATCATCGCAACTTGGGGGGCAGAGTATCACTCATCAAGACGCCGGTTTGGTGAAATCAAGTAATTCTGCCAATGACAAGGCCTATGAGAGAGGCGCATCCGCGAGAGTCAGAGAGCATGGGCAACCTAGTCACTATGGATGACCTGACCAATGACGATATCGTTGCTGTACTCGATGATGCGGAGAAGCTAGTTCCTGTGGCCAGGGGGGATATTCTCCTACCTCTTCTACAAGGCAAGGTCCTTGCAAACATGTTCTTCGAGAACTCAACTAGGACTAGGATGTCTTTCGAGACCGCCATGAAGAGGCTTGGTGGCTCAGTCCTAAACTTCAGCTCAGTAGGAACCTCTGTCTCCAAGGGAGAAACTCTCTATGATACAATGCAGATGATCGACGGATATGCAGACATTGCGGCAATCAGGCACCCAAGGCAGGGGGCAGCGCAGTACAGTGCTGATGCAGTTGGGATTCCGATTCTAAATGCTGGAGACGGCGCTGGGAACCATCCTACTCAGACGATGCTGGACCTATTCACCATTCGGCAGGCTCATGGAACGCTGGATGGGTTGAACGTTGTTCTAGTGGGTGATCTGAGGTATGGGAGAACGGTGCACAGCCTTTCTCACGCACTTGTTAGATTCGGTGCTAGCCTGACTCTTGTCTCTCCAGCCTCGTTGAAGATGCCCGAAGAGATAGTCTCCGACTTGAAGGCACATGGAGCAGATGTCACAGAGACTGAGTCACTGGATAATCAAATTTCCGAGGCCGACGTCATTTACATGACAAGAATACAGAAGGAAAGGTTCCCAGATGAGGAAGAGTATGCCAAGGTCGCCGGGATTTACAGAATCGAGGCATCCAGTCTTGTGGGTGCGAAGAAGGGGATGATAATCATGCATCCACTACCCAGAGTTAACGAGATTGCCCCAAGCGTAGATTCGACTGAGTTTGCTAAGTACTTCCAGCAGGCTTTCAATGGCGTCCCAACTAGAATGGCACTACTGTGTCGAAGTCTTGACGTAGAAGTTCCGAAGAAGGTGAAGTAATGTCTGAGATGAGGAGGGTTACCGCGATTCGAAATGGAACGGTGATCGACCACATTCCCTCTGGTAACGCAATGCAGGTAATCAGGATTCTCAGAATCAATACTGATAGGGCTACGCCAGTTTCCTTGGTGATGAACGTACCAAGTGACAAACTTGGTAGGAAGGACGTTCTCAAAATTGAGGACAGGGAGCTTGACCAAGAAGACCTAGACAGACTAGCGCTAATCTCACCGGCTGCCAGCATTGCGATAATCAGGAACCATGCAGTTGCAGAGAAGATGAATGTGGAACTGGCAGATGACCTATTGAACATAGCAAAATGCTCCTTCTCAAACTGTATCACGAAGAATCATCGCGAGCCTCTCCCTCAGAGAATGAAGGTTGTCTCAAGAGAGCCATTGGAAATCAGGTGCTACTACTGCGGACGAGGACAGGAAATCAATGAGCTGATAGAGAATATCATCTGATTCGGTTCTGAATCCGGGGACCATAATTCCAGTGAAAACTGATCACTAGGAAGCATTGGCCAACCAATCCCTCATTGTGCAAGACTGACAGACCTCTCGGCTGGTTATCTCACCGCACTCGGTGCAGTTGTTGACGTCGTGCTTGAGATCTGGATTTGCTAGTGAGTGGAGGTCCCTGATCTGATCTAGGGAATGCAGTAGACCGTGTCTAGCACCAGGAGTCATTTCCTCCAACCTAGCAACAACAGACCTGCTCTGTTGGCGCATGGCACCCGGTGCGTGGGGGCAGTCCCCATGGTGAATTGGCAAGCCTGCATGCAGAGCATGTGCATGGATCTCCTGCTCGGGTACCCACCTGAGAGGAACTATCCTGGGTATTAGGCCCTCAATCTGGGAGTTTGTGTGAGGAGCTAGCCTGACCGATCTGTCGATTTCGCCCTTCTGGAGGTTCATCAGGATGGACTGGGCCATGTCATCCAGATTGTGCCCTAGCGCCATGACGTCGGCTCCGATCTTTTCCGCTAGGGCATTGAGTCCCTGACGACGGAAAACACCGCAGAACGAGCAGGGCATGAGTCCCTTTGCCTCGTCGTGATTTTTCCCCATTGAAGGCATCAACTGTACTATTTCGTCCATCCTACCGTACCCCATCTCCTCGTAGCTCAGTTTCTCGAATCGGATGCCAAGTGATTCCGCGAGTTCCCTCGCGAACTCCATTGATGGGGCACGGTATCCGTCAATTCCCTCATCCACACACCCTGCTACAAGTTCGACATCTCTCCTTCGACCGATGATTTCATTGATCATCGAAAGGAGGACTGCCGAGTCCTTACCACCTGAAACGGCTACGAGTACTATGTATGGTGAACCGTCTTCCTTGGTTGCGTTTTTTGGTAAATCAAGTTGATGCCGAAGTTCACGCGATGTTCTCTTGCGAATGGATGAGTATAGGTGTCGACCGCAGAGATGTTGGCCGCTGTATGCTTGGAATACAATTGCATCTGAGCGGCATCTGCTGCATGGCTGGACCTGGATTCCACCGCTCATGATAAGTCGTCCCGTTGCATAGGCTTGAACCCATCCTCCGGTGAATTGATTCGTTCAGTCCTGACCGGAATGTCATGGAAGAGACCGGTTCACTACCTGGTAGGACTGAGGTGGGGAGTAAGAGTTTCTCCCCTTTTGTTGATAGGTTTTCACTAGTATCACTCTCAATTATTGGAGTATTTCTTGCTCCGGATATAGCTTCTGCAATGGAGTCGACACTAGGTGGGAAGTCTCTCACTGCAGTAGCATGTGGGCTTATTGTTGCCATCCCGCTAATCGCTAGTTCGATAGGGAAGTTGTACGTTCGAATCAGAGCCTAGTGACTGTGACGTGCTAGTCTGATCTTAGCTTGGCAATTCCGGATTCCACGTACCCAGAGACGGTCTGCCATGGAACGATGAATCGCAGACCAGCGACTGCGATGATGAACAATCCAGCTGAGATTACCTTGCCGTAAGTCATCTGCAACTCCAGTGACTCCTTCACCTGCCCAGTCCACTGCGTCCCCTCTAGAATCCCAACAATCGAAATCATTAGATCATCGAAAGCCAGTGCCATTGCAGTGGTAATGGCAACTAGCGAGACTACGACAACTAGTTGGATGAGGTGGGAGTTCACCACGTTGTTGAATTGTCTGATGTACTCTGGATCACGCTTGGACTCCTCAGGAAGAGAGGCAGCGTACTCCATATGCCCGATTACAGCCGTCCCGGATTCCATGAACAATAGCATCAGAATTGCGATTCCTAACAGTGAACTGGCTAGTGGGGAGACTAGCCCACCGTACAGAGTTCCTTCCCCTATCTGAGTAGGAAGGGCCCTGAGTCCCACATCGACCTCAGAGACAATTGGCTCGAAGGTAAGAACTGCGTGGAATGCTATTACGATGATGTAGTATCCGACTACCCATGTGATGGATCTCTTGGACAGCCCCCAAATCCCTATCAGCCCGATTAGGACTGGAGCGAAGACGATCCCCAAGAAGACCAGTTCCATTACCAAGCCAAGTGGGTGGAAGAGATGCTCGATGTGGTTCATCGAGTCATTGCTATTCCAGGGGAAGTGCAATCCATTCCTGAAGGTGGAGAAGATCCATGCGAATAGGAATGGGAGGATGACCCATGCTCCGAACAGTGCTCCTGAGACTTGCTTTACCCTGTTCTGCAACTCCTGGGAGGATGACCAATAACGCTCGATTGCGAATGTTGCAAAGACGCATAGTGCCAGAGGTCCAATCATGGACATTGTCCCAGTCTGCCCGACCCCTAGAAGGAAGTCGGGAATCATTAGTCCGTTCGCGTTATCAAGCCACATTAGTCCCCTAGTGTGCTCATATGAGGGGCACCATGTCTCTTCATTATTGTCGATAATGAACTGCTCACTGCATGGCCCGTAAAGCTCGTTCATCCTCTTCAGCAATAGAAGCAATGAGGCTGTGGCAGCAATCTGAAGGGCGAGGATTTGCCATTTTTTCCTCAATGCTGGAATATGCAATGTCTCGGTCACTTCAGCCTTCTTCTCCCCAATTTCCATTTATTCACACCCTTGACTGCAGCAGCGCCTGAGACAATTCAACATCTGGCATCCAGTCGACAACCTTTGCCCCGTATCCCGAAACCGCTGTGAGTCTGTTCTGCCTCTCTAACTTCAGTACCTCATAGGCCATCCTGGGAATCCTACTGACTAACCTCTCGAGGTCAACGCTACTGGGAGAGAGGATGATGACCTCGTGACCTTTGCCCGCTAGGTTTCGAATTGCTGGTAATGTAGTTCCATCCCCCTCCAGGCTACTTATGATGAATACTGGAGACCCACGGCTAATCCTTGGCGATAGGGAGTTTGTAACCGCCTGAAGGGGCATGGATCCGGATGGTGATACTGAAGCAAGGCGGCTCAGGACCTTGTACTGTTGCTTATCACCCGTGTCAGGAGGCAAGTAGTCCATCCTGCTACCGTAAGTCACCATGGCGACAGAGTCCTTTCTTTTGAGGAAATGGCTAGCCAGCGAGGAGGCGGCTGATGCTCCCATCTCAAGCGGGTTCTTCAGGACGGTTCCAATTCTGCTTACTTCCCTAGTGTCCAGAATCACGAAAACATCGGTGACCGCATCCCTAGTCTTCTGATTGACCATCATTTCCCCAGTTCTGGCAAATGCCTTCCAGTTGATTGAGCGAATTGGATCTGTGGAGAGGTACTCCCTCAGGGAGTAGAATTCCATTCCAGGTCCGGGTGTCCGGAGTGTTGTTGCACCCGTATACATCTTTGGGACATCTGCCCTTAGCATCGCATCCTCCACATCCCTGACTTGGGGGAATACTGTGATGTCACAGATATCTTCAATCACGGTCTCGTTGACGAACAATCCGAATGAGTTTCGATATCTCACGGAGATTGGGCCTACAGAGTAGTGCCCCCGAAGTGGGCAGCGGAGCATGTAGTCTAGTTTTGTTGACTGCCCTGGCCCCAGGTTGAGTCGGATCTGATTTATTCCTCGCCTGATCTTCATCTCGTGTGGAACGTTGTCGAATACCTCGAGTAACTGAGTCCTTCTGTATGACTTGTTCGTGATTGTTAGAGAGACCTCGATTAGGTCACCCTTGTACACATTTGAATGGGGGACGAATCTTGAAATCTCGAGTGTTGATTGTCCTACAATCCAACCGTTTATCGAGATAAAGGCGATGAACGTAAGGCCGATTATCATCATTTGGAAATTGGAAATCATCATTCCCACTAATATCAGGCTTATTCCGCCTGCAAGCATTATTGCAGCCTTCCTAGTCCACAACTCTAGTCGACCCCCCTTTCTCTCCCCATTGCTTAATCCTTCTAATAATCCCAACCAATTCGTCCGGCCTGTAGTTCCTCTCCTCGAATAGGAAACGAACCAGAACCGGATCTTGGATCATCTCCTGTAGCTCCGACGCAGGCATAGCATCGAACTCCTCCCTGGTCAAGGCATTTAGATTCCTGACCCTAGTGAGCAAGACCTGTCTGATTTTCTCTGGCCTTTGGTAATACTTGTATCTCTCAGCATCCCCGAAACCATAGTAAACAACTCTGAAGACATGCCGCCAATCCTCCGGATCCTCCTTCCGGATTAGGACTGCCTCGAGTAGAATAAATAGGAACAAGAAGAGAATTAGCATTGCCATCCAATCATTCGTGAAGTAGATTAGGAGGTAGTACACAAGATTGTAGGTATCTCCGAAAATTGTTGGTTGCTGATGTCGGCTTTCATCGAAAATTACCAAAGAATGCTCTCCCGGAGAAGTTCCGTTATCATTCAGTATTAGAGCCTCGGCAACCAAATCGAGAACCCATTTCCTATTATCGTTCTCGGGGACAGTCAGATAACTCGAGTCTGATTCAGGGTCATAAATCGAGTTAATCAGGACAGAACCGTCGGAGATGAAGTGAACTCTTCCTGTCTCCGAGCCTCTGCATAATATTGATTCGCAATACCTCACATAAACCGGGAAAGGGCCCTGTTCGTCTCCAGCCAGGCCGAACGCAGCAAATGAGCCCACTGAGTAGTTGCCATCGTCATTGTTGTCAATCCAAGAGTCCTGAGTTGTCTTGGCGATGACATACCTATGCTCTGCGGGATTGTAGGATGACGCCTTCTCGAATGCTGAGGGAGTGTTGGTTAGCAGGCTATAGTCCTGAGTCCAATCCCACTTGGGCTGATTTGTTGACGGATCTGTCCCTTGGAATCTATGTGCACACAGTCCTGCTGCTTGGGCTGTAACGAAAGGAGCACCAATTTCTGGATTACTAGGGTCCTCATCAAGAACGTCTACTACTCCGTCCTTATCGACATCTCTGAGGCATGGGTTTACGCTTGTCTGCATGCCCTGTGAAGAGGTGAAGTTGAACGCAGATGTAGTGTTCACCCAGACGAAGTCCGAGCCGAGATCGTTGTCGTAGCTGTAGTCTGCATAGAGACGGTGGTTTGTGAATTCAAGACCGAACTCTGCAGCGAGATTGCTCGAATACCCAAAGTCATCCATAAGAATTAGAGTCCCACCTCTGGAAACGAAATTGCTAATCGCAACAATCTCCGATGAAGTATAACCATCACCCTCGGAAAACTGAATCAAATCATCTTCTCCTGTGAATCTAGGAAGGGAGATGGTGTCCCTCTCCACACCAGAGATCACGAAAATTGTCTGTTCTGGATGGTCTAGATCACTGAGCAGAAGAGGACTGGAAACTAGAGCTGTTGTCTCAACTCCTTTCCTATTCAGCTCCTCTCTAAATTCTCCCAAATCATTCCATTCGTCACCATATGCTGATTGCTGGGTCTGCCCGGGAACAACGTAGGAAACTGCAATCGTCAGAATGAGAAGGAAGAGGACTACCAAGAAAGAGGCCTGTAGAGCGATTCGCCTATTCCTTCTTGACTTCAATAATTTCGGGAGTTTTTTCCAATCCACCATCACCCGTCCCCCATCAACTACGAGTTGTTGAGCCCGAAGTTCGTTTTATGACCGTTATGTGACCCTGAACGGTCCTGCATCGACTTATTTGGAGAGTTCGACGACCGTTCCCACGTTGGCTACTTCCTCGACAGGTACAGCGAGAAGACCGTCCGTAGTGGGCCATGGGAGTTCATTGGGATCGATTCCTTGTTCGGTTACAACCAATATTGCGACGATATTTCCCGTTTCTATGTCCACAGTGAAATCAGCAAGGTGACCAAGTAGATCGCCGGCCGCATCAACAACCTGTCTTGTCAGAATCTCCTGAGTGAATGTAGTCTTCATACAATTCCTCAAATCAATTCAATTCCAGAGATTGAGCCTGATGTTCTTCGTACTGACTCGAGGCCGCTGGTCAGTGTCTCCTCCAACTTGGAGTAATATTGCATCATCTCATCAGTCACAGTTGGTCTGACTCGATCGACAGCAGTCTCGAAATGCCTCTTTGTCACAGTCTTCTTGCCATCCCTCATGGCAATCAATGCGGCTTCCCTGCAGACTGCTTCTATATCTGCACCAGTGAAGTTTTCCATTCTTCCCGCCAGATCTTCAATCTTGAATTTGCCAAGTGGCATGTCCTTCGAATGAATCTTCAAAATCGCAGACCTGGAATCTTTGTCTGGTGGTGGGATGTGAAGTATTCTCTCGAACCGACCACTGCGCATTAGAGCAGGGTCAATCATCTCAGGTCGGTTGGTGGCTGCGACCACGATCACTCCTTCCATCCCTTCCACGCCGTCTAGGCTACTAAGCAACTGATTCACCACTCTGTTCATGACATCGGAACCCTCTCCTGAATGGCTTCTTCTCATTCCTGCGATGCTCTCAAACTCATCTAAGAAAACAATCGAGGGGCTTGCCTGCTTTGCTTTCTTGAATACCTCTCTAACGGCTTTCTCTGATTCCCCTACCCACTTGGAAATTAGCTCAGGTCCTTTGATGGAGATGAAGTTGGCCTTGGCCTCATTGGCAATAGCCTTGGCAATTAGCGTCTTTCCGGTGCCCGGAGCGCCAAACAGCATAATCCCCCTAGGTGGACTGATGCCAAAATGAACGAACTTTTCTGGCATGTTCAATGGCCACTCAACACTCTCCTTCAGCCTCTCCTTGACGTCCTCTAGGCCACCTACCTGATCCCATGTAACTTCTGGGATTTCGACATAAATCTCCCTTAGAGCGCTGGGTTCAATCTCTTTGACCGCTTCTTGGAAGTCGGACATCCGTACCTCCATCTTTTCGATTACTTCAGGGGCAACCTCTTCTTCGTCCAGGTCAATCTCTGGGAGATATCTCCGCAACGCCTTCATTGCTGCCTCTCTTACCAAAGCCGAGATGTCAGCCCCAACAAAACCGTGGGTATTGTCAAGAAGCCAATCCAGATTGTAATCGTCACTGATGGGCATGTCCCTTGTGTGAATTTCAAGGATCTCCCCTCTTCCGATTTTGTCTGGAACCCCGATTTCCAATTCTCTATCGAATCTACCCGGTCTCCTAAGGGCTTGATCAATTGCGTCTCTTCTGTTTGTAGCACCTATTACTACGACGTTGTCCCTACCTCCCATTCCGTCTAAGAGAGTTAGAAGTTGGGCGACAACTCTCCTCTCCACTTCTCCAGTGACATCTTCTCTCTTTGGAGCAATGCTATCTAGCTCGTCAATGAAAATGATTGCCGGGGCGTTTGCTGCGGCCTCGTCGAATATCTCTCGCAATTGTTTCTCACTCTCGCCGTAGTACTTCGAAATTATCTCGGGGCCGTTGATTGAGGTGAAGTGGGCTTTGGTCTCGGATGCGACGGCCTTGGCGATAAGTGTCTTCCCAGTCCCCGGAGGCCCGTGAAGAAGAACACCTCGAGGTGGATCAATACCAAGACGACGGAATAGAATGGGGTGCTTTAGTGGGAGTTCGATCATTTCCCTAACTTTTTGGAGTTGGTTTCCTATGCCTCCAATATCTTCGTATGAGATGGTCTGAACCATATTCTCTTCTTCGTGGTCAACTGCATCTTCCTTGATGACAATCTCAGTGTCTGGCAAGACCTGGACAATCCCCTTAGGGCTGGTTTGAACGATTGCAAATGGTAGGGCTTCGGCGAAAAGGGTCATTCCTGGGATGAAAATCCTATCTCCGGCTACTACTGGCCTCTTGTTCAGACCCCTTCTAGCAAATCCTTCTATTCCGGGACCGAAACGAACCTTCTGTTGTTTTGCCATTACCGGGCTTAGGATGAGTTTGGTACATGGCTCGACATCTACTTTGCGAATCTCGGCCCTGTCACCAAGACTTACACCAGAGTTTTTCCTAATTATTCCATCAACCCTAATTACTCCCAGGTTAGCATCCTCAGGCCTACACCTCCAGACGATGGCTGCTGTCTTCCTCTCACCCTCAATCTCTATGATGTCCCCGGGTTTCAGATTTAGATCGTTGTCAAATGGGACTCTTGCTCGACCATGCCCGACATCGCTGGGTATTGCTTTCGCAACCCTCAACGTTAGTGATTCTGATGAGTCAGTTGTCATATTCCGCTCCCTTACCACTGCATCTCGTGCATCGGGGGTTGTTAAACCCTGCAATCTTGGATTCTCCATCAGGTAAAATGGTTATCGGAACAAAGAGGTGCGATGCGCATAATTCATTTCAGAAGTAGCGTCCGCGAACATCATGGCACACGTACTAGAGACTGGATTCGAGATATCACAAAGGGACAATCCCAATGGAAATCCCACAGTAATTGGATACAACATAATCAATGGAGAGTTACGTTCTTCCAGCGATGGAGCTACCTTCGAAAGCAGGAATCCTGCATGGAAGGATGACTGCCTAGGGGTTTTTCCCCTTTCTACCAAGCAAGATGTGCACGACGCTTTGAAATCCGCAAGAGACGCATTCTCTGAGTGGTCAAGTACTCCAGCCCCTTCGAGGGGCCAAATAATTGGCAATATGGGAAGATTGCTGATGGAGCACAAGGATGACATTGTAAGAGTCGAAACCAGGGAGATTGGCAAGACTCTCAAGGAGAGTGCAGGAGAAGTCCAGGAGGCAATTGACACGTGCCTATTCTTCCAGTCCGAGGGAAGGAGGCTATATGGCCAGACAGTGAACTCAGAATTACCGGACAAGGAGCTTTTCACATATAGAAGACCATTGGGGGTATGTGGGATCATTAATGCAAGCAACTTCCCTGCAGCCGTCCCTTTCTGGAAGATGATTCCAGCAATAATGTGCGGGAACACGTGCGTGTGGAAGAGCCCGCAGGACTCCCCACTACTGTCATTCATGCTAACCAGAATAATGCATGAGGCAGGTCTACCGAATGGGGTAATCAACCTGATTCACGGCAAAGGTAGTGGAGCGGGTCAATTCCTTGTTGATTCTGCTGAAGAAGGGATGTTGAACAAGATCAGTTTCACAGGTTCTACCCCCGTAGGGAAGATGATTGGTGAGGTATGTGGAAGAAACCTCGTCTCTTGCTCTTTGGAGCTAGGAGGTAAGAACCCCTTGGTGGTGATGCCGTCAGCGAATATTGACAATGCTGTTGAGGGAGCATATTGGGCGGCATTTGGAACTGCTGGACAGCGTTGCACCAGCCTAGGGAACTTGATTATCCACGAAGATGTCTATGATGAATTCATGGTCAAGTTCATGGCCAAGGTCGAGGAGACCAGAATTGGTGACTCACTTAGGAACGAGGATGTTCTGTATGGCCCTATGCTTTCTGAGAAGTACGCAGACGATTTCCTGAGAGATCTAGGAATGTGTGAATCTGACGGGGCTACAAAACTCTGGGGAGAGGGGCTGATTACCAATGAAAACAAGCCAACAAACTTCCTTGGGGATGCTTCCGAGGGGGTTTACATGTGGCCACACGTGTATGCGGACGTTACAGAAGGCATGCAATGCTTCCAAGAGGAGATATTTGGCCCGGTTGTCACGGTTGTTAAGGCGAAGGATTTCGAAAATGCCTTACACCTGGCCAACGCCTCACCATACGGGCTTTCAAGTGCATGCTACACCAATGACAGGCTAGAGGCATATCGCTTCAAGACGGGTATCAAGGCGGGAATGACCGGAATCAACAATTCGACCACCGGAGCCGAGGCCCACCTCCCCTTTGGAGGAGTCAAGGACAGTGGGAATGGGACCAGGGAATCTGGAATTTGGGTCCTAGAGGCTTATTCCTATTGGCATGCAGTTAATGACGAACTGTCCGGAAAACTGCAACTAGCTCAGATGGACGTGGATGAGATTCACATCGAAGAGGCAGATGCAGACTACTCTTCATTAGCTTAGAGAAGCGTCTCTCCGCATTTGGGGCATGGCAGTCCTGGAAGCCAGGCTCCAGGCATGTAGCTACAGTTCGGGCAGATGGAAGTCTCCAGATCATCGCCGAGCACGATTTACTGGAGCGATGGTGGATTAGAAAGATTTCTACAGTTGTTGGAATGCAATTACTTATTGCTCTTCTCCATGCGCAAAGACATTGGGGGGTTGTGCAAATAGAAAAGCGGATTGGGAACCCACGAAGATTGAGGGAATATCGGAGATCAGTGGGAAAGGTGAAGCTCCCTCTGAAAAGGGGGTTTGGGAAGACCGATCGAAGGGATGATTGGTGGAAGGGGCCAACTGCGATGGCAGCTTATCTTGGTTTCATGATAATTTACGCTACTTGGAGGGGTTTCATGGAGTCTGACTTCTTGTTTTTCAGTGATTTTGGCGCTTCATCCTGTGAAAATTGGGATTCTGCAAAATCCTTCAAGGATGTCTCAGAATGCCAAACCATGTCTATCGAACAAGGCAGCCACGTTCTTTCTCCACTTTACAGTCCTCTGATTTTCCCTCAATCTTCGTGGATTCCCATAGAATTGTGGTGGATGAGTCCGGCAATGTTCATCTTGGTTTTTCCGGCTGGATTTAGAGGAACATGCTACTACTATCGAAAGGCATACTATCGTGCCTTCTTCCAGCAGCCTACAGGATGCGCGGTGTCAAAGCCATGGAACGAATATAGTGGCGAGAGGGGAATTCTTGTAGTGCAGAATCTGCATAGAATGTTCATGTATATCGCGTTGATATATTTGCCAATCCTAACGTACGACTTCTGGCTCTCGATAAATTTCCACGATTCAACCGGAGATTATTTTGGCGTCTCAGTTGGTTCCCTAATTCTTCTGCTTAATCTCATTCTACTATCCGGATACACATTTGGGTGTCACGCTTTCAGACATGTAGTTGGCGGGGGTTCTAATGATTGGACTGGTTCTACGATTAGTCGTTTCAAGTACAAGATGTGGAAGTTCTCAACCAAGTTGAATGAGCGACACAAAGACTGGGCATTAATCAGCCTATTCTGGGTAATGTTCGCTGACTTCTACATCTGGATCTGTCAAGATTTCGGTTTTACCGATTTCGTTCTAATTGGGGGCTTGTGAGTGGAAGAAAGCATTACTCACCATGAGTTTGATGTGGTCGTGATTGGGGCTGGGGGGGCTGGTCTTAGGGCAGCAATTGAGGCAAGTCGGGCAGGAGTAAGCGTTGGCATGATTTGCAAGTCAATGCTAGGCAAGGCCCACACGGTAATGGCAGAGGGAGGGGCTGCAGCTGCTCTGGCAAACAAAGATCCACGGGATTCGTGGCAGACTCACTTCCGAGACACCATGAAAGGAGGAAAGTATCTTGGAGACTGGAGGATGGCTCAGATTCACGCCCAGCAGGCACCGGATAGAATCAGAGAGTTGGAACAGTGGGGGGCAGTTTTCGACAGGACCCCAAAGGGGCTGACAAGTCAGAGGAACTTCGGAGGTCATACTTATCCAAGGCTAGCTCACATTGGGGATGCTACTGGCCTGGAGTTAATTCGGACACTACAACAGAAAGGGATCCACGAAGGTATGCAAGTCTTCATGGAATACACTGTTCGTAGAATCTTCAAGAATGATGGCAAGGTTTCAGGTTGCTTCGCCTACGACAGAAATGATGGTTCACTTCATGTTTTCAAAGCCAAGACGATTGTTCTGGCCACAGGTGGAATTACTCGCTGCTGGGAAGTGTGCTCCGGATCATGGGAGTACTCTGGCGAAGGGCATGCATTGGCCTATTGGGCGGGAGCTGAAATGGGGGACATGGAATTCGTCCAATTCCACCCTACAGGTATGATCTGGCCTCCTTCTGTGAAAGGAATACTCGTTACCGAAGGAGTACGTGGAGAAGGGGGAGTTCTGAAGAATAAAAAAGGTGAGAGGTTCATGTTCAACTACGTCCCCGATATGTACGCAGACGAGTTTGCCGATTCTATTGATGAGGCAGAAGCTTGGGTTAAGGAGGTCGTAGGAGGTAAATTAGCTACCAAGAGGAGGCCCCCAGAGCTTCTGACCAGAGATGTTGTGGCTAAGGCGATAAACAGCGAGAAGGCAGCAGGAAGAGCCTCGGAGCATGGAGGAGCATACCTGGACATCTCATGGAGGAACTCGGAGGAAGTGAAGAAGAAGTTACCAGGGATGTACCACCAGTTCAAGGAACTCGCTGCAGTGGACATCACCAAGCAGCCAATGGAGGTGGGTCCGACTGCTCACTACGTAATGGGTGGTGTCAAAGTTGACCCTTACAGCCAAGAGACGACAGTTGGGGGGCTTTTCGCTGCTGGAGAGGTCGCAACCGGATTACATGGTGCAAATCGGCTGGGTGGAAACTCGCTTTCCGACTTGATTGTATTCGGGAAGATTGCTGGGGAGCATGCCGCGAAATACTCGAAAAAACAGGATGGTTTCTCTGAGATTGACCAATCTGATATAGACGAGGTGATTGAAGAGACCTTGGAACCACTAAGCAGAGAAGGTGGGGAGAACCCAGCCAAGGTTGTTAAAGATCTCAGAGAAATGATGCAGAATAAGGCTGGGATAATTAGAACGGGCAAGCTCCTTGAGGAAGCAATCAACGATCTTGAGGATCTTAGATCTAGGTCTGTCTTGACTTCACCAGGAGGAGGAAGGACGTACAATCCAGGATGGCATCAAGCACTTGAGATCGGTGCTATGGTGGATGTCAGTAAAATGTGTGCAATCGCAGCACTTAGGCGAGAAGAGAGTAGAGGGGCCCATACGAGAGACGATTTTCCCGAAACCGATGACAGTCACTGGGGCAAAATCAACAGCGTAATTCTGATGGGGGATGATGGTTCGATGAACATTGATTTCGTTTCCTATCCGAAGATTTCGAAAGAATTGAGGACGCTGCTTGATTCTGATGATCTGCAGGAGGAGGAGTGAAATGTCTGAGAAGGTGACTTTTAGGGTATTTAGAGGAGAGCCGGACTCCGATGGAGTCCCATTTGGGAAAATGGTTGATTACAAAGTCGACCTTGACGAAGGAATGGTTGTGTTGGATGTAATCCACAGAATTCAAGCTGAACATGCACCAGATCTCGCATGCCGTTGGAATTGTAAAGCGGGTAAATGTGGTTCTTGCAGTGCAGAGGTGAATGGCAAGGCGAGACTGATGTGTATGACCAGAATGGAGGATATTCTAGAAGAGACCCCTAGCAATGAGCCTGTGCTGATTAAGCCGATGCAGTCATTCCCACTAACCAAGGATCTAGTTACCGATACTTCGTGGGCTTACAGGACTGATCGTCAGATTAAGCCGATTAATGGACCCGAAGAGACTGATTGGGTGTTCCATCAAGAAGAAGCTGACAGGTTGCAAGAGTTCAGGTCATGTATCGAGTGCATGCTATGCGTGAACACTTGCCATGTCCTTAGGGAGCATCAAATGTTCGAAGAGTTTGCTGGGCCTAGGTTCTTTGTTCGCCTTGCCAGCCTAGAAATGCACCCACTTGACAATGAGAGCAGGATACCAGAAATCAAAGAGGACTTCGGGATTGGTTATTGCAACATTACCAGGTGTTGCACTGAGGTTTGCCCTGCAGGCATTCAGATTACAGACAATGCAATCATCCCACTAAAGGAAAGAGTGGTGACCGAATACTTTGACCCAATCATCGACCCGTTGAATACAGCATTGAATCTCACTTCTGGGGTTTTGAGCTACTTTACTGATGATTTCTCAAAGTCAGCCGATCCTGGAAATACAAAGAAGGCGAAGGCAGCTCTAGAAGATGAGCGTGATCGGATCGAAGAAGCAAAGAAGATGGATTCCGAGAGGACAGAAAGGGCTCGAAAGAGGTTCAAATCAAAGTAGGAATTGTCTTATCGACTCATTTTAGAGCATCCGCTGAGTTACGACGAAGACCTCCTGATGTCGGACTACCGACTATTCTCAGATTCGGTCAATTCGTAGTTTCTTCACGTTGGCCTTATTGATCATGTCAGGTAGCCAGTCGGGTGCATTTGCTCCCTTTGGGACCTTGCTCTTAGAGCCAGAGAACACATGAACTCTGTTGGTCCCTCTTTCCCTGAGGTGGATGTCTGTGACACCTCTTGAAGCAGCCTTCAGAGCTGCTCCTCTGGGCTGCTTGCTGTGGAACACTTGAGCAGTGTCCTTGCCGTTCTGCATCAACACGAAATATTTCTTGTCTGCCATAATTGGATTCCTCCGGCTACATGAGGTCCTGCATAGATAATAAAGATAAGCCGAAATTTCGGGATACTGGGCCAAGGTTAGCGAGATATTGTGATATTCCGAATTCTACAATTCGGCACATGCCAGTGTCTTTGTATTGGTTACTCCGGGAATTGAACGAACAGAATCCACTACTAATTTCGCAATTTCACCCATGCTCTCTGCCTCAATTTTGAGAATCATATCATGATCGCCAAACAGAACTTGCGC
>NTJS01000025.1 GCA_002457155.1 Marine Group II euryarchaeote MED-G35
GTCGAACTCGATGGTGGTGGTGGTAGACGAAACCAAGCAGGTTAGCACCCTAGGAGAATTCGATCTTCCGATAGAGGTGGACTCAATACTATGGGAAGATGTGAGGGACGGAATATCCAGCATTTGCCCAGGAGAAGTCAGACTCAGAGGGGGTGATGAGAATCCGTACATCACGGACAATCAGGGATTCATCCTGGACTGCTCATTCGGCCCCACAATATCCAATCCAGAATCCCTGGAGAGGGAGATTTCTGGGATATCGGGAGTAGTCGAAGTGGGGCTTTTCGTAGGAATATGCGATGCTGTCGTGATGGCTTCCAGCGGAGGCGTGGAAACTCTAGTCAAGCCTGATGGCAGACTGTAGATGTCCGTCGTGGTTAAAGAGGGGCCGCCAATCCCGAGCCGGGTCTGTAGCTTAGTCAGGTAGAGCACCCGGCTCTTAACCGGGCGGTCGCGGGTTCGAACCCCGTCAGACCCGCCATAACCATCCTCACACAATCGAGGTTTCATAACCGTGTGCCAAGACGGCAGAATGGCGTCACTATGGGGAAGCAGTACTGGATAGGTGATGTCAGGTCCGGATCCCATGATGGGGAAACCGTGGAACTGAAGGGATGGGTACACAGGACGCGCGGCTCGAACAAGATACGGTTTATCGTAGTAAGAGATTCAACAGGGCACGTCCAATGCGTCGTGAAGAGGGATTTGGTTGGTGACGAGTGCTTCGAGTCGCTCAAAAACTCCCTGATAGAGACGAGCGTGATAATCAGGGGCGTGGTGGAGGCAACCGACAGGGAGCACGGCCACGAAGTGCAAGTGACCGAAGCCGAGGTCATCGGACCCGTGAACCCCGACCGCCCCTTCCCAATCACCGAGTCAGCGATGGATGACGCAGATGGTGGCGAGACGGAGTTCCTACTGGACAACCGCCACTTGTACCTGCGGACGAGCCGCATGACGACCATGCTGAAGATCAGAAGCTCGGTCTTCGGTGCGATCCACTCATACTTCCGTGACAGGGACTTCATCGAGTACCAGGCCCCAAACTTCGTCGCAGGGGCGGTCGAGGGAGGAAGCACTCTCTTCGAGGTCCCATACTTCGGAAAGAAGGCGTATCTAACCCAGTCTTGGCAGCTCTATGCCGAGGCAGCGATGCCCGCTCTCGAGAGGCTATACACGATGGCCCCATCATTCCGTGCAGAGAAGAGCAGGACGAGGAGGCACCTCACGGAGTTCTGGCACGCTGAGATGGAGATCGCATGGGCTTCCAACGACGAGGTCATGCAGCACGGAGAGGGAGTGGTCCGCAACATCGCAAGGACTCTACTGGACGATAGGTCAGACGAGCTCGAGAGCTTGGGGAGGGACCTCTCCCTCGTGGAAAGGTACGCCGAAAGCGAGTACCCCCGGATACGCTACGACGAGGCCGTCGAGACTCTCCAGAGCAAGGGCGTCGAGATTGAATGGGGGCAGGATCTGGATTACTCCAAGGAGAAGGTACTCACTGCAGACTTCGAGGTCCCGCACTTCCTCACCCATTACCCCAGAGTCGCCAAGCCATTCTACCACCGCCCCGACCCCGATGACGCGAAGTACGTACTATGCCACGACCTCCTAGCACCCGAGGGCTATGGCGAGATCATAGGAGGGGGGGAGAGGACGTGGTCAGAGGATGAGATCCTGGAGAGGATAGACGAAGAGGGCACCCCGAGGGAGCCGTACGAGTTCTACATCGACATCAGGAGGTACGGCGGCGTGCCCCATGGCGGATTCGGACTGGGCGTCGACAGGGTATGCACATGGCTCGCCGGAGCCGATCACATCAGGGAAGCAATCCCATTCCCGAGGGACAGCAGAAGGGTCACGCCATAGGGTGGCAAGATGGGCGTAGAACAGACAAGGCCCCTAGCCAAGCTCGTCGCAGCTTCAGCCCTCACGGCTAGCCTGTGCTGCCTTCCCTCGGTGATTTGGGTACTGTTCGCAGGCTCGTCGGCAATTGTCGCCGCAGACCAGCTCTCAAATGACCTCTACTACTCTTGGGTGCGGTTCGCATTGTACGGGGTCTCGTTCTGCATGGTCGCATTTGGGCTGGTGCTTTACTTCCGCAATCAGGGCGTATGCACACTCGATGATGCGAAGAGGGAGAGGAGGAGGGTGGTGAACACGTCTTTGGCAGTCTTCACGGCAGCCGTTCTAGCTTACTTGGCATGGAATTTCGTCATTCTGGAGATTATCGGAATAGCGATTGGCCTGCCTTGGGAGGACTCGGCATTCTGGAACTAGTGCATCGGGGAACGAATGCCTCTTACGAAGACCTCCCCTAGCACCTCCATGAGCGACGACTGGCGTGATATCGATATCTCCAATCCCACAGAGGAGCACAAGATGCTCCGTGAGATGGTGCGTAACTTCGTCGAGGACAGGGTAGAGCCACAGGCCCTGGAGAATGACAGGCACGAGCGATTCAATCTGGAGCTTTTCCGTGAAATGGGCGAGATGGGGCTACTTGGCCTCACGGTCCCCCCGGAATATGGGGGGGCTGGCATGGATGCCACCGCAGTCGCAATTGTGAATGAGGAACTCTCCTACTCAGATCCGGGCCTGTGCCTAGCTTTCCTGGCCCATGATCAGCTTTTCGTGAATAACCTCTTTCACAGCGGGACCGCCGAGCAGAAGGATAGGATCCTGCCTAAGGTATGCAGTGGGGAATGGGTCGGTTGCCTTGGGATGAGCGAGCCCGACTATGGCACCGATGTCTTGGGCATGCAGACCAGTGCAGTTCGGTCCGCAGATGGCTCTTGGACCATCAACGGCAGGAAGATGTGGATTACAAACGGAATCATCGACGAGGACGGTACTCCCGCCGATGTGGTCTGGCTCTACGCAAGGACCGGAACGGACGATAGGGGGAGGGCGGAGCTCACCACATTCCTAGTCGAAAAGGGAATGGAGGGATTCTCCGCAGGCCAGAAGATAACCGACAAGCTCGGAATGAGGGCCAGCACAACCGCGGAACTAGTCTTCGAGGACTGCGTCGTCCCTCCTGAGAATGTCGTGGGGGAGCCAGGGGAGTCGATGATACACCTGATGAGGAACCTCGAGCACGAGAGGGTCGGCCTCGCCGCCATGAGTGTGGGGATAGCCAGGAGGTGCCTTGCCGACATGAACTCCTATGCCACCGAGAGGGAGGCATTCGGCAAGCAGATACGAGACTTCGGGCAGATACAGCGTCACATCGGCGAGTCCTGGGCCGAGTACAGGGCCATGCGAGCATACGTGTACGACACTGCTAGGCAGATCGAGCTCTCCGAGGCGGGTCACAGGCTGGATTCGGACGGTGTCAAGCTGTTCGCCACTACTGCGGCCAAGAACATCGCAGACCGTGCAATCCAGGTGATGGGGGGATACGGATATGTCGGAGAGTACGTGGTAGAGAGGATGTGGAGGGATGCAAAGCTCCTGGAGATCGGCGGAGGAACCCTGGAGAGCCATCAGAAGAACATCACAAAGGACCTGAAGCGTGACTCTAGCGTAATCGAGGACTAATCAGTCGACGTCCTCAATCAGGACCATCTTCAATGCCCCGTTGGAAGCACTGTACTCGACCGACTTGAAGGCCACCTTGACATCCTTCCCATCGAATGGGTCGATGATGTGGGGCTGCCCTCCCCTGAAAAGCTCCATCAGGGACTGGTACTGAGAAACGGAAGCCGAGGAAATTACATCGTAAACGGCAGACTCGGACCCCTCGTCCAGCAAGTCATCGCCCTCTCCACCCCTGATGACGGTCCTCTGTATCCTCCTCTCGATGTGGATTGTGATCTCTGCACATGGCAGGGTTAACTCAACCATCTTTTCCTTCTTGGGCTTTAGCAACGACGACTCTTCTGCCTTACCGGGCCCCTTCATCTTTAGGCTCAGCGGCCTAACTAGTCTGTCATCGGTCATGCCACGCGACCCCGGCTTCAATTAATCAACATTGCAGATGCAATGAAACCACTCACTTCCACCTCAATTGTGATGTCCTCATCATCGTCCTGTGTTATGGGGCCGAGTTCCTCGACAGTATTAACGTCCAACTCGACTTCTACAGATAGAACTCCCTCTCCCCAACCAGACTCAGACCAGGGGAGAAGTGCCTGGAACTGATTTGCAGCACTGAAGTTAACATCATCACCGTCGTATCCTGGATATGTCTGAAGACTCATGATGATCCACTCGCAGCTGCTGTCCTGTCCGGACAGTATGTTTCCTTCGAAGTCCCATTGGGCTGCCAGTCCACCATCATTCCGGATATTCGCCCCGATAGAGTCGCATTGGGCTATGGGGTCCAATGTAGTCCCATTAGAGTCTGAATCGGGTTTTACGATCACCTTCACCGACCCTATGAGATATCCCTCAGGAAACACGAATTCATCCATGTAGAACTCAATAACCTTCTTCTCTTCGTCTTGCCATGTTTCTTCTTGAATCATGGTCGAAACTGAAATATTGAACTCGATCAACCACTGGTCATCAGTGGCTGCTTCTTTAGCCAAGTCATATTCTGTTTGGGTCCAACCGTATAGATTTAAACCTCCAGAAATGAGGATGACAGCAACTGCAATCGATGCTGCAATGTTGGATTCCCTAATGCTGAAAATCTCTCCAACTATGTCTGCTAGACCCCATTCCATGTTGCCTGGCTCTTTTCTTTCCATTCTATCACCTAGTTATGTATGCCCATGGAGTGGAATAGAATTGCAATTAGCACTGCATAGCAGAGCATCGCAGTCATCGCCATGGAGAAGAACCTATATTCCCCATCATTAATGCTAATTTCAGCAACCCCAATTAGCTCCTTCACCGAATCAGCCGCACTCGAAGTTTCAGTGATAATTTGATCCATTATCCTCTCTTCCCAACCAATGAATACAACTACGCCCGCAGCGAAAAGTGCAGATGTAATCATTTCAGGAATTGGTAGGATAATCTGGATCATCTCGATTAAACTTGACGTTGCAACCAATAGGAGCAATAGGACCATGATTCTCGTAATCATTTTGCTCCCTTCAGCGCCGGTATCCACCATGTTGTAATTCAGTAAAATGAACATAAAGATCAAGGGCACTCCAAGGAACCTTGCTACTTGGAATGTGAATACATACCAATCGACGAAATTCTCATCCCAGGCCTGGCAAGATGTCAATACGCACGACTCAGCATCAGCGTAGTTCACAAGAGTAAGTAAATACCACAAGACACCAGTTACGAAAACAAGCGAAACTAGGGCGTTGAGGGTGTTAAAACCCCTGCTCATGGATCTCCAAGACTCCCCAATGAAAATCACCAGGAAGGTAGTTCCGCTCAAAGCTAGTTGTACCATGCTAACGGAACTGCTTAGGAATGTCTGTGCCACAAAGTCCTCAACTACCCACCTTCCGTAGTACACAGTCGAAACTCCGGTGATGTTCTGAAGCCAGAAAATGTAGCTTTGTACAAAGGCACCCAGCATTAGTAGTGCAGTCACACTTGACACTGCTCTTGCTTCTTTTTCTCCATAGAGAAGTTCTCCAACTAGGAATCTGAGGTAAACCGGAGTCCAAACGATGTAACCTGTCCAAATAAACATGTATTTCACCCCTCTAAAAGAGAACTCAGTGAATATGTCTACGGGAATCATGACCAATGCCACAGCGAGCACGAATATCGTGCAAATCTTTAGCACGTTCTCTTTCTGAATTAATGGATATGGATATATCAGAGGGAGAATAGCTATCGAGGCATAGAATGCAGATTCCAATGCGCTTTGTCCATATGTCATCCACGAGTAGAAAATGGACTCGTACGTGAAGAAGACTGAGACAGTATCAGTTCCCAGTTGCTCTATCCTATAGTCGATGATGGTGGAGAAAACATATTGAATTCCAAGCATGACCATCATCCAGGAGATTAGAAGACCAGCAAAACGCTCGTTCCACTCTCTTTCAGAGGATCTGTGTACTAGGACCAATGCCATGAATCCCAAGGCGATATGGACAACTGAAGCAACGGGGAGCAACTCGTTTAGTGACTCATAGAGTTCATCGGCCATGATCTCTCAAAATGGTGCATCAGTTATCATTTTTTCAATTGTCGCATTGTATCTTGGTGGTAGTCCCGCCCGGATTCGAACCAGGGTCCCCGGGACCAAAACCCGAGATGATGGACCACTACACTACGGGACTCCGAACTCTGCCCAGTGCTACGACTCTTTGTATTTGACGGGACTTCAAGCCGTCAATATCAAGCATGGTTCTCCCTGCCATGAATCGTGCGTCGCAGACTCGTGCCACTAGTTTTGGCGTTGCTCATATTCTCCTCACTCCCCTCTATCGCATCCGATGGCCTCACTAGAAACGGCATCTCTTCGGAAGAAATCCCACCCTTCTCATCAGAGGAGTTGCTTCCATTTGCAAATCCATGGATCGACGACTCCTTGCTGAATAGGGCTGTTTCTGGTCAGGAAGAGGTCCGGGTCACTGCAATCTCCAGTTCTCTCGCACACCTGGACTCATGGCAGCGGAAGACGGGTTCGATCGAGAGGCAAGCCCCTCCAGGGCCAGGAGAGTCGATGTCCGAAAGTGACCCCATTTCCACGGGCATAGATCACCGTACTTTCTGGGTCAACTCTTCCTTGCTCCTGAAACTACCCTCCGTTCCCGGGATGATCGCCCTGCTAGACGCAGAGAGATCGCCTGAGCCATACGGCGTCATTCCGACCGAACCGACTCCCAACACCGTCAGATCGGGAGAGATCCATGGTGCCAATGACGCCTGGGAGATGGGATACTCGGGAGAGGGGTTGATTGTCGCAGTGGCCGACACCGGAGTTGACTTCGGGCATCCAGATCTGAATGGCACTCAAGCTAGGGTAGAATACGACAATTCCACATACCACGGTTGGCCACTGATGCTCGATCACAATAGCATGTACACCTGGTTGGTGGATGGAAATGCATACCCGGAGTCGAGTACATGGTACGCAGACACCTCTTCCATAGATTTCGACAATAACAGCGACGGCCTTCTGGACGAGTCGGGATTCAACATCTCCGGGGTTAATGAGTCTCTATCTGGAGAGTACCACCTCGGTGAACACCCGGACTGGAGGCTTCAAGACAAGGCAGGCGGAGATGTGCCGATCCTCGTCGTCGACGACAGGGTCTCCGGACTCTACGAGACCGTCTGGCCGGATACTGACAGGGACGACTGGTTCGGAAACGAGACCCCAATGAGGCCAGGGGAGGAGACATCCGGCAGGGATACTGATGGGGATGGCCTCTGGGACATCTCCGCTGGTCTCGTCTACTGGGTTTCCGACGGAGTTAACGGAGTCCCCTATGGGGAGACGTACTCAGCCAGACACGGATACTCGAACAGGATAGCCGGCCCGGGCAACCTTACACTGTTCATGCTGGAGTCAGGGAGTCATGGCACACTGTGCGCCAGTGCGATATCCGCGCAGGGTGTAATTGACGATGGCAGGGTATTGGGCATGGCTCCCAACGCCACCATCTCCTCTATCGGAAACCACTACTCAGGAGGTCATTCACTGGATGCCTGGAGATTCATCGCCGAGGGATACGATGGAGATCCAACCACTCCCGACCAACCTCATATCGGCTCGTTCTCGTTTGGATACTCTTCCGTTGACGACTCTGGCTCAGATGGCTATTCACTGTATCTGGACTGGATAACTAGAGTCTACAACTCCAATGCATCTTATGCGGTTGCAATAGGAAATGGCGGACATGGTTTCGGGACCACAAAGGTCCCAGGCGCCGCACATGGGGTATTCTCCGTGGGTGCATTCAGTAGTAGGTCCTCTGACTCGTGGGGCCAGAGCGCACCCTGGTCCAACAGGGGCCCTAACGTAGTCGGAAGAATGGATCCCGATATCGTATCCGTCGGATGGTCCGCAACTGGGGACATGCCCCTCAACAGCTATGACAACGCAAACCAGGCGTGGACCACATGGGGGGGGACGAGTCTGGCGACCCCAGTTGTCGCCGGCCTTCTCGCACTAGTCGAGCAGGCTTGGCTCGAAGAAAGAGGAGAGCACCCAAATTCACAGGAGCTCCGTGACTTCGTACTTTCAACGGCCGACGATCGTGGATACGAGCCCTTTGTTCAGGGAGGCGGTTGGATGAATGCCTCCAGGGCCGTGAGGACTCTGGAGGGATACAACGGTTCATGGTCCGCATCTCCAGCGCAATGGAACACGGGCTGGTTCCATGGGAAGCACAGGGATGCCAACCTAAACTCGATCCTACCAGGGGAGTCCCAGACCTTCGACGTACTGTTCAGCAATCCTAGTGACTCCGAAATACAATTGAATTTGTCACCAGCGTCATTCCAACCTCTCGCCCATGAGGTTCTGGTCTGGAACAGCACCGGGAACGGAACAGGTGGCGGTGAGAATGACACATGGGACGGCCATCAGGGAGATAGGCCTGACTTACTAATACCCATACACATAACCAACGACTCTGCCTATCAACTACCTCTTGAAACAGTTCAGTTCAGGGCTAGGGCGACAATCCAGTACGATGCCTTCGATCACGACCTAGACAGGTCATCGATGGAGAGGGTGTATCTGGAAGTATTCAGGTGGAGCGACTTCGATGGGGATGGGCAATACCACAACGACACTGACTCGGACGGAATGGTCGACGAGTCGGAGTGGGAAGACTCGGAAGAACTCGAGGAGGTGACTTACTGGTGGTCTCATGGCCCCCAGGCAGAGGTCAGGGTCGGACTGCCATTCGAGGACGCAAGAGACGGACTTTTACTGGGGGTTTGGAGGTACGATGATTCTCCTTCAGGCCTCGATCCTGTACGGATAGAAGTCGACTGGACGTCATTCGGTGTGGCCGAGGACGAATGGATCTCAGTGAGCGACTCGATCCAGATCGAAGCAGGCACGGAACTATCAGTCCCAGTTACCATTTCCGTCCCCGATGACGCTACTCCGGGCCTCCACCAGCACGGCATCAAGGTGGAGTCAGAGTTGGAATCCGTGGAAAACTCATCGAGGGATTGGACTCTGCCCATCGTTACAAATGTCCCATGGGGAGGTCCCTTCACTCTGCTTCCGAAGCCCCTGGATGGGAACCCAGACAACCAGACACTGTACTCCGAGTCTTGGATAAGTGGGGCTATGCGATGGGGCTGGAGGCCGGAAAGCGGCGACTGGCGATTCCTTACCGTCGATTGGCCCGAGGAGCTAGATGAGGAGGGGGTCGTAATCCTGGATGTCGATTGGGATGATAACCCATTCACTGACATCGACGTCCTATGGCTGACCGAGACTCCTCATGAGTATGCAGACGACGACCCAGAAGCATATGGGCCAAGCACCTTCTTCATCGAAGAAAGATCAGTGAACAACCATGCCACTAGCGGGCAGCACAACTGGGGGACATATACGGGAACTTCCAGAGAGACATTCGCAGTTCCAGCCACGCCGGGAATCCACCAAATGGTGTTGCATACGGCCTTACACGGGGTCGAGACGAACGACAACCCGCTAAACATCTCCGTCGGCTACATTTCAGCAGAGTCATCCGGATTCAGCAGGACCGTTACCGACTGGTCTGAATCGGAGGGCAACGACAGCGCTCTAGTCGTATCGACAATGCCACTTCCCGTCGAGTCGGTTTCGGCACAGGGATGGGTACGTCCAATCAGCCTCGATAACCAGTCAGCATTCCAGGACGACCCCAACGACAAGATGACCGCATCTTGGTGGTACAACTTCTCTATCGAGGAAGCAACCGAGCTCAGCATATCGATGGACTCGTATGATAGTAACGACTTGGATCTCTTCCTCTTCCGAGACGACGACGGAGACGGTGTCTTCTCCTCCGGCGAGGAAGTGACGAGGTCGTGGAGTGGGACATCTTCGGAGTCCATCTCACAGACTAATCCGCAGGATGGCCTGTATGGCGTCGCAGTGCACGGCTGGTCCGTGGACGGCGAGCCGTCAAGATTCTGGATCGACATAGAGGTGGTCGCTGGGTCATCACTTGAAATCCCATCATTCCACAACCTGAACGAGTCCAGCATTGCGAGCACCTGGCCATCCGGTTCCGAATCCCTCGGGGGAATGGTCCCCGAGGGGGCACTCGAGCTGAACCTAAGCTTCCTGAGGCCCCCAGAGGAAGGAAACTGGACCGGCTTCATCGACATCGAGCTGGAAGGCGGTGCGATGATCAGGCTCCCCTACGAATACGAGCTAATCGAATTGGACCCCGAGATATCATTCACCACCCCCGAGAACCAAACAGAGGCCAACTCCCAGATACCCATCAACCTCCATGCCATGGACATAGGGATCGGCTTCAACATCTCAGCGCTGTCTTGGACGTGGCCTGACAACAACACGACATTCCCGGCTAACTCGGCATGGGGGCTGGCGACCAACGGCAGCCTACTTGACCTAACACACGTCTGGAACGGTATCGTTAATGAAACCGAACCGTCCCTCCTAAGGGAGGCATGGATAAACGCGACGCTACCAGCAACCGAGCAGTGGTTCCAATTCCAAGCCTCGGTATCAGATGCGTCCGGCCGCCACGCCGAATCCCACCTGGCGGTCTCCTACGACGCAACTTCCCCAATGCTGGCAGTCCACGGCGTCCCTTGGATATCTGGATCCCCGACCCTGGAATTCCAGATACAGACAGAGCCAGGGGCACTCCTGGTCTTGGACGGCGAAGCTATCCCTACGAACTCCACCGGTTTCGCAAACATTACCACGGAACTGGCGGTGTCTTCATTGGGCCTTCACGAAGACTCCGACGATGAGTACTTCTTCTACCACAACGACGGCCAAAACGACTTCTCGATTACATCCACCGATAACGCGGGCAACACCGCAAACACATCCTTCCAAGTCGTCCACGACCCAAACCCGCCATCGGATGTCTCCCTTATCTCCATAAAGGACCAAGCTTACTACTCGTACGGCCCAGATGACCTCCAATTCCCAATAAACATCACAAGCGGAGAACTCATCCTTGAGATTCCAGCAGATGCAATGGAGTGGTGCGTTTTCATCCTATACTTCTCATGGGTCCAGACATCCGATTGCACCCTGGAGGACGAACTCCCAACGGTCCTAAACGAAAGCACGGGTTTCCCCATGCCAGGGAATAGCCAATACCCATCCACCAGGGCTGTATCGGTGCCGCTGGAACTAGACGGCTTGGGGGAGGGGGAAATCGGGATCACGATCACACTAGAGGACTGGGCGGGGAATTCCTATCAGCACAATTGGTCCCTAGTGATGGACTCGACCCCGCCGGATGTCTCATGGGCACTCTCGCCATCGAATGGGGACGCCCTCGACGACCACTTCCAGAACCTGTCTTGGTGGTCATCAGAGGACGTCTCCCTCTGGGTATCTGTCAATGGGGAGGCGCTAACTGAACAATTCGGCTCCGAGGGAGTCCAATCCATCATCCTCAACACAACAGGGACCCAGGCCTTCTGCATCCACGCCACAGACCGGACCATCGAGCAGGAGAATCGCAACTCATTCCATGAGTGCAGGGTTGTCGAACTCCCCGAGAGCAGCTACGACACCGCGATCTCGGGCGACAACCAGCCCCTCGTCTCTCTCGACAGCGTGGAGATATTACTCGACAGGCACCATTCCCAAGAGGTCCGGTGGACCAGTCTGACCACAGGAGAAACCGGCGTCATCGGGCCTGGAGAGGGGACATCATTCCTGTCACTGGACCTAGTCGAAGGCACCAACGACTTCGTCATCGAGATCGACTCCCTCGATAGCACAGACTCGTACTCCGTTTCCATAGACCGAGACTCCACGCCCCCTGAATTGGAGTTCAACGAGGAGCCATACCAGGGTTCGACCCTAACGACACTCAGGGAGGTTTCAGGCCATTGCGAGGAAGGCCTCCTGGTTAGAATCAGCAGCCAAGTGCAATCCAGGGACATAATTTGTCCAGAAGGTGGCCAGTTCTCAATCAACATCACAGTACCAGGGGACGCGGGGCAGCACGTTATCGAGGGATTCTCCATGGATCACGCGAAGAACACTCAGTCTTACCAAATCGAGGTACTAAAGCAAGATTGGATCGACTGGGCCATTGATGATGCCCAGTCCTCTGGAACCATGCTCTGGGTCTTCTTAGCAGGGGCTGTTTCCGTATTCTCCGCTATCGTCGTTTTCACCCTTAGGATCTCGGGCAGAAGGACCAGGGGTGCGGAATAGCCCTACCCAAACCTCATGTCTCCCCCACTGCTGGAATAACACATGGCAATACGATCAGTCGGAGTAGTTGGCTCCGGGCAGATGGGTAACGGGATAGCACAGGTTGCAGCCTGCTGCGGAATGGAAGTGACAATGGTGGACATCAAACAGGAGTTCCTGGACAGGGGGACCTCGGCTATATCGAACTCTCTGGACAAACTCGTTTCGAAGGAGCGGATGAGCCGAGAAGAAGCAGATTCGGCATTCTCCAGGATCTCCTCATCCGTGGACCTAGAGTCCCTTTCGGACTGCGATCTGGTCGTGGAGGCAATACCAGAGATTCCAGACTTGAAGTTCTCGACCTTCAGCAAACTGGATTCGATATGCAAGCCCCAGGCAATCCTGGCCAGCAACACATCTAGCATTTCCATAAATGAGATTGCAAGACACACGAAGAGGGCTGACAGGGTGATTGGGATGCACTTCATGAACCCCGTGCCGATAATGAAACTGGTCGAGATTATCAACGGCAGCGAAACCTCAGAAGAAGTGACCTCCGATGTCGTCTCTGCATCGGAGGAGATGGGGAAGATCCCACTATCTTGCCAAGACTCCCCAGGTTTCGTAAGCAACAGGATACTCATGCCGATGATCAACGAAGCAATCCTCACTCTCCAGGAGGGGGTCGCCGAACCAGAAGCGATCGATGGGATCATGAAACTGGGGATGAACCACCCAATAGGCCCCCTCGCACTGGCCGACTTGATCGGATTGGATACCGTACTGCACATCATGCACGTCCTGCAAGAGGGAATGTCAAGCGACAAGTACTCGCCTGCAGATCTGCTAGTCGAGATGGTCGAAGAGGGCAAACTAGGGAGAAAGTCAGGGTCCGGTTTCTACCAGTACTAAAACGACGCACTCGCGTGCGGTGCATTTTCTACACCGTTTTTCACCAACCTTCAATACATCCGGGCCCACGGCAGTGCCATGGGAACTAGCGCGAGCCCGGCAAGAACTCTAGTCGCCCTCCTCCTTCTGAGTACGATTTCGACCCTTGTCCTGGCCGATGACGCAGGTTCTGGTTCCGATGCGGGAGGTTCATCCAGCACCGCGACGTCACTGAACCCCACCAATGCAACCTACTATGGGAACCTCTCCTCAACGGACACGGCTGACTTCTACTCCGTTTCCATGCCAAACGGGACCGGGATCTCGGTAGGCTTGACTTCCCCCTCGGGAGGAGACTTCGACCTGTACTTGTACGACACAGGGAACTCCCAGATAGACTCCAGCCTCTCCACATCCTCCTACGACGAGGTCACTTCGAACGGAACCAGCGTAGGCGGGACTACAGTTTACATCGAAGTCCGGAGATGGTCCGGATCCGGCCAGTACACGATGCAGATATGGATATTCTCGGAACCACAGGGCCCTCCACAGAACGATGCGGGCACGGGAGCAGATGCCGGGGATACCGCTACCTCGGCAACCCCACTCAGCTCGACCAACCAGTCGGTTCCGGGTTGGATCTCCGATACATTCGACCCCCAGGACTGGTACAACATCTCCGTCCCATCCGGAAATGGAATTTTCGTTACCATGAACTTCCCAAACGGTTCGACATCAGGATCCCAACTAGCCCTAATAGAATCAACTGCGACATACTACATCCAATACGACTACGCATCCCCATACGAGGTCACCAGCAACGGCACCAACGTCGGCGGCGGTTACGTGTACATCCGGGTCCTCACCAACTCAGACGAAGGAAACTACACGCTAACAATCGAACTCTTCTCCACGGCAGGGCAACCAGGCTCATCACAGGACGATGCCGGTTCGGGAGGCGACGCAGGCGACACCTCAAGCTCCGCGCTCCAGATAAACATGACAAGCAACACCACCACATTCGAGGGGTGGGTCGATGAGAACTGGGACGCCAATGACTACTACTCCGTGTTCGTTCCCACGAACTGGACCTCTTGGGCCTCCCTTTCATGGTCGAACACGTCAGCCGACCTCGACCTCTACCTATACGACTCCAACCAGAATAACATAGACTACTCCTACTTCGACAACCCGGAGACGGTATCCGGCAATTCTACAGCCATCGGCGGTACTACCGTATACTACAACGTAGTAGCTTATTCGGGAACCGACCTATACTACAACCTGACCATTGGAATGGACAACCTCTCCGATAGCCCAGCATACAACCAGAACGACGCCAACTCTGGGGGGGATGCCGGTGACGCCTTCTCAGATGCGTTGGCTCTCCCCGCAAATAACAGCACTTACTATGGTTGGATATCAGACTCATCGGACAATGACGACATATATTCCGTATCCATCCCATCGGGATACGCAATCGTGGCAGATTTGTCATGGAACAACTCTGGCAACAACTTCGACCTTGGGCTATATGATGAAGCGCAGACCCTGATCGACTCAAGCATCAACGACAATCCCGAGACCGTGAGTAGCGGTTCAACCGATATCAGCAACACAACCGTGTACATACTTGTCCAGTCATCCTCCGGTTGGTGGGGCAACGGAGGAGAGGGCGACTACACACTCAACATCACCCTCGTCAACCAGTCAGAGGTACCCGGACTCAACCAGAACGACGCATACACCGGGGGTGACGCCGGTGACGAGTACTCCAATGCAACGCCTCTGGTGAACGCTACGCCCGGCTTATCGATCTGGCCCGGATACGTTGACAGCGGCTCAGACAACTATGACTACTACCAGGTATACATTCCAGTGGACCATGGAATCACAGCGGAACTCTCGCCCGGGTACGGGCAATCCGCCTGGCTTACCCTAGCTCTCTATGACAGTGCCAACAGCCAGGTCGACTACGACTACTCCTCGAACCCCACTCAGTCAGTTTCATCCAATGGCACGGGGGCAAACCTCGGAGGCACGAACGTCGTCATAGAGGTCTGGGCATACGACGGAGGGGACCAGTACAACCTCTCACTATGGATTTTCAGCCTAGATGCAGATGGGGACGGATTCTACGATGAGGACGAGTACGCATGCGGCTCCGATCCGTACGACAATTCCAGCGTTCCAACCGACACCGATGCCGACGGGATATGCGACCCATTGGACGAGGACATCGACGGGGATGGCGTCGACAACGCGAATGACTCGTTCCCTGACGACGCGAACGAGACATCAGACAACGACGGGGATGGGACTGGTGACAACTCAGACCTCGATGACGACAACGACGGCTGGACGGATTCCGCCGAGTACTCGTGCGGCACCGATGGCCATGACTCAGACTCATTCCCCGACGACCTAGACTCCGACGGGATTTGCGACATCCTCGATGAGGACATCGATGGCGATGGCTATGACAACCCATCCGACAGCTTCGACTACGACTCCAGCGAGTGGAACGACACCGACTCCGATGGGATCGGGGACAACTCTGACGGGGACGATGACGGCGACGGCTTCTACGATGGGGTGGAGGTCGACTGCCTTTCCGACCCGTTGGACCCATCATCCACCCCAGATGACACCGACTCTGACGGGGTGTGCGACGAGCTGGACGACGACGTAGACGGGGATGGGATAGGGAACGACCTAGACGACTTCCCGTTCGACGACTCCGAGAGCACCGACACCGACGGCGATGGGATCGGGGACTCATCGGACCCCGATGACGACAACGACGGCTACCAGGATGCATTCGACGCCTTCCCCCTCGACCCCAGCGAGTGGAACGACAACGATGGCGACCTGGTCGGAGACAACTCGGACCCCGATGACGACAACGACGGCTGGAACGACGTGGACGAGACCATTTGCGGCACCAACCCATCGCTTATTCAATCCGCACCGGATGACTGGGACGGCGACCGGCTGTGCGACGTGGTCGACCCAGACGACGACAACGACGCTTGGAACGACACCATTGACGCGTTCCCCCTCGACCCCAACGAGTGGGACGATCTCGATGGCGACAACCAAGGGTCCAACTCGGATCCCGATGACGATGGCGATGGCTGGAGCGACTCGGACGAGCTCAGCATCTGCGGAACCGACCCTCGCGACCAACAATCGGTCCCCGACGACTTCGACGGGGACAGGATATGCGACAACCTCGATGACGATGACGACAACGACCTGGTCCTCGACTTCGACGATGCATTCCCACTCGACCCCACCGAGACAAAGGACACCGACGGGGATGGGCAGGGGGATGGCGATGATGCAGACGACGACAACGACGGATGGGCAGATTCGACTGAGGTCGTGTGCGAGACCTCTCCGATAGCCTCCAGCGAGGTTCCTGCCGACTTCGATGGCGATCTGACATGCGACCTCATAGACCCTGACGACGACAACGACGGTGTCATCGACCAGGACGACGCATTCCCGTACGACTCAGAGGAATGGGTAGACCGGAACTCGGACGGACTGGGGGACAACGGCCACCCCCTTACCGTGATGGACAAGATGAAGCTAAACCCCGGGATTTCCATAATTGCGATCGGCAGCCTAGCCGCCATGCTATCCGCAACCATGGCATTCCTGTTCGGGAGGAGCAGGCTCAGGGAGCAATTCGACGATGACCGAGGATGGGGCGACGAAGAAGACGATTACTACGAAGAATGGGAGTATCAGTGATAATCGGTGTACTTTTTGCACTTTGTGTATTTTTTTTACTATAATATCCAATATTCGCATTGACAGTAAACTTCCTGATTACGTAAGAAAAAAATGATAAAATTACCAATATTCGTAATAATTTTCCTATTCTAGTAATATATTCAGTATATATTACCGGATTAGTGAAAATATGAAAAAGTGAGCATTTTGAGAGATGTTTATATTTGATACAAGTCGTGATAGTCACTAAGTGACGCCTATGAATGAAAATGCAACAAGATCAGTAAATCTGACACTGCTAATGATTGTCTCGGTTTGCCTACCGATGCTGGGAGCCATAGATGCCCCAGCAGAGCTCGACAGAGCCGGTGAGCGAGGCGAGACCTCTGGAAGCTGTTCCGGACCAGACGCCTGCAGGGGTACGGATGCGGGGAACACCCTCGCAACCCACCACAACCTGACAGACGACTTCTCGTGGACAGGGACCGAGACGATAACGTACTACGGGGATGCCTCCGCAGCTACGAGCTTCAGCTCAACTTCCGACGATAACGCCGATGGGTACCTCCTCGAGCTACCCTACGGATACGGGTACACAGTCGAGCTATCCTGGAACCACACCGGTGCGAGCTTCTACGAGAACTACGCCTTCATGGTGTCACTAGGGCCAGGCGATGGCAGCATGGTCAGCTACTACTCCGGAGCTTGGGGATACTTCTACTACTCCACCGGTGGACAGATCTCCGTAGGGACCGACGGAACCACCGAGGGCAACACCTACGGCGGGTGGTACTACGATGACCCGCCC
>NTJS01000026.1 GCA_002457155.1 Marine Group II euryarchaeote MED-G35
AGGCCTCGGAAGCGGACGCGGATGCCGCTCACGATATTCTGGAGAGGCTAGAGGACGTTGCCGACTCCATAACTCCCAAGCGCGTCGTCTTCGCTTCGATAATGGTTCTATTGATAGCGCTGGCTTCTATATTCTCGATCATCTGGGTGATCCCATATGAGAATGTGGATGTAGAAGTGGTATACATGCAGGCAGGTTCTGGACACGTAGTCCTCGTGGAACTCGACAACAAGGGAAGCCGGGCAATCGAGGACGTCAGTCTGACAATCAGGTTCCTAGACTCAGAGAAGGCGGAGATTGATCGGCATGATTTCTATCTCTCGAAACTCCCAGCTCATAGCTCGATATCCAATACCCCGGCGGACGACTTGGAGCTAGTTGTCCTCGGACAGTCAGTGTGGGAAGATTACATCATTGAGATTACACTGGAGTACATCGACAACGATGCACAGCGAGACCTACACATCTGGACTCACCCAGTGGGCGAGTGGACAAGGGAGTCCTTCGTAGACCAGACGCCTTTCGAGATATTCTAATCCAACATGCTTCTGGATTCACGAGTGACCCATAGTATCAAAGCGAGAGAAAAAGGGGATTTGGTCGATGGAGAAACAGATATCGGCTTTCATACTCATCTTCCTCCTCTCATCGACGCTCAGCCTTCCAAACCAGGAGACACCAACTCCGGATGACATCCCTGACGAACTTTCCACCGATGTGACCAGGATTGAGATTTCCCCCGATCCGAATAGCGTCAGAGACCTAGGGGACCCAATCATCTCCCAAGGAGAAGAGGGAACGCGAGGCCTCTGGGCCGACTCCTCGATAGGCGCCTTCACCACTTCGGGCCTACTTCTTGACACTGGGATCCCGCCTTCCTTGATGGTGGACAGATCAGATCTGATGATGGTGCTCATTTCTCCCGAGACAGGACTCTGGGAGGCCAGAGTTGGCATTCTTGACGCCGCAGATGTTGCTGTTAGGACCACAATCCCCCCCTCTGGGTTCCTTATCCAGGGGACTTTAGAAGAACTAGAATCGGTATCCAGCCTACCATTCGTTGCGGCGAGCCATCCAGTTCCACTAGCACTGGTAGTGGACGATAGCCTCTGGGAAGAGCAGTCAAACACAGAGGTTGAAGTAATTGGGTGGAAGGATTCAGAATTGATCAGGCTCGACTCGCCTGGGGTCGGGCTAACTGGATCAGTAGCCAGAACTTCCCTGAACCATCTGGAGTCCGAGTGGTCACCTTCCGTCGGAATACACTTCGGAAATATACATCCAACGTCCATCCCATCTCTGGCAATGAATCCGGAGGTAGCATTCGTCTCCCCCGTTCTCGAACTAACAATCTGGAACAACCTCGCGCGTTCACACATGGAAGCAAACTCCGTCGAGGAGTTCTTCTTCACCGGTCTGAATGGCAGTGGCCAGAGGGTTGCGGTTGCAGACACTGGAATCGACCATGACCACGGTGACTTCGACTCAAGGATCGTTCAGAGGATCGACGTTGCGAACGATGGCTCAACAGCCGACACCAATGACGGGCATGGCACCCACGTAGCATGCACCGTCCTGGGTTCAGGCAGTCACACAGCTTCGTACGAGGGCATAGCCCCTCAAGCCGAGCTCTACTTACAGGCAATGGAGGATGATGACTCCGGAACCCTGTCGGGTCCCGGGGTCTACTCGCTCCTGAACTCGGCTTACAGCTCCGGTGGAGCAAGAATCCACTCAAACAGCTGGGGTAGCTGGAACGCAGGAGGGGACTACTCAACACAATCGGAGGATGCCGACGATCGCACCTCGACTTGGGATCAATACTGGTCCTACGATGGAATGACTGTCCTATTCGCTGCTGGAAACGAGAGGGATGACGGAATCTCACCACCCGGGACCGCCAAGAACGTGATCACCGTCGGTGCTCATGTGAACAGGTACAGCAGCGACGCTGCTGACGAGATGTACTACTGGAGCAGCAGGGGACCTACAGATGACGGTAGGATCAAGCCCGACTTAGTCGCGGCTGGAGACTACGTGAGGTCTTGCAAGGCGCAGGAAGCATCCGAAGCACCGGACAACCTCAATGACGACTGGTATGTCGAGTACAGCGGTACATCGATGGCCACCCCAGCAGCAGCAGGGGCATCTGCTCTAGTCAGAGAGTACCTCGTGGAGATTGCCGAGAGGCCAGAGCCCCAAGGTGCACTGGTGAAGGCGATGCTAATCATGGGTGCAGAGGACATGGGAACCCGTGACATCCCAAACAACGACGAGGGATGGGGGAGGATCAACCTGGTGAACACGCTTCTACCAGATAGTGACGTAGGAATCTTCGTCGATGACCGTTCGAGGCTGTCAAGCGGCCAAGAGGCCTCTTACAACTTCGATGTAACACGGTCCGGCGAACCCCTCAAGATAGTCTTGGCATGGTCAGACTACCCTGGCTCGACCTTCTCGGGAACTCAACTCAGGAACGACTTGAACCTCGAGGTCACCTCTCCCGATGGGACCGTCACATACCTCGGCAACGACTTCGCAAATGGCCGTTCCACAACTGGGGGGGAGAAGGACGACAAGAACAACGTGGAGGTCGTCCTTATCGACTCTGCATCCACCGGAATCTGGAACGTCAAGGTCAAGGACTTCTCCCACGGGGGTAGCAGAACCCACCAGCCATTCGCTATAGCAGTCAGAGGGGTTAACGTCAATGACCTGACTCCCGACCCTTCCATCCCCCCCGGTTCCTTCGAGATATCCACCCCAATCCCCCAAGTGGGGGAACCCACTAGCTTCTCGGTCTCAGTGGTAAACCAGGGATCGGGATCATTCGCAGAGGTATTCGTTTCGGCACACATCAATGGGGATCCACTAGAGACGAAGTCATTGGGAATGTCACCGGGAGAAGAAGTGAGGTTGGAATGGGATTGGACTCCAGAGCCCTCCGACAAGGGCGATTCAGAGATCAGGATCGAGGTGGACCCAGGAGGCCAACTGGACGAACTCTACGAAGACAACAACCTCCTCGTGGTACCAATAGTTGTCAGTGCCCCTGGGATCCAAGCCTCCACAGATTCGCCATGGAAGACCCTCCAGGATGCTTCTGATTCTACCACAAGGTGGGAGATAGCGATGACTAACCTTGCGCTATTCGACACAAACGCAAGCATAGAGGCAACAAAACCAGTCAGGAAGCTAGACGGAGTCGAGTTCGACTGGTACAAGAGCTTCGACCAGATCTATGTGGAGTTGGGGCCCGCCGAATCGACCACGGTGAACCTCACCCTCGTCCACCCTTCCCCTCCCGATCCCGGCACATATTCCATGATAATCACTGCAACAGACGAGGACTTCGACGTCGAATCGCAATTGGAGATTTTCTTCGACGTGCCCGTACTAGCCCAACCAGAAGTCACCCTTCCTTCGGCCGAGATACAAGTGGATTCCCACGAGGTGACAAACACAACCGTGGAGATCCATAACTTCGGCAACGGGGCTCAGACGTATGACATAGAAATGTACTCGCCCGCCGGATGGGACGCTGGCCTTCTGGAACTCGGACCTTTCCAGGGATCACGGCAAGGGTCGACTGGGACCCTGTCAAAGGGAGGGTCAATCACTGCTGGGATTATGATCACGCCACCGGGGGTCCTTCTCACGGCCGGTTCAACATTCTATGCCGAGATTTTGGTGAAATCCAGAGTCAGTTCGGAGACATGGTCATACCAGATCCCAATGGTAATCCAACCAAGCGACTCATTCGAATTCACCCCTAGTTCGGGCGGAAGCGAAGGTGGAATCCCCGCAGACTCACTACATGAGATTGCCATCCAGATTTCCAACCAGGGGAACAGGGAAGTCGACATGACGCCAATCGAGCGGTCACTCCCCGGTGGTTGGACCATCCAAGGTGGCCTTAGCGAGGTGACAGTCCCAATGGGCTCCTCAGTCGAGTGGTCATTCTCAATCCAAGGCAACGGTCTCGCCGCGAGTGGCGTGGTGGAGATCAGGTTCCTGATCGAGGACGGGGCGTTCTTCGATTGGAACACCAGCCTAGAGGCAATCTCTGGAGCCATCCCCGAGGTCTCATTCCACGAAGTCGTCTTCGTAGAGGGGACCAACATCAACTCGTCGGCGAACCCACTCGGCCTAGGGGCCCATCCGGTTAACAACGCATTTGACATGGGTTGGAAAATCGAGAATGCCGGGACCTCCATCTGGGAACCAGTGGCTTCCCTCGAACTCCCCTCCGATGATTGGGTCTCAAGCTGCTCAGTCAACCCCATCAGGATTAGCCCCGGGGGATCTGCGATGGTTTGGTGCTCAATCACAATCCCATTGAGTCAGGAAGCCGGCTCTGAGCCAGAGATTTCCCTAGTCATGGCAGCAGATGGAGTGGAAGTGAGGGAGACTCTGACCCTATTGGTTGACACCGTGAAGGAGGTCGAATGGACCCTGATTAACTTCAGCGAGGCAAGAGAGGACTACCCCACGAACCTCTATCTCGAGCTTCACAACACAGGCAACGTCGCCATATCCAACAGGATAGTCACAGATGGCCCAGATGACTGGAACATCCGGATTGTCGACGGAATCCTCGTCACCCTTCAACCTGGAGAGGGGAGGTCAGTCCAGGTCGAGTTCACGCCGGACTCGGGTTCAGACGGCTCTCTGAAAATAATGCTAGCCAACGCAGAGGACATCTCTGGACAGTCACGGACACTAGAGATCGAAGTCATCTCCGAGTCATCCGGAGGGGGACGGGGACCCATACTCTACGTGCTGGGCGCAGCAATGCTGGTGCTAATAGCATCTATCTCAGCAGCTCTGGCATACGCTAGAAACGGCGGAGACATCTCATCCCTTATCCCAGGCAGGCCGTCGTCAGGCAGAAGGAAGGAGTACACCCCATTCCCGCCATCAGAAGAACGAGAGCCCACCGACGAACCAGTGGAAGAGGAAGAACCAGCAACTAGCGAGAAACGGGAACTACAGCGTTTCCCCGATCACCCTGGTTGGCTCTGGGATCCTTCTGACGAGGAGTGGGTAGCAGACCCCGAATACGACCACGGTGACCAATAGCCGAGAATATTGAGAACTCCAACAATCGTGATTATTGCCGCACCAAGAGCCCGAAGCCCTTAGAGGGGCGAATGACTCGGTCAATCGATGAGAAGGCCAGATTCTGCAGTCATTATCGCTGCACTACTGCTAGCCTCCTTCGTTTCTACTCCCGCAATCGCGGGGGCCGACCTTGCACTAAGCGCCAGCCCGACCAACTCCACTGCAACCACGGAAGACGCAGCCGAGTACGACATCACGGTCATGAATACCGGAGACGAGGACCTCACCGTTACTCTGAGCACCTCGCAAGAGTCGGACTGCAATGGATTCACTTCCAACTTGGATTCCTCGGTGGTTTCGGTGGGTGAGGGCGAGTCGGAGACCGTGACTCTGACAGTCAGCATCAATGACCAGGCCTCAGGTGACTGTGTAACCACAGTAAATGCCAACGGGGTCGCCTCCAATCCTTCAGAAAACGCACAGGCCGACGTCGAGGTCACTACAACCGCCGAAGGAGGGGGGCAATACTCCGTCAAGATGAACTACGTCAATCCAAGCAATGGAGCGATCAATTACGATGGGGAGGATGATGAGGAGGAGTGGACCGTAGACGTCGAGAACACTGGAGAGAACGATGCTACAGTACAACTTGCGATATCCTCCAAATCCGACTGCGACTCCGATGGTCTCGAGGCCTCCGTAGAGCCCCAGCAGATGTCGCTAAACTCAGGTGACAAGGATACTGCAACGGTCACAGTGAGCCTACCCGATGGCAGCTCTACAGAATCCGGAGACCACTGCTTCGTGCTTGATGCCACCGTATCCAATGACCCAAATCCAGCGGACCAAGCGAACGATAGCATAAACCTGAATCTGAACATCCCAGAGGTGAAGACATGCGACTCCTCCCTCCAGAACCCTTCTCACAATCTGGAACCAGGAGAATCGGCGACTAACTCCTTCACACTCACCAATACTGGGAACACCGCTTGGACAGTAAGCGCATTCGCCACTTCGGAAGGCACCGATGTGAGTGACTGGGTCGATTTCGAAACACCCACAAGCAGGCTCCTGTCAGAGCCCGGTGGCTCGCAGGACACAACCTCATTCGAATTCGAGATTACCCCCGATGACTCCGTAGAGCCCGGATCGGTAGATGTCTACATCCAAGGGAGGGCTGGTAGCAGCGTAGGTTGCGAATCTCTCCTCAGGGTCAATCTAGGACAAGTTCACGACGCCTCACTATCCCTTTCCAATCCTTCCATCAGCAATGTCGACCCCGGATCCATCGCGTCAACTTCGATGATGATAACAAACACCGGCAATGGCCAGGACAACTTCGCCATAGGCGTCAAAGACCTCTTGCCAGGATGGCAGGTCGAGCTCTCTGAGACATACATTACAATAGACGGGAGACACTGCAACTCCTCCTCGAACTGTGACAGAAAGAGCGTGCAACTGCAGATCTCCGTCCCAGCGAATGCCAAGGCCAACATCGAGTTCCCGATCACGATGTACGTCAACTCACAGGGCATCACCCTGGACGAGGTTTCTGCAACGGTCACCGTGGCTGCGGTCCATGGGGGGAGCATCGACCTCCCCTCGGACTCCCAGACAGGTAGGTTCGGCCAGTGGGTCTCCTTCCCACTAGCGCTGTCAAACACCGGAAACATCCAGGACAACTTCGCCCTTTCGTCCTGCGATCCAAATATCTCCGAGTCCTGCGAGGACACAAAGTGGGATTCTAGGTACAAGGACAGCCAGGGGAACGATATCTCCCAGCTCACCGTCGAATCAGAGGAGACAGTGCAGATTTTCCTCGAAGTCCTCGTCTCGGACAATATCAACAACAATTCGGAGTCGTTCGACGTGAGGATAGGAATCGTCGGTACAAACATAATGATGTCAGAATCCCTCACCGTCACCGTCTCGAACTTCAACTACAGCATGTCCGTGGCATTCGAGAGCCCAGGAGAAGACCCATCGCTGATGCGATTCTCGCTCCCACCAGGGGGCTCCTCCTCAATTTCTTTCCTAATCACAAACACGGGTGACGGTGGTTCGGACGATGTCGTCATAGACGTCAATGGCATGGACTCCTCGGTTCTGAGGACAATCAGCGTCGATGGACAGGTTCTGGATGGAGACGAGGCCACGGTGCCAGCAGAGGGGCAGATCACAGTAACGATAGACTTCGAAGTACTCGATGTGGAAAGCGGGACCTCCGGAGTAATCAGGGTATCAGTAACTTCGAAGAAGAATACCGGTCAAACACCCTCCTCCGTGGACTTGGTCGTGGACATCCGGTCAATCCACGACTTGCGGATAGATATCGAAAGCAGTCAGAAGAAGGAGTCCTCGTACCCGGAGAACGCCGAGTTCACGATTTTCGTCACCAACCACGGGAACATAGAGGAGGAAGTGGAGGTACTCACCAGCGACTCCCTGAGGGGTTGGGCGGTGGATGTGATTGGAGACGAGTTCAAACTCCAACCCGGAAAGACACGGGAAGTCACGGTTAGGGTAACGCCCCCGAGCGAACTGATTACCGATGACGAGTACTCCTTCACAGTGATAGTCCAACCAAAGGACATGCCAGTGGCGGGAGAACCCATCGATCTGACAGTCGAGTCAAAGGTTCGCACTGGAGCGCTGTCTGGAGATACCCAGAAGGCCATTGCAATGGCCATAATCCTGGTTGGTTCGTTAGCTGTGGCGTACCTCTTCATCAGGGTCCGAGCCGAGAATCGCATGATGTCTGACTCCATATACGTAGAACTCGACGAATGACAGTTCCAAGGCCTTCGTTCGGATACGCTTATGTCCGGAATTTTCGTGGCCTAGTTCAACGGTCCCTACGGGACCGAGGGTGATACCATGAGTACCGTTGCGGAGATGTACCTTCCAGTAGCGGTCATGACCATCGTCGGAATCGGCTTTCCAGTTGGCAGCTTCATCGCTACTCGCTTCCTCAGGCCAACTCCGAAGGGATCCGATTCCAACAAGACGAGGTCACTCCTCCTACCCGGCTATGAGGCCGATCACAGCCTCTACATCAGGAGGGACTCGACCTACGAGTGTGGCTCGGACCCTCTAGGGGATGCAGACATCAACTTCCACTTCCAGTACTACTGGTACGCAATAGTCTTCCTAGTGTTCGACATCGCATTCATGTTCCTTGCCTTCGGGGGGGTAATGGCCATCCAGAAGGGCACCGGGGAACTCCCTGATGAGGGTGCGATAACCAGTGCCCTGCTGACAATGTCCATCTTCATCCTGCTAATGGGGCTGGGAGTCTGGCACGTCTTCCGCAAGAGGGGAAGGATATACATCTGAGGGATAATATGGACGGAGATGGACAGAACTACTCGGTCTTCAACAGCAGAATGCTGGTGGACACCGTCGGAGACATTACCGACGAGGCCTTGAAGGCAAGCAAGATCAAGGATGTGATCGGGGTCCTGGTCGGGCGAGTCTTCAACTGGAGCCAGAGGAAGTCACTATTCCCCCTACACCTTGGAATCAAGTGCTGTGCTCTAGAGATGGCAGCAGCAGGTGCAAGCAGGTTCGACGCCGAGAGATTCGGGGTCTTCTTCAGATCAAGCCCCAGACAGTGTGACGTGCTTCTGGTAAATGGCCCAATCAGCAAGAAGTTCGCCGACCCAATAGTCAGGCTCTGGGAGCAGATGCCAGAGCCTAAGTGGTGCATAGCGATGGGAGAGTGCGCCATTTCCGGTGGCCCATACTTCCAGTCCTACAACATCCTCGAGGGCGTTGACACGATAATCCCAGTTGACGTGTACATCCCCGGGTGCCCACCAAGGCCAGAGGCACTAATCGATGGGTTCGACAAGCTCCGCCAGAAGATCATTCGAATCGGAGCCGTCCCTGACGATGGTGCGCCGGAATCAAACAACCCAATCATCATCGGAGACGTCTAGGGAGGTATCGAAGTGGGAAGGGTCGTTTCAACATCGAACCAGAAGGCCGCTGCCGAGGCAATGGCATCAGCACTATCGTCCATGGATGGAGTCGACGCAGAGGTATCCGAGAGGAAAAGCGGGACAAGCCCACGAAACATTGTGTCCATAGACTGTTCCAGCGAGAACTGGCGCGCTCTAGCCGAATGCATGAGGGTTGAGCACGATGTCGACTACTGCTCCATGGTTACCGGCATTCATTGGCCCGAGGGCTCTCCGGACAAGAACTGGGAGGTAGTCTACCACTTCATGAGGATGGGGGTAACGGACCCACCAGTGATCGATGGCATGGTCCAACCGATCGTCAAAGATCCAACGACACTCGAAGGAAAGGAAGTCCCATTGGAGATCGAAGTGAGAATAGCCCTTCCCGAGACAAGAGATCCGAAGGTTGCATCCGTACAGGATATCTGGGTCGGAGCAGACTGGAACGAGAAGGAGACATGGGACCTAGTCGGAATAGACTTCGAGGGCCACGTAGGAATGCGCAGGGTGCTGCAGCCCCATGAGACTCCCGTTGGCTTCCATCCCCTGCAGAAGCAGCACAAGCTTCGATATCACGACTTCGAGGAGATGTACGACGATGTTCAAGGATTCCTGAGGAAGCCCTCGGATGCTGGGAAGATCAAGTGAGGTGAGAATATGGCAGAAATGTGGATCTCGATGGGCCCGCAGCATCCGATGACCCATGGCCTATGGACCCTCAAGGTGAAGGTCGACGGCGAGACTGTTGTCGACACCGAACCCGACCTGGGGTACATCCACAGGGGGGTCGAGAAAATCTGCGAAGCCAGGGACTTCACCCAGATCACTACCTACTGCGACAGGCTGTGCTACGCCAGCGCAAACACATGGTCACACTCCTACATCTACGCAGTAGAGGACCTACTCGAGGTCGAGGTCCCTGAGAGGGCCGAGTACATCCGTCTGATTGCAGTCGAACTGCAGAGGATCGCATCCCACCTGATGTGGTTGGGGGCATATGGCCCTGACATCGGTAACCTCTCTGTGATGGTATGGTGCCTAAGGGAGAGGGAGATGATGATGGACCTCCTCCAGGAGCTCGGCGGCTCTAGGATGCACTACAACTTCCCCAGGGTCGGAGGGGTGAAGAGGGACCTCCCCCATGGATTTGCACAGAGGGCCAGGGCAAAGGTCAGCCTGTTCCTGAATAGGATCCAGGAGTATGAGGCCCTGTTCGACGAGAGCACAATTTTCCTAATCAGGACCCAGGGTGTCGGATACTCGAAGCCCGAGGAGATGGTCAACCACGGAGTCACTGGGCCAAACTTGAGGGCAGGCGGGGTGAACTATGACATCAGAACCGCACATCCATACTCGGTCTACAGCGAGCTGGATTGGGAACCACCAGTCGAGAGGCCCTCGATCAAGGGCGCAGACTGCTATGACAGATACAGGATCCGCGTCGAGGAAATGAGAGTCAGCGCCTTGATGGTCCTGGAGGCTCTGGACAAGATCCCCCGTGGGGCCGACACATACCACGAGCCTGGGGACCCAGCCATCCTGGCCAAAGCGCCTAGCAGGGCCCCAGAGGGGACTTCCGGTTCCCATCACTTCGAGGACAGCCGAGGTGAGTCGATGTTCTACCTCGCCGGCGGTGGTGAGGGCAGAGGGAAGATGCCATACAGGGCCTCGATCCGCTCTCCGATGTTCATCACGATCCCTTACGCATCCAAGTGCATGGTAGGTTACAAGGTAGCTGACATCCCAGCGATAATGGGTTCATTCGACCCGTGCATAGGGGAGACGGACAGGTGAGATGATGGCTACTGGAGACTGGTTGGACCTAAGGGGCTGGGTCGAGGGCTTGGTCGGGTGGTCAATGGACAACGTCCACGACATCCTCCCCTCGAAGGACCTAGATCTCACGGTGACCATCTCGCTCCCCAAGGGGATATGGCCGGAAGACATCTTACTGGGCAGGGTATTGAATCTGCAGGATGGATTCGCCGACATGCAACCGGCCCTAGAAGGACTCTTCTCGGCAACGATGATTTGCACGGTGGTCTTCACCACGATGATGCTGACGATGCTCCCGATTCCATACATTGAGAGGAAGTTCATCGGCCGACTGATGGACAGGCTAGGTGCCACGACCACGCTCAGGAGCCTCTGGATAGGCGAGAGTGGCGTCACAGCCGGAGAGTGGTGGAACCAGCTCCCCTTCGGAATGGGGGCCCCAATAGGATGGCTAAACAAGACCCTGAACTCGATATGGGGTAACGACCACGAGCTGGAAGCCGTATCCAGGGTGAACAACAGGGGCTACCACGGCTACTGGTTCCTACTGCCCGGATTCTTCCAGGCCTTCGCCGACTTCACCAAGTTCGCAGGCAAGGAACACATCGTTCCCAAGGAAGCCGACAAGCCGGTCTACGAGATCGCACCGGTGATCATCATCTCCACCACAGTGCTCGTATTCGCATTCATACCGTTCGGCCCGCACTTCTACGTCTCAAGCCCGGAACTCTCAGTCGTCTTCATGATGGCAATCTTCGGGGTAGCTCCCCTGGGTGTCTTCTTCGCCGGGTGGTCTTCCAACAACAAGTACACCCTCATTGGGGGCATGAGGTCAGCCGCCCAACTCACCGCTTACGAGATCCCCCTACTGATAACGGTCCTCGGAGTCTGCGTCATCAGCGGCTCGTTCAACGTGATCGAGATCGTTGACTTCCAAGCCGAAGAGTCCAACGTGTGGAATTTGTTCATGCTCCCGCTCGGCGCAGCCCTGTTCCTAATCACCATGATCGCAGAGGTGGAACGAATCCCCTTCGACATGCCGGAAGCAGAGGCCGAGCTGGTGGAGGGATGGTGGACAGAGTACGGCGGAATGAGGTGGGGCCTCATGTTCGCGGCTGAGTACCAACGCTGCTACGCTGCCTGCCTGCTATTCGCGCTATTCTTCCTCGGAGGATGGGAGGCGCCATTCCAGGGCACTATGGAATCGCTCCCAGTCGTCGGAGGCGTCCTAGAGTTCCTCCTATCCCTCGTTCCCGGAATCGCATGGGTCCTGATCAAGGCATGGGCCCTGTTCGCAGTCTTCGTTTGGATCAGGGCATCACTGCACAGGGTGAGGACAGACCAGATCCTCGAGTTCGGATGGCAGTGGCTTCTCCCACTGTCCATAGTCAACCTGGCAGTGGCGATGTTCCTCAGGGTCTGGGTATGGGACGGAAGCTGGGGAATAGTGGCACCTGTGGTGATGATTCTGTCTGGGATCATAGGACTCGTGATCCTCGTTGTCGACGAGGACAAGGAGGCCCTCGAGAGCATGAGGAGGCCATACAGCACATACGCAGTCACAAAGGCATACCCCGGTAGGCACCCTGACTCAAAGCTCGAAGACCTCCAGAGGCAGTACACGTCATATTCCGCTGTGAAGGCATCATCCTCGGTCAGCATATCGGATACGGAGGCTGGCACATGAGCTACCACCCACACGGCACCCCGAGCTTCCGCAACCTAGTCGTCAGGCCGATGTGGATCACTCTGAAGACCGCGTTGCGAACAGTCCCCTTCCTAGGCAAGCTCAAGTTCCTCAAGAGCGGATACCACGCGCAACCCGCCGACATGCTCGACCCCGAGACATCCAGGAGGGTCGGCAAATCCCACCCCAGCTCAGACCAGAAGTTCTCCGCCGACAGGGAGACTAGCCAGCTGATGCCCTTCGTGGAGAGGCCAGTCACGGTGATGTACCCATACGAGAGGCTGGACGACCTCGAGCCATGGCTCTTCGTCCCGGGGAACTACAACGGCAGGATAGGGGTGATCTGGGAGACATGCACCGCATGCAAGCAATGCGTCAGGGCGTGCCCCAACGACTGCCTGCACATGACCTCTGAAGTGAGGGTCAACGTCCTGGACACCGCAGAGGAGGGGGATGAGTGGCATGGTTTCGGCAGCGAGCTAGAGGTCGGCGGCCTGGCTGCCATGCCAAGGGAAGACTTCCACGAGATAGAGGAGGAGCACGATTTGGTGAAGGACCACACATCGGCCCCACAGCAATACGAGTTCGCGGAGATCATCGACATCACAGGAGACACAGCAACTGTGAATTGGATGGATGGCTCAGGCCAACAAGACGTGACTCTGGATTCAATCAGGCCTGCTGAGGAGGACATAGTCTCCGGCAGGATCGACCTTGGAAGGTGCATGTTCTGCGGCCTCTGCATGGAGGCATGCCCCTTCGAGTCGTTCTTCATGACCAACGAGTACGACGGGATGTCGGGCTTCTCGAGAGAAGACCTCTGGATGGATGCGGACAGGACAAGGGTCCTGCCATCGGTCCACAAGGAGAGGGTGGACATGGAACTCGCCAAGCGAGCCAAGAAGGAGAAGGCCAAGCGGGAAAGGAAGGCAGCAAAGGCGGAGGCCTGAAAGTGGTCAACTTCGAGACGGTCATCTTCGTCATCGTCTCAGGCGCTGCCATAGTAGGGGCCCTTGGTTGCGTCTTCTCCTCGAGAGTGGCACACTCCCTCCTATGGCTGATGTTCACGTTCTTCGCAGTCGCCGCGGCATTCCTGATGGCAAGCGCGGAGATGCTCGCTGCGATCCAGATCCTCGTCTACCTGGGCTCGGTCATGCTAGTGGTGCAATTCGGTGTGATGCTGACCCGCAGGAGAATCCAGGACGTCGAGTCCCTGCCCACGCTGAACGCAATCTCAGCGGTCTCTGGAGTGGGCGTCTTCGCATTCATCCTAGTCCTGCTGAGGGGCATGATGGAACACTCGATGTGGGACTCCGGGACATCCACGGCACCCACGACTCTAGCCTTCGCAGACGCCATCTTCAACGACTGGACGATGGCCACTGTGATCCTCGGGTCGTTGCTGGCCATGGCGATGATAGGGTCCTCCTACCTAGTCAGGGACGAGCGGCTAGTCAACCTCCTCTGGGACATGGGGGCCGAGGAATGATCGACCCAAGCTGGATAGCAGCCCTGGGCGTGATCCTATTCGGGATCGGACTCCTCGGGACCTTCTACCACAAGAACGCAATCGTCGTCCTCATGTGCATCGAGCTGATGCTCAACGCAGCCAACCTGAACTTCGTCGCAGCAGCCTCCCACTACGGCGACGTGGACGGCTGGGTCTTCACCGCCATCGCCATCGCCATCGCAGCAGCCGAGGTCGCAATCGGTCTCGCGATACTACTCTCCCTTTACAGCACACAGGGCACGATCTCGCTCGATGCAGCGAGGGAGCTCAGCAACTAGGTGATACCATGGGGGATTCAGGAAACGAGTACAGGCTGCTGATGCCACTAGTCCCCGCCTTGCTGATAGTCCCCGTATTGGCAATCGCGGGGGTGGAATCGGTCGATGCCGCGTTCCTAATCGTCCTCGCCCCGTTCATCGCATTCCCGATCATACTAGTCTCGGGCCAGGTGTACAATGGAAAACCAACTTGGAAGGAGACGCTGAAGGAGGGGGGAGTGATCGGCCTCTCCTCACTACTAGTATCCCTGTCCACCGCAGTTTGGATTCTGGTGGACTACATCCGGGGCGCTCGCGAGATATCCGAAGACGCCGGAGGGCGCGTAGCCGCATCATGGATGGACTGGATCTCGTTCGACGTGCTGCACTCTGACTACACCATGAGCTCTGAGAGGATCATCGGCGTCGGGGTTTGGATCGACTCAGTGACCCTGATGCTACTCTTCGTAGCAACCTTCCTGTGCTTCCTGATCTGCTGGTTCAGCCTCGGATACATGAACACCGACCCGATTAACGAGAATCGCAACCATCGCTTCTACGCCGAGTTCGTGCTCTTCGCAATGGGGATGTTCGGCATGGTGCTGGCTGACAACTTCCTCTGGCTATTCATCTTCTGGGAGATCATGGGGCTCTGCTCTTACCTGCTTATAGGCTTCTACTTCTGGAAGGAGAGCGCAGCTTACGCAGCGAAGAAGGCGTTCCTCACAACTCGTGTGGGCGACGTGTTCCTGATGGT
>NTJS01000027.1 GCA_002457155.1 Marine Group II euryarchaeote MED-G35
GTCATGATCGCTCATTCATGCACCTCATGCAGTACCCAGGAGATGCCATGCCTCAAGTTTACGACTCCTCACGTGCTCAATCCAAGCTCTCCAATTTTCATCATGCCTCAAGGTATCCGGGTTTCCAACTACCACTAGACCTCGCTTAGATCTGGTAAGTGCCACGTTAAGCCTTCTTCGATCAGAGAGAAAACCGACATTTCCATCTGAGTTTGACCTAACACAAGAGAAGATTATCACATCCTTCTCTCTACCCTGGTATCCATCAACAGTCCTAACCTCAACCCCCTGCATAGACTCTGGCAGAATGTCCCTAATCGCCCTAACCTGTCCAGCGTATGGCGTTACTATCCCGATGTCTGTGAGATCAAGTCCACCATCGTCCACAAAGCCCATCAGAATTTTTACCACCCATGATGCTTCTGCGGCATTCTCCTTAGAGGCCCCATCGGGTGAAAGCAACTCATCACCATCGACTGGAAGGAACGCTAACGGTGAGTCCCAATTGGGCCAAAGCATTCCAGGGGGGGCCTCTCTTTCAGACTCACCTACACCATCCTCAAGCATTCCTCCGTAGAACTGCGAATTCGGAAACTCAGAAATTGAGGGGTGCATTCGATACTGGGTGTTAAGCAGTAGAGGCTTGATCCCCATCTCAACCAGTCGTTCGAATAGAGATCGATTCAAACCCCCATTTCCCGCCTGTCGAGAAATCACAGTCGGAGGCAGTTGTCTGTGATCACCAACCAATACGATCTGCCTGGCCCCTTTCACAATGGGAACCAATGCCGCAGGCTCCGTTGCCTGAGTTGCCTCATCAATTAGCACCCGGGAAAAACTTCTCCCATCGAGTAACTCATGCCCAGAACCAATGCACGTGCAACAAAGAACCTGTGCCCTATCTAGAATGTCGTCTCTAATTTGCCTTTCGAGCCTCTTCACCTCCTTCCATCCCCTGCTTAGGTCCCTGTGGGCTAGGCCCTTTTCCTTCCCCCCCCTCATGCCCTTAATCCTTCTAGACAATTTCTCGTTCCTTTCGATCTCTTCCACCAGATCTCTATTCAACTCATGACTTTCCATCCTAGCATCCATTGTAGCGGTTCTCAGATTCTCTCTAACCTTGACGGGCTGCCCCAGTCTCACTGCCCTGACGCCTCTTTCCAGCAAACCCTCCAGTAAGTTGTCGACAGCCACATTTGAGTCTGCTACTGCGAGAACTGTTCCAGTGTCCAGTATCGCCCAGTTCTCGAGAATCCTAACTGCAGTGTGAGTCTTCCCTGTTCCTGGGGGACCTTGGATTAACGTCAGCCTACTACTTATCGCACTCTTTGCAGCAACCCTCTGAGCCTTATTCATGTCACTTGGCAGTGTGGCCCTTTTTTGCTTCACCCCTCCTAACTCAGGAATTAGAGAAGCAGTTCCCACTGGGTCGTGAACTAGCCCTAGGAGCAATTCTCTCAGGGGGGCACTTCCATCTTCTTCGAAGATTGAATTGAGCGCATCCCTCATCCTGTCGAATGCAACCCGGTTGGCCCCTCTATCAATCCTCCATGTTCCCTTTCGTAGGCCCTGCGGTGCCTCAGGAAGTACGATTCGAATCGAACTCCGGTTCCTATTGCTCACTATGGCCTCAATTGGCCTCTCGGTCAGCGGACTCCCTCTGCTAAGCATCACTATGTCACCCTGTCTGAAACGATGGGAACCAAGGTCTTTCCCGGCTCCTTGTCGAAGCCTAATGATCTGCTGACCGAATAACCAACCATCGGTCTTGGCATTCAGTCCGAACAGGGCAATTCCATTCGCTTCTAATTTCTTTTCTGACCAATTTTTGAGCCTCTCCTCAGTCATAGCCAACTCATCGTCTAATTCCCATCGAATCAGACGCAGGTAAGATTCGTGATGGTCCTGGCTCCTTTTGAACCGACTTGGAACCGTTTTCTCAGAGTCGCCCACGTATGCCCGTCTAACCCTGCCCCTATCACGGTTACTTGACGAGTTCTAGTCACAACAAAACAAACCATTCCCAGTGAGAATTAAACGTTCACCACTGTCGAAAGGGAATGCTGGGGGGACGGGATTGGTATTTGACAGATTTAAGTCGTGGAGTAATTCTAACCCCAAGGGCATCGTTTGTCCTTCCTGTCAGCACTCGAACCAAGAGGGAACCAAGGTTTGCACGAGATGCTATTACCAGATAGATCGACCCTCCTTTCAGCAGAGTTCAGGACTTGGAGATGAGGAGTCCACGGACCTATTGGATCAACTGATGAGTGAGATTGAAGAGGATGAAGTGGAGAGTGAAACTATTGCTCCTTCATTTGCATTTGACGACTTAACCGTAGAAGTCTCGCAATATGGAGAAGGCGATGAAGTCCAATTGGACAGAAAACCAGATTTTGACTCATTCACCCCTCCAATCGAAGAAATCGATGAGGAGTACGAGCTTACGGCAGACGATATCCCTCAATTCGTTCAGAAATTCGAAGTACCCAAAAGCCTGGTCGAAGAGGAAGTGGAAGAGATATTGGATCACAAAACAATTGAGTTAATCCAACCAAACGCTGAGACCCCAAATTTCACTCAACCAATGAATCCGAACGAGATTATTGAAGCCAACGAAATTGGCTCTCCTGCCAGAGAAGTTGATGATATTGGAGAGGATGACTTTGATGGGGACGGAAAGATAGACGAATTCGAGGAAGCATTTGCAAGAGGAGGCTCTCCATTAACCAATGCGAACCCAATTCCACCAGCCCCATCGATTCCCATCCCGAAACTTACTGCGGTCCCAATCCACGAAGAAAAGGAGCCTGAGGCGGACATCGAAAGACCAGTTCAACTGCCATCTGCACCAGTCCTCCCACCGGAAGAAGAGGTATCTGTTTCCTCCCCGCATCAGAACGACTCCTCTTTCTGGCCATGGCAGCAACAGGATGAATGGCCCGTTCCGGAAGTAATCAAACAGCTTCAGGCAGCCTTCAGGTCTGCAAAAGAGCAGAACAAAGCCCAGACAACCGTCCTTCTTGATGAGGTGGGTCCTCACTTGGGGAATAGGACTTCTTTGATCTATTCCGTCGGCAAGCTACTAATGTCAATTGGAAGGAATACTGAGGCACAGAGGATGGTTGAATCAGCCTACGAAATAAACCCAGAAGACCCAGACGTCGCTCGAGCAAAGGAGAAACTGACTTCTTAACCAAGTTCTGATACGCAGGACTGATGCGATGGCACTCGTCCCCGAAAATAATGCATAGGAGGGCAACCTCGTCTATCAGGGTCGATGAAGCATTGGTCCTTAGACCAGCATCCAAGTCACACATTCCAGAAGTCGTCGAGGCATTTGAAGAAACTTGGCCCGATGTCATTAGGGCCATGCCTTGGATAAATCCGGACAACGAAATTAGGCCGCAGATTGAGAATTTTATCAAAGATACCGAGCGCAAGGGGCGCACCGGACTCCTCCATCACTGGATGATGATACGTCCATGGGACGGCTATGTGCTTGGAGTGATAGGTTTCGATAGAGTGACCAAGTCTGATAGGGCTACGTGGAACTTGGGATATTGGGTACGCAGTTCTGAGCAGCGGCATGGATATGCCCGAAGAAGTATTGATGCCGTTTTGGGTTGGTTGGGACAGGTCGGAGAGATAATTGTCGAGGTTAAGGTCGATCCGAATAACGCTCCGGGTTCAAAGACCGTGATTAGGACCGTTAGGAAGTGGAAGGGTGAGAGATGCGTATCGGGTGATTCCGCTATCACCGTAGCTGGCGTGAGGACTATGCACGAGTGTCATCTCATTGAGGTCGGACCGGGACCATCCCCTCTTTGAGCAGATTAGAACGACGACCCATTCAAAAAACACGCCTCGGCTGGTGATTCTGCCCTGCGGGGCAGTAGTGCAGACATGTCTCCAACCAAACCTCGTCAGACTCTACCTGATACGGACCCAGAAGAGACCGATGAGTGGCTAGAGTCGTTGAGGACTGTGACCTCTTCCTCCGGTAGTTCCAGAGCCCGACTACTCCTTCAGGAATTGTTGTCAGAGGCAACGGCCCTTGGAATCGATATTTCCACCTCAAGGACGCCATATCTAAACTCAATTTCTATCGAGCAGCAAAAACCGTATCCCGGAAATTTGGAAATCGAGAAGAAGATCCAGAATCATGTTCTTTGGAATGCAGCAGCAATGGTCTCAGATGCAAATAGAAGAATGGATGGAATCGGTGGGCACATTTCCACTTATGCCTCGAGCTCCACATTGTACGAGGTCGGCTTCAATCATGTCTTCAGAGGAAAGGACCACAATGGGATAGGCGACGCACTCTACATCCAAGGTCATGCTAGTCCGGGAATCTACTCCCGGGCATTTCTAGAGGGCCGGATTGCTAGGGAGCAAATCTCAAACTTCAGGCAGGAAGCATTCGAAGACGGACTTTCTTCATACCCACACCCTCGTCTGATGCCAGAATTCTGGGAGTATCCAACAGTCTCCATGGGCCTTGGGCCGCTTGGCGCCGTAATGCAGGCCAGATTCTGGAAGTACCTCCACCAGAGAAATCTCGCCGATACTTCGGAGAGTCGTGTTTTCGTTTTTCTAGGTGATGGGGAGATGGACGAACCCGAGGCTATCGCATCCATAGCAGTAGCCGGTAGAGAACAGTTGGATAATTTGGTTGTCGTTGTCAATTGCAACCTCCAGAGATTAGATGGCCCCGTTCGAGGAAACTCCAGCATTATTCAAGAGTTGGAGGGGCTATATCGAGGCGCAGGATGGACGGTGATCAAAGTAATCTGGGGCTCTGGGTGGGACAGATTGTTCCAACTAGATTCAAACGGTGAGCTGTTGAAAAGAATAGAGGAAATCACAGATGGAGACTGGCAACGACTCAGTATTCTTTCCGCTAGTGAGTTCCGAGATGAGTTGTTCTCCGGGAGTGAATCGCTCCAAGCATTGGGGACCTCTATCTCCGACACAGAAATCGAGCAACTGACCAGAGGGGGCCACGATCCAATAAAGGTATATTCTGCTTACCAAGCAGCTCTGGCTGCCAATGGGCCAGCTGTAATACTTGCACATACCGTAAAGGGGTGGGGAATCGACTCATTCGAGGGAAGAAACTCTACACACCAGAAGAAGAAGATGAGTCCCGAGGACCTAGCTGCGTATCGTGACGCACTCGGGCTAAAATTGGACGATTCCAGACTAGAGGATGATCCATTCGTCATTCTAGAAGAAGAGTCAGATGAAATCGAATATTTGTTCAAGCGAAGAAAACAACTCGGAGGGCACCTGCCCTCGAGAAGACCAGCTAACATCATCTCTGATCTCCCAGGTGAGGGCACCTACGCAGCATTCGATGGAGGAACTCCAGAGGGACAAGAGGTTTCTACCACCATGGCCTTCGTTCGACTATTGAGGAACCTCTTGAAGTCAGAGATAGGTGACAAGGTAGTCCCGATCATCCCCGATGAAGGGAGGACATTCGGCATGGACCCTCTTTTCAGTGAGTTCGCGATCTTTGCATCAAAGGGACAGAAGTACACCCCAGTCGACCACAAGATGCTACTGAATTACAAGGAATCCGAATCTGGACAGGTGCTTCAGGAAGGGATCTCGGAGGCCGCGGCAATAGCCACATGGATTTCTAGTGCCACGTCTTACTCTAACGCCAACTCACCAACAATTCCCTTCTACACCTTCTACTCAATGTTTGGTTTCCAGAGAGTAGGGGACCAGATTTGGAGTGCTGCCGATGCTAGGGCTCGGGGTTTCCTCATGGGTGCAACTGCAGGTCGGACGACACTGAATGGAGAAGGATTGCAGCATCAAGACGGTCACAGCCTCCTGATGGCCTCTGCAGTCCCCCACTGCCGAGCATGGGATCCTGCTTATGCATACGAACTCGCGACAATAATAAGACATGGAATCGATGAGATGTGGGGTGAGAATCTGGATGTGTTCCATTACATCATGCTGTACAACGAGAATCAACAGCAGATGCCAAAGCCAGCAGACTCCGATGAAGGGATAATCAGAGGCGCCTATATCGTTGAAGAGATGGAGGGGAACGGCTCCAAGGTTAGATTACTAGGTTCCGGGCCAATTCTGAATCTTGTGAGAGAGGCTGCCACGGAACTATTGCGCGATCATGGTATCGGATCGGAAATTTGGTCGGTGACTTCCTATGGAGAACTCCGACGAATCGGTATGGAACACGAGAGGAAGAAGCGACTCGATCCTGGGAAAGAATCGAAACCATACGTTTCCGAATGTTTTGGAGATGCGACTCCAACCATCGCAACTTCAGATTTCATCTCCTCCGTCCCCGAGATGATTCAAAGATGGGTTGGAGGGCGGTACGTCGTCCTAGGTACCGATGGATTTGGGCGCTCAGATTCTAGAGAAGCCCTGCGCACCTTCTTCGAAATCGACACAGATAGCATTGTGATAGCTGCACTCTCAGCATTGGAGCAGGATGGAGATTTGCCATCGGGAACCGTAGAGAAGGAAATGAAGACGAGAGGAGTATCATCCCAAAGGATAGACAAGACCGAGTGATTCTATGGGTAGATTGAGGAAATTCGCAGGATTCATGGTTAGGTGGTTGCCATGGGTGGCAACTGGAACTGCTGCAGCATTTCGACGCCTCCCTGATAAATCACAGAACGAAATCAAGGAAGTAGCGAAGGAGCCTAGCAAGTGGGGTGAATCTATAGAGAAGGCTTGGGACACATCGAAAATAGGTGCTGAGCACTTTAAGCGCACCTCGGCCACACTCTCCAGCATCCTAATCGGACGAAGAGTTAGCCGGGCGGAGAGAATACAGGCCAGAGAAGACTTAGCTGCACTGAGCTTGGTCGTCCCGCCTCTCAGAGTTTTCATGATTCCAGGCAGCCAAGTTCTCCTTGGAATAATGGCAAGAGTGACACCATGGAGGTTGGTGCCAGATGATTGGGTCCCAATTAATGCATTGAAGAAGGTCAGGGAGGAAGAATCATCCTCCCTCGATGAAGAAAGCAGTCTGGTTAGGAAACTTCTGAGAAGATAGCCTAGTCAATCATTGTGATATTAGAAAGGAAGTAGTTGTGCTTCAACACATCACCCAGACTAATCCAGTCCGGGACCTCGCCCTTGAAGTCATCATACCTGTGTCCAGGAATGAGCCTCCAGTCCGGCGGCAGTCCTTGGAGGATTTCTTTAGCCTGTATGAGACTCCTCTGTTGGGCTTGGGGATCTCCTCCTGGAAGATCAACCCTGCCTGCGCTTCTTACGAATAGCAAATCACCAGCATGGTAGACCCCATGACCATGGAATGTGACATGACCAGGAGCATGACCTGGAGAATGTGTCACAGTAAGAAAAATTGATCCTGCGGACCAATCAACACTCTCCCCAGGAGAACTTCTCCAAGTATATGTGAAGTCTACATTCCTGAAAACTATGTGGCCAAGTAAGTTCGGAACTCTGGCATCCTCATGTCCCCAGACTTCCAGATTTGGGTATCTCTTGATCATCCCCGGGTAACCGGCTGCGTGATCTCTATGGGTATGCGTGTAGAGTAGGTGAGTTGGTTCCAAACCCTCTTTCTCTAGTTTTGAAATCCATTTTTTCGCATCGTATGGATCAATGATTGCAACAACACCATTTGCTCTGTCAACAAAGGCCGTATTCATATTCATGAGTGACCCCATCTGAGTGACCCAAACCTCCACCCCATCTTCCCAAATTACCGAATGGAACTCTCCGTCTGACAACATATCTTATCCGAGACAGGCATCAAACAAAATCATAATGCATATACAACCCATACTCAGCGGTGAGTTTGAGTAAATGGCATACGACCCACAAGAACTCGAATCGCGTTGGCAGAAGGAATGGTCCGACGCAGGTGTTTTCGAGGCTGAAATAGACGAGTCAAAGCCCAAGTTCTACTGCCTCGAGATGTTCCCTTATCCATCCGGTCATATGCACATGGGGCACGTCAGAAACTACTCTATCGGAGACGCAATGGCTCGCTTTCACAGGCTAATGGGGAAGAATGTACTCTACCCAATGGGATACGACTCATTTGGAATGCCCGCTGAGAATGCTGCCAAGAAGGAGGGCGGCCATCCAAATTCGGTCACCCACAGCAACATCACAAGCATACGTTCCGATCAGGAAAGAATGGGATACTCATACGATTGGCGGCGTTTCCTAGCTACGTCCGATGTAGATTACTATCGCTGGAATCAGGAGATGTTCCTCACTCTAAACGAGAAGGGGCTGGTCGAAAGGCGAATGGCTCCTGTAAATTGGTGCGTGGACTGTGACACGGTCCTGGCAAATGAGCAGGTCAAGAACAATAGATGCTGGAGATGTGGCTTGGAAGTAGTTCAGAGGGACATGGCCCAATGGTTCGTAAGAATGACGGAGTACTCGGATGAGTTACTCGATGAACTAGACAGCATCTCCTTCCCAGAGAATGTCAAGGCAATGCAGAGAAACTGGATTGGTCGTTCACATGGAGCACACATTGACTTCCCAGTTGCCGACTCTGAGTCATTAATCGGGGCGTTTACCACTAGGCCTGACACAATTTTTGGAGCCACCTTTGTCACACTATCTCCCGAGCACCCACTTTGTGAGGAGTTGTGCATGGGAACCGAATGGGAACAAGGATGGAGAAACCTAAAGGACGAATGCGCCAGGATGTCAGAATTCGAGAGAATCAACATGTTGAAGGAAAAGAAGGGGGTTTTCCTTGGAAGGCATGCAATCAACCCAATAAACGGTGAAAAGATCCCAATTTATGCTGGAAACTTCGTGGTTGCTTCGTACGGGACCGGAGCGGTAATGGCAGTTCCGGGTCATGATCAGAGAGACTTCGATTTTGCCAAAGCCTACGATCTAGAGATTAGGCAAGTGCTCCAAGAAAATGAGGATTCAGACCCTCACTCACCACTAATTAGGGCATTCGAAGGGTACGGGCCAATGATCAATTCATCGATGGACGGGTTCGACGGTCTTTCCGGAGACGATGCAAAGAATGCAGTCATTGCTGCTCTTGAGAAGAACAAATCCGGCTATGGGACCGTGGAGTATCGACTGAAGGACTGGCTTCTGAGCAGACAGAGGTTCTGGGGGACCCCAATTCCCATGATTCACTGTGATTCCTGCGGAGTCGTCCCGGTTCCCAGAGAAAACCTTCCAGTGGAACTCCCACTAGACGTTGTCTTTACTGAGGAACAGAGTGGTAATCCACTAGAATCGCACAGTTCCTTTGTTCAGGCCAAATGCCCCTCCTGTGGAGGAGACGCAAAGAGGGAGACAGACACAATGGATACATTCTACGACTCTTCTTGGTATTTCATGAGATTTTGTGATGCAAACAACGAGACTTCTCCATTCGATCGTGCAGCAGTCGACTACTGGATGGGGGGTGGCGTAGATCTCTACATAGGAGGGATTGAGCATGCAGTAATGCACCTTCTCTATGCTCGATTCTTTACAAAATTCACCAGAGATGCCGGGATGAATGAGGTTGGAGAGCCCTTCGGTAGACTAATGTGCCAGGGAATGCTCAACGCACCAGCACCATACTGCGCCGATTGTAACTCTGAGCATCATGTAGACAATTTTGATTTGGATTGCCCTTCCTGTGGAGAGCCTCTCTCCAGCCGCTCAGCAAAGATGAGCAAGTCACTAGGAAACACGGTCAGTCCAGAGGAGATGATTTCTAGATTCGGAGCCGACACTGTCAGGCTATTCATTCTGTTCGGGGCAAATCCGGAGGCAGGAATGGATTGGTCAGACAGTTCTCTTGAAGCAAACCATCGTCAGATGTTTTCTTTAATCGACGCAGTTGATGCAGCATTACGATTCTCAGATTCACCTTCTGAGATTGATGATTGGCTAATGTCAAGGATGAGGGTAAATCAGGAGAAATGGGTCGAGGTAATGTCTGAAGTTAGCCTTCGAGAAGGAGTGATGATTAGCCACTTCGAGATGCTATCAGATTGGCATTGGTATCTACGTAGAGGGGGGTGTGATCGGGTCACTGCAATGACATTCTTGCAGGGATGGATACCTATGCTAGCACCAGCGACTCCCCATATTGCTGAAGAATTCTGGAAGAAATCTGGTCGAGATGACATCCTAGCAAAGTTTGTGATGCCTATTCTTCAACCAGATTCTAACGACATTCGAGTATTGGCACTTGAGAATTATCTCAAAGAAATTATCTCGAGCGGAAGAAATCTCAGAACTCTTGCAGAAAGGCACTCGGAGAATGAAATCACGAAGGTGGTGATCCAAACATCTCCTGAATGGAAAAACGACTTAGCTTCTGAGGCAATCAGTCTGCACCAAGAAGGTTTTGACTTCAAAGAAGGGGGACAGTCTCACGTCAAGTCGCTAGAGTCATTCAAGGACGAATCAACAAGAGGAGAAGTCTTCCAGACTTGGAACTCTATCACCATGGGTGGGAAGAAGACTAGGGGACGAATCCATACTTGGTTAGAGGGCGAGAGGACACTAATTTCAGAACGTATTGACGAGGTCGAGATAATCAAGCAGAACTCAGATTTCATTGCGTCTTCCTTGGAGGTTGAATCAGTCGAGGTATACACTGCCGGAGAAGCCGAGGACGTTGGAGGTAAGGCCAGAATATCATTTCCCCTAGCACCGGGAATAGCATTTGTCTAGGTGAAGCATGCATATGGGAAAATCCAGTATCGTCCTTTTCGACGATCAATGTAACAAATGCAGTCGTTGGGCAGAATTCATCAGAAGGAGAGGTCAAGTATCAAGAATAACTCTAATCGGACAGAATAGCCCCGATGGCGTAGAAATAATGAAAGCGATACCAAAGAGGCTTGAAGGACTAGACTCCATTTTTCTAATCTCCAACACAGGAGAGTGGTATTCCAAGAGCGCGGCAATCTGGAGAGTCTGTGGAAAACTCAGATTTCCATGGCCCCTGGCATCAGCAATGGCACTGTTACCATGGCCAATTCGAGATTACTTCTACGACGTCTACGCCCGTATGAGGAAGTAGTCGTTCACTCGGTGGGTTCATGGGGCTCCGATATCTGGCATGCCCATTGAGTGAAGACGAGAGTGCCAAGCGACGCCGAGGGCGTCGGAGGCGCCGCCGCCGCCCGAGGAAGGAAAACAACCCTCCAAAGGGTAACGGTAGAGGCGCTAAATCGGAGGAGATTGAAAGAGCCCTAGCGAGGTTTACTGTTAATCCCAGGCCAATGGGGATACCAAAAGAAATCAACCCACCTCCGGAGAAAGTAGAAATCAAATGGAAAACCAAAGCAGTCACCAAGGAAGTTCAAAGTAAGGCTGGGAAGATAGCCTGCATCCCCGGAGAATTCGGATTCCTTCCCGAGGAAAGAGTTCAGGAGATTGCAGTAAAACTCGATGGACTTCCAATCAGTCTGGAACAGGCACTTTCCCTTAGGGCAGCACTAAATCAGGAGAAGAGTGTATATTCTCATTCAAAATTGATGCGTAGAAGCAATGAGCTCAGCAGAAGGTACGACTCCGGAGAAAGCGTGATCGCCCTCTCGAAGAGGTTCGATGCTCCACCGGTCAATACTTTCAGAGCCATACTTACAGGTCGAGGGTGGACAAAGACCAGAATCAAGGATACACTAAACAAGAACCCATCTAAGTTAAACAAAAGGGACAGGGAACAGTTCGAACTAGCCGAATCAGTAGACAGAGTAAGCTCGGTAAACCAAACCGAGACCCAGACTGCAGCCGAGGTCTTTGAGGAGATCCTGTGCAGCTACTTCGAATCAGTAGGTGTCAGATTCAGGCGCCAGGAAGAACTTCTGAGGGAACAGACCAAGAGCGAGGGTAGGGCAATAATTACGCCCGACCTCCTTCTCCTTGATGACGTTAGAATCAATGGAACTCCTTGTGCATGGATTGATGCAAAGCACTTCTTCGGTGCAGATCTAAAATTCCCGAAGAAGAAGACCCAGAAGCAGGTAGACAGGTATGTCGCAGAATACGGCCAGGGTGCTCTTGTTTATCGGCACGGATTCTGTGATGGACTAAGGCTGAGGGGGGCAATAAAGCTAGACTCCAGCCCTCTTGACTTGAAACCGCTTGAGGATTTCCATGAGAATTCGAAGTCCTAAACCATCTAATTCAGGGCACCAATCCTACTTGGAAATGTTGAGAAACCCACTCTTTCGAGAGCTGCAGATAGTTCACCCACCCAATCATCCTCGTCAAGATAGTCATTAGGGACAATGACAACACTCTCTCCCAACATGCAAAGCATTGTCGACAATCTATCGGAGAAACCAGAATTTCCAATCGCCTCATTAGCTGCACCGATTATCTCGGTTCTAGACGCATCAAACTCTAAACCACTTTCACAAGCAAAAATCAGTGACCTATCAATGAGTTCTGACCACCTCCCTGAGTCCCATTTACCTTCTCCAATAATTTCCATTGCGGATGCTCCAGCTTCGCTAATTTTCACTTTCCATTCAGGGTGATCAATATATTTCGAAGTATGCTTTCCAGTCCTATCCTTCCAGACTAGAAGAACGGGCGTATAGGCGGCCCAGCCTTCAGAAATCCCCGGCCCAATATCGAGAAAACTTCCAGAAAAGGGAGAGCCTGCAGCAATCCTTCTTTCGACCCCTCCCGATGAAAGAGCAGTTGTGTCTCCCAGACCACTAGACCTCTTCCTCTCAACAATATGGGCAATCAAGAATGACCTTCTGAGACATTCTTCGTGAGGAATACCCATTGCCCTCTGGACAGATATTGCAGATGCAATTGCTCCAGAAGCAGACATGCCAAATCCCTGTGACGCAGGCAAAGACATCCTGATGTTTAATTCCCAATCGAATGACCGAATTTCGGGAACCTCTTCAATCAACTCCTCTAGAACATCTTCGTACATCGTTGAGTCATAGTCTCCATCTTGGAATCTGACAACCAGTCCTCCTTTCCCATCTTCGCCTTTCGCTATAGATTCCACCCCATCCTTCAAGCAAAGACCAGCACCTCTGCTACCCTGTGCAACAGGGTCATCTACGACATCCTCAATCGTGAAGAATAGCGTAATATGGCCGCCACATTGTCCTCTACCCAGTGCAGTAGGCATAGTCACTCATCCAGTGAACGGGTAATGAATTGTTGGAATTCAAAGTGCTGCTGCAAGATCCTGCTCAAGGGAGCCAAACCTTCCCGCGAGCTCTTCAATTGCCTTCATGAATGCAACTTTGGGCTCCATTGAGCCATCTGTTTCAAACTCCAAGATGAACTCCCCAGAGACTTCTTCCAGTGTCACTGCGTCACTGAATTCTCTGGAAGCCTCAGTACCATCTCCAACATGGTTCAACTCATCGACCAGGATTGCAACCTTGTCGATGTCCTTTAGCTTCCCATCCTTGTCGAAGTCTTTGGCATTTATTTCCAAGTCCATGTCCCACAGGATCTTGGACTTCCTTTTGTTATTCATGACCCCTATTCTTCGTGGGTGGAATGAGACACCACAGACCGGAGACCACTTTGTGTGTTCTCTCCCACGTCCCATTATTGCAGTAGCATAGAACTCAATCATCTGTCCCTTTAGGAGCTTGGTAATTGGGATACTCTTGTACTCATCTGGAATTTCCAGTGATCCTTCTCCTAGGTACTTCATATCCCCAGCAGTAACCCAGCGACCCTCTTCAGAACCAAATACAACACAGGTGTAAATCATCTGGCATTCCACACATCCTCTTTCTTCCTCCACCACATCTTTGCAATTGGGGCACTCTTCTTGGAAGTGGAACTTGTCATGCACAGTGGGAATTGGTATCATTGCCAGCCTCTGGGCAATCATCTCGTCAGGCAGAGGTCCTGTAGTCTCCCAGATCTCCTCATCTTGCTCTTTTGTCCCGAGTTGGAATGTGACGCTGTCTATTGCCATCTTAGGAGTATCAGAAATTAGAGATCTCCTCAGTGCATTGGCAAAACTTCTGTCGGTTTTTGAGAGAAGAATCTGTATCTTCTCTTCTGTCTCTTTTAGTATCTTGATTTTCACCATTTTTTCACCTCAATTCAAACTCTTCTGCCCCTACGTCCACCCTTGCTCTTGGTCCCATCGGTTGGCATGGGTGTCACATCTTCGATTCTTGTAATTCTAACTCCTGCACGAGTTAATGCTCTAATAGCAGCCGTCGCACCGGGAGCACTGTTAGATCTGTTGCCACCAGCACCTCGATACTTCACGATTACTTGGTCGAAATCTTTCTCAGAAAGCATCTCAGCAATCTTCTCCGCAGCTCTAGTAGCTGCAAACTGACCACCAGAGTCACTACCTCCCTTGGTCACCATCCCCCCAG
>NTJS01000028.1 GCA_002457155.1 Marine Group II euryarchaeote MED-G35
GGCCAGTGCTCTGTGAAGGTAGTGGGGGACCTGTTGTGGCGTGTATAGGGTCAGTCTTCCAGACGGATCCCAATCGGCAACCACCGCATGTGGTTCCGTGAAACCGTGATTCACTCCAGCAAATAACCAACTTTTCTTGTGGCTCGCGACCGATTTTTGCGACATGCCAGAAATGTCCCCGAATTCTTGAAAGACTCTCTTTTGGATGTTTGATTCACCGATGTGGTAGTTGCCACGATCATGAATTGGCTCTTCACTATCCTCCAGGCCCTTGCGCATGTCATGGATTGGCTCCAGAATCTCGTATTCTACCTCAATCAGTCTTTCCGCCTCTCTAGCAGTAGCCTCGTCGATTGCAGCAACGCAAGCAACCAGGTCACCAGCATGTCGAACCTTCTCGACTGCCATTGCGTGCTCATCCTTTGTTACTGGGAGTACCCCAAATCTATTCTTTGCATCTTGGCCCGTTGCAATTGAAATCACTCCCGGCAACTCAAGTGCTTTCGAGCAGTCTATTGACAGGATCCTCGCATAATGATGAGGGGAGCGCACAATCCTCCCGATGAGCTCTCCCGGGAGTCGAACATCATCCCCGTAGTGAGCCCGCCCAGTAACTTTCCAAGAACTATCGACTAATGCAGTCGGTTTGCCAATTATCTGACCACTCACTAATTCGTCATGCTTGTGGGGTCCCCAGGGTTGCTCCAAAGAACCACCCTGAGAACTAGGAATCATTTCTGGGTCTGTAGTCTCAGAGAATCTGTTCTTACCTCCGGAACCGGGTCTGGAAAAGGGGATTTTTCCCGGCTGTTGTCGGTATCCGATAATTTCGTCACCACTTCCCGACGTTCCCCCATCCTCTTCTTCCTTAGCCATGTTAGTTTCCACCAAATCCTGGATGAGGGTCGCTCTTGGCGCTTGTTGAGTCTTCAACACCAGTCCCCGAGACAAGAATCTCAGATGCCGCCTTCACTGAGTCTACAATCTGCTGGAAACCAGTACACCGACAAAGATTTCCCTCAATCGCACCCTTGATTTCCTCTTCATCTGGACGGGGGTTATCTGAAAGTAGTGCCGAAATCACAACTAGAAAACCTGGGGTGCAGAATCCGCATTGACTACCCCCACATTCTGCGAATGTCCGTTGAATAGGATGAAGATGATGCCCATCCGCTAATCCTTCAACAGTGGTTATACTGGTCCCATCCACTTCGATCGCTAGAGTGAGGCAGGACAATCTGGGCTCACCATCGACGAGGACAGAACAGCATCCGCAAGTCCCCATGTCGCATCCACGCTTGGTCCCCAGACTACCTATCCTATCTCTCAGGACATCAAGCAGAATTGCATTGCTCTCAATAAAAATTGACGCCTCTTCTCCGTTCACGTTGGCATTCCACTCGACCTCATCGGGATGAGGGAGCATGGGGAGTCGGAACTGCACCACATTATGACCAATCGAGTTCATCCTTTGAGCATTCGGTTTACCACCAAAACTAGTTGAAATCATTGACGGCCTTCTTTACGACCTCTGACTCGGCTCTTTTTAGATGCTCACCGATGGTGCTTCTAGCTATCCCCATCTCATCTGCTAGTTGTTTCAAAGTGACTTCCGAACCATCTTCGTAGTACCCCCTCCGAACAGCAAGCTCTAGGACTTCTCTCTGCTTATCCGTTAGGAAATCATAACTCTTCTCTGCACCGTTCTTAATCGTCTGTACGCTAATGGCGTCAGGAGGCATCACGGTTCTGACGAATTCCAAGAAACTACGTATTGAACTCGAAATTCCGAAGATTCTGAATTCCAGTCCATTTTTTGAGTCAATTCCATATGGGGGATAGACATAGATGTTTGATAACTCAACTGCTGATAATGCCAGTGGATGGGTGCAACGAATACTTACAAGAACGCCGCTTTCGTCTTCTTCGTGTTGCTCTATTACCTCAAAACTTTCCAACTCTGAGATTTCCGAAAGATCGTGCCCTTCATTAATTCTCAATTCGACTAGTTGGGTGACTCCATCAGTTTCTGTTGAAAGGTGCCCAAGAACCTCTATTCTTTCGCAGATCTCCATAAGAGTGTCAATCTCGTCAATCCCGCTCAGAGAGGAGACCTTCCACCTGAGGAGGACTTTTCTCATACTCCCCAAAGCCTCTTTTTCTATATAATTGCCAACCCTAGTTCCAGTATGCTTCTCTGATGTCCTGATTCGACTCCATACAAACCTCGACATCAAATGGCCTCTGCGACATCGCTTGGCTTCCATTTAGGTGCTCAATAATTGGCCTAACATTACTCTCGTTCACGACTCCCCAACCAACTTGGGTACACGGAGCCACTGGTGAGACAGGAGTTGTTCCGGATAGAGGGTCCCAAGTTGAAAAGGATGGATACCAAGCAGAGAGATTTAGCGCATCTCGCAGATCATCATTTGTCAATGAGAAATTAATCCCATTCACGATAAATCCCAGTCTGCTATCCGGATCCGCTCCAGAAGATAGGTCCCCAAATTCAGACCTGAGACTTTCTAGTACCTCAGAGAGGAGTCCAGCTGTTCTAGGTGTTGCAAACGAAGTTCCTGATGTCCAATGGTAGCCGTCGATGTCATCGTGGTTAGGCAAGAACTGAGTCCAGTCCGCCGCAATATCTGGATATGAACCGCTCATAGTTTCCTTCTGATCATCATCCTCTTCTGCGTACCCGGAAATACCTATGCTCCATGGAGGGCCTGCAGTGGAGTCTTGGATTGCTGGGGATGGAGAGTTGTCCGCTGCCCCCGTGTGAATCTTCTTTTCTTGAACCACAGCCACTTTGGTCGCATCCTCAATCCCTGGGACTGGAATTGATAGGATTGGGCCGAAACTAGTGGTAATGATGTCAACTAATGGTTGGTTCGCTGCCGCTAGAACTGCAGCATCGCTGAAACCCTCAACAAAGAAAATTACCGCATCAGGATTTGCGTTAAGTACCGATCCGGTCACTGCCGTCCCATGTCCGTCACTCGGGTCATCTAGAATCGGAATCTCAGTATCATCATCGGGTGTGGTACCGATAATTCTGGTTCCTCTAAACCAGACAATATCTCCAGATTCTATGACGTCCCAGCAATCTCCTCTATCCGCCTCATACCTCTCTTGCCATGTTCCATTGCTGGTGATATTGCACACCATGTTCACCCCTAGTTGGTCAAGAAGCCACTGGGGGTAGGACTCGTTCATGGCGAAATGGTCGTGATACACGTTGATCCCTGTGTCGATTGGAGCAACGACGCTAAAGGCACCTAATCCTTCATCAACCCAGAGATCGTCTTCTACCCCCTTTTCCTGACCGCCAAGGCACCCCACCAGGGGCGCTGATAGCATCAGCACGGCAATGAGTGCAGAGGCTGTCTTCACAGTGTCTCGCAATTGACTACGAATTTCATACTTAGGTTGGGTTGTTTGCCTTCTCTAATGAAAGTACTTCTGCGCAAACGGCTACTGCAATCTCTTCAGGAGAGTCGGCCCCGATGTCCAAACCAATAGGGCATCTAACTGAGTCTAAGGCCCTCTTTTCGACCCCATTCTCGATTCCCGACCTTTCGAATTCTGACCACTTCTTCTTCGAACCGATTGCACCAATCCTCGGCCTCTTACTGTCGCCTGTAATCTTCAGGAGTCCGATCAGCAAGTCTTCATCGACTCCCCAGTCATGACTCAGAAGAAGCACATCAGAGAACCTTCGAAGAGATCCCCCATCCTCTTCACGAAGCAACTCTTCTACTGAGCAACACATTGCCTCCTCAGCATTAGGGAAACGTTCGGCATTGCAGAAATCTTCTCTGATGTCAAAAACACTGTATGCCCAATCCAGGTTATCGCAGACCTTTGCAATGGCGAATCCCACGTGCCCCCCCCCTGCAATCAGGATGTGGGGCCTAGGGTCAATCACTTCCATAGACACAGTCACTCGCCCCCCACATAGGCTGTCCAAGGCTGTCACCTCTTTTCCCTTCCCATCTTTGTGTAACAAGAAAACCTCCACAGAACCGCCCTTCATTCTATGTGAAACATCCTCTGAGGCAAGCATATCTTCCAGCTTTTGACCTACTCTCAGCTCAAGTCCAGCACCACCCACGGTTCCGAACCTAGATCCCGACGAGCTGATTGCGAGCCTCGCACCTGGCTTTCCAGGAACGCTGCCCTGAGCCTCGATAACGGATGCAATTGCAACCCTCTCTCCGGCTCTCAGCCTCTCTAGGGTCCAAGACAGTACGGCGATACTCACGCCCACCTGACTGGGCACTCTGCCTTTGGAGTTACTATTACTAGCCCAGCGCTACATCCAGGATCATCATAATGGTGAAACCTAACATTACACCCATTGTGGCTATGTCTCCATTTTTTCCTCTATGGGCCTCAGGCACCAACTCTTCGACTACTACGAAAATCATAGCTCCTGCAGCGAATGCAAGTGCATAGGGCAGGATAGGGTCAGCGTAGACTATGGTAGCTGCACCCAATACAGCTGCAATTGGCTCCACCATTGCAGATAACTGACCCCACCAGAAACTCTCTTTCTTTGACAAACCTTCTCTCCTTAGTGGAACTGAGACCGCAGCTCCTTCGGGAAAGTTCTGAATTCCTATTCCAATTGACAATGCAATCGCCGCTCCAATTCCGTCTCCAGAGGAAGCAGCCCCAAAGGCAACACCTACTGCCAGACCTTCGGGTACGTTATGCAGGGTGATGGCAGAAATCAGAAGCTTACTCCTGTGCCAACTGGTCTTCACCCCCTCAGTTTCTTCTGGAGGGGCACCCGGATGAAGGTGAGGGAGGTAGGCATCGATTACCCTCATGCACACGCCGCCCATCACGAATCCGAATGCAGCTGGTAGTACCTTCGAAAGACCCTCTCCATCCGTCTGATCGATTGCTGGACCTAGAAGTCCGAAGCAACTCGCTGCGATCATTACTCCAGCAGCGAAACCCAGCATTCCGTCCAGGGCCTTTCTGTTTATTTCGTGAAAGAAAAATACCAGACCTGCTCCAGCTGCTGTCATGAACCAAGTGAACATACCTGCCATCAATGCCTGCTCAATAGGGCTGAAACCGTCGAGCAAATCTTCCGGATTCATGGTTCTGGGCTGAAATTACACTTTTCAATTTTCTTCAATAATCGCACCTAATCTATTCCCCAACTCCTCAATATCTGAGGGCGTGTCAATGTTTAGGTGGAGGTCCTCGTCAATAACTTCGAATCTGACGGGGTCAACGATTTCTCTCAGAGGCGAATCCTCAGGACTCTCCCTTACCCTTTCAACGTCCACAGGAGATAATAGCAGAGGGTGCCCCCCCCTTCCATCTCGCATTGGACAGCAACTCTCTTCCGAACCGATTAGTCGTTCAAGTGTGGAATCCGAAAATCCCGGCCTATCTACTGGTACTACCAGCAATCTGTAGTCGTGCCCCTTTGAGAAATCAATGCTTGAAATCCCTACTTTGAGGGACCCAGTCCTCCCTTTCTGAGGTTCCGTATTTTCAACAACATTAGATTCGGGAAGTTTGGCGGAAATCTCTGCAATGTTCGTCTTGTTTGCCACTACAGTGACCCCAACTCCCCTATTCGAGACTCTTTCTGACAGCCATCCCACTAGTGTGCCGGCCCCAATCCGAATTAGCGCCTTATCTCTCCCTAGCCTATTACTAGAACCGGCTGCAAGAATCACGCACTCGATCCGAGGCATCTCCATGATATCCCGTTACCAGGCTTCGTAATAGTGCTATACCAATGCACCCAGTAATCCACTGAGATAAGTCATGTAAGAAAGATAGGTGAGAATCATCAACGAACCAACAATCTTTGAGAATTCCTTGCCCCTAAGAAATGCCGTAACCACGAAACCAGAAGTTGCGATTACTACCATGATGTCTCTAGTGAATTCGCTATCGACGGCTATCCCGCCTCCGAAAATGCTGGCAATTCCAACTATCCCCATGATATTCATTACGTTGGAGCCGAGAACGTTTCCTACGGCTACTCCCCCCTGCCCCCTGAGGCCCGCTACAACAGTAACAGCAAGCTCTGGTAATGATGTCCCCAGAGCAACAATTGTCAGACCAATTACCGCCTCCGAGACTCCGAACGTCTCTGCAATGCTAGTCGATCCATCCACCAACAGCTTTGCTCCCAACCATATCGTTGTCCCACCAATTATGCAAGCCGGAATTGCAACAGACATGTTTCTTGGAAGCCACGAGTCTTCGAACTCATACTCGTCATCCCCAGCTATTGCCCTAGTGTATGTGTAGTAATAGTATGCGAGTAGGCAAGATAGCATTACAACCCCCCCGACTAGGGGAACCTCGCCCCTAAATACGAAAATAGTCATGAAAATAGTAGCCACTATTACTGCCATTGCATCCCTCTTCACGTCTTCTCCGCCTTCTGACTTAGCACCCAATAATGCTGCCGTCCCAAGTACGAGCATTACATTGGCAACATTCGATCCTAGTACACCTCCAATTGCTATGTCTGGGGCATCATTTCCAATCGCCTCTATTGCGACAGCCAACTCGGGGAGAGAAGTCCCCACTGCTACTACTGTGAACCCAACAACTAGGGGCGAGACACTAAGATTCTGTGAAATTCTCGTCGCTCCTTGGACCAATGCTTCTCCCCCTCCCATTAGGAATACGAAACCAGAGAGAACGAACAGAACGTCGACTAGAGTCCCATCCATATTCTATTCCCGCGATATTCCACAAATTACTCTTTGCTAATACTTGTTCGCAATAAACTTCAAGCGCACGCTCTCTCAATATGCCTAACGACTACTCTCACGCTTGGTATGGTGTGATCCTCCAGAGTCGGTGAGAATGGGACTGGTGTATCCAAAGCCCCAATTACAATCGGGGGTGACTCCATCCTCCAGAATGATTCTTCCACAATCCTGCTAGACACTGTGTGTCCGAACCCACCAGTCCATTGCGACTCCTGTAGAACAATTAGGCGTCCGGTCCTCAATACCGAGTTGATACAAGTCTCGGAATCAAACGGAACAAGTGTTCTAAGGTCCACTACCTCTACTTCGGTTCCTCCCCTCGATGCCTCTTCCGCCGCATCCAGTGCAACATGAACCATCGCCCCCCATGTGACTATTGTCATGTCTTTCCCTCCACGAACTATTCGAGCAGTTCCAATGGAACTATTGCCACTTTCAAGCCTCTCCTGAACAGAGTTCGTGTCAACGATTTGGTTGATTGACTTGCCCCAGCCAGTCACCCCCCCTCTCAGCCCATATAGCCCAATGTGCTCAAGGTAAACGACTGGATCCGGCAGATGGTGTGATTCAATCAGAAGATCATACGCATCTTGTGGATTGCTTGGAGAGACGATTACCAGACCAGGGTCATTTGTCAGCCACGACTCAATCATATTTGCATGGAATGGGCCACTTCGGGTCTTTGCCCCTAGTGGTATTCTGACAGTTAGGGGAACTTCAGCACCCCACCTCCATCTTAGTTGAGCTGCATTGTTTACCAGTGGATTCATTGCCAGTGAAGCAAAACCCCCGAATTGGATCTCTGCCATGGGGCGCATACCCCCTAATGCGGCTCCTGTTGCTGAATGGATGATTATTGCCTCGGAGAGTGGCATATCGAGAAGCTTCGATTGATGTCCCTTTGCCTTCAGCCCCAGATTCATTCCGAAAGCCCCAGAGACTTCCATATCTTCCCCCATTAACAACATCTGTTCTCCAAATTGTTCAGCCAGAGTCGCCATGGCATTCTGTATCGATCTACTGAATGTCCATGAGTTTGGAGCATCTGAAAACTCGATTCCGTATTCCCCAGATCTTAGAACAGCTTCTGGGACATCGCCCTCTCGATCGATTCTACTTAGTTGGTTCTCATGGCTTGTCGCGTCAAACAGTGAGGTAACGCCCTTGACTACTGAATTGCCCTCGGGCCAATCCATCTCTTCCAATTCACTCCTGGCCGCTGCGACATTATCCTTCTCTTCCTGTAATATTCGATTCAGCCTTTGTTCGCCAACTCCCAATTTTATCAGCAATTCTCTGTGATTTGGAAGGGGGTCCTTCTCGGACCAGTATCGAAGCAACTCTCGATCAACATAACCAGGTGGATTCCCACTTGCTGCTCCGAGATACAGGTCGTCGTGATGATGTGCGTGGCCACACCCTCTCATCGTCTCAACATGAATCAGAGTAGCCCCACAACCCGCTATTGCGAACTCTCTAGATACTGCAGAGGATGCGTAGAACATTGCCGGATCAGCGCCATCAATGGTCCAGGAGGGTATTCCCATTGCGTGCCCTTTGTCACCAAAAGTTTCTGCTCCAGATTGTGCCGAATTGAACGTGTCGAGTGCAATCTGGTTATTCTGAATCATAAAGCAAATTGGCAGTCCACGTGCCCCTGCGAAATTCATTGCTTCCCAGAACTCTCCGCTACTGCTACAACCCTCTCCAACAGGAGCCAAATGAAACCTCTTCACACCAAGTTGTTTCGCAGCCAATGCCACTCCAGTTGTAGTGGCACTTGCTATTGGTAGGGGTGCTGTTGGGGGCAGGACTCTCTTCTCCCAATTCCCAATGTGTAGGTCACGCCCCCCGCTCCCTTCGATCCCTCCATCCATGTAAGAATCAGCCTTCCCCATTTGGGCTGCAAGAACTTCAATCGGAGTCTGTCCCATGGCTAGAGCAAGCCCCATATCCCGAATCATCGGTGCTACCACGTCTGCATTTTGACGCTCCTCCTCGGGAAGATCAATCGCGCGATTCATTGCAGTAGCACAGGCTGCCACGCCCTCTTGCCAAGTTGATCTGAAACCCTTCCCTCCGAAAGTACCACCATCTGGGGTCGGCAATCCCGATGCGAACAGATCCTTCAGCTGTTCATCAACTAATCTTGTTCTGATCATCCATCTCTGCCATTGTAACCTATCTTCCACCGTTATTGAGTGATAATGGGCAATCCTCCTCATGCAAAGTGTAACATCGACCAGGAATCTCTCCATCCTCCTTTCTAAGAAAACCTCGCCTGTTCTTCGAGGGATAATTTCGGTTTTGCCCAAAGACGAGAGATTTGGGCCAAGAAGGCGTTCTGACAATCTCATTGCTAACTCAGAAACCAGCAATTCTGCGAATTCGTGAAAACTTCTGCCATCCAGGTTATTTGGTATTTTCAGATCGTTCCAACAGTCTGAAACCACGCCCAAATGCCCATCGTGTCTTTCCGCAATGAATCCCAATAACTCATCTCGGACATGCTTAGACGAGACTCTTTGTGTGAATTCCAGGGGAGACTCGGGTTTCCAACTAGAACCCCAAATCTTCGGCAGAAGCGATTGTGGGTCATCATGGGAAGAAAGGTCATGCAGTGTCTCTTCTCCCAAAGAAAGTCCGGCGTTTCTTCTGGAAACCTCCCCTTCTAGATCGATAATCTTAGTTCGCGGCTCTCTTTCCCATATCTCTACACTCCTCGTCCTTCCCTTGCCAGAGGATGATCTATCCAGTGTAGTCCTAACCCTTTTTTCGCATTTGGAACACTTCCTGTCTAATTTATTCGCATTATTGGACCTAGTTTTCCAAATTTGGTGAAGGCTGCATTCGGGGCATTTCCAAATCCCTATTCTCGCCAATACCATGATTGCCCGAGTAGGTATAGTACAACAATATTGGCCATATTTATGGACATTTCACCACAATTAATTGTTTAATGTGGTATTTTCGTTAAAGAATTTCTATATTCTCTTAGTTTTACCACATTAAAACAATGTATTGTAAGTAAAAATACCACATTACTTACAATAAATCATAAAAATTAGTAATAAAATGATAAATTACCACATTAAAAAAGCATATTACAAGTAATAATACCACATTAATACTTGACTATTTTTGGATCCACATTGTCAGACCAAGAGAGTATGCCCCCCGTCAAGTTGAAAACACGTCCAATTTCCAAATCAGATTCTATAATGAATCTAGCCACAGCAGCCGATCTTTGGCCACTTCGGCAGTATACTACAATGTCCGTTCCCGTTGGCAGCTCAGATAATCTCTTAGGAATCTCAAGATGCATTATTCTTGCATCTGTGCCTTCAATCGAAGCAATAGCCTCCTCATGTGCTCTTCTAACATCAAGAAGGAATGGTTTCCAACCATCCTGCCTCTGTTTGAAAAGATCCTTCGCACCAATTTCTTCAAAATCTCTGCTAATAGAACCCCCTAGTCTTGTGACCCTCACTCTTTCTGGATTCTTCGAAAATGATAGTGACCTCATTTCCATCGTCAAAGCATCAATGGCCAGAAGTTTCCCGATCAGATTTTCTCCAATGCCTAGGATTACTTTGATCGCCTCAGAGGCCTGAATTGTTCCAACCAGTCCAGGCAGTACGCCAAGAACACCAGCTTCCGAGCAATTCGGCGCCAATTCTGGTGGGGGGGGCGTGGGAAACAGGTCACGATAATTTGGCCCGCCGTTTAGGTTGAAAGTAGAGACCTGTCCCTCAAATCTATGGATGCTGCCGAAAATCCAAGGTTTATCCAGTATCTCACAGGAGTCCCCGATTAGATATCGAGATTGGAAATTGTCCGTTCCATCGATAATTACATCATAATCACTCAATATTTCCAATGAATTGTCTTGAGTCAACCTATCATCTATCCCAACCACATCAATATCCGAATTAAGTCCCTTGATCCAGTTCTTAGCAGACCCAACCTTGGACTTGCCAACCCAAGAAACATTGTGGATAATCTGCCTCTGTAAATTGGATGAACTCACCGTATCATTGTCGATAATCCCTATTCTGCCGACTCCTGCTGCAGCCAAATACATCAATGCCGGAGAGCCCAGACCCCCTGCTCCCACTACCAGAACCGATGATCTCAGCATTTTCTCCTGACCGTGTTCCCCCACCCCTGGGAGGACAAGGTGCCTTGCGTACCTCTCCCTTTGCTCTGGGCTCAGGTAGTCTGACATTGTCAACGTGAAAGGGCATCCAATCAAGGTACCTTCGGTCCTCAATCTTGCTCTTCCAACCACTTTTCTGCGTCTATTGCGGCCTGGCATCCCATTCCAGCAGCAGTAATGGCTTGTCGATATCTTTTGTCGACAACATCCCCTGCAGCAAATACTCCTGGGACTGCAGTCATTGTATTCTTCTTGTGGACTATGTATCCTTCTGAGTCAGTTTCCAACTGATTCTCGAGGAAACCGGTAATTGGCTTGTGTCCTATTGCAATAAATGCGCCAGCGCAACTAATCTCATCCTCCGAACCATCCCGGGGATCCTCTAGGACTGCACCAGTAAGGCCCCGGCCGTCCGCGATCCATTTTTTCACCTGCCTGAACGCCTTGATCTTTATTTTCGGGTGCTCAGCAGCCCTTTCATACATCACCTTCGACGCCTTGAAAACATCCCTTCTGTGGATGACAGTAACCTTGCTAGCAAACCTAGTCAGGAAAATCGCCTCTTCCATTGCTGAATCCCCGCCTCCAACAACAATGATCTCCTCGTCTCGGAAGAAAGCACCGTCACA
>NTJS01000029.1 GCA_002457155.1 Marine Group II euryarchaeote MED-G35
ACTCCTCCTCCCCGAACTAGTCCTTACCCTAGGGCTGGCTGCCATCATCATCATCCCTAACCTCGGGGACGCCAAGTTCAGGATACCCCTCACTAGCTTCAGGATCCCCGTAATGATCGGAGGCACCAGGTTCCCCGCAACAAGAGACCCGCGCCTCCCCAACTGGATGACCCTGGCCACCCTCTCGGCCGCCCTCCTGGCCTCCACCATGGCCTTGCTCGACCCTCCCTCATCGGGTCAGGTGGGCAGCGCTCTGGAGGTCGACCAGTTCAGCTCCCTGCTCACGAACCTATTCATCTGCGTCCTCATCCTCTGTGCGGCCTCAGCGACCCAGAGGCTCCCCTCCGACCCCAACGCCCCGGCTCCATCGGAAGGGGACGACGAGGAAACCGAGAGCAGCAAGACCGCGGCCCTCTACGACAACCGCAGGCAGGCTGACTTCCACATCCTCCTCCTGACCCTCGGCCTCGGCATGTCGCTGATGGCCAAGTCGACCCACCTGTTCATGCTCTTCGTATGCCTGGAGCTGGCATCACTCTCATCGTACGTCCTAGTAGGATTCCACAAGGAGTCCAAGGAAGGGGGGGAAGCGGGAACCAAGTACTTCATCGTGGGATCGGTCGCATCCGCTGTCGGGATATACGGGATGTCCCTGCTCTACCTCTGGAACGGTGACCTCAGCGTCGCAGGCCTGTCCCAGTCGTGGCAGTCCATGGAGGCCCTGGACCCACTCGCAGCGGCAGGCGTCGGAATGATGCTGGTCGCATTCGGCTTCAAGGTAGGGGCAGCACCATTCCACCTCGCCATACCGGATGCATACTCGGGAACATCCTCCATGGTCGCAGGCGTCCTCGCCACCGCCTCGAAGGCGATGGGCTTCGTTGCCCTGTTCAGGCTCCTGCTTACCATAGCGATGCCCGCCTCAGGCGCAGCGTTCTGGTACGGAACCCTAGCCGTGATATCCGTCATCACGATGACGTGGGGCAACCTAGCAGCACTCTCCAGTGAGAACCCCAAGCGGGTCTTCGCATACTCCAGCGTTGCCCATGCGGGATACATGCTCGCCGCGGTGTCCGCGATCGGGTCCGGAATAGCGGACCCATCAGCCCAGGAGCTGATAGTGATGGCCGTGATCTTCCACCTATGCGTCCTGGTCCTGTTCAAGATGGGCCCGTTCATGGTCCTCTCATCGATCGAGAGGGAGGGCTCCAGCCACCGGGTCTCGGGACTCAACGGCCTCGCTAGCAGGGACCCGCTCCTCGCAGCATCCATGTTCGTGTTCATGCTCTCCCTCGCAGGGGTGCCGCCGTTCTCCGGATTCCTCTCCAAGCTGCTAATGATCAACGGGATAGTGACCGTCTCGGCCGGAACCGGGGGGGCATCGACAATCCTCTCGTGGGCCCTGAGCGTCAACCCCGTCTTCTGGCTGGCAGTGGCAGTGGTGCTCAACAGCGCCCTCTCGATGTTCTACTACCTCAGGATGGGGATGGTGATGTTCTTCGAGCCAAACGAGGGCGAGGAGTCCTCCCCATGCAGCCCCATGGTCCGCGTGCTAATCATCTCCATGGCGTTCCTCTCCCTGGCATTCGGCATCGGCCCCCCCAGCGAATGGCTTCTGGGCCTAGCAGAGGACGCTGCAGCCGCACTACTGTCCTGATGGCAGGCTCAACTTCACATAGGTGCCCCATGACCGAGGCACGATGGCCCGTAGGGAGGAGTCGGTGGACACTGAGCTGCTAGCGCAGATGGAATCCGGCGGAGACAGGATACGCGTACCCCTGCCGAACCGGAAGGTGAACGAGATGTTCGCCATCGCTGACAACATCCTCGGAGGACGGAGGGTCCGTTCGGTTTGCGAGGACGGCGAGTCCCGCCTCGCTAGGATCCCGGGCAAGATGCGGCGCCGCCAATGGGTCAGGGAGGGCGATCTGATCGTCATCCAGCCATGGGAGTTCCAGGACGAGAAGGCCAACGTTTGCATGCGCTACACCAAGACCCAGTCCCTCTACCTGTCGAGGAAGGGGGTCCTGCCCGAGATAGTCGACCTCTTCGGGATGGCCACCGAGGAATCGCGGGAAGTCGAGGAAGCAGAGGAATCTCAGGAAGTCGAGGAAGCAGATGAATCTGACATCGAGGAGGCCGGCAACGAGGGGACAGAGGCACCACCAGAGCCAGCCGTAGACGATGACGACATCGACTCATTCTTCGGGTGAGCACATGCCCTCGGACGAGGATTGGGAGGAGCCCGACATGGACACGATGATGAGGTCCGAGAGGAAGCACGAGTGGATCTCGGAGCCCAAGTACAAGCGGATGTTCGACGAGATAGAGGACGCCCTGCAGGGAGTCATGGGGAGGGGGAGGTTCGAATGGGTCGATCGGAGGGTCTTCGACCAGGTCTTCGACCGCTCCACCCTCCTAGCCCTGCACAAGCTAATGGAGCAGGGTGAGATAGAGACGATCGACTACCCCATAGCCAGGGGGAAGGAGGCACACGTCTTCCGCGCCACCTCGGCGAACGGGCCCATGGCAGTCAAGATATTCCACACCACCAACGCCGTATTCAAGGGCCTGGCCAAGTACATCGACGGGGACCCCCGCTTCTCCGGCCTTTCCAGGAGGCACAGGGAGCTGGTCAACATCTGGGTGCGCAAGGAGTTCAGGAACCTGAAGAGGATGAGGAAGAGCGGCCTCCGGGTCCCGGAGCCACTCTTCAACCTCAAGAACGTCCTCGTCATGGAGTTCATCGGCGACGAGGAGTCCCCGAGCCCACGCCTGAAGGACATCCAGGTGGAGGACGCATCTGCGGTCTTCGAGGACCTGCTGGGGATAATCGCCGTCATATGGCAGACCTGCGACCTGGTGCACGCAGACTTCAGCGAGTACAACATCCTGTGGAGGCAGGGGGTCCCGTGGGTCATCGACGCCGGCCAAGCCGTGACCACGAGGCACCCCAGCGCCAAGGAGTTCCTGGTCAGGGACGTGACGAGGCTGACGCAATGGGCAGGTCGGAACGGGCATGAGGCCGATGTGGCAGAGAGCCTAGTGAGGGTGCTGGACGGCCCCGTCCCAGACCCGTCGGCGTCTACTAGCGTGGATTAAAGCGGCAGTTACCGTCGCAGAACCAACATGGAGCATCTCTGCAGGGTACCCAAGGACAGGATAGCAGTGCTCATCGGCAAGTCCGGGAAGACCCGGAAGATGATCGAGCAGGCCTGCGATGGGAGCCTGAGCATAGACTCCCAGACCGGCGACGTATCCATCTCCTGGTCGGGGGACCCAGACCCGATCAGGAGGATGAAGGTCCCAGACGTGATTTCCGCGATAGGTCGTGGATTCTCCCCCGAGAGGGCGGTCCAACTCCTCGACGACGACGTCTTCCTCAGGATGTACGACATCAGGGAATGGGTGGGACGCCAGCCCAACCAGACACGCAGGATGAGGAGCCGACTCATCGGCACCAACGGGAGGATAAGGACCCTGATCGAGGAGATGTCAGGGTGCGAGATAACGGTCTACGGTTCGACAGTGGCAGTACTGGGGGGCAACGACTCCCTCTCCCTCGCCACTCCAGCCATAGAGGGGATACTGGGGGGCTCGGAGCACAGCACGGTCCTCTTCGGACTCGAGCAGGACAAGAGGAGGCAGAGGCTCCGCTCGAAGAACCTGGAGACATTCAGGGACAAGACCTCAATCGCCCCGGACTCGTTCGATTCAATGGTCCCAGGATTCTCAGAGGCACGAAAGAGGATGGCGGAAGAGAAGCCCCTCGAGTTGGAGGACGGCGAGAGCGTCAGCTTCGGAGAGGAGTAAATCACCGTCACGCATAAGGGAGTATGGCCATCCGTAGGCCCGTGAACAACCCGCTCGACGAGGCCCACCCATACGAGACATGGGCAATCAACGCACTCCTGGCGGTTTTCCTGCTGATATTCCTCGGGCTCGGCCTCGAGTGGGCAGGGATCGAGAACTTCCTGTCGGAGTCGCTGAACGAGTACTTCATCGACCCTATCAAGGGTGAGTCGACCGGCGATTCGGGCTACAACGTCGTCAACACGATGACCTATGCAATCGTTCTGGGGTTGTTCGTAGTGGCCCTCTCCGCATGGCTCAGGAGACTTGGGATAGACCCGACCGACACCTCCCTGCTCGCCCTCCTCCCATTCATCACGTGGGCCGTCTTCGGCGAGGTCGCCGAGGACGCGGAGATGTTCGGGGCCGGTCTGGCACCATACTTCGTCAGCCCTGGAATACACTTCCAGGCCGCCTTCTGGGTCGTGCTAGCCGGTGCCGCGGGAATCTCCCTCGATCGTGCAGAGAGGGAGGGCCACTCCCAGAAGAACGACCTCGAGACCATGGCGACGGGCCTGATACTGATACAGTTCGTCGTCTACGCCTCCTCGATCTCTGGCAAGGAAGGGGACCTGAGCCTCTGGCCGATGCTCCTAGGGGTGATCGCTGCGATAGCGTTCGCCCTGTGGTCCAGGGAACTCTCCGGGCTTTTCTCGAACGTCCAGCGGATGGTATACCTCACCGGCGTCGGGGGATCGCTGATCTTCTTCGGGGCACTAGCCTCATTCACGATCGACTCCCCCCCTGCGACTGATCGGATTTGGCCACTCGTGGTCGTGATAGGGGTGCCTGCCGTAGTCTGCTACTGGATGTACTCCCAGGGGAGAAGCGCTGTGGCCGAACTATCCAGACAGGGCCTGGTGGCAGGCATCCTCCCACCTGGGATGTCCGACGACGAATACAGGAAGTCATCAGCAGACGATCTCCCGGAGAAGGGCATCATCGAACCACTCAGGTCACGTGCAATAATGGCCCAACCACTCGTCTTCCTCGCCGTAGCCGGGCAGATTATGGACGGCCTGGCTACGTGGATCGGGATCGACGGCTTCCCCGGCCTCGGTGAGAAGCACGTTGCCTCCCAGCGCGTCATCGATGCTGGCCTGTGGGTCAACGAAGGGCTAGGGATCGAGCACGGCATGCTGGATGAGGGGGTCTGGCTATTCGCACTTGTCAAGTTCGCCCTCGCCGGTCTGATCTACTACGTATTCTACAGCCTCAACTTCGAGAGGAGGGAGCAGCACCTCAGGCTGCTCATCGGACTGGCGATGCTGGTCGTGGGCATGGCTCCCGGACTTCGGGACGTCGGCAGGCTCACTCTGGGCGTCTAAATCGTGAAATCACGACTCACGGCCCATTCAATTGAAGACTCCCCTGCACTCTGGCAGAGCGAGCGATATGGAGAGGTTGCCAAACGGGGTCGATTCGAGTGGCGAGGACTTCGCCCAGCGTAGGCAGAGGAACGGAACCCTCGCTGAGGTGCTGAAGTCCAAACTGGACGAAGTGAGGAGGTCCGGCGACGAACCCCACTTCCAGAGGCACAGGGACCGCGGGAAGAGCCTGCCGAGGGAGAGGATAGCAGAGGTCTGCGACCCGGGCTCCCCCTTCCTCGAGACCTCCGCTCTAGCCGCAGACGGGCTATACGACGGGAGGGCTAGGTCAGCGGGGATAGTCACGGGAATCGGACTCGTCCACGGCAAGGAGTGCATGTTCGTAGCCAACGACGCCACCGTCAAGGGAGGGTCGTACTACCCCATGACCGTCAAGAAGCACATCAGGGCCCAGGAGATCGCCGAGGAGAACAACCTCCCTTGCATCTACCTGGTGGACTCCGGGGGGGCGTTCCTCCCGATGCAGGACGAGGTGTTCCCAGACAAGCTCCACTTCGGCAGGATCTTCAGGAACCAGGCGATACTCTCCAGCAAGGGAATCCCCCAGGTCGCTGCGGTACTGGGCTCGTGCACGGCTGGCGGGGCATACATCCCCGCGATGTCCGACGAGTCGATCATCGTCAAGGGGAACGGGACGATATTCCTCGCAGGACCACCACTCGTCAAGGCAGCCACCGGGGAGGAGGTCTCCTCGCAGGACCTCGGCGGTGCCGAGGTTCACACCTCGAAGTCCGGAGTCGCGGACCACTACGCGGAGGACGAGGAGGACGCGCTCCGGATGGTCCGGAACATAGTCGAGAACCTCAACGTCCCCCCCAAGCACAGGCTGGACTCCAAGCCATCCGAGCCACCGGCATACGACGTCGAGGACCTGATGGGCATCATCCCGGGGGACAACAGGACGCCGTATGACGTCAGGGACGTCATCTCAAGGATTGTCGATGGGTCCAAGTTCCACGAGTTCAAGCGCCGATACGGGAATACCCTGGTCTGCGGGTTCGCCAGGATCCACGGCTATCCCGTCGGGATAGTGGCGAACAACGGGATACTCTTCTCCGAGTCATCCCTGAAGGGAGCTCACTTCGTGGAGCTCTGCGGCCAGAGGGGCGTCCCGCTGGTGTTCCTGCAGAACATCACCGGATTCATGGTCGGTCGCGAGGCCGAGTCGGGAGGGATCGCCAAGGACGGCGCAAAGCTGGTCACCGCGGTATCCTGCGTGCCAGTGCCCAAGTTCACAGTGATCATCGGGGGCTCGCACGGAGCCGGGAACTACGGGATGTGCGGCAGGGCCTACGACCCACGCTTCCTGTTCATGTGGCCCAACGCCAGGATCAGCGTGATGGGGGGGGAGCAGGCGGCCAGCGTGCTGTCCACGGTAGGCAATGAGGACCCGGACGAGATCCGCGCCAAGTACGAGCGCGAGAGCAGCCCATACTACTCCACGGGAAGGCTGTGGGACGACGGGGTTATCGACCCAAGGGACACCAGGGACGTTCTGGGGCTATCTATTTCCGCCAGCCTCAACGCCCCCATGCCAGAGACTCGCTACGGCGTGTTCAGGATGTGAGAAATTGACTCCAGGCCCAATTCCAGAAACCGAGCTCTGCAGGCTGGAACTCGACGGCGCAGTAGCCAACCTCACTCTCGACAGGACTGACGTCTTCAATGCGCTGAACGCGCAGATAATCTCCGAGATGGCCAGGGTCCTCGAATGGACCGCAGAGAGGTCCGTGGGCAACACGGGCGAGCTGCTATCCGCAGACGGCTCCCCAAACCTCAGAGCCCTCGTCATCAGGTCAGAGGGCAAGCACTTCTGCGCCGGGGCCGACATCAACATGATGCGCGACGGCGGGGGGAAGACGCCAGGGGAGAACCGGGAGGACTCGGAGAGGCTCGACAGGCTGTTCCACGGGCTCTGGGCCCATCCCTGCTTCACAATCGCATGCGTCCAGGGGGTCGCCCTCGGAGGGGGAGCGGGCCTCGTCGCGTGCTCGGACCACGTCATCGCCGAGCCCAAGACGAGGATCGCACTGTCCGAGGCCAAACTCGGGATTTCTGCCGCCGTCATAGGCCCCTACGTGCACCGTCGTCTCGGGAGCGCTGGATTCCGGAGGCTTGCCATGCTCGCATCCAGGATAGGCTCGGAGGAGGCCCTCAGGATAGGATTCGTCGACGAGGTCGCTGGAAGCGCCGAGGACATGGAGGGCTCGGTCTCCCGGGTGATAGCCGAGGTGATGACCTCCGGACCCATAGCCGTGACGTCAGCCAAGCGGATGGTGGCCGAGCTGGACCGCTGGGAGGGTGACGACGAGTCCCTGAGGTCATGGACGCTCGACCTAACCAGCAAGATGCGCGGCTCCCCCGAGGGGCAGGAGGGGCTCTCGGCATTCCTGGACGGCAGGAAGCCAGCCTGGTCCCGAGAGGACCGGGAAGGCTGAACATGTCGCTGGAGTGGATGTCGGACGCGCCCAGCCCGTTCTCCAAGGTCCTGGTAGCGAACCGGGGCGAGATAGCGGTAAGGGTCCTCCAGGCGGCCAAGGAGGCCGGGCTCTCATGCGTGGCAGTCTTCTCGGAGTCCGACTCATCCTCACTGCACGTCGAGACCGCCGACGAGGCGGTCCTCCTCGAGGGCGACACGCTCGAGATGACGTACCTCAATGGGGGCTCCATAATCGAGGCAGCGCGGTCGACGGGAGCGGATGCGATACACCCCGGATACGGGTTCCTGTCTGAGAGGTCTGACTTCGCAAGTGCGGTCGAGGCCGCGGGGATCCGGTGGATCGGGCCCTCAGCACATGCCATAGAGACGATGGGGGACAAGATCTCCGCCCGCTCGCTGATGATCGAGTCGGGGGTCCCCGTGATCCCAGGCGAGCAGGTCCCGGTCGAGGAGGGCGCCGACCACCTCGGGGCCCTCGCCAGCGCCGCAGCCAAGGTGGGCTACCCCCTCCTGATCAAGGCGAGTGCCGGAGGTGGCGGCAAGGGGATGAGGTCGGTATCGGTCCCGAAGAACCTCAGGAGCGAGTTCGAGGCGGCAGCCAGGGAGGCATCGGCGGCCTTCGGGGACGGGACCGTGTACATCGAGAGGCTCCTGAAGAGGGCCAGGCACGTCGAGATACAGGTCCTATGCGACTCCCACGGCGGCGCGATACACCTCAACGAGAGGGACTGCTCCCTTCAGCGCAGGTACCAGAAGGTCATCGAGGAGGCGCCATCGCCGGCAGTCAGCCCCGGCACCAGGGACGCAATGGGGCACGCGGCAGTGACCGCAGCCCGCTCCGTCGGCTACGTGGGTGCGGGGACCGTGGAGTTCCTCCTCGCCAGCAACGGCGAGTTCTTCTTCCTGGAGATGAACACCAGGATACAGGTGGAGCACCCCGTCACGGAGATGACGACGGGGATCGACCTCGTCCAGAAGCAGTTCGAGGTGGCAGCGGGCCTGCCTCTCGGCATATCGCAGCAGGAGGTCTCCCAGAACGGCCACTCGATAGAGGCCAGGGTGTACGCGGAGGACCCCAGCCGTGGATTCCTCCCATCGGTGGGCGAGCTCGCCGTATGGAGGCCCCCGTCGGGACCCGGGATCAGGGTCGACTCAGGGGTGCGCGAGGGTGACTCGGTCACGATCGAGTTCGACCCGATGCTGGCCAAGCTGATCGTCCACGCACCCGACAGGAGGTCAGCCATCAGGAGGCTGGACAACGCCCTCTCGTCCTTCGTGGTCCTCGGCGTCAGGACGAACATCGACTTCCTGCGGAACTCGCTATCCCACGATGCATTCCAGGGCGGGAGCATAGACACCGACTTCCTGGACTCCACCGACCCAAGCGAGCTCAGCGGCCCGGAACCAGACCATCACACGCTGGTGGCCGTGGCTGCCGCCGCCCAGAGGCTCGGCATCGACAGGCAGCAGGTCGCAGGCACCGAGTCCGTGGATGACCACACCGGCCACCAGGGGGACCCGTTCAGGACCCTCGGGAGGACCTTCCCCTGAGGTGATGCCATGGAGTGGAGCGTTCCCGACCGTCAGGAGAGGTACAAGGCCTCGTTGCAGGGGGGCGAGGGCCCGGTCTCAATCACATCGCTAACGAGGGACGGCACCGAGGTCAGCATCCCCGAGACCTCGGTCGAGGCGGAGGGCAAGCCGAGCAGGGTCACTGTCACGGTAGGGGGGGAGGCCAAGCTGGCCCACGTCACCAGGACCGGGGACACGTGGTGGATTCACATGGACGGCAGGGCCCACGAGGTCCTCTTCCACGAGCAGGGCAGCAAGGCATCGGCCAACGAGGGCAGCCTCAAGGCCCCGATGCCGGGCACAGTCCTCCAGGTCATGGCCAAGGAGGGCCAGAGGGTCCGCGAGGGGCAGCACCTGATGACCCTGGAGGCGATGAAGATGGAGCACAAGATACTCGCTCCCAAGCCCGGGGGGATAACCAAGGTCCACTTCTCCGAGGGGGACAGGGTCGACATGGGGTCCTCGCTGGTGGAGATCGGTGACTGAATCCAGTCCTCTGGAAATCCCAGGATTGGGGGGCCATCATATTCCCCAGGGAAGATGATGCCGGCTCAATGTTGAAATCCCCTTCCTCACCTATTGGGCATATGCACAAGGCTACGATTGCCACACTGATCGTCGGATTATTGGGATTTGTGATCAGCGCTGGTGCGATTTACTCGGGCATACAGCAGCAGACGGATTACATGGAGGCACAGTCGGCAAGCGGACGTTTTGGAGAGGAAACCTGGGCGGGGAACACATATGCCACATTCGAGGGCGATATGAGTTTCACGAATATGTACTGGGTTTTCATCGAGGAGACCCGTGATGCGGATGTAACCCTGGTCGGAGGGGACGATGGGAACAGATTCATCCCATGCGACTCTGAGGATTTTGACGACAACCTTTGCTATTTACGATACAAAGAGGGCGATATGGATTACCGACCACTCGGCGTGATTCAGATTATGGATTCTGGAGAGTGGCAAGTGAGATTTTCCGGCGATGTCACAGGAGGCAGCAAGATAATGATCAGGGAGATTGCGATGTTAAGCGATGGCATAGCATTCGTCGGAATTGGGTGTTTTGGTTCGATAGCATCCTGCTTGATGGTTCTGGTGGGCGTGATTCTCGCATTCACCCTCAAGGGGACCAAAGTCCCCCCCAATCAAGTCGTATACACTCCCGGCTCCTTTGAGTTGGAAGGTCAGCAGGAAGGCCCCCCAAACAGCAACTAGGGTAGGGAAGACGATACCCCTGTTATGGAGGGGGCTATAACGAACTGCCTCGCTCGTAGAGCGTGTCTGCGGCCTCGGACTTATGGGAAGGTTTCCTCGGCGAGGTAGGTGTTGCTGCATTCCAGGGACTCATCGTAGGGGTGATAACTGGGCTTGTCTTCAAAATGGCGACCAATTTGCTGAAGTGGTTCATCCTGATAGAATTCGCACTGCTAAAGTGGCTAGAGTCTAGAGGGATAGTGGTCGTCGACTGGGAGAGGCTTACATTGGGGGCGATCGACATAGGTATCGATGCCACTGCCCAGAGTCAGTCGATCCTGGTGTCAATATCAGAGATGGGAACCTTCGGACTGGGCTTCTTCGCTGGGTTCGCCGTTGTGGAGCGCTTCAAGCCCAAATAGTCCTTGGACTTCAGAGTGTAGGGAGCCATAATAATGGGTTATACTATGATACGGATATAGACGTATAAATCACAATGTAACCGTTGTATTGCTATCCATCATATTCCCTACTCTAGTTTACGCATACATCAGGGTGCTTGGTAATTCCCAGCTTGGACTAATCCAATATTAACCAGAAATTGGATAAAAAGACTGACAGTCCCAGCAATAGACCACACATAAGATAATTCGACGGCGGTCCCATCTAGGGCATTAATGACAGCG
>NTJS01000003.1 GCA_002457155.1 Marine Group II euryarchaeote MED-G35
CTCCAGATTTCAACGGCCTGTTAATTGCAGTTGGAGATGTAACTGTTCTAGGCTTCCAGAGAGCAGGTAGGGTTGCAGATCTGGCATTTATTGATGGCCAGACCAAGCGTTCTCAATGGGCTGGAAGTAGTGAGATTAATCAAGATCTTTATGATAATATCATTGAGTGCACTAGTCCAGCAGGATCGTTGACAAACTCACTGCTTGAGGCTTGCAGGACATCAGTATCTTCATGGCTAGAAAATGGAGATAGTAGCCTCATCATTGTTTCAGGTGAAGAAGATCTTGCACCATTGCTATTGCACCCCCTGGCTCCCATTGGATCTGCAGTAGTCTACGGCCAACCCGGCAAGGGTGTGGTAGTTAGGTGGTGCGATGAGGAATCCAAGGAAAGGTGTAGAAATCTGTTATTGGATTTCAAAGTCGATTAATTATCTAACTTAGCATCCTGAACCCAATTCAGACCGACCCCAACCATCACAAAGGAAATCATAACTGAGTAAACTCCTGGATCAACCCATGTTGATTCCAAAGTGCTCCAGACCAAGTAATAAGCAGCCCCTGAAACAATCATCCAACTAGAGAACGTTCTTCCAAGACCATCCTTAGTGGAAAAAAGACTTGTAAAAACCCTATCCCGAGGCAACCCGGAGAACCAACCACGAAAACCATCCTCTCTGGCCGAACCCATTCCCATTACCCCAGCAGCAATGAGTAAAGAACTCAGTATACCGAATAGAATATCATCTGGAAACGACACTGCAATCTCATGTACTGAATTGGTCTCATCGCCATTGGTTAGGAAATCAATCCAATTCACCCTTCTACCACTTGAGTAGGCACCAAATGTGATATTTACTACCGTCAGAAAGGCCATCCAAACTCCAACAATAAATGATCCAGCTGATATGGCGCTACTAGGCCTCATCAGAGATGCCATCCATTCTCGGTCAGCCTCTGACATCGAGCCGCCGTCCTGAAGCCTCGGTTTAATCGTTGCCGGGCCAAAACCTAGAGATGGCCCTGAAGATTGTACTTGGCCATCGACGCCTCATTTACCATTGGTTCACTCTCACTCATCAGACTAATCGCATCAATTGCTTTTGGGATCGCTGAGTTAACCTGCTTGCTCCTGCCCCCTCTGCCCTTGCTAACATTCCTAGCCATAATCAGCCCCATTGTGTCAAGCTCGTTTAGTAATGAAGAAACCCTTCTTGTGGTCAGTGGCTCGGTCCCAATCTTCGAGCAGGCTTCAGAATATGTTCTGTATACCTCGCCTGTGGAAATATTCCTCAACCCGTTTTCTTCATTTAGACAAATTGAGAAAAGAACTAACTTTTGGTGAAGGGGGAGCGTCTTGATTACCGGTGTTACCTGATCATATTCTAACTGGCTTTGCGCCAATCTAACATGCTTGGTGTCCACATTTCCTTGTGCCCTTTGCTCTGCCTTTTGGACGGAGATTCTTAGAAGATCCAAAGCTCTCCTCGCATCCCCATGTTCTTGGGCGGCTAGAGCGGAACAAAGCCTGATAACACCATCATCGAGAACTCCTTCTTTGATCCCCATCGACGCCCTCTCACTCAAAATGTTCTGAATTTCAGTTGCCACATATGGGTGGAAGACAATATCTTCTTGACTCAGCCTCGAGCTTACACGTGGATCTAAGTGCTGAGTAAAGTGCAGATCGTTACTGATGCCAATAATGGAGCATCTTCCTTCTCCTATCAAGGTGTTCAGGCTAGTAAGTGCATAAAGGAGATCATCCCCACCCTTATCGACTAAATTGTCAACTTCATCGAGCACGATTATGTGCACTCCGCCTACCCTGCTCATCCTTGAAACGACAGTCTCCAGGACACGGTCCGTAGGCCACCCAGTGAATGGTACCGGAGGATCTCCTCTACGTGCTAATTGAGTTGCAATAGTTTGAACAACTCTATATTTTGTGTCAACATTTCTGCAATTGATTTCGTAGGTCTTTACGGTCTGACCCATCTCCAGTCCTTTTTCCCTTAGTTGACTTAGGACGAATCTTGTTACCACGGTTTTCCCCGACCCAGGAACCCCATAGAGGAGCATATTCGATGGAATATGTCCATTTAACGCATCAACTAGATTTCGAACTAGAGAATCCACTTCATGTTCCCTATGGGGGAGGCGAGCCGGTTCGAATGCGTGGTCAAATGCCCTTCTGTCGACAAACAGACTATCCTGACCGAGAATCTCTTCGAAAATATTTCCTCTCATTTTTTTTCACTTCGGTAAAACCATTACGAAATGCCATTCTACCCCCCCATTGGGTTGATTGCTTCTCGTGAGGTTTCCACAGCGACTATGTTTGTGGTAATAAGAGTGACTCGCTTCGTCAAATAATAATCATGTTTTGATAACAAAATAATACACTTATCTTCTTAGTCATTTTCTACATCAGCTCTATACTGAAATATAATTCAGTATCATCTTTTTCTTAAATTATTACCAGTGTATTTTCCACATCGAAAGAAGGGAAATATTGTTTTCCAACAAGTAAACATAACATTTCAACTAAATCTCCTCGAGCAAAGTATCAGCGTCTGCAATATTTTACTAGAAATCAGTAATGACCGATCCAATAGTAATTCAGATATATATAATGGTAAACTTTTCCTCTTAATTATTAACAGTAAAATGGCCCGAATCATCTATTTCTATACTATCTCCGTCATTCAATTGGACGATATCAATAGGCAATTCTGGAATTTCGAAACCAGACTTACTATTGGGGGACTTTGCATAGTTGTGAGTAACCAGAACCTTCGCTTCTGGAAACCTTTCATTGAATGAGACTACATCTGAAGGCCTGTGGTGATGGGGAAAGTCACCAATGTCCGGCATCCCCATCTCCAATATTACCACATCAACCTTGTCAGCCCGACTTTCAATCTCCGGACACGGCCCAGAATCACCACAGTGGAGAAGGCGAAAACCACTTTCATGTTCCAATTCATATCCATGAGGGTCTGTCTCGGGAGTGTGATGTACTGGAAACCTGTCATACTTCCACCCCGTGCTTCCAATAATTGCCCTCTCCTCTTCATTCCAATCTACCCTACCTTCAAGAGAATCATCAAGGCTTCCCGGGAACCCCATCTCACAGAGTGTCGACAGATACTTCCTCCCTCTCGGACGAAGATGAACTTCCAACTTCCTCTCCCCCTTGGGGTCCGAGAGAAACTTCCTATCTAGGAGTAAGAATGGGAATCCGAAGGAATGATCGCCGTGCCAATGTGTGAAAAGGATATGCTGTAATTGTCCTGGAGATACCCCTGCTCTTCTTAGTTGAGTGACAACGGTCGGAGGTGTATCAATTAGGACCCGATTATCAATCAGCGCCAAAGCATGCATTCTTCCTTGGGGGGCGAAAGCATTCCCAGTGCCGAGGAAGTCTATGCGCGCCACACTTTCCGACATGCGTCTTCAGACTTGACCCCATCGTTTGCCGCTACGAAGTCATTACCATACGCATTCGTTCATATATCCTAGTTAAGTCGGAAATATCGGAGATATAGGTGTCAGGCAAGTCGGCTAAATCTGCGTGGTCCGCTAAGAACCCTTATTTCACAAATATTACAGAGAATTATGTCCTAAATGGCGAATCCTCGAAGAAGGAAACCCGACATATCGTGTTCAATCTGGGAGATTCTGGATTGGAGTACAAAGCAGGAGATGCACTAGGAGTAGTTCCAAGGTGCCCTCCCGAGATAGTTGAGGAAATATTGCATATTTGTAGATTCACAGGAGAGGAAGAGGTAGAAACAAACCTAGGACAATGCTCACTAAGGAATGCATTGACAGATAGATACGAGACTCACCGAGTTTCAAAGAAGTGGCTAAAGGGCATCGCTGAAAGAAAAGTCGACTCTCCTCCCAAATTGGAGATGAGAATTGTCTCAAGGACGCGCTCCTCCTCTCTCGATGGGATGATGATTGTTGACTGGGAAGCCCGTAGTGAACAAGATGTGCCAGAGGGATATGTGGAAATGGGAGAAGTCGGAGATAATTCTGCGATACTATTGCAGGAACTAATCTCAAATAATGATGCTATGGAAGATTATATTTGGTCTAGGGATTATGTCGACGCATTGAGAGATTTCATTGGTTTTGGTTTTACTCCGCAGCAACTATTGGAAGGGATGGATAGGCTGAAACCAAGGCTGTATTCGATTGCCAGTAGCCCCGATTTTGAGAAGGGAACCGTCCATCTGACCGTGGCAATAGTCAGATATAACCACCATGAAAGGGATAGGACTGGCCTTTGCACTGGGTTCATGGCCGATAGGTGCGAGATCGACAAAACACAGATTGGAGTTTACATGTCTCCAACACGGTCATTTGTACTCCCAGAGGATGGTAGCAAGGATGTGATAATGGTTGGCCCGGGAACTGGAATTGCTCCCTTCAGAGCTTTCCTTCAGCAGAGAGAGATGAACAACGATTCGGGTAGGAACTGGCTCTTCTTCGGAGACTGGACAGAGGAAGGCGAATACCTCTACCGCGATGAAATGGATATCTGGAAAGAAAGAGGAGTAATTTCGAAACACGATTTGGCTTGGTCACGCCAAGGATCTGAGAAGGTTTACGTTCAGCATTTGATGAAGAAGAATGGCGAAGAAATATGGAATTGGATTGAAGGTGGGGCATATTTCTACGTTTGTGGCGATAAACAGTACATGGCCAAAGATGTCCACTCTACTCTTATTAATATCTGCTCAGAATATGGGGGGATGTCCCCTGAAGAGGCTAAGGATTTCGTTGAGAGTGGTCTGATGAAATCTGAGAAGAGATATCTGCGAGACGTATATTGAGAAGCCGATTCACTCAAACGAAGGTACACCTAGCATAGTAATGTGTTCCGTCGAGTACTAGTCTCGAACCGTGGTGAAATAGCTCTTCGAATAGTTAGGTCATTGAGAGAACTGGGTATCGAATCAGTAGTCATCCATGGTCGTGAAGATAGGATGTCCCTCCCAGTTAGGCTTGCTGATGAGGGGTTCTTCATCCCCCGGGAAGATCCACTAGCGTCGTACCTTGATATTGAGGCTATCATCTCTGCTGCGAAAGAGGTTGGTGCAGACGCGGTTCATCCGGGGTATGGTTTTCTTTCGGAGAACGCGACCTTTGCACAGCGCCTCGCTGAAGAAGGAATAACCTTCATTGGTCCGTCGCCGGAATCGCTTAGGCTTCTGGGGGATAAGATAGCAGCCAGGGAAGCCATGTCAAAGGCCGGAATACCAGTGGCAAAGGGTACCAATGAACCAATTTCTGATTCCAAAGAGGCACTAGCACTTGCCTCAGAGATAGGCTTCCCACTTATGATCAAGGCAGCCTCTGGAGGAGGGGGAATTGGCATGCAGGTGGTCAATGAAAAATCCGATTTCGAATCTGCACTGAGGCTATGCCAAGGTCGTGCTGAGTCAGCCTTTGGAGACAGCAGAGTCTTCATTGAGGAATATGTCAGCACCGCAGAGCATATTGAATTCCAGGTAGTCGGCGACGGTTCCAAAGCAATCCATCTCGGTGAAAGATTCTGTTCCATTCAGAGGAGGCATCAGAAGATTCTGGAAGAAGGGCCCTGGTTAAGCGAGAAAGAAAGAGAGGACATCGGTGCCAAGGTCGTGGCAGGGGCCGAAGCAATTGGTTACAGAGGCCTTGCGACATTTGAGTTCCTGAGAAACTCTGAGGGGGAGTTCTACTTCATGGAGGTGAACCCTAGGGTTCAAGTGGAACATACAGTAACTGAGATGTTGACAGGAATCGATCTTGTTTCTCTGGGGATAATCGTTTCTTCTGGGGCCGAATTGCCAATAAAACAGGAAGAAGTAATCTGGAATGGCCACGCAATCCAGGCTCGGATAAATGCAGAGAATCCAGTAACTCTCGAGCCTTCTCCAGGAAAATTGTGGGAATGCCACTGGCCAGGGGGGCCAGGGATCAGAGTCGACTCCCATGGATTCTCGGGCTATGTAATGCCCGAAGCGTTCGACTCTCTCCTTGCCAAAGTAATCTCCTGGGCTCCGACCAGAAACCAGGCAATAGCAAGACTAGACTCTGCCCTAGAAGAAACCATACTTCTGGGGTTGGACACACTGATCCCCCTACACAGGGCCATTTTAGAGGAATCAGACTTCTTAGAAAAGAAGATTAACACCGACTACCTAGATTCCCATGCAGATTTACTGGCTGGTGATTAGTTGGAATTGGTGATCGTAGGTAGTATTGGTTATGATGACATCGAAACTCCAATTGCCACAGGTTCGGATATCCTCGGCGGCTCTGCAGTACACGCCGGCGTCTCATCGTCATTTCACCTCCCAGAGACCCCAGAGGGAATCAGAAGAGTCGGCCTAGTGGCGCCCATCGGCAATGACTTCTCAGATTCCCACCAATCCAAATTAGAAGGCCTCGGAATAGACCTCTCTGGGGTGGAGAAACTACCCGGAAAGACGTTTCGGTGGTCAGGAAGATATTCTGGAACAATGGAGAACGTGGAGACAATTTCAACTGAGGTCAATGTTCTTGGGGACTTCTCTCCTCAAATCCCCGAGTCGTGGAGATCCCCTAATGTTCTCTTCTGCGCCAATACTCATCCAGCATCACAGGTCCTCGTTCTCGATCAGTGCCCTAGCTCGGAGATTACAGCGATTGACACCTTCATGTTGTGGATAGAGACTGAGTTTGAGTCTCTCTCAACAGCACTTAGAAAGGCAGACTTGGCAATACTCAACGAAGAAGAGGTCTGTGCAATATCCGGTGAGGATTTCTTCATGAAAGCCATAGGTCCAATATTGTCCGGAGCCTGCCTCCATGGGGGTGAATCAGCAGGTCGAGGACCTAGTGGCCTGGTTATCAAGAGGGGCTCTTCTGGAGTGTTTGCCCACCTTCCATGTGGGATTATTTCCCTACCATCTTTCCCAATCTCAGAAGTGGTCGATCCAACGGGATGCGGAGACTCCTTTGCAGGAGCACTATTGGCCAACATGTCTCAGAGGAAGGGAATATTGAATGATATTGAATCAATGAGGGACGCAATGGTCCATGCAACGGTAACTTCTTCATTTACAATTCAAGGTCTGGGGACTAACAAACTACAAGGACTCGAGAGGGGACTCTATCATGCGAGGATGGACAGCTTCCGGCGAATAGTCGGCCTGTGATCATCCTAGTCTTCTTAGTCCGGGAAGAGGGTTTGGATCTTCTCTAGAAGAGGTCGGTTTTAGTTGACCGAATCTCAATGAATCGTTAGATCCATCTGACAGAAGTGCATCCTCTCCTACTTCTCCAGATACCTTCTTCACAATAAAATCGAGTTTATCTCTAGCAGTTGAAGGGTGGTTGGCCTTTCGCATTGCACGAACACGAGATGCGATATCGGCTTGGTGATCTTGATCGCTCCTCAGCCTCATATGTTGAGTAGTTTGGAATCTCTCAGTTTCAATGTCATCAATCGGTCCTGCGTCTTTCGTCTCTGTACTTCTAATATTGCCACCGGGCCTCAGGAGGCGAGATAGCCAACCACCCGATATTTCACCCTTAGACTTCGCTCCAGTCTGGCTGCTACTCGACATAGTGGAGGCTAACCCCTTCAAAGCGGGGTAGTCATCCAAATTAGCAGCTCTCATTGATCCCGGACCATTCAAACTCTGTGTCCGCCACTCTTGTCTGGCCTTTGCTTGCCTCACTACTCCCGCTTTGCACTCTTCCCTAACCGCTTCCTCAGTTGGAGGTGGAAGCAACGCTCTTGGGAATGGTTCAGAAGGGGCGCCAAATTCTTGATGTGCCCGCTTTATCATCTGAGCACTAGAATTGGGCCTCTCGGTTGGTTCCGTGCCAAGGGTCTCGGAATCAAAATCGAAAAGACCCATGTCATTGGAATTAGATAATTCTGAGGACGTCCCCGTGTCGAAAACCCCTCCCGGGGAAAACATATCTAGACTCTCTGCTGCATCAGAGAAAGCAGAATCAATTCTACTCCCGCCTCTCGATTCGGACTCCTTCTCCTTGTACCAGTTTGGTGCCTCTTGCACCCCCCAAGCTCTCTCATAGGCATTCCGATTTAGTGGATTGGAATTAGTAGAGATCACTTCCGAAGTATCGCCAAATGGAGATTCTGACACCTCTGGTAGTATTTGTCTCCCAAATACTTCCGAATCAGAATCGGCCCCAAATCCGAGAATTGAATCACTACTCTCCTCAGAATCTATTCCATTTGTCTTGGCGGTCAATGGCAATGCAGCAACTGGTGATTTCTCAAACTGCCCAGTGACATCTCTTAATGCGGGGAAAGTCGGAACCTCCGAATCTAGATTTTCCAGACCCAGTACGGCCTCTTGCATATCACTACCATGTCTTACTCTGTCAACAATAAGACAAAGTTTCAGTAGATTCGACTCGCTTCCTGAGATTAAGTGTCTGTCGCCAGGGCCAGTTTCTATGGCCAGTATAGAATAACGAGAAACTATGTTCGAGATAATTATGGATGCACCCAATCCAATCGCTATCCAATTCATCGGTGAGAAAATTGTTGTTACTCCGAGGTAGATCGAAATTATCCCCAGAAGGACGGTTCCGGAGGGAAGCATAGGAATCTTGAGGTGCCTCATTCTTTCAATGGCGGCTAAGTCTAGCCTAACTCCCTTTCCATCGAATCTTTCTATGGTGATCTGACGTTCCGTAATTACAGCACAAAACTTTCCCCTCGCGCCGACTAAGTAGAGGCCACCGATCAACTCGGCTTGCCTCTTCTTAGTCGGGCCATTAGGCCCGGCTAATCCCATCCGTTACGCCGAGCGGATTATCCATGGTATAAGTCCATGGGGGTTTGCCTATTGAAATCACAATACTTAGGCACGTTTCCCTTTTTGCCGTTTTCACTCAACGCATGGCGTTCCTTGCCTCATTTGCCATACTCCACATTTCCTTCTCATCATCTGTTTTTGGTTCGAATTGTGGAATCTTAACAGGCTTCATAGTCTCGTCGATCGCAACCATGAAGAAGAAACCAGAACAGATTTCTTCTCCAACCCATTCCGAACGAGAAAGCCTACAGGAAGTAACATGGACACCTACAGTTCTCGGAGACGTCCAAACTACCCGCGAGGTCGTCCGAATTATGTCTCCTTGGAAAGCTGGCCTCCTGAACTTTAGAGCATCTACGGAAACTGTCACGAAAACCCTGTGAGCGAACTTCGAAGCAACCATTCCAGCAGCGGTATCCATGATGGCCATTAGCCTGCCACCGAACAGGGTATTCAGCGCATTTGTGTGGCCGGGAAAAACTTCGTCCAGTACTACCACAGGTTCTTCTGAGTATGGCTTGTCAATCTTCATCAATTGTTCTCAGCGAGCCACACTCCTTGAATACTTCAGTTTCAGAACTCAATAAATGGGGGTTTACCGCTTACTTCAATCGAGCGACCACCTCGGAGAAACATGGGAGTGCCTGAACTTAGGTGGGAATCCTCAGTCTTTCATGACCCAAATGGTGGTTCCGTTTTGCTCTGGCCATACCTTCCATGTGTTCGGATGCCTGTAAAGATGCGGCCGAGAGTTTGGGATGGGTTAGCACTCCTGTCTTCGGCTGATGAGTTGGTTTCTTTGAAGGAGGAAGAGGAACAGGATAAATCCAGTCCAGGCATTCACATGGAGTCGGCATTAGCATCGGGAACTACCCTGGGAATGCTTGTCAGAGACCTCTCGGAACTAGATTTAGAGGGCCCATCCATACCCGATCCGGAGAGGATTAGACTTCTGAGACACGCTGAAAACTCAAGAGGAGGTATGCCAATTTATGCAATCGAACCTGGAATCGATGATCCAGAATGGGCTGATTGGCAATCAAGATGGGCAGATGAACAGGTCAGATTCCGAAACCTACTAGCCACACTCGGGAGATCAAGGAGATGGTCAAGAGTTAGAAAGGAGGCCATAGCAAAGGTCTCCCATTCAAAATTAGCAAGCCCAGATCTTGGAGCCGCATCAACTGTATGTGCCGCTTGGTGGACTGAAGAGTCGATGTGTTTGACTACGGAACTTATCGTTGAGAGAGATTCGAGATTTTCCTCAAGGATTAGGGGGGCCTTATCTAACCTCAGAGATAGTGGTGGTGATTGGGATGAAGGCGGACCAACCCTACTAGTCCCAGTTCAACAGGCTCTTGTACCCTCATTAGAGAATAGCCTAATTGCCTGTGAGTCCGTCGAGACACTGGAGATGGAGCGATGAGCGGCGTCGAAATCGAAATCGAGACTCAGTCTTTTCGAGTCATCCCCTCAGAGCCGATCAATCTAGCCGATGCTGTAAAGTTCGCAGGAGCTAGGAGCAACGGAGCATTTGGAGTAATTGAACACGAGGAACCCAGGGCCCTAATTGTCGTAGACATAGACGGGTCATTGTTGATTCACGGTATCTCCAATCCCGAGGCTGCTTCTTTAATTGCCGAGGAGACTCTACTAAGAATCGGAATCTCCGAAAGGGGCCTTGTGATTGAAAGAGGTGAAGTGCTTGCCAGCTTCTCAGTTGGGAGGGCTGTATTGATTAGCTTGGCAGCCGAGAGATTCAAGGATGCAGATCACGATTTGAGGCTAGATGCCCTTCGGATAGTCGCTAAGAGGCACAACTGCACAATACTACTTTTTAACAATGGCAGAGGTATTGTGATGGGCCAGTCATCTCGAAAGGTTGCTGAAATGGCAGTCTCGCACTGGATATCCGAATTGTCCGAAGAAGGCGCTTTGGCGTGAGAAAATGCTGGTCGATGGAAAGTGGACTGGCCCCATCTTCGACCAACATATGCATTTGGATAGGACCAATAGATTCCTGGATGCAGTTTCTGATTTCTCAAAATCAGGAGGAACAGCCATAATGCTGGTTCACAAACCAGCAGTCTCCAAGTCTTTGCCTACTGATTCCCAAGGATACAGGGAAGCCTACTCAGAAACAATCTCAATGGCAGAGGAAATTCGTAGAAATTTCGACTTAGAGGTAGGTTTAGTTCTCGGACCACATCCCGTCTCTTGGGAGAATCAGATTGCAGACCTAGGTCTCAAGAAATCTACAGAACTTCATTTGGAAGCAGTCTCATTGGCATTGGAACACATCGATTCTGGGACTGCTAATTGCCTGGGAGAAGTGGGACGTCCCCACTACCCCGTGGTTGAAGAGACTTGGGAGGCAGCAAACGAAATGCTCCTCGAGATTTTGTCAATGGCATCGTCTGCAAAGACATCCGTCCAACTTCACGTTGAGGATAATGGCGAGGGCACCTGTCAAGAATTGAGTCAACTATGCAGATCAGCAGGTCTACCATTAGATCGTGCAATTCGACACTTCGCTCCTCCAAATATCAGCTCAGAATTCACACATGGACTCTCAGCTACCGTCAATGTCGGTAAGGGAAGTATTGCAACACTCACTGAAACAGCTGGCCGATCCAGTGCTCCTTGGGGAATGGAGACAGACTTCCTAGATGATAGGAATAGACCAGGGGCAGTTCTGGGTCCCAAGACGGTCCCAAAAAGAACCCAAGAATTGGCCTTCAGCCTTCTTTCCTCTGAGTGGGAAGAATCCAAGGTTGAATCTTTGATGCAGAACATCCATTCAGATTGGCCAAAATCACTCTATGGTCTCTGAGTTGAATCTCTTTATTGGTGGTGTGAAAATCATCAATAGTCCAATTACAAGCATAATTATTGATAATCCTAGGAACCGTAATTCTCCAATTGGCGACATACCCTGGGATTCCATCAACATCCTCAATATTGGTCCGTTAATTGGAAGGAAAAATAACACTAGAAAAATGCCAAGCATCTGTCTTAGATTCACGAATATCCGTGTAGGCACACGCTTTTCAAGTCATTCAGTAACCGAATAAATTTAGAGATAACATGTGCCCGCTGAGTACAAGCGCCTGTAGTGAAGGGGTTATCACAAGAGGTTTCCAACCTCTTGTCCCGGGTTCGAATCCCGGCGGGCGCACCGCTTTCTTTCTTATGTTGCTGCCAAATCGTAAATTTATGACTGAAGCATTGAAACGCCCTTTGCTTTTCGAAAGCCTGTGTCAGAAAGCGAACAAGAGGAGAGGGGAATCGGAGCCTCACTGAGCAAGGACATGTCAGAGCTTGAAGATGTCAACCAAGTAGTAGGTAGAAAGATTTGGAGGGTTGTACCTTATGTCACTAGGTATTGGAAAAGGGCACTTGGTGGAATTCTGGCAAACGCCGGGGCCCGTGCTTTCGACCTCATTCCATTCATCGCAATAGGGATGGCCGCAGATTATTATCAATCCAAGACGTTCACCAACTCGGTAATTGAGAGACTAGTAAATTGGGGGTCAATCCCTGACTTAGGCCCAATAGACTCCATAGAACTTGGATTTGGACTACTAATCATGGTTTCTTTTACTTTCCTGGCCTTTTTCCAGGGACTCAGCAATCAGCTTTGGCAATCCACTGCATATATGGCGCAGCACGATATTCGAATGGACGCTACAAATTCACTATTGAATATGGAAGCATCGTACTTTGAAAGTAGACAGACCGGTAATCTGATGTCTGTACTCTCTGCAGATGTGGCCCAACTTGAGGATATCATTTCAGACGCGAGTACTAGTATGATTCGAATCACCATAACATTCTCAACCGCATTCATCATTATGTTCTGGATGTCTCCAAAACTGGCTCTGATCTTGTTTGCCCCATTGGTAATTATTGTTCCAATGGTAATTTGGTTCTCCACTAGAGTCCAGAGGAAGTATAGGAAACAACGAGAGAGTACCGGTGGGATTGTTGCAATCCTGGAAAACGTGCTTACTGGAGTAACCGTTGTTCAGGCGTATAACGCTAAGGAGTTTGAGAGTGATAGAATCGGAAGACAAAGTGGGGATTATCGTGACGCTGCCATTCAAGCTGCTTTCGTCCGGAATCGGTTCATCCCCGGGATTTACGTTGTCGCAGGAATCTCATTCGGCTTGCTGACTTCGGCAGGCGGTTGGGTGATGGAATCTGGGGAGATTACTGTCGGGCAATTCGTTACATTCCTCCTAATTTCCACTAGGATGACAATGCCTATGTTCATTCTTGGAATGCTGCTAAACCAACTCCAGAAAGGCGAGGCTTCGTCGAAGAGAGTTTTCGCCATTATCGACTTGGAACCGTCTATTTTTGATAAGGAAGGAGCAGTACCTCTGGAAGGGTCAATTGAATCTCTCAGATTCGACAATGTCTCATTCGCATATCCTACATCGGAGACAAATGTTCTGAACGGAATCACACTCACTGCTTCTTCCGGGGAGTTCCTTGGTGTGATGGGTCACACTGGAGCAGGTAAGAGTACGATATTGAAACTGATAGAGAGGTTCTACGAACCCCAAGGAGGGAGTGTTAAGATTAATGACAGGGATATTAACGACTACCAAATAGAATCGATTAGGGAGAGAATAGGATTCGTTTCACAAGATCCGTTTCTCTTCTTTGGGACTATCGGGGAGAATGTAGCATATGCTAGGGATTCCACCAATGATCAGATTCTCGGTGCTCTAGAAGCAGCTGGCGCAACTGAGTTCGTCTCCAGCCTCCCCGATGGTTTGGATACGATGGTTGGTGATAGGGGGGTGATGCTTTCAGGCGGTCAGAGGGCTAGAATTAGCCTAGCTAGGGCACTATTGAAGGACCCCGACCTACTTATCCTGGATGAGGCCAGTGCAGCTCTTGACGCTGAGACGGAGAAGCGAATTCAGGAGTCTCTATTCGGCAGTTCAAATGGCGGGAAGAAGAGAATTACCATAGCAGTAGCACACCGTCTAGCCACCATTAGGAATGCCGATGAGATTGTTGCAATGGTCGACGGGGCAATTGTGGAGCGTGGAACGCACAGCAATCTGTTAGCGAATGACAACGTCTACGCATCACAGTGGTCAATTCAGACTGGAGAACTTGGTTCATTGGAGGGATGATCTTGGATGAAACCCAGATTCCCTGGGTTTCTGTTGAGCCCGGTTCTGTTCTGGTCGGTTCCGATGATCGTTCAATTCTATTCGGAGGAATCGGGCCACGTCACGAGGTAAAAATAGATTATTCCTTTAGAATTTCGGAAAGGCCGTTGGATTTCGAAGAAGTAGTTAGTATTGAACAGAATTCTGACATGGAGATTGTTTCCGACTCCGAGTGGCAGTTGGCATACTCAAGAGGTCTATTGTCGGGAATTGACGGCTCTTCGGAATCATTGGCAGATTCAGCACGAGACTATTGGGGAAAGCCCTGTGATGGTAGACCTTTCGTAAATGATGTCAATAGTCCGTCGTTGATACGAATATGGAAGTCGGGAAGAGCGAACACACTCACCGTTTTCTCCAAGAGAAATACTGGAAAACCAGTTGCAGATGGGGTTCGAATGGTAGTTAGGGGCCACTCTGGTTGGAGTGAAAATCCCTTGTCCATCCCCAATGGGAGAAATAGCACGAAGGTCATTATTGAAGAGATACTGATTTGCACCATCATCGGAATTCTGCCTTCATTTGTCTGGGCATTTTTCAATGCCAGTCCAAGTTACATCAGAGAAGGTTGGCTGAATCTAGTTCTCGGCGGTGTGTTCTTCAGTATGTTCACAATGCTATTTTGGCGTCCAAGACAGCCAACTTGGCGTATTGAGTCTGACCGCATGACCCCTTCAAGAAGAAATAGGAGAAGCGATCGCTAACTCCTATCTCTATCATCAATCTGTGAATTCGGACTCCCAGTTGCGATGCTTATTCGGGCTTTGTTGATTCCAATCCCGTAATCCCATAATAGTATTAACGAAACAATCGAAGAAAGAAAGATCGTAACCGGACTCTTGTTGGGGGATGGCCCTAGAATAGCTCCAGACCATGCAATGATATTGAACAAGACTGCCAGAGTGGGCAATTGGTGCACAGAAGCCCTTTCCACGCCCAATGGGACCGTTTCGGTTGAAATATCCCAGAATGAAGGCCAAGCAAGACCTCCATTTAGACAACCCCAGATGCAAGTAGCTAGCGAAAAACACACTAGAACCGGGAATGCAGAAACCAAGATATGGCTCCATCCCCAAAGTCTCGGGTATCTCTTACCTGCTAGGGTCCTAACAAGTCCGTAGTTCCTAATCTGCTTCCTTACTCTAGCGACCCCTCGTCTTCTATGCCACATAGTTGCAGTTCCATCCGACCAGAGACGATGCCCCAATAATCTGATTCGGTGATCCAGCATCACATCTTCTGCACCTATCGCCCCTAGGTCAAATCCACCAACTTCTTCCAAAACCTCTCTCCTGTATGCTGAGTTCACCCCAGGAAGTTGCTCCACTTCCTCGAGAGTTCCTTCCGACCTTCTGCCATAATTCGTTCCAGCAGTGAGGAATTTGTTGCAGAAAGCAACATCAATTGATTTCTGCCAGATATTGGATTCATCAACAGGTGCGAAGTTTGGCCCGCCTACTCCGGATACCTCGGGGCGCTTGAACCACCTTTCCAATTTCTCGACCCAGTCTCGTGGGACAATCACATCATCATCAGTGAAGAAGACTAATTCAGATTCTGTCTCTTCAATAGCTACATTACAGGCATCTGCTCTGTTCCTAGAACCCTTATCATCGATGTACCTGAATCCCCTATCCTCAGTTACTTTCCTTCCTTGATCTCCGTCAGGTCCAACGACCGCCACATCTATTTCTCGGAATGTTTGGTTCGATAGTCCATCCAATACCACTGCAAGCTCAATGGAGTTGTCCACTGTGGGGATGATGACGCAGACCCTGCTAGTCACGAGAAGTCCGGAGAGGGGGCCATTGATGAGTTCACGGGTCAGTCATTGACAATTCTCGGCGCTAGGAAGTAAGTCCACCTAGCCCCACCTTCATTGCTCATCCACGAGAGTCTGAGGGGGTACTTCTCTTCAAACTCGAGTGATACCTCATTCGTGAAGCCACCAGCAAGCTTCTTGGTCAACTCGCCAAGATACTGGAGGGAATAAGTAGAATGTGTCGGCGATGCACAGGTTAACTCACTCAACTCGCCCGATTCGAACTTCACATTTACCCCTTCACCCGCCTCAACTGTAACGGATACTGCCAACTCATTCTTGTCCATACTGAGGTCTACTTCCCCACCAACAAACTTTGCGGCCCTCAAAGCCCTGGAAAGTTTCTCAGAGTCAATGGTTGCCTTTGACTTGAATTCTAGATTTGGTTGGTTGGGATTATCCATCGTACTAGTGTCAATCCCTCTGAGTATCATTAGAACCTCTCCAACTCTGACGTTTATCGCCCCCACTGCATCGTCATAATCCATCTCAACAAGGTCACTTGGCCCTGCAAGTGTAAGAAGATCTCTCATTTTTTGGAGGTCAAGCCCGATCTCTACCGGTTCGACTTCGTATGTTTCGAAGCACTCATCGGCAATTGTTGCTGAGAGGAGCGCTACGTGTGAACCATCAACTACTGATACACTTAGGCCCTTTTCACCCCATGCCAATTTAGCCTCAGAGGTAAGTACCGATAGGATATCTACTATCTCCCTCATAAGTTGCTGCTTGGCAGTAATTCTAAGCATCCACTCACCTCGATTACCATCTACTCATAGGGGGCTCTTGATGCTTTTTGGCACGAAACCAGAATAATCTACTGGTACTCCCTCCACTTATGCTTGCACTCGAGATTCGCACAGGAGCAGAACTTGGTCTCTGGCTCATCAGAGGATCTAGTTTGCTGCAAATGGACGTAAGCATTCCTTCCATTGCACTTTGGGCAGATGTAGTCACCCTCTCTCAGAGTTCCTTGAGGCCCGTCTTCTTCTACTACCTCAGTCAGGTGCTTCAGAGACTTTGAGCCAGTTGTAGCCGTGGTCTTGGAAAGATCGATGGTCTCCCCTGTCATAGGATCAGTAAATTCGGACCCCTTTCCATCCTCTCCTGATAGGGGACCTTCGTATCCACATTTGTAATCTGGGCACTTTATCCAACCCTTGTCATCGGGATAGGAAAGCGCACCACACTCAGGACAAAACAACTCTACCACCATTGCCGTATTAACGAGAACCAAACTAGCCTGAGACTTCCGACTATTCAACTATTCGTCTATCATTCCATACATTGCCGCACCGTTCAAGCCATCGAGCCGATTGGATGGGTCATGAAAATCATCTTCGATTGGCATCTGTCACGTGTTGTCGATGATCAAGGCAATATTGTGGACGAGATTGTGTGGGACGGCAAAATGTCCCCATCTGGAGTAGCAAAAAGACTGTGGAAGATACAACAAGGTCGAAGACTTCCCGAGGTCATAACTCTAGCTGAGAGATTCCCAGAAGCCAAAATAGATCCTCTGGGAGTTCTTTCAGAAACAAACTGGCCAAAGGGGGACGACTCGGAAGAAATCTTCCATAGAGCCACATTGGTACTAGCGAAGATGGGAGTCGCCGATTCTTCCAAAGATATGGACAGAAGGCTTGACATGCTAGTTTCAGCAACTCTGGAAGCCCGGTCATCTTGGACGACATCGGAATCTCGTTGCATCGAATGGGCCGGCCTCTTCATCACAGAGGCGGACCTAGATTCCCAGAGGGGTGAAATCCCTCTTGCCATTTCGTCTTCAGAAACCATCGTCGAGGCTTCGGAGAAATTAGGGGTAACTCCACCAAAACATCTGCCTTCTGATCCTGAGTGGGAATCCATGGTCTCACATGCCCTTTCCGTCACCTCTTCATCAAAAATCCTCGAACAATTGGAGGATTCGATTAGGGAAATCGCTACTATCCATGTTCCATCCCTAAGCGCACTACTGGGTCCGATATCAGCCGCCAAGTTGGTCACTCTTGCCGGTGGAAGGGAGAGACTCGCTCGCATGCCATCTGGCTCTCTCCAGGTTCTTGGTGCCCATGCTGCAATGTCTGCACACAGGAGGGGGGCTCCTCCTCCAAAACACGGATCAGTCCTCTTCTCTATGCCCCAAGTGAGCAGATCTCCAAGATGGGTTAGGGGAAAGATCGCAAGATATCTTGCCGGCAAGGCAAGCATAGCGACCAGAGTCGATCACTTCGACGGGGAGACTTGGGGGAAAGCCCAGATCGATGAGATAAATACTGATATCGAGGCAATCAAGGCAAAATTTCCCAAACCACCAAAGAGGGGTTGAGGGATGGCCAACAAGTCAAAATCAATCGTATGGGGGGTCAGGAGGCAGGGGAGAACCCTCTGGACCAGGAATGCAGTGAAGGGAGTTTCAGTAAGGGGCGAGAGGAGGAAAAGAGATGGCAGAATTGAGTGGAGGAGGTGGGATCCGACCAAGTCAAAGGTCGCCGCTGCAATCCTCAGAACAAGGGCCGAACAATCTTCTCTGCTCCCAACTCCTGGTTCGACATGCCTATACCTAGGTGCATCCAGTGGTGGGACTGTCAGCCATATTCACGATTTCGTCTGCGGTGCAGACAACCACCACGGTGGGCAGTTGGTGGCAGTGGAGATTTCTCCTCGCATGGTCCGGGATTTAGTCAAACTCTCAGATAGGAGGCCGGGACTTGTCCCAGTATTGGGCGATGCAAGAAAGCCAGAGCAGATTTCTGCCTTCATCAGAGGCAAGGCAAATTGGATCCATCAGGACCTCAGCATAGCAGATCAAGCTGAGACATTCGTAAGAATGGCAACTTCTTTCCTCGCCCCTGGCGGAATCGGCCTACTTAGTCTGAAGGCCGCAAGCGAGAGGTCATCAGTAGGGGACGATAATTCAAGGTTCCAGAAGGCAGAACAGATTCTAATGAATTCAGACCTTATTCTTCAAGAAAGAATAGACTTGACTGGTTTGGAGGAGCAACATGTGGTTTTTACTTGTTCTTCATGCACCGGACAGGACCATGGCCGTGAAAAGGCCGCCATAGACCACCATCATCAGAATAAATAGACCAATCCCAATCCAGGCAACAATCTGCGCAGCCTTCGCGAGACCTTGATCTGGGTGACCCGGGTACTGGCTAGTTGTAGTTAGGGCCCCATTTGCCAGTATTAGAGCCGGAAGTGCCGTGCAAACTGAGCACGCAACTATCCCTAGGATTCCCAGAACTAGGGCCAGAACGGCATTTGTCGTGGGCATTATCATCCCAGGTCCCCCCTGCCCCTGCACGAAGATCTGCTGCGGAGCTTGACTCGTAACGTTCGGGCTCCCCTCTAGAATAACCGTCTCAGGCGGAACAGTCGCTCCTTCAGTTGAAACCCAATCGGGCACTCCACTCTCTTCCATTAGTTGAATGCGTCAGGGCATGTTGGAATAACTCTGTCGAAGCCACTCCGAAAGGTAATGGTCCACCTCTTAGACCAATATACATGCCAGAGTTACCCGAGGTCGAGACCGTACGCCTTGGCTTGGAGAGGCACCTCCTTGGACGGAATATTACGTCAGTCGATCTGAGGCGAAGTGATCTCAGGTTCCCATTCCCGAGAGATTTCGTTACATCTCTTAGGGGCCGTTTAGTGCAGTCAGTAGATCGTCGGGCAAAGTATCTTCTCATTCGCCTTGAAGGCGGCATTACGTGGCTCTGCCATCTTGGGATGAGTGGGAGGTGGACGCTAATCGGGGATGGTATTGAGAGCAGACCCGGTAGTTTCTCCAACGGAGCCTCTGTTGGTAGCGGGGATGGTCCCCATGATTGGGTGATAGTTCACCTAGACGACGGAAGCAAGGCAGTCTACTCCGATCATCGAAGATTTGGCTTCATGGATTGCTTCCCAACATCTGAACAAGACAGACACAAATTCCTTTCCAATCTCGGTCCCGAACCAACTCCAAACCATCTTGTTCCAGGGGAACTAGGAGACGGCCTAAGGGGTAAGAGGACCCCAATCAAGTCTGCATTGTTAGATCAGCGAGTTATCGCTGGACTCGGAAATATCTACGTTTGTGAGATTCTACACAGGGCCGGAGTGTCCCCTAGGAGAAAAGCAAACAGCGTAGCAGGCAAATCAGGCGTCTCAAGCAGAGTGGAGAGGATTACTGCCGCCACCCATGATGTAATCACCGAAGCTATTGATGCCGGGGGGTCAACTCTGCAGGACTTTAGAGGAGTCGGCGGAGAAGAGGCTATGGGTTATTTCGTCCATAATTTCCAGGTTTATGGCAGGGAAGGAAAGAGTTGCATGAAGGACGGCTGCCAGGGGTCCATCAAGAGAATTGTTCAGTCAAACAGATCCACCTTTTACTGCTCAACCTGCCAACGCTGAGTTAACTAGTCATGATTCTGGGACATCTCTATCCCTCTGACAAGAGCAAGAAGAACCTCGTTTCTTGGAGTCTTGATGCCAAGCTCCTCGCCCTTGGAAATTACTGCTCCACAAATCACATCAATCTCGGTTTTCCTCCCTGCCATAAGGTCCTGGAGCATCGAGACTCTATTTTCAGAAGTGGCAGTAACTACTTTCCTGAGGTAATCCTCGATATTCATTGCACCCAGATCCACGCCTGATGCCCTTGCAACGTTCTCCGCCTCCCTCATCGCCTCAAGAGACTGAATCCAGAGCTCGGGGATTTCTAACAGGCCTCCGTTCCTGATTCCAGCTATTGCGCATATCGGATTGATTGCTACATTGATCATCAGTTTCCTCCATATTTCCTTATTTATATCTGATGACCACGTTGGATTCAAGCCGGCCTCATCCAATAGAGAAACAAACTCAGCCTCGGTTGGGTTTGGGTCCGACCCATCCATTTTCCCTATGGACATAGAACCCCTACTTGTCCAATGCACCCCACCCTCGCTGTCCCTCCATGCCGAGTGTGTAGTTGAACCGCCGACCACTCTCTCCCAGCCAACTCTGCTAGCAATAATTCCAGAATTTCCTAGTCCGTTTTGGATGCTAACAACCACCCCCCCCTCCGACACAATGTCTTCAGCTATGGAGGAAAGTTCCGGTGTCGAATCTGCCTTGCCAGCAATAATGGCAACATCACAGGATTTGCACATAGTCTCGTTAAGTGGACCCCTTTGACTGTCTATGAGCACATAGCGGTCCCTCGGAATCATTTCAACGGTACCCTCGGGTGTGAAGATGGTTAGCCCCCCTTCGAGAATTTCCGCCGTCCTCCCTCTGGATACGCAAACCAATCCTGCTCCAGTATCAGCAAGACAACCAGCAATGACCCCCCCCAAGGCTCCAGTTCCAAGTATTGCTACTCTCACTCAACATCCCTCCGAAGGACATCTGGCCGAGAGATGAATTGTGATTCCAGAGTCATCTGCCGTCACCCAAACAGCCCTTTCAAGTTCTGAGAGTCCCACTGCCCTCGCCGTAATCACAGTGCTATTGCCGCCATCCACCCAATCGGTCATGGTGACTTCCCAAATTCCACTTTGTGGAGAATCGCCATGCCACTCCAAAGACAAGTCCATCCCCCCCTTCTCTCTGTTGAAGATCACGAATTCATCTGTATTGATTCCCCTATCCAAACCACTCGGATGGACATAGACATCTACCGAATCAATTATTCTGAATGCCTCCATAGTTCCGTCAGAATTGCATTTTGCAAGCCAACCTCCAGTTCCAACACCTATGGATCCATCGCCACTTAGATTTCCCATGAGTCGAATGGCGGAGTAGTTACCCATCTCTTCTGACCAGTTAGAACCGGTATTAACTTGCTTCGCGACATCGCCAGATTGACAGAAAGGTGAGCCGTAGTCGGAATGGACCAGGATGTCCCCCGCCACGGCGAAGCCACTTGGAATTTCCCATGAGCCACCATTGACTTGGATCAATCGCTCTGAACCATTGATCGGCAACGTCCAAGGACCAATCGTCTCGTTCCCACTGACCAAGTAAAATACTGGTCCAAATGCTCTACCTTGGCTGTCGAAAGAATCAGAATTTTGTATGGCTCCTTCGTGCCCTTGGAGACAAATTTCCTGAGCCCCTTCACTAATATTGCTATCATTAATCGAATCCCAATATGGGCTCTCTATTACAATCCTGCCTCCTCCAGTATCCATAACATTGCAAATTATCGGAGCCCCGGAGTCTCCCTTGAGTTCCCAGAAAGGCTCAGAAAAACTTCTATTGCTCAAACTTGATAATTTAATCGCATGCTCTTCTTCGAAGCCAGAAACATCGACAAGAATCTTGAGTAAATGCGGCGTAAAAACACCCTCGGGAGGAGTAATAGAAATTGATAACTCAAGATTTTCTTTCTGAGTCAGTCTATCGAATCTGCAGATATCGGAAGACACTGAACACGAGTAATTCAACTCCCATTCAAACGGTTCCGCTCCCTCGACTCTGAACTGGAGCCATCCCGATACTGGCATCACTCCCCTCGGCTCCAATAATAGGGTAAATTCCAACTCCTCCCCCGTCTTAAAAAGCAACTCTTCTGGCCAAGTTTCGGTGGAAACTCCAGAATCATAGTCTTCCATCTCGTATGATGGGACGGTCCCCGGCATCCCTGCTAGGAGAACAATGAATGCTATTGCCACTAATCTGCTTCTGTGTCTTTCTTCTAGTCCAAAATGCTCGTCTAGGATAATAGGATGAGGCAAACTGTCAGGGTTGAACCTCTGCCATGCTGCTACAAATGCAAGGAAAATCCAGGGAGTCCACTGTTCAGTAGCGAATACTATCACCATGACGAATAGAACAATTAGGAAAATCGACGTCTGAGTACTCCCCCTCCTCATTTCAGATGGTCCAATAATTGCATGCAGCAACCTATCTCCGGGAAGTCCAGGGATCGGAAGCATCAATCCCCAGCCCACAATGGCCAGCCCGATTCCTGCAATCCCGGTTGGATGCAACCATTGGAGCCTGATCCCTGATTCTCCACCCATCCAAAATTCGACCAAATACCCAGTGATCAGGTTTGTATCGAATACGGTTGGTGCCCCCGTGAGTTCAGGAGGGTTACTAGGCGTCATCATTAGCCCCAAAATGGTCAGGATACTTCCTGACAAGAATAGGACTATTGGGACTGCCACTTCGATTGATCCCAGCGCCTGTCTATTTGGCATTGGAACTAGATCCGGTTTCCTCTGCCCCAGCGATCCTACGATTCCAAAAGGCCACCACGTGGGTATGGGAAATACAATTGGAGCAATGTGCCCGACTTCGACTTCAAACTTCCTTGCCACAATGACTCTGCAATAGCTAGCAATGAGTAATGAGAGAATCACCGGAGTGGTGAACAAAAAGAATGACTGCCCGAATTCGTTAACCCCAGCCCCACCATACTCGTACTCAGAGACCCAATGTTCTCCCACCATAGTCATGAATGCCGCCATTACTACCCATAGAGCGACTTGCTGAAACCCCCTCATGACCGAACTCCCCTCGGGAACTCTTGAAATCGTCATTATAGGGGGGTTACTGTCCTCCAATGAACCGACCAATCCCATGGGTTCCAAGTGCATGTTCAGTTGCAGTAGCTGTTCCCCAACCCCCAGATCGTCCTTCCCCTTTACTTCCCAGGAATTTGGATAAGCACCTTCACTACCAAGATCGAAGAACCTGGAGGCAATTACTTCTAGAAGTTCACGAGTACCCCAAGTCTCAGAATCGACCAAGATTTCTTCAGACACCATGCTCACTCCCCGACCTTCCTCGAGGGGTGTCAGATTTGACCCCTGCTCTTGCCCATCTCACTTGTTCTTGAAGCGCTTGAGGCGGAAGGTCTCCTCCCGCTCCATCTCCTCAAGTCTAAGTTGGATGAAGGTCTGAGCCTCTTTCATCTCCGGGATAACCTTGAACTCGAGTGCATTCACTCTCCTCTTAGTGGCCTCTATTTCTTCCAAGAGCCTCTTCAGTGTCGCCTCCATCTCAGCCGCCTTTACGACCTTCTCAACTAACAGTGAGTAAGCGTCAGCAGCCTCGTCAATGTATGGGGAACCCCCTACCATGCCAAGCCCTCGATCTTCGGCAGATAGTTTCAGATTCTGACCTTCGACCTTTGGTACCACCACTCCCATGATGTTTCTTCGTGACACCTGGACCTCAGGATGCTTCGACGAGGCTATTGCCGCACTCTTTACAGATAGCCCACCTTCTATTGAAGATGCCAGGTTGATTGCCTGTAGCGCATCTCTGAAGGTACCGACCAACTCTTCCCTAGCAGCTATCATCTCAGAAAGTAGAGTCCGGAACTCATGGAAAAGACCATCCCTCTTCATCTTCAAAAGATTGTATCCACTAGAAGTCTGCTTGATTCTCCTCTTCAGGTTGATCAATTCAGATCTGGTCGGCTTGATGTCTAGGGCCATTTGCTAATCTCCTCGGAAATCTCACTCTTCCTTCTTGTCAGTTGGATGATACTTGTCGATCCACTTCTGGTCTAGCCTTACCAGGTACTTTGTGTCGATGTTGGCCAGAAGCTTCCAAGCAAGATCCAGAGTACCTTCGTGAATTGTCCTGTCCTCGTCCCTACCCTGTCTCAAGAATTGGTCTTCGAAAATGTCCGAGAACTTGAGTAATTGAAGATCCCTTTCGTTCAAAGCGTCTTCACCGACAATCGCCACTAGTCCTCTGAGCTCCCTGCCTTGTGCATAGGCCGCGTAAAGCTGGTCAGAAACGGACTTGTGGTCCTCTCTGGTCTTGCCCGGCCCGATTCCAGCGTTCATTAGACGACTTAGTGAGGGAAGAACGTTGATTGGAGGGTAAATGCCCTTCTGATGCAACTCTCTAGAAATAACAATCTGACCCTCAGTTATGTAACCAGATAGATCTGGAATTGGATGCGTGATGTCATCACCAGGCATTGTAAGTATTGGGAACTGAGTGATAGACCCCTTCTTTCCTTTTACCAGCCCGGCTCTCTCATACAGCATCGCAAGATCCGTATACATGTATCCAGGGTATCCACGCCTTCCAGGAACCTCTTCTCTAGCCGCTCCAATTTGGCGCAGTGACTCACAGTAGTTCGTCATGTCCGTGTATATCACCAGAACGTGGTAGTCATGTTCGAAGGCGAGATACTCCGCAGCCGTTAGGGCCAGTCTTGGAGTGATCAGCCTCTCCACCGCAGGGTCATCCGCTAGATTGACGAACAGGGCCGCATTCTCTAGAGCCCCCGTCCTCTCAAGATCGTGAACGAAGAAGTTGTACTCTTCAGCCGTAATTCCCATTGCACAGAATACGACAACGAAGTCATCATCACTGTCTACTAGTTTGGCTTGCCTTGCAATCTGCAATGCAATGTCGTTGTGCGGCAATCCGCTGGCGCTGAAGATCGGAAGCTTCTGGCCTCTGACCAAAGAAGTGCAGGCATCGATTGCCGAAATTCCGGTCTGTATGAAAGACTCAGGACTCTGTCGAGAGTAGGGATTGATTGCAGCCCCGATAATGTCGGCCATATCGTCTGCGACTATCTCCGGGCCACCATCTCTCGGCCTACCTGCCCCATCCAGGATCCTCCCGATTAGATCCTTGCTGACTGGCAGCTTGAACACGTCCCCTAGGAACTTGACGCCAGTCTGCCTGTCGACCGATGCAGTTCCCTCGAAGACTTGTACAATCACCTGATCGTCCGATGTATCCAGAACCTGTCCGTTCTTCATCGAACCATCGCTCAGCCTTAGTTGGACAATCTCTCCGAAAGACACTGGTTCAGTCTTATTTAGGAACACTAGTGGTCCCTTCACGTCTGTAATCGTTCTGTATTCCTTTCCACTCATTGTATCACCTCAGTTTGCCTCCATGCTAGAAGAAATCTGCTTCCCCATCTCAGAAACTAATTCTCCAATCTTGTCGTTGTAACCCTTCTCGAAGCGCCCTCTCATCAGGTCCGTCCTCGCTGGGACGTTCACGACGTCTTCCAACTGGGCTCCACCTGCGATTGCCTTCTTTGCCTCCTCTTGGAAGCTCAGAATCGCTCTTGCCATGTCATATTGTAGTTTCAGATCGCTGTATGTGTCCACATCATGGAAAGCATTCTGCTGCAGGAAGAACTCTCGAATCATTCTGGCAACTTCTAGAGTCAACTGTTGATCGATTGGCAATGCATCCGAGCCCACCAACTGGACAATCTCTTGCAACTCTGCTTCAACTTGCAGCAGTGTGCTAATTTCTGTTCTTACTTCTGGGAAATCTGATGCTATGTTGTCCCTGTACCATTGGTCTAGTGCCTGTGGGTATAGGCTGTACGAGCTCAACCAATTGATGGCCGGGAAATGTCGTTGCCTTGCCAGTCCAGCATCTAAACCCCAGAAAACCTTGACAATCCTCAATGTCCCCTGGCTGACTGGTTCTGATATGTCTCCACCTGGGGGGGAAACAGCTCCAATAACCGAGACAGATCCATCATCCCCCGCAAGAGTCTGAACCCTTCCAGCTCTCTCGTAGAACTCAGCTAGTCTACTGGAAAGGTATGCAGGATAACCCTCTTCGCCAGGCATCTCCTCAAGCCGAGAAGAAATCTCCCTCATCGCCTCCGCCCATCTGCTAGTGGAATCTGCCATCAGGGCTACATTGTAACCCATGTCGCGGAAATATTCCGCAATTGTAACCCCAGTGTACACCGAAGCCTCTCTAGCAGCCACAGGCATGTTTGATGTGTTAGCTATCATGACAGTCCTGTTCATCAGGGGCTTGTTTGTATTTGGATCAATCAGGTGGGGGAACTCGTCGAGAACTTCAGTCATCTCGTTTCCTCTCTCTCCACACCCAATGTAGACCACTATCTGGGCATCAGACCACTTGGCGAGTTGTTGCTGAGTTACCGTCTTTCCTGAACCAAAAGGACCTGGTATTCCAGCAGTCCCTCCCTTAGCAAGTGGGAAGAGGAAGTCGAGAATCCTCTGCCCCGTCATCAGCGGAACGTCAGGGGCATACTTCTGGATGAATGGTCTTGGATGCCTTACTGGCCATTCCTGCATCATTGCAATCTCTGTCCCATCCTCAAGCTTACACACCGTCTCAGTGATGTTGAATGAACCAGAGTCAATCTTCTTGACGACCCCTCCTTTTCCAGGTGGAATCATCACTCTGTGCTCGATAGTCTCGGTTTCCTGGACAATTCCGATTACATGGCCAGCCGAAACCTCGTCTCCAGCCTTTACGTTAGCATTGAAGTCCCACTTCTTCTCGAGATCTAGTCCATCCGCATCCACTCCTCGGGTGATGAAGACCCCCATTGTCTCCTCCAACTTTGGCAGTGGCCTCTGAATTCCATCATAGATCTGTGTTAGTAGACCAGGGCCGAGTTGCACTGACAACGTCTGCCCCGTCCTTACCACTGGCTCCCCCGGCTTGATCCCAGATGTCTCTTCGTACACCTGTATCACTGATTGGTCGCCATGCAGTTCGATTACTTCTCCCATCAAACCTTCATTCCCGACTCTTACCACCTCGTACATTCGAGGTGCTATCCCTATTGCAGTCACAACTGGTCCGGAAATCCGGTATATTACTCCATTTTCTTCACTCATTTTTTTCACTTCCTTTATTGTTCGAATCTTATTTCCATAGATCGACACCAAGTGCCGACTTGATGGACTCGCGGAGAGTATTGTCCTCCTCGGTCCCAATGCCCAAAACAGTGGGCGTCACGCTCTCAGAGAGTTGCAGGCGCAATCTCTCTGGGAGTCTCATTAAATCGAAGTTGTCCATTACTACAACTCCCACTTCCGTCTGATTTAGGAGGCCTCTGAGAATCTTCTCCATCTCTTCGTCATCAGACGGGTTATACAGCTCTTCAACTCCTGCGAGTTGGAATCCTAGTGTGAATTCCAATGGCCCTACAATTGCTATTTTCACATCTTCACCTCAGTAGTCCATATGCGCTTCCAGCACTTCGTTCGGAAGTCCAACCGCTTTGCCGCGCACAAGCAACCGTAGGTTCCTAACTTCCAGGGCCTTCCTTTCGATATAGTATATGATTGGGAATGGTGAAATTGGGCTCAGGTGGGCGAACCTCTTCAGAACCGTGTGCTTCTGGTGAGAGAGTAGTTCTGCATATGGGTCCAAACTGCCCATTCTTTTCGCTTCAGCCATGGCCTCATCAAAACCAGAGTCATTGAACGAGCTACTTCTTCGGAGGGTTTCGATTAGCTCTTCGTCGCTCTCAGCCTGACAGGCCTGCCTCATAGTCCCGACGTCAATCTTTCCTCCTGGGATTACCATGGATTGACGCCTTTCAACCGTCATTCCCATTCTAATTGCACGGAATTCGTTGATCACGTTCCTATGGTCAATCTCCATCCTCAGGTATCTCCGGAGTCTTGGCCCGCCATCTCTTCCTCCAACCGCCTTAAGCGCATCAGAGAAGTATTGCAAGTCCAATGCATTCTCCATGTCCTCAAGAGTGGCGTCGGCATCAAGTTTTGATAGGGTCCTCCCCCAGGATGTCCCTGACATAGCCTCAATCGCCTCTTGAAGTCCTTCAGTATTCCTCACGATGTTCAACCAAGGGGCGTTTCTTGGATTCTCAGAAGGTAGTATCTGGGATTCAATTATTTCATCAGATGCTCCGCCATTTATCGCTCTGAGTACAGTCTTTGCTTTCTCGTAGTCAAAACGCTCCACATAGATAGCGACTAGTGATTTCAAATGACCCTGACAGAACTTCAGAACTCCTGCCAGATCGTTATCCAGATTGTGGAACAACGCTGCCTCGATGGCATCGGCCCCACTCATCCTTGATCCATAGATGTCCATCTCTGCTCTGTATCCCATCTCTCCGATGCTAGCCCCAATCGAGTCAGTGCCTTGTTGGATAAGCTGGCGCATCCTTGTCGTATCTATCAACGAAGCCTTGCGTGCCTTCGCCCGTGCAGCAGCATTGTATAGATTCGAACGACCGTTCAGCGCCCTTGACATCTCTCTCCCTCACTGTTCCCCGAATAGGATATTGTTTACTTCTCCAAGGCTAGATTTCCAAGCCGCTTCCAATCGGAAGTCGAATCTGAAATCCAACACCGTGGAACCGTCTTTGGATTCTAGAACGAATCCACCCAATCCATCGATATCGTCACCCATGGTGAAACTACTCTTGGAAAGAGCTGTTCTGTCTGAAGCTACAGGTCTCATAATCATTCCAGACTTAGATTTGCTAGCCTCTTTGACCAATGAGTCTAGTATCTGCTTCCTCCCCTTCATTTTGGGGGATTCGACTTCTTTTTTCACAGTCTCCCATGTTGCATCCAACTCTTCTCTGCGAGCGATTAGCGCCCTCTTCTGGTTCGCTTGCCTGGCAGAGGCAACTACCTCTACAGACAATTGCGCACTCTCCCTTTCGGCTTTGTCCGAAGAAATGGAGGAGACTTCTGAGACCTCGTTCCGTGCTTCTTCTTCGATTCTTTTAGCCTCTGCTTGAGCGGCCTCGACGATGGTCTTAGCCTCCGCCTCCGCCTGACTGGCAATCTCTGCCGCCAATGCATCAAGTGTCATTTTCTAACCTCCTATTCCGTATGGATATCGCACTCTGCTCAGAGCAGGAATAGTGCAAGGAATCCAAACAGTACGATGGTCTCTGGTAGAGCGGTGAAGATCAGTCCAGTTACGAACTTGCTCGAATCCTCGGCAATCATTCCCACTGCTGCTGCTCCAATTGGCCCCTGGCTTAGCCCAGTACCGACTCCTGCCAGTCCTAGTGCTATTCCAGCGCCAAGCTTTGCTGCGTCCCAGTTGTAGGACGTCGTTTCCGCGTCTCCCTCTGCTGCCGAAACCACGGATGCAAACATTGCAAACGAGAATAGGGCCATCAGGGTACTCATTCCAGTCATTGTTTTTCTGTTGTTCATTTTTTTTTCCTCCTTATTTTTTCAAGCCTAGGCTTGGAATCTGATTTAGTCAACCTCCACGTATTGCGTTCGAAGGCCGAATGGGTTGAAAGCCTCCCCGCTTGAGTCATAGTACTGCCTCATCCACTCTACAAAGTGCAATCTTGCAGCGTGAATGTTCGGACTGAATACTCCCAGCCCCCATGCGAAGAACTGAACCGCCAACCAACCGAGTATGAGTACGATTGCCATTAGGGGCTCGTCAAAGGAAATTTCATCGAATAGCATGGAATTTCCAGTTTCTGCTATTTTGACACCCACAACACCAACCGCAAACAATCTGACATAAGATATCACCGTGGGCATCATGCCAACTGCTTCTATGGGGGCAAGTCCGATATTGATTGGAAACGGTACCCCATGATACTTGTACAGTGTCCACATTAGCATCACAGTTGCGACAACCGCAATCGCTGCACCCGGTTCCATCATCCAGTCGGCCGGCCCGATGAAGCCATAGGCAAACATGAAGCCACCAACTAGTAGAATCATCCATGCGCCTTTCTCAAAGAATGCACAGACGAACCCAAATCCTCCATGACCATTGCCGAATAGCATAATGTCCCTGAATCCAATCACCAGTCCAAGGAATACGTGAATCACACCCAAATAGATGGTTAGTAGGATCAAATGTTCTAGATTCCCCTGGCTATCAACCATGACCACTCTGTGGAAGGGAAAGGCCAGTTCGATTCCTAGTGGAAGTGAAGCACTCCATGCGTGATAAGTCCCCTCGGCGATATCTGGGTAGAACATCTGCAGAGCTACTGCCGGGTTTGAACCGTAATGGGGGAAAATTTCCCATCCAGCAAACTCTGCGTATAGGTAACCGAAGACGACGGTCCCGAATCCAATGTACATCAGGAATTTACCGCCCAATTTCAGCATCTCGTTTGTGCCAGATTTCCTCATTAGGAATGCACCAAGACCCATTGTCACGAGTCCGTATGCCATATCGCCAAGCATAATGCCGAAGAAAATAGGATAGGTAATGAACATGAATACCGTGGGGTCAATTCTTCCATAAGCAGGCCTTCCGACAGCATCGGTTAGCAATTCCATTGGTCTGCTCGAGTTCCTTTCTTGGAATGCAATGGGGGGCATCTTCTGACTGTGGTGTTGGTCCGTGTGCCCGTGACCCCCTCCGCCTGCTTCCATCTCGAATGGGGTTACTTCTGTGAATAGGCATATATCCTTCAGCGCCCTTTGGACTTCTTCGGATCTGCCCATTGCAACCCATCCATCGATGACAAAGGCGTGCTCGGACACGGCTATTCTAACTGGAGCGGTCAACACGTCATGATCCCTCTCCAGGACTTCTAGTCCACAAAGAAGCATCTCCCCATTCGATTTGCTCCAATCTTCTATCCTTTTTTCTAGGTCGTACTTCTCTCCCTCTAGGGTGCCCTTCGCCTTCCTAACCTCAGATAGTCGATCAGTAGCCGAACCCTCTCCCTCTGGAATCTGAATGGTTTCGAATCCAACTCGTTCCAGTTTGGAAGAAGTTTGTCCAGATTCTTGGTTTCTGACGAACGCAGCTATTAATCCTGACTTTCCGGTTTTCCCCTCGATGATTAACCCGGACCCCACAGCCTCTCTTGCTTCAGCAATGTTTTCCACGGTTCCAACGAATGATGTGATCGTTTTGTAACCACCAAGAAGCTCAAGGTCAATTCCTAGAGGAGAGATTTGTGAGAGGGCTTCCTCTTCTTCCATCAGGGAGGAGATTTCATTTTCCAAGTCATCAATTCTCGAACTATCCAAAAGAACCTGATCAATCTTGGAGGGCAGGTCACCTCCCAGAGAATCCCTGACCGGGCCAGAGGGAACTGGTCTCGTTGGGCCCGATGCCTCCACTACCGAAGCCGCTGCTCTTGCCTTGACCAGTTCGCGCCCTACCACCTCCGAACCCTCTTCCGGAGAACCAAGCGAGAACCCATCTTCACTGCCGTCGTAATCGATAATGTGCAAGGCCTCGAGACGGGCAAGGATATCTACAGCCCGCCCCAAATCTTCCTTGTTCCCAGCAGCAACCATCCGGCCCATCTGCTGAGTATTTACTTGTGACATCTAATTCCTCTAGAATTTCAGGACCTGAAGGCATCTAGAATTGCATTAACTGCATCCTCTCTGCTTCCTTCCCCACCGTCGTGAATTGAACCGATCGCCGTGTCTCCTTCTTTGGATACCTTCTGCGCCTCACTTTCGGCAGCACTTCTCGCTTCGGAAATCTTAGTCTGGGCATTGGTCTCAGAGTCCGACCTTCCTGCTTGGATAATCTCAGTAGCTGTCAGCCTTGCCTTGGAAACAATCTCTGCCGCCTTTGACTCTGCGTCAGCCATAGTTTGCTTCGCCTCACTCTCGGCCTGTCTTATTGCTCGTAGAACCTCTTTTCGACCCATTCTATGCACCTATGGTGCATTCGGCGACCGTTGAGGAGTTTATGATGATAACCTCGCGCATCCCACTCGTTTGACGCCGTCTCTGCACCCTCTCGGGAACCTTCCAAATACGGCCCTCTCCGGGACAACTAACATGGACGCGCAGGGAATGGGTGTCGATGATTGGGAAGAACTCCAGAGAAACCTATTGGCTACAATCCCCGTCTATGATAGAATCAATCGCTTCGCTACCTTGGGACAGGTTTCAAGATGGCGTCGAATGGTCAGGGGGATGCTCCCGGACGGGAAAATTCTGGAGGTTGGATGTGGTCCCGGAAGCTTCGCAGAGGATGTGGTTGGCAGGGAGATGGTTTGCCTAGACCCAATTCCCGAGATGCTCGCTGCAGCCGAGGAAAGAGTGAACTCTTCACGCCAGCAGAGGGGCGATGATCCGGCAATTTTTATCGAGGGTACTGCAGAAGAACTTCCTTTCGATGACGACTCCTTTGACGCGCTATGTTCGTTGTTCTCATTCAGGGATTGGTATGACAAGAAAGCCGGACTCTCTGAATCCCTAAGAGTACTAAGGCCGGGCTCTCCCATAATTATTGTAGATCCCGCCAAGATGAATCGAGTTCATGGTTTCCTGGGGATTTTGTGGATGAGGGTCTGGGTAGGGGCTTATGCCAGGTTAGTATGCGGCCAGAGAGACCATCCATGGAAGTGGCTTACAAAGACGTACTCCGAATTCGGAACAACCAGGGATTATGTTTCTATGTTGAAGGAGGTCGGATTCGTAGATGTCAAGGCTCGAGTAATATTCCCAGGAATGGCAACTATCTGGTCCGCTCGCGCGCCTTAGAATAGCCAGAAGACTCTCCGACAGGTCACAGCCCTCCAAATCATCCCCTTAGTCAGACGGTTGAATGCAATATTCAGGACCCAATCGGGTAATCTGAACATAATGCTCCCAATGGCGAAAGCCCTCTTCGAGTTTCGCATCACATTCCCCATCTGGGATCCCCATCTCTTCTCATATTCTTTCAGGTCCGTGCCGTTATTGAGATGCTCGGAAATCACCTCACCTGCAATCCTCCCTCCAATCATCGCGATGGTGATACCTGCCCCGTTTGATGGCAGCACCATTCCTGCTGAGTCCCCGACCAACAGGTAATTGCCCTTCACAAAAGTACGAACGGCCCCTGACATCGGAAGATATCCAGCCCCTCGAAATTCCTCCTCTCCTTCGAATCGTTCGATGAAATCATTCGCATATTCCTCTAAGCTCCTGCCTCCAGACATACCTCTTTGTATCCCCAATCCAATATTCGACCCTGAGTCCTTAGGGAAGACCCAGGCGTACCCACCCGGGGCCACGGATCCGAAGTGCAACTCTAACGCGTTGGAATGACTCCCATTCTTGAGTGCGAATTTTACAGGGATGTTAAGGGAACCCTCGTCCCAATATCGCTTTCGAATCGGGTCATTGTGCCCTCCGGCTCCGACAATAACCCTGCCCCTCATAGTTGCCCCATTGGATAGGACTACTGAATCCCCCTCGACACGCTTGACGCGCTTCCCTAAGAGATAATCTGCACCCTTTGAACGTGCTAGCTCGACCAATGCCTCATCGTGTGCGACCCTGTCCAGCACCATCCCTTCGAAATCGAAGTCCAAACCCTTGCCATTTGGTTTGACAATCCTCATTTTCTCGCAGATCCTAGAGACGGCATTCTCAGGAGTTCTGAACAGGTCGTCCATTTCTGGGACTCGAGGGCAAAGCCTCTTCATCTCCTCATTTGTAGGGACCAACTCTCCGCATTGCAGCGGAGAACCTATTGGGTCCCTTCCATCAATAACCAAGACACTCAAACCACCTTCCGCTGCATACCTTGCAACGGTGCTACCTGCTGGCCCGCCACCGATGATTATCGCATCCCAATACTTCTCCTCGTCCAGGGGAGCACCTCAGTTAGTTGGTCCTTGACTCCGAGATCAAAGCAATCTCCGTTAGCATTTCCTTCTCCTCAGAGTCGGGGAGCTCTTTGATATGGTCCAAAGCCCTCTCCACATGGTTAGAAACAAGTAATTTAGCATATTCGAATGAACCAGCCTGCTCCAGGAGTTCGACCAACTCATGCAGCCTGTCGTCTCCGAAGTTGGTCAGGACGTCTCTTAGTTGATCCCTATCGGCCCCATGTAGCATTGTTAGTGCGTAGATGATGGGCAACGTCATTTTCCCCTCGTGGACATCCGTTCCGCGCGGCTTTCCCATGAGTTCGTCCCCTAGCAAGTCCAGTATGTCATCCACAAGTTGGAAGGCTCTCCCCAGCTCTATTCCGTAGCCCCACAATGCATCGGATATCTCCTCTCTTGAACCTGCTACCATTGCGGCGCTCGAGCATCCTGAGGCGAAGGGCCCAGCAGTCTTTCCATCGATAATTTTGTAGTAGTCCTCTGGACTGGTATTCAGGTCATGTATGTGCTCGAACTGCAGGATCTCTCCAGACGCTATCCCCGCGCACGAGTCTCTCACCTTTCCGACTACTCTTTCGTCGTACTTGGCCGCGAGTTCGAAACCCAATGCGAAAAGGTAATCCCCAGAGATTATCGCATGAGAGGTCCCATAAGTCGAGTGTATTGTCGGTTTACCACGCCGCATTTTTGATTGATCGTACACATCGTCATGGACTAGAGTCGCTGTGTGAACTAACTCTGAGGATAGGGCTAGGTCTAATGCCTCTCTGTAGTTATTCCCTCCTGCAACTTTGTAAGAAAGTATGGCCAGTATGGGGCGATACCTTTTCCCTCCTCCCAGAAGCACTTCACTGGCTATGGACATCACCGGTTTATCGAGATGCGAACTCATTTTTTCTAGGACCAACTCTTCTATGGAATCCTCGATTAAGTTCTTGATGGAATCTAGAGTCATTGACTCCAGTTTCTCCGCTTCCATGATGTCTTCAGCCTAGGGGTCGCATATATCAACGGGTGCGCACGCCGCTCAGATTGGGTACATGGCGTGCCCCCCCCTTGAGGCGGATGCGATGGAAAACCGGATAGTTGTTGGAACTCTGGATTCTCCTTCTTGCAAAGTGTCTTCACAGATATCCACTCACTTCGAATCCAACGACCTAGGGGATATAGAGCATTCAGTCATTTCCGTCAAGGGTTTAGATTCTGGAATAAAATCACTTTCAGAGGGGGATCTCGATCTGTTGGCAATCCCGGCGACAGAGATTTTCGGCAGAGAGGGAGTGATCTCCGATAGTGGCTGTCAGGTAGTAGGAGCCAGAACTCCCAGACGCGCAAGTCAGGTTCTAGTATCCCCAGACCGTTTGATATACCAGCCCAAGTCCGCAATAATAGTCTCAGATTCAGTTTTGATCCGCAGACAACTTCTCAGGGCGAGGCCAGACTTGCAAGCAGTCTCATCTGAGGAACTGGGAGGTTTGGTTTCGGGATTTGTGCCACCCGAGGATTCCATAGGCCTACCTAAGGTGCTGGCCGTACTGCTGGAGAAGGGAGAAATCGACGGATTCGTGATTTCAAGGTCAGAGTACGACGAGACAAACCAGACTGAGAGGAGGCACACTCTGATGTCCCAGCCGAATGAGCGAGGTGCACCCCACTTTGTCCCACCTCCATATTCTGACCTGATCGCTATAGTTTCTAGAATAGGATTCCCAATTCGATTAGCAGCAAAACTAACCGAACCGGAGGGCAATACCGTTCTTTGGGTCCAGAGCAGGATAATGGCGGATTTGGAAACCTCGATGCATGACGTCGTGGGATTGGAAGTTAGGCACAGGAATGTCGGCGCTATCCTCAGACAGGCAGAGGCGAATCGCGACTTGGTGTTGGAGCAATCCTGTCACGACCCTGATGGGGAGATTTTCCACGATGAGGTCAGGGTTGAGATACGGATGGAAACACTGTCCAAAGATGGGAGGAGGACTCTATCATTGGAGAGGCTAGTGGCAATGAGCGAGTATCAGCGGGCTGTCATTGCTCTTCTGATGGACTGGGGAAATCTCGTTAACGAGTCCACAAGGGATGTCCCTCGTGATCACCCCACCGACGAAGATGCCTCGCCGTTTATCCCAGAATAGCAACCGTAACGATAGTACGCCCCTCAAATCACCATTTACTCGCAAAGATTGGGGCAACCGATAACTAAGGAACCCTCTCGAGGAGTTATTGTTATCATGAGGGTGGACTCTAATTTACTGAACTCCCTCTATACGGGGCGCCTTCAGAATCTGAGACAGAGGGCGGAGAGTTCGGGGATATCTAAGTCCGGTTCAGTCGAGGTTCTCCGAGCCCGATTGATTAGGCAACAGGTCCTCGCAGAACTAGATTTGTCTTGGGAAGGAATCCAGTCAATGTCCCACAAGGAAATGAGGGATGTTCTGAAGGTCTTCGGAATCAAGTCTTCGGGATCTCACAAGGAGAGGAGACAGCGGCTTTGGTTGCATCTGAGTTACGACTCACGAAGGATGACAATCGAGAATCTGGCCGAGATGAATAGGGACGACTTGCATGAGATGTGTAAGAAACTAGAGCTGGATCTTACTGGGAATCGAACCGTTCTGATGGGAAGGGTTGCAGGAGTGCTGACAAGTCAGATGAATGGATGGGGGAGGATCAAGAGGAGCCTGAGAAGGAATGGACTCCAAACCTCTCCTTTCCAGGAATCAGAACCAGAAGTCAAGGTGGAAGGGGAGACAACTCCGGAGATTGCCATAGATGAATTCCATGCAGTTCCCGCCGAAGCCTTGCTGGAGGATGCCAGTGACTCATTATTGATGGGGCTGGACAATCAACCCAGTCACGTACAGGGGGATATTCTGACAATTCATGCCAGAGTGGGTGATTTGGAGAGGATGGTGGGGACCATCCTAAGGGGTCACGGAGGTTCATGGGGAGATTCTGAGAGGGACCTCCTACTGCGACTAGCCGACAGGAGGGGTTGGCCAATTCACGAGCAATTCGTCAAGCATCGGGTCCTCATGGTCGCGACCAACATCGCCGAAGTAAAGGGTGCAGAAATGGCATCAGGCGGGGAAAACAACCCATTAGTGGAGGATACGGGAGCAGCAATTGATAGAATCAGGTCTAAACTATCTTCGCTAGATTCAAACGGCGAATAGAGGCGAATCACGAAGAACTGGAGAAGAAACCGAATCTTGGCTCTGAGATTTCCATCGTAACGTCCCTGAGGTGCTCTATGGCATCCTCTGCCGCTTCTCCAGAGGAGCCAGCCGAGATGCAAGCCGCAACAAGGTCATCGTATCCGACTAATTCCCCCCCATTAGAACTCATTATTCCCAATATGACGTCTCTTGGATCAGCATTCTCGTTTGACTGAACAGTAGGCTCACTAGTAGGCTGGAAATCATTGTTAGAGACAATTTCCTTAGTTTCTTCCGCTCTTCCGAGGGCCCTTGAGAAAGCCTTGAGAACCCAAACCCTGTAAGCCTCTGTATCAAATTCAGAGTAATGTTCTCGAGATTTAACCAAACCCGAAACAAGATCAATCGGAACCCCAGAGTTTCTCAATCCTTCTTCGGTTAATTCAGCCCCTTGTGACGAATCATATGCACTCAGCCTCCTGAGAGTAGCATCAGCAGCCTCCACCATCCATGATTTGTATGTCTCGAGATCTATTTCGGTGAAGTTCTCAGCTCTAATTGAGGTGAAAATACCACCATCCTCAGATTCCCTAGTTTGTTGTCTTCCTATCATAGAAACAAGAATTGAGTCTCCCGTTTCAAATCTTGCTAGAAGCTCCTCTGCATCAGGATGAAGCTCTGGTTGGAATGGAGCCACATTGAAGTAATGAGTTCCCGAAGGATCTCTGAGTTGTCCGGCATAGTAAGGTCCTGAATCACCATCCCTCCTCTCCATTCTTTCTAGACCCCCGCAGACCAGACAACGATTCACCCTCGCACCTAGCTTGGTGATGACAAAACTCGGTGCAAACTCGCCTATGCCCCTCTCTACTAAGGAGGACTCTGAGTACTCCTGCGCAAAAATCCGAATTGCACTCTGCCTGCCTACTCTTACTCCAGATGTTGACATCAAATTTCCACCTCCCATCTTTTCATGACTTCTTCGGCTTCTTCTTTCGGCTCCGGAACTAGAATTTCTACTCTTTCTGCCATCAACATCGCACCTTGACCGTCAACTAAGCACCTCCCGTGCACCCCCATCTTTCTAGCTAGAACACGATTTTTCAGGTTTGAAACAAAAACCTCTCTTCCAATATTGGATATCTCATTCTTGACATCATCCATCTCCATGCCCAGGAAAGCCTCGGCAGTTTCTCTACCGAGGATTAGACTAGCATTAGAAATCCCGTCATCTAGTACAAAGCGTAGCCTCAGATCTTCTTCTCCAATCTTAGACCCGTGTTCTGAGCAAGAACCATCTCTTAGCACCCTTCTACATTCGGGACATCTCTCAATCATCCCCGAGTCTGGTCTTATCATCACGATACTTCCTGAAGTTGAAATTCCCCTTCGGGATCCCCCTCGTGTAAGACTAGTCAGGCCAACCTCTACCCAATGATTCTGTGGATCTATTGTATCCCATGGTGATTCGGATAGAACCTTCACCTGATTCATGTCATCTATGACTAGGTCAGGAGAGCCCTGCCAGAACTGAACCCTTCCCCCTTCGATCATTATGGTTTCCCCGGGACTGGGATCGAATTCGCACCATGCCGTGAGTCTACATCTTCCACTGGGGTCCATCACGTCCCCGCTCCTAACCGTCTTGGATTCACCATTCTGGCTTTCGAATGTTCTTTTTTCCCAACTCTCAACCTGCAATATGATAGACACGTCCCTCATTCCATTTCTCAGGTCAGCGATGCTCACTTTCTCCGACTTCGCTAACTCGCTAACCTCTGGGAAGGATGTATCGTGATATGCCTCGATTACAGTACCATCATTGATTTGAATCTCCGGCGTCTCTCGGAACTTCCTTACGGACGCTCCAACGATCTTCACTAGCGATCCTTCTTCATGCTCGAAATCCTTCCATGAGAGGAAGCCTATGCTGCCCGATGAATCGGATATCCTCCCACGAACTATGGGGATCTCCCCACTCCCGTCCTTTCTAACAATTACATCGGACTTTGTTGACATGACTCTCCCGACCACGTTTACGAACCCCTCAATCTCAGAGGCCCTTGCGATACTCCATGGCTCGTTGCTTGTTGGTGGTGCCGCACCACTCCCCTCCTTCACAACTGTCACCCTAGTCGTTCTGTTGATGTTCAGGGACCGCTTCCCGTTCCATTCGTTTACGGAGGCACCCTCTAGCCTTACGACTGAACCAGGAATCATGGACTCGCCTTTGTTCCCCCAGTCTTTGTAATCCCATCGAACCCTCTCGGAGCTAGCCTCATGGGGGTTGTCTTCTATCCACCCAAAGGCAATCTGCTTCTCCTCGCCCCTAACCATCTGGGTTCTTGGCGTATAGGAAACAACTGCCACTTCGATTGCAACATTTCTGTCGTCGGCATCCAACTCTGAGAACCTGTCCACCTTTTTCTCTTCACGGACTGGTGGGGAGGTATTGGTTGAAACCTCAGCACCAGTGGAAACCTGGAACTTCCTTATTACGGACCTCAATGCATCCTCGGGAGGGATCAGGAAGTCCCCCTCATACCTAGCAAACTCCTTCCCAATCTCCTCTTCTTTGGCATTGGGGCACTCTTGCTTCACTATTGCTATCTGGTTTGCATACTTCGTCTGGTCACTCATGTCTATCACCCGTATCAGAGATTGGGTGACGAGACTATTTCAACCAACGATCCATTTGGCCATAGATACACCAGACACGACGTTACTTGGGAAACGATTGTCAGTGCGTGTTGGGGAAGACTCGGCACCTCATTACCTCCGGAGATGCCTGTTCGAATCGGCGGTCTTTGAACGTGCCCATTGAATTCCAAGTGTACCGACGGCGTTTTCTCTGGTTGCCTCTACGGACTGCCAATGGGCGTTTCCGAACTGTGCCATTTCGGAGTTCTGACTGCCTCTGACAGAGCTAGTTCGGGAGAGTACGAGGACCTAAGTGGACCGGCCATCGAGTCATTCCTCCAAGATGCTGTGACATCACAGTGGAAAGTCATTAGGAGACTTGTAGCAGATGAGAAGGAGGACATAGAGGAGGCTATCGTCGATCTAATCGACAACCAGGGATGCTCCGTCGTCGTTACCACGGGGGGGACCGGCCCATCTCCAAGGGACGTAACGCCCGAGGCGACCGAGGCAGTCTGCGATAGGATGCTTCCCGGCTTTGGTGAGCGGATGCGCTCCATTTCGATGAATTACGTTCCCACTGCGATGCTCTCAAGACAGACGGCTGGAGTCAGAGGCTCCTCATTGGTGATCAACCTCCCCGGCTCTCCAAGATCAATAAGGGAGATTCTTGACTCGGTCTTTGCGGCCGTCCCTTACTGCGTCGATCTGATCGGGGGCCCCTACATTACAACAGATTCTGAGGTGGTGGACTCATTCAGACCTCCACACGCGCGACGCGAATGATTCATCCGAGGAACTGGTTTCGGAAGGCTATGGCGAAGATGAAGACGGGCGTCGGCAGTACCGACAGAGCAAATGATGAGATCCGAGAAATCGAGGTCAAGATAGACTTCACCCCCAATGCTCTGGCATCTATCCTGTACAACCAGGGAAACACGCAGGTGCTAGTGTGCGTAACCAAGGCGCCATCACTACCAAGATGGTTCCCAAGGGATTCTGACAGGGGCTGGGTTCATGCCGAGTACTCTCTACTGCCAGGCTCAACAGACACTAGATTCCGCAGGGAAAGAAGCGGGGCCAAGGGTAGGACGATGGAGATTGAGAGGCTAGTGGCAAGATCTCTGAGAGGGGCTGTCGACCTAGAGCAACTAGGCCCAGTGGCCCTCACCGTCGACTGTGACATACTGAATGCTGACGGAGGGACGAGGTGCGCCTCGATCACGGCAGCAAATATCGCTCTCAGGCTCGCAGTCAGACGCTTAATCGCCTCGGGCGAGTGCCTCCCTAAGGGGAAGAGACTGACCAGGGAGGAGATTAGGAAGGGGGCGGAGAAGGAAAAACTCAGTCAGAAAGAGATGGATTCGCACGAGATGTCCGTGATGCCAAACGATGTGGCCGCCATCAGCGTGGGCATGGTTGAAGGACAGGTTTGGACAGACCTGGATTACATCCTCGATAGCAATGCGGATGTGGACATGAACGTCGTGATGACAAGTGCAGGTGAATTCGTAGAAGTCCAAGGTACTGGCGAGGAGGCGACCTACTCTAGGAAGGATCTGGATTCCCTGATCGATGCGGCAGAGGTAGGAATTTCCAAATTGCACCAACTCCAGACTGACATCCTCTCGGATGCAAGTTGATGGTGGGACTGGCCGGACTTGAACCAGCGGCCTCCGCATCTTCAGTGCGGCGCTCTCCCAACTGAGCTACAGTCCCGTAGCATCCCCGCCACCACCGTCCTGACTTCAAGCCTTCCTAGTACAGGGGGTGGGGAACAAACTCCGTTCCGGCACTAAGTAGAAAGCCCACTCGACATAAGAGGGGTCATGAGTCAGAGCCCACAAAATACAGTCCTACGTTCAGATTACGATGCATCGATCATCGGATTATACGCATCCCTAGTCGCAGGCGGGCTAATGCTGGCCTATGCGATATACTACGTCACCGTCGTAAATGTCAGCAACGACTACTCGTTCCTGACCCTGGGAATCATTACCGGAGCCACAGCAGTTTCCGTGATAGGAATGCACGAGTGGTTCAGGCATCAATACGGGAAAGATAGGGCGGAGAACCCGATAGAGGAGTACGGCGGGGCAATAGCGGTTCTGATGGGGGCCCTCTCAGCAGTGTGGTTATGCCGATTCGCAGTATTCTACGCGGGACTAGAGATGGAGTGGATAGAAGTCCAAGAAGGGGAGGTTTGGATGCCAGTCTGGCTAGCTGCACTGCAGACAGCGGCAATTCTTCTGGTGATGGAGATCAGCACCTTCTCAATCCGGAGGCACTCACTCGGGACCCTCCCAAGGACTGTGGTGGTGCTAGCCCCCTTGGCCGTGGTTTTCAGCGGGATCGAGATATGGCTAGAATACTCCAGAGGCGAGTTGGAGGAGTTCATCACCATCTCAGTCGTTCTTCTTACCGGTTCCGCCATCCTGTATTCACTCAGGCTAGACAGGGCCATCCTCTATCTCCTCGCCTCGGGCGCTGCAGTGGGGCTCCCGATTTTCATGTCCCTGAGCTCATGGGGGGAGACCGAGCACGCTAGCCTCCTGGTTCCTGTCGTTGTACTGGTCGGGATAACAGCCACCGATCGAAGCCTCTCCAAGAGAATGGTAGAGAACGGCTCCGGAGCGGTAGTGGCCGCTATCCTATTCTGCCAGATCATCGCTGCCGACGGGACACATTTCATCATCGCGGGACAGACGCTTTCCCAGCAACCATTCGGGCTGACCTTCTGGCTCTGGGTCGCACTGCTCGTGGGCTGGTTCGCTCCGACCACGATGCAGAGAACCCCTGCGATGCCGGTTGGCCTGGCCCTTGCACTGGCCTTGCTCTCCGACGAGGCAGCCATGGTTGCATGGTTTGTTGGAGTCTCTGCCTTTGTCTACCTGGAGACCCATCCACAGGCTAGGGACTGGGTAGTCAGAGCCACATATGTCGCCATGGTTGCCTCATGGACGGTCTCCTCGTTCATCGGGGCAGGCGAGACGGAGGCTAACTTCCTAGAAGTCGGAGGACTAACTATAGGCGTCATCGATGGACTGTCTCTCCTTCTGTTCCCTACCGTCTTGGCTCTGGGCATCTGGGCTCAATCCAGAGGGAGGCTTAGGTTCTACGAGGGGCCTTCCCTCCTCCTCTTGTTAGCATCCTTCAATGCGGATCTTATCGAGGAGGCTCACCTTCTCTTTGTTGGAATAATCATAGTCGCGACCCTATATCAGCTGAACTCATTCCTGAGAACCAGGTCTGAAAGTGAGGAAAGCCAACTTGATTGGGGAACTGAGATCGCATTCCTGACCCTGATAGTTTCCCCAGTTGTTTTCTCATCACTATTTTCGTCCTTTGAATTATCTTCAGATGACGTTGTTTCTAGAGTACTCCCGCTAGTAGCAGCCGTTGGGCTGTTCGCGATTTGCCATATTTGGAGGACGGAGAATGAGAGCCTCTCATTGAGGCCAGAGATGGCAGCCATCCTCTTCCTGATCTTCGTCTTCCTGATGTCCAACATAGACTCTAGCGTGTTCGCAACCTCGTCTACAGATACCATCAGGATGACTCTCGCATGCACTGCCTTGGCCGTCGCCCTTCTGGCATTCGAGGGAGGAGCCGCCTTCCAAACTACTCCTTTGGAGAGGCTGATCGGAATCTCATACCTCTCCATTGTCTCCATGGTCTCTGCTGTGATTATTTCAGATGAGGGTGCCGACATCCTTGCACGCTCTACTCGGGATCTCTTGATTATCGCAGCCCCATTGATAGTTAACTTCCGCCTGAAGACCTTGCTCGACCTCTCCCAGGAGGCACGCAACTTCGGGACTCTGACGCTGTCGATCCTGCTGATCATTGGTCTGACCGACACTTCCGGTGGCCTACTTGCCATTCCCGTGTTCGCAATTGCCGTTCAGAGGGCAGCGAAGCACGTTTCCACTCCGGTGCTGGCCTGTCTGCCGGTATTCGCTGTAATCTACGCGTCCTTCTTCGGCTCAAACCATGATGCTAACGACATCATTTGGAACATCATGGCAGAACTGCCGTACTTGGGAGAGACTACCGATGTGCTGGTTTTCGACACCCCGAGGTGGGCGTCGATACTAATGTTCTCCATCCCAGCTGCAGTCGCATTCTACCTGCCCTCGGAGGGGGCACGCGAGGAAGGATCACGATATGGCCCCGAGCAACTGTTCGGGCCCGGATTGGCATTTCTCATGGGGGTCGCCTTCCTGCTCCCAGATCCAAGAGCCGCACCAATACTCATCGTGGCCGCCCTCACATATGCAGCTTGGAAGAATGGCGTCGTCCTTTGGTTCTGGGTATCCCCGCTAGCTTGGTTCTGGGCATCATCACAGCTTTTCGACTACCTAGGTAGTGGTCCCATTGGTGACGAATATGCAAGGGTCGTCGGGGGACTGGTCGGAATGGTCCAGTATGCCCTAGTCCGGAATGGGTTGCTACTGAATAATGCCGTCCGTGATTCCTTCGAACAAGACACCAACTTCTATGACTACATTGGCGCAGCGTCGTGCTTGCAAGGGTACTCCTTCTTACTTCTTTCAGGAGGGGTCTCCGGTGCTATACCGTTCATATCGGCCCTGCTCGCAGCCTGGGACGGGCTCAGGAACGGGATCCCGATGCTCCTTCACGGATCTGTCTTCGTGCAGTCCGTGACGCTTTGGCGGTGGTTCGATGAGGATTTCTCCACCCATACCGACAATGCGTTACTGTGGCCGATTGCTATTGGGCTGGCCATGGTGTACCTCTCTTGGTCGAGGAAGGACCCATATGGTCAGGTCGTCGAGGAAATGGTGACTATTATCCCTGAGAAATCTGTCAACGATGCATTCGATATCGAGAAGGACTTCGGCCTGTTTGGCTCTGCCTTTTTCCTCTTCGCAATGCTAATCTACTCCAATTCGATAGATTTTGAGGTTGCCTTCGGAATCTCGATAGTGATTCTCTCCCTCCATCATGTGGTCGTAGGCTTCAGCCGTGACCATGGATGGAGGCGGATGATCAGCCTAGTCGGCATGCCATCTGGACTGATATTCACAGGCATGGAACTCAGCGATCTTACTATGGTCGTAATGCTATTCCTGGCTGCGCTCACACTGATCGGGCAAGCGGTCCTGTATGCTTCGCGCGGAGGTCTAGAGATTGGCAGTACCATCGAGGGGGCAACTCCATTCGTCTCTGAGATCGGAGTCCCCGACTACGAGCCAGAAGCGCCTTTGATGGACAAAGATGACTCCTCCGAACTGGTGACTTCCGAATTATCCGATCCGTCGGAGGCCATCGACGACTCATCCGAGGAAGAAGAAGCCGAGTCAGAGCCAGTTGAGGCTCGACCGCCCTCCCCTCTATTCGCATCGGACATAGTCCCCTTCGGGATTAGATTAGATCCTCCATTGGTCTCCAACCTAAGGGAAATGATTGCTGCAAACAACAATGTTGACTTCAACAAGTGGTCCCCTGTACTGGGAATCAGTAGCAACGGTGCTATAGTTCTCAATTGGGAAATTAAGGGCACTGAGGAGGAGTGAGGAAAGATAACCAAGGGCCCCCTGGGGCCCTAGAGAATTCTGACTCACTCTTCTTCTGCGTCGCCGATCTTTCTGACGTTGACTGCATTTGGCCCCTTGGGACTCTCTCCAACTTCGAACTCGACCAGGTCTCCCTCGCCAATCCTTCCTTCTACTTCGGTAGTATGGACGAAGAGGTCATCACCATCTTCTCGTCCAATGAAACCAAATCCTTTCACATAGTTGAACCACTTCACAGTTCCTGTCGCCATGAACCCACGGCCCCAAAACAGGTTATTGAACTAGACTGCTGATTGAGGTCCCTTAACCTAGAACACATCATCCTCATCCGCAGACTCGTCAAACGAAATCATTTCTCCGGATTTGCCACCCTTGCCCTTGGTAGCGGCCTTCTTTGCTGGGGCCTTCTTTGCTGGGGCCTTCTTTGCTGGGGCCTTCTTGGGCGGCTCCTCCGCATCTCCTGTCAATTGGCTCTTCCTAGCAGCCGCAGCCTCCTCCTCCCTCTTCTTCAACTCCTCTGGATCGATTCCCTGCTGGGCTGCAAGCTTAGCCCTACGCTCGTCACGAGCTCTGATCTCCAGCAGGCGCTGCCTCGCCTTGTCATAGTGCTGAAGCATGTACATTGCATCGTGCTCTAGTAGCGGGGAATCTGAGATTATCGTGATGTCCATCCAATCACCTTCCTCTGCCAGGTACTCTGCGAAGGGCTCGAACTTCAGGTCAGACTTCTTGATCTGGGTGTAGTGGAGTGCGTTCCCCATCCTGTGCTCGACTCCTGCGAAGTGGCAATAAAAAGTGGAACCACCGTAGGTTTCTCTGGCTTGGTCGAACAGCTCCGCATAATCCTCGCTGGTCCTAAGCCTGCCGTGCCCTCGAGCGTGAATGTGACCCATGTTCAAAACTGGAACAGTCCCTTCTACGTGGTTGCAGACTTCCAGAACCTCCTCGACGGTCCCCCAAAGCTCCTGCCTCCCCGAGGTCTCAATCCCAACCAGTGATGGCTCCGACTCATGGACCCAAGGGAATGCGGCGTAATCCTCCTCCTCCTCTTCGACACCCCATACCTCTCTGACTCTCTCGACAATTCCCGACATGACGTTTGCGACCTGTTCGTTCGCCGCCGTCCCCGGGTCGTACTCTCCATACGGGCCAACGTGGAATGTCAGGTGTCTAGCGTTGATTATCTTGCCAGCCTGCAGGCTCGTCTCCATCTTTGAAAGGGTCCTGTTCCTCTCCCTCTTGTTCCCAAGTAGCTCTGCGTAGTAAGGCCCATGCATGTTCATCTCGAAGTCAGACTTCCACGACAAGATGCCAGCCTGCCAGTATTGGTCAAAGTGCTGGGGTTGGATGGTTCGGACTGTCTGAACCTCCATTGCATCCAATCCCAATACAGTGATGTCGTCCATCCCCTCGACAATGGTGCGGCCCTTGCAAGAGAGGGGAACTCCTGCTGGCCCTAGTTTGAGTGGCATCCCTTTGGCCTCGCGGGTCCGGCCGAACGGGTGCCCCTTCAAAAGGAGTTTCAGGTGATGACTTCGCGGGAAGCCGGATTAGTCCAGCGAGGACCGCGCCGCAGATACGATTCCAGACGTCCCCGAGCCCGTTTGGGGGAGCGCGCAGAGGAACCCTGCGAGCCATCCCTCCAAACTCAATTCCCTGTCTACTTCAACGATCTCCTGACCCAGAGAGTGAGAAACACTCGCGACCCTCTTCTCTGGGTCGAAAGAGCACACTATCGGGACAAGGCCCCTGCTTCTGATTTCCCCAAGCAGCAGGCCTTCTTCGATGCCCTCCAATTCTGCTATGCCCCTCATCGCCTTCGGTCCGATGAAAAGCAGGTGAATCTGCCTGATTCGTTCAATAACAGACCCCCACGCCTCTTCCAGGCGTTCAGATTCATCAGGCACATCGACGACCATGGCAGTCTTGCAACCCTCTAGCTCAGCGAATGTCATGGACGAACCCCAGGCCCACTTCATCGACCCTCCGTCTAGGGAGCAGGAAGAAGATAGCACGAGCCAGTGCTTCGACTCTAGCATCCCCCTCCAGTCTATGAGGCCCTGGTCGAACTCACTTATCTCGCTTCGACCAATTATGAATTGGGCATCAGCCCCGATTTCTAGAGAGCTCTCCACCACGGCAGATGCGCCGTCGCTCCTGTCTTGGCGTCCAAGACCAACCATTCCCACTGGAGCCATGTCCATGCAGTCCCCTCCGCATGCTGGTGAAGAGGGTTGCCTATTCCAACTTCCATCTCAGTAGGGCGATTGCACCACCCATGCCTTCGAGTTGCTTCCCTGCGTCGTGCTCTGTCGAAGCCTGAATCACCTTTCCGCTCGAGGTCTCAACCGCTTCCGCGATCGACCCCCAATCCGAAGGGCCTTCTTCAGTCCGAAGAAGCCCCGCCTCAATGACCAGAGTCTCAACCGCCCCCTGTGATGCGGCATTCGACACCATCCCCATGCCATAGGTGACCGCACCATCCATCGAGATTCTCTTCAGGCCCTCCTCTATTGCTCGAACCTGCTCAACGATAGCATGCTCTCCTAGTAGAGAGTCGGCCAAACCATCCGCTAGCACTTCGTTTGCTGCAGCCCTCCCGCCTATCGAGGTCGGGACATTGACGATCTTGTTTTCAGCCCCCAATCCCCTCAACAGTTTTTCGAAGCCCTCTCTCGTCATTCCCGGTCCGCAGATAATCAGGGGCATCTCATCCGGGAAGACCATCTTGGTCTCCTTTGCAACCTTCTCGAAGAACTCCTTGCTAACTGCCGATGAGTCCCCTACCCTCTTCCCACCGCCTCGCAAGTTGAACTGCGATACGTCACGAATACCATGATTGGCAACTTCGAAGATCAGAACCTCGTCATTCTCGACAACAATCAGCCCGGAACTCGCCCTGGTCCCAGATGAGATCGCCTCCTTGATCAGAGCATAGTCGGCTTTCGACAAGCCCCCCTCCCTCGTTAGCTCTATCTCGACTCCCGAGGAAATGACATGGGTGTGGTGGCTTCCGATGTCGATCTTCGCCTCCTTGATTATCCCATGCACCCTGAGGTTGTCGGTGAATGGTTGGAAAGCTGTCTCAGAGGATTCCAGGACAATCCACATGGGCTTCCTCTCAGCGCTCTTTGCCCTACCGTCCTCCTTGGTCCCGGTCGTTGAGTCTCTTCTGTGAGACAGCATCCCCACTAGGCAACCCGTGCCGCATACCTGGGATAGAACCCACAGGTCGTCATCACCCTCAATCCTCAGCCTCAGACCCTCGTCCAGCCTCTTGACGCGACGCATTGCTCCACCCTCCGGCACTCTCGGTGAAGGGGCGCTCTTGAAACCTTCATCGGTAACCACCCGTAGCGAGGCCCATGAGTGGCCCGGCATTCTGGGGCATTGCAGGTAGCCCAATCTCCCATTCGCTAACTCCCAGGCTCTTCTCGATTGTTGGTTCCTACCTGGGGATGGATCATTCTGAGCAGGTCTTCATCGAGGCGACCAGCATCGAGGAGTTCGAGTCACAGGCGTCCTCACTGGAAGGGGAACTGTGGCTATCGTGCACTGCTCCACTGAAGCACTCCCCACAAGCCAGACTCGGTGTCTCGGGGCCCCCGGGAGTCAATGCGATTAACCAACTGATGAGGTCCGAGGGGAAGTGGTCGGGGACTAGCACAGATGGCCTAGGTTTCGTCTCAGCCTGCAGGCATATCGGGATTGACCCAAATGGGTCGGTGCTCAGAATGAGGGGCGGTGGCTCAGCAGCACGCTCAATCGCGGCCGCTTGGTCGTCGCATGGCGGTTCGATAATCCCAGAAGTGGGCCGCAGGGAGCTGATTAGTGGCCCATGGGATGGCAGCATAGTGATCAACGGGGATTCCGATCTAGCAGTCGATCTCGATGCGGAACCAGCCGGGGGCGGATCTATAGAGATGGATTCTGATAAACAGGTTTCGATATCCTATGGGAGGGGGGCGTCTACTGACGATTTCGCTGTGGTGATGGTAGCTGCCCAGCACCTCGAGGCTTGGAAACTCCTCTTCGCCCCGTCAAGGGCAGAAGAAATGCCCAGCCTAAGCGAGGTCCTTTCGGTAATCTGATACTATTCTTCGGAGTCCAAAGAACCGCGGTTCTCATCATATGCGATGCAAGGAGTCAGCGTAAGAATACCAACGAAACAGATAATCATGAGTAAATCACTCGCTGGATAGTCAGGGGCTCCTTCTCCTATCATCCAGAGATATTGGGAGATTAACAAAGCAACCGCTGCCATTGCACCACCGTGCCAGGGCCGCATCGGCCCCAGCTCCCTGCCCATTACGGCCGTAAGTAGGAACACCAGGACCCCGAGTATACCCACTGCCAGCCCACCCTGTGCAATTGTCTGCTCGGTAGAGTCTAGTATGATGGTAAATTCTTCCCCTTCTTCCTCGCCTTCTGTGAGTTCGCCCTCCATAGCCAAACTTCCTAAACCGGACATCATGAACATCATGAACAGAGCGAAGACAATCCAAAGAATGCCAAGTCTTTGCAATCTGGATTCATCATCTAGACCCAATGTCGGATCGCCGATTGCCATTGCTGGCATGTAGGCAATTGGACCAATCATGATTAACATGAAAACTGCCCAGAACATCATCTCATTCTCGCCCACAGCCAGGCCAATTACAACCATCAACGCTGGAATCCCCAAGGATACCCCCATCCTCGCGTTCGGGACTGAGAGGAAGAGCGCCAAACCAGCACCCGCCATCATCGTCAAAAAGACGTAGTCCATATTGTCACCTGATCCATCCTCTACTGCCCAGTAGGCAAAAACAGCAAAAACTCCCAACTGAGATAGAATCAGTAGGGATTTCGCTGAGAGGTCAATTGTCGGCATTTTGTACATAGCATTGTCTTCCATGCAAACATCGGGAAAACCATCCTATATTACTGGGGGTTGTGGTTTTTTTCACAGGGGGATGTTTCCGTGCTTCTTGGGATGGACCAACTCCCTCTTGGAGAGAAGGGGCCGCAGTGCTTTGACCAGGGCCATCCTCGTCTGAGGCGGCTCGATCACATCGTCCAGCCAGCCATGCCTCGCGGCAACGTAGGGATCACCGAACTTCTCCCTGTACTCGTCAACCAGCTCCGAGTGCCTCTCGGACCTGTCATCCGAATCGGCTAGCTCTGACCTGTGGATGATGTTCACCGCCCCCTCGGCCCCCATCACTGCCAACTCTCCGGTAGGCCATGACACGTTGTAGTCGGAGCCAAGGTGCTTGCAGCTCATCGCTAGGTATGCCCCCCCGTATGCCTTCCTGGTGACAACGGTGAGCTTGGGTACCGTCGCCTCTGCGTATGCGTACAGCAACTTGGCACCGTGCCTGATTATCCCACCCCACTCCTGAACGGTCCCTGGAAGGAACCCCGGGACGTCAACGAAAGTCACGATTGGGATGTTGAAGCAGTCACAGGCCCTGATGAACCTAGCTGCCTTGATAGATGCGTCGATGTCCAAGCAGCCTGCCAGAACAGATGGTTGGTTGCCGATGACTCCAACGGCGTGCCCATCGAGTCTAGCAAAGCCGATGACAACGTTCTCCGCGTATGATGGGAATAACTCGAGGAATCGCTTGTCATCGAAGACCTGATCGATGACCCTCCTCATGTCATACGGCCTGTCTGAGTCTTGGGGGACTAGCTTCTCCATCCCTCTGCACTTTCTGTCCCACTTGTCCCCAGAACCTAGAATGGGGGGCTCTGACATAGTGTGATCGGGCATGTGGGAGAGGATCTCCGCGGCCATGTCGAAGGCCCCCCTCTCGCTATCCGATACCAAGCACGCTACGCCGCTTCTGCTGGCATGGTGGTTCGCACCGCCCAGGGTGTCCTCATCGACCTCCCCCGATACGATCTCGGGAATCACGTAGGGGCTACGCATGAACATCCTGCCTCTCTGCTTGCCCAGGATGACGAAGTCGAAGAGTCCTGCCGCTAGAGCACTCGTTCCCGAAACAGTCCCAAGGACGATCGAGATCATCGGCACCTTTCCGGAGCAGGATACAAGGTTGTCCAGCAGGACACCGTTCGAACCCAGTGAGGTGACTCCCTCGTGAGCACGCTGTCCATCCCCGTCCCAGATTCCAATGATGGGGATGCACGCCTTCTCTGCGAACTCGACAACTTTGCAGATCTTCTTCGCATGCATTTCCCCCATGGTCCCGGAGAATACTGAGAAGTCCTGTGAGAAGCAAGCTACCCTCCTGCCGTCCAGCATTCCGTGTCCGGCAACGACACCATCCCCCAGAGGAGTATGCAGGTGCATTCCGTGTTCGCCAGCCCTGTGTCTGACGAACGCATCGACCTCGACGAAGCTATCATCATCCAGTAGGTCGAGAACCCTCTCTCTCGCCGTTTGTGATCCGGACTCCCTCATCTCCTTGATTACGCTTCTATCGCCTGGTGCCCTGGAGTCCTGCCTAATCGCATCCAGATTGTCACTTGGGGAGGGTCCTGCCACGTTCCACCCAAGTGCAAGCCGGTTCATCAGCAAACCGGATGGACTAGGACCGGGAGAATGTGGGATTCTCCCCCACCAGGTCCATCTCCCAACCCATCTCGACCGACTCCTTGCCGCCGACCGAGAGTAGGTGGTGCAACTTCACCAAGGCCGAACCCGGCGGGCATAGGGACCCATGACCGATTATACCCATGTCTTTCTGGTCCCGTCCCTTCGAGTAGACGTTCATATTGACGGGACCATGTATCGCGTTCGTCACCACTACAACGACTCCTCCTTTGGCTATGTGGTCCTCTAGCATCATCCTCAGTCTGGTATTCTCCAGACTATCATCCTCTGGGTTTGAAATCGGGAGGTGCCCCAAACCTGATCCATGGAAGAGCAATGCGTCGAAGCCAGAGTCTATCGCCCCCTGGACTTGGTCAGGGTGCAAATGGGGGTCGGAGATGAATTGGGCGATTCGTATCGACTCGTCGAACGGCTTCGGCGATATCGCCTCGACCCTAGCGTCATGGGCCTCTGGCGAGTATTCTATCCTAGCCCCATTCCCATCGATGAAGACATGCCCAAGAATATCCTGGTTAATCGGTTTGAAGGCATCCCTACGGGAGGAGTGGTACTTCCTGCAAGCACATCCTGGAAGAACGGCACAGCTACCATCCGAGGAGCTTGCATGTACGATCACCACTGAAGAATCCCGGTACCCCGAGGGAGTTGGCCCGTGGGCCGCCCATTGTACAGAGGCGATGAGGTTCTCCGCGGCATCCGAGGATCCCCGATCGGGAGACCTCTGGGAGCCAGTGAGGACAATTCTACCAGGGGGCCTCCCCCCTTGGCCCGACCACCCGTAAGAGATCGCTGCAGCCGAGAGGTGCAGGGTATCGGTCCCATGGGTGATGACGCATCCAACAGCGCCTTCCGCGAAAGCCTCCTCGGTTGCTTTCAGCATTCTATTCCAATGCCTCGGACGAAGGTCATCCGACCACATGTTGCCCAGTTTGACCGCACGAATTCTTGCTATGCCACGAAGTTCGGGAACGGCATCTAGCAGCTCATGAGGATCGAACCTCGCCGTTACCGCCCCTGTAGCATAGTCTACTTTGCTAGCAATCGTTCCACCGGTGTGGATGAGGTGTACGAGGGGAAGAGACTCGTCCTGCGGTTCGGTTTCCTCAATCTCGTCCTCGATCGTCGGCATCTCGTCGAGCACCTCGAACGAATCGACGTATGATTCTGGGAATGAAACGTTGTAGCCATTCTGCAGCTTCATCGTGATCAATTTGTTCCCTGAGCTGGGCAGGGCGATTCCGGTATGCTCTGCCTTTCCAGCCCACGTCTTCACCACCAGTTTGACGGGAGTTCCGGGCTTTGGCCAATCCTCCATGATTGCGGGCAGAGAGCCTCGGTCCATCAAAGGCTCGCTTGTATCAGGTTTTGGTGCCGGGAGCGGGACTTGAACCCGCGACCTTCGGATGTCTCAGACATTTTCGGCTAGGCATGATGCGCTCATCGTTCGCGTCAGCGGAGAAATCTCCGCTAACTGTTCCCTATGAGTCCGACGCGCTACCAACTACGCCACCCCGGCATATCATCAAGGCGGGAGAAGAGGCCATTTGAGCATTGCCAGTAATGCAACAGCAACATTGTCCCCACACGTAGGGTTGATGTGTCGTCCTCTCTCGCCAGAGCCAACCATGGTCGATGTCGATACCGCCCTAAGGGCCAGCGCCTATTCTGGCAAGAAGGGGGACGGTTCGAAGGGGGGGGACAAGAAGCCCTCCTCTCTGGAGCCATTCGACCCATCCGCTCACGCCGAGAAGGAGAAGGCCGACGCAATTTCCATGTGGCTAGTAATCTTCTTCGGCCTATCTGTTGCTTTGCTGATGAGATTCTACATGATGCCAGGAATGGATAGCTCGCAGCAGATTCTGTGGCTTCTCCCTGTTCTAATGATAGCACTCATCCGCCCCCTGCATCAACTAGCGGTACCTACCAGATTCTTCGAACTCTTCACTACCGGAAACTGGGTAAGGGCCTCTTTCCTATACCTGTTTACGTGGCTCGCTCTATCCTTCGCCTTGGTAAACCCTCCAATCGCTGACATTGCAGCCCCACATCTCGCTGGAGCAATCGACATAGCCAGCAGCGAGGGGATTTCTGACTCAGACCTAGATGGGAGCGTCTACGAGATCAGGATCTCACAGGACTCAATTCCTGTTATTCTAGGACTGGGGGTCAGGGACAACGTAGATGCACGTAATTCAACGATGAATCTCACCATTCACAAAGTGGGTCAGATGGATCCGATAGTCAGCGTTTACGGATTGGTTTCCGATATTGCAGACGACGGCCCATCTGACACTTTCGACTCCGTCGATCCCAACGACTGGGTCAGGGGTCTGAAGAAGAATACGCTAACGGGCGATTACTCGGGACCCAAGGTAGCACCTCATTCGGAAGATGTCTCTATGGCATGGAACCTGTGTCCAGATGGCTGTGGCCCTGGAGAGTATGTCGTCCACATCTCCCTGGTCGAGGAAGGGGAGATGATCCCATGGGGGGACGGCGACAATACATGGGAGAGGGAGTACACCCTCAGTATCCTTCAGTCCTCGTCCTAGTTGCCTATCATCCCGCAGATCCTAGCAGCCATGGCATCGAGTTGCAGCGACTCCCCTCCGCCCTCGACCATTCTGAAGTCGCATTCCGCCATTGCCTCGGTCACAGCGAGTTTTTGGGTCTCGTCCAGGAATGTCACCCCGCCTAACTCTCGGTGGAGCTGGTTGACAAGGTCAGTCCCTGCTAGTCCGAACCTGTCGAGGATTCCCCTCATCCTTCTTCTTGCTGGCTGGAATCCATCCTCCTTGCAGGCCAGGAAGAAACCATGGAGCTCCTCTGGCGGGGCAGTTGCAGTTGTCTCGTAGACTAGATCCCTAGTCACGTGGGAATCGAGCGACGCGGCAACTTGCAGGGATGTGATTGCCTTCCTGAGGTCGCCTAGGCTGACATTGGCTATTGCCTGTGCTGCTTCCTGCTCGAGGTCAACCCCTTCGCTATCCGCGACCTCGATTACCTTCTCCAGCACCTTCTCGGTGTTCAGAGGCCTGAATCTGAAAACTGCGCATCGGGATTGAATCGCCTCGACTATCTTGGACGAGTAGTTGCAAGACAGGATGAACCTGCATGTCTCGGCAAACTGCTCCATTATCCTCCGCAGAGCCCCCTGAGCATCGGGAGTCAGAGCATCGGCCTCATCCAGGAAAATGACCTTGAACGTGGTCCCTGGCATCGGAGCGGTTCTAGCAAACTGCTTGACCTTGGTCCTGATCGACTCAAGCTTCCTCTCGTCACTGGCATTCATCTCCAGAAGGTTGCTTCTGAAGCCCTCTCCGAATACGTCTCTCGTCAGGGCCAGAGCCGCTGTCGTCTTCCCAGTACCAGGCGGGCCTGCGAACATTAGGTGCGGGAAGGTACGGGATTCAGAGTAGGCCTTCAGCCTGTCAACCACTGCCTTCTGCCCCTTCATCTCGCTAACAGAACGCGGTCTGTGCCTCTCAACCCACAATTCGCTCATGATGACCTTACCCTACCCGTTGGCGGGCGTCCTTGAAGGTTGGGGGGGATTTTCTCCTCCGCATCAATAGCTCTCTTCTTCTGAGGGGAAATCTCCCTTCCTCACGTCTTCGATGTAACCCTTTACTGCTCCATCCACGGCCTCTCCCACATCCGCATAGCGCCGCAGGAATCTAGGGGAGAAGTCCTTGGTAATTCCGAGCATGTCGTGCAACACCAGGACCTGTCCATCACAATCCGCTCCGGCTCCGATCCCTATCGTGGGAATGTCTAGCGACTCACTCACTCTCTTGGCTAGGTCAGCCGGGATCTTTTCGAAGACAATGGAGAAGCAACCCGCATCTTGGAGCGCCCTCGCATCCTCCATGAGCTTCTCCGCTTCCTCTTCTTCCTTAGCCCGAACAGAGTATGTTCCGAACTTGTAAATCGACTGCGGGGTCAGTCCAAGGTGACCCATGACTGGGATGCCTGCAGTTAGGATCCTCTTAATCGAGTCGACAATCTCCTTCCCCCCTTCGATCTTGACTGCGTGTCCTCCCGATTCCTTCATGATCCTGATCGCACTCTTCAGAGCCAGCTTTGAATCTCCCTGGTAGCTGCCGAAAGGCATGTCAACGACAACGAGCGCCCTGTCTACTGCGTTCACCACGCATTGTGCATGGTAGATCATGTGGTCGAGGGTAATTGGCACGGTCGTGTCGTTCCCGGCCATCACGTTTGAGGCTGAGTCTCCTACAAGGATGACGTCAACTCCGGCCCCGTCAACTAGCCTAGCCAACGAGTAGTCGTAAGCGGTGAGCATGGCAATCTTCTCGCCAGAACGCTTCATTTCCTGTAGGACATGTGTTGTAACTTTCTTCGCTCGACTGGATACCAAACGCTCACCCGGGACCACTCCCAGTACGGTTGCAGACTTCAATCACACGCCCAGAGATTCAATCCTCAGGCTCGATTTCTTCAGCCACATTCAGGAACTCCTCGATGTTGATCAATCCGTCCTCGTCCTCGTCCCCCCAGTGGAATAGATCTCGGATTAATCGATTCTTTCTGTGCTTGCGACCGCCCGGAATCACTATCGCATCGTCGGGAATGTTCGGACCACCACCGACAATGTATCCGAGAGCCTTTAACGCGCTGATGAATTCCTCTAGATTCAGATTTCCAGTGCCTTCTGTGTCGGCGGCATGGAATGCTGCATGAACCCGGCGCTTCTCAACCTCGTCAGGATCCGTCAGCATCTTCTTTGTGGTTTCCCAGGGGGTAATCTCGTCCACCACCCTATCCTTCCCATAACTCCTGAAGATTATGGTTCCTAGGATGATTGCTACAATTGCTCCGATGATGGACTCAGTCCCCATGAAGTACAGTAGGGCAGCTCCTCCAAATATCCCGAACAACTGGATTAGAGGGTAGAGGGGCCATGGAGTCTTCCATCCCGGATGGTACCAGGCATGTGATTCGGAGGAACTACGAAGAACAATCACACAGGCATTGATTAGCATGAATATCATAATCTTGAATCCAGAAGCTAGTTCGGCTACGTCATGAACTGGTAGGAATGTGATTGCCAGGCCCATCGCTATTCCTGTTCCGACAATAGCCCAATGCGGAGTCCCATACTTTCCATGGACATTCTCGAGAAATTGCGGCAGCAGCTTGTCCCTAGCCATAGCAAAGGGGAAACGCGAAGACGCCAGAATCCCTGCGAGCGCCATTGATGTCATCGTCACAACAGCCAGAATAGCTGCAATTGCCCCAACGGTTTCCCCGCCCACTGCCTCAGCGAAGATGTACACCGGGTCCTCGCTAGCACCGTGATCCCCATGCATGTATTCCGACGGATCTACAGTAGCAGCCATGACCATGGTCACGGTCACATAGAGTAGACAACTGAAAAGTAGCGACAGAAGTATCCCGTACGGCATGTTCCTCTCTGGATTCTTGATCTCGCCACCCACTGCTGCAATCTTGGTCACCCCGGCATAGGACACGAAAACAAATGCAGAGGTGGACGCGACGTCATTCCAGCTGCCGAAGGCTTCCCTCGACACCACTCCATTCCAATCTAATTCCTGGGTTGCTACGGCATATGCGCATAGGGAAAGCAGGTAGAATGCCGAGAACACTACAATCGGGGTCTGGATCTTCTTGATTCTCTTGACCCCAAGGATGTTGATGGCCACAATAATGACGAGGAGGGCCAAGGAGGCTGTCTCTAGGTTGATGTCAATTCCTATTAGGTCCTCAATGACCCAGAGATAGGCCTTGAATCCAATCAATGCGAAGGCAGACTTCAGCATGAAGTTGGCCCACAGCCCGAGGCCCGCTATTGTCCCAACTAGAGGTCCGAAAGTCCTCTCGACATACACGTACGAACCTCCTGAGGAAGGCATTGCTGTGGAAAGCTCTGACTTAGATATTGCACCGGGGAGGACAAATAGTGCTGCAATCAGATATGCAAGCCAGACCCCCCCTACAGGATGGGTTCCTCCTCCCATCTCTAGCATGGCTAGAGCGGGAAGTACGAACAAACCAGAACCAATCATTGCTGATAGGGAGATAATCACGACTGAGAAAAGCCCCAATTTCCTCTCCAGAGTATCGGAGACCGCCTCTATGGGAGTCAGAACGATGCCCACCAGGTCCTTTGGACCGTAGCTCCGCATGCTTTACCGGCCTAACACACCCCAGTTGAAGGTTCTCCTCACCCAACAGGTTAGATACTGCCCCCTCTGGCCCTCGCCCATGAGCGATACAGTAGAGCAGGACACAGTAGCATCGGTGCATTACACCGGGACATTCGTAGATGGGGGGCAATTCGATAGTAGCGAGGGCAAGGATCCATTGGTTTTCCTAGTTGGCCACGGGCAGATGATCTCTGGATTCGAGCAGGAGGTCCTAGGAGCAAAGGTGGGGGAGAAGAGGGAGTTCACGCTTACTCCCGATCGAGCCTATGGAGAGAGGGACGACGAAGCCATCCAGAAGATAGAGAAGAGCCAGTTCCCAGAGGGGATGGAATTGGAAGTCGGCATGGTCGTCGGTGCACATAGCGACCAAGGCCCAATTCAATTCACAATTACTGAGATCGATGGCGACGTAGTTTCGGCAGACTTCAACCACCAGATGGCTGGCAAGACGCTCCGCTTCGAGGTCGAGGTAGTCGAGGTCAGGGCCGCCTCCGAGGAGGAATTGGCACATGGGCATGTCCACGGGCCAGGCGGGCATCACCACTAGCCCATTCAGAAGAGTTATCTCCTTCTCCAATAATCCATACAGGATGAGGAAGCAGGCACCGTTGGTGGTGGCCTTGGTGGTCATGGCCTCGATAACGGGTTGCTTTGGCATAGGATCCGAAGATGGGCCGGCAGGGGCAGAATTCGAGAAGGACCCCCTCAGGATCAATCACATTCAGATGAAGGGGACTCACAATTCATACCACGTCGAACCTCTCATCTCACCTACAAGGGAGTACATGTACACGCACCAAAATCTTGACTTCCAAGCTTCTCATCAGGGAGTCAGGCAGTTTGAGATTGATGTCTGGTGGGATGTCAGGGAAGGCCTCAGGGTATACCACAACCAGTACGATTCCGGCACCACTTGCCCCACTTTCGAGAACTGCCTCTCAACTCTTCTAAGCTGGTCCAACGAGAACCCGCTACACCATCCTATCTTCATCTGGATAGAACCCAAGGACTGGCCTGAGCAAGCTGCTGAAGTCACGACCACGCTGGAACTATCGGGACTCTTGGAGGACATCGAGCAGGAGATAACTCAGTTCTGGCCATTGAACAAGACGATTATGCCGGATGACGTCAGAGGGGAAAGCCCTTCTCTGAAGGATGGGATAGCCACCAAAGGCTGGCCACTCTTAGAAGATAGCAGGGGCAAGGCAATCTTCGTCCTACTAGCACGAGGGGAGTCCAGGGATCTGTATGTGCAGACGCATCCGGGGCTAGTCGGCGCTCGCATGTTCACCCTGTCAGACGAAGCCAGCAACGAGGCCGCCATCTTCTCCCTAACTGACCCGATAGGCAGTGGCGAGGAGATATCTCGCTTGGTTAGCGAGGGATACATCGTACGTAGCCGGGCTGACAGCGGAGGCGAGGAGGCTGACAACAACGACACGACTAGGCTTGACGCCGCTCTCGCGGCAGGGGCTCACAGCATTTCCACCGATTACCCCGCAAAGGTGGATGGGTTGGAATATTGGGTCGAAATACCCGAAGGAACCCCAAGCAGGTGCAACCCCATCTCATCACCAGAATGGTGCGCTTCAGAAGACATAGAGGACCAGTTGCCGTAATCACGCCTTCGCGACGACCTTCAGTTCGATCGCAATCGAAGTCGGCAGCGCATTCACTGCCACCGTGGTTCTCGCAGGAAGTGTTTCCGAGAAGTACTCGGCATACACCTCGTTGTAACCGCTGAAGTCACGCTCCATGTCAATCAGGAAGACGAGTACATCTATCACGTCCTCCAGTCCCGATCCGTACTCCTCTAGAATGACTCGGATGTTGTTTATCACCGCATGAGTCTGTGCCCTGATGTCATAATCCAGGGGGTTCCCGGACTCGTCCTTGATCGGTCCGCCTGGGATTTCGTTCGTTACAGTCTGACGCGGCCCCATTCCGCTAACGAAGATCAGGTCTCCAACCCTTTGCAGATGTGGATATGCGCCTACTGCAGAAGGTCCTCCATCAGCGATGAAGGCCCCATCCTCGCTGGTCAGCTTTCCTGCTGCTTTGCTGCCAACTACAGCGCCTACTACTCCTCCAACTGGTCCGCCGACTGCTACTCCTGCTGCTGCCCCTATGGCACGACCAGCGGACTTGGCCAATGACCCCCCCATCTCTTCGTAAATTTTCTCGACTGCTTCAGTCGGTGCTGCGATGATGCCTTCAACCATGCTCGCCCTCTTCTCTTCGGCCGTCATCCCATCTTCGTCTGACATCATAGGGCCCCCTTGTCTAAGACTCCACGATCGCCATGATAGTGCTCGACATCGTCTTCGTCGAATTCCTTGTCGCCCACTGATCCGGATGCTGGCGTCAACATCACAACGGCTCCCCCGGAGCCATGGAGGGCCTCGTAAGCCAGGACCTCGCCAGTGTAGTTGTTGTGCTGCCCCATGGTCGCCGACATCCACCATGCCGGCTTGTAAGCAACAACCTTCTGCACCCGGATCTGTCCGTGAATCTCTCTCGAGAGCTGACTAAGGTCCTCCAATCTACCATCATCGAAGAACTCCAGAATTTTCCGATTCCACTCGTCGTCCTTGGCCGAATGTATCCCGTCTTCAGTTGGGTCGATGTGCTCTGTGAACATCCTATTGGAGAGGCTCGATACCACTACGACTACGGCTTTCTTGCCCTGCTCTTGAATCGCATCTCGAGCAGACTTTCCTAGCACTATGGTCTCGGCCCGGTTCGCATACATGTTGCTGGAAACGATGCATGCGGGAATTCGGTTTTCTGGGTTCAGGAGTTTGAGGGCTACGACAGAACCAGTGTCAATTGGAAAACCGTCGTATGCCACTGTTCTGGATTGCAGTCCCCTGGATTCGGCAGCATCCCTGAAGGCCTCTGCGAACTCAACGTCCATCCTGAACTTGTACGGCATGCTTCCTAGGAAGTGGAAGTCATCGTCAACGTGAACCCACTCCGGTTCGGGATGCGCCTGAATCTGATGCCCGATTATGCTTGGCCAGGTCGTAGAGTACACCAGAATGAGGTCCGCCTCGCTCTCCTCGATCCTTTTCCTGCAAGTCTCGAATGCATCCCTAAGCTTACCGTAGCCATCACTGGCTTCCGGTGAGAGAAGAGGTTGTGGATGAGGGGGGCAATAGACCCCGAATAGAATATCTGGCCCAGTCAAAATAACACCTCAGAGAACTACCTCGCGCGTGGCTTCCATGGGATCCCATGCGGCAATCAGGTTCCCAGTCCCGATCACCGATTGGTAACCGTAAATCTCTGCAGGATAGTCTGGATAACCCATTGCAGCCATCATCCATGTCAGGCCACCGGCCTCGGTCTCCGCGATAGTCTGCTCCGTGAATTCTGGCATGATGTCGATCACTTCCCTCATCTTCCCCTCCCTCATCAGATCCACGAGCTTCATGTCCCAGACATATTGGCTGTGATTGTATATGTGCTCCCGACTCATGTCTTCGGGTAATGGAGACTCAGTCACGAAGTGCCGATGTGAAAGGCTGTGGCTGCTGATTAGAACTACCTTCTTCCCACTCTCTTCAATTGCCTTCGCACATGCTTCTCCCAACGCACTGGCTTGTTCGTTCATCACTTCGGGCGAGTAGTAGTGAGCGTTTCTGTTGCTACTGATGGTGACGAGTGGTCTGTCCCATTCGGGATTCAGCATGTGGCACGAAGTGATCGTGCCGTAGTCAATTCTGAAGTCGGGATTCCGCATCATCTTGGTGACTATCCCTGACTCTCCAGCGACCTTGCACATCTTCTCTGCCAAATCAACATCGACTGATATGTCATAGTTGAAGCGGAAGATGTTAGGAAAAACCGGGTCTACAGATTTAGACTTGAATTCTGGCAGCCCTAGGAAATGAGTCCCAATGTAAGTCTGCCAATGGGGTGTGAAGATTACCATTGCATCGTAGTCAATCGTTTTCAGTTTCCTCGCCAGTCTGTTGTAACCCCATCTCAGAGTCTCCCATCCTCCTTCGGAGAAAGCCTCGTTCTGTTCCGGATTCTCGGCATACACAACATGCGGCGGGTGCGGTGCGAGGCAACCAAGCACAATCTCTCCCTTCGCCATGGTACTGCGAGGTCGTGAAATCCAAAGAAAACCTTCCGGCTCGTCCAGTAGACTTCATGGGGGGTCTTGGAGACGTCTCTCCATGAAGTGGGACGAACCTCCTCTATGGCCCGTAGCAGTCCCAAGCCTAGTCGGATTTTTCGCCGGTTGCACCCCTCATCTATTCGATTGGGTCCCAAGGCCGTGGGGTTGGGTCCTACCAGCTCCGTTCCTTGGCCTGGTTTTGCTAAGTCCGTTGCTGTATTTCTCCCCTAAGCCAGCGGGTGGCAGAATCGAGTTGGTCATCGGGGCGAATGTCGCAATGCTCCTCGCCATAACCCCACAGCTTTTCCTCTTCGTCTGGTTCATCGTTGTGATTCTTTTCTGGATCTTCCAGTCGATGTACGTATGGAGGCACAACTATCCACCCTTTAGAATCGGAACTTGGATAGGTATGGGGGCAGTGTCCGGACTATTCATTGGCGATCTTTTCGCCCACTTCGTCCTCTGAGAAAAACAGCCCACCAATCACTAGGCCTGTAATTGCGAAGGCAGGAATGGAGCTGATTATGGCAGACCACAGTAGGCTTCCGTCCACGTACTCGATGGTGATCCTGACCTCACCGATCCCAGAACCTCCTTGATTGGTGACCAAAACGAAATGCCCGTCAAAAATCGAAGGTGTCTCAACCTGCTGGTTCAGTGAATCGCCCGGTTCTAGCAAGTGAACGTCGTAATCCGATAGTGACGGCCATTCTATCACGCCACCCTTGGCGTGCCCCTCTACCTCATCTCGGTGGATAATTAGGACCTCCACGCTCTCATCACCGACGTTCCTGATCTCCACATCTGCCGGGTGCCAGAGGCTGTGGACCTCGATGACATCGAGATTCACATCCCCCGGTCCGACTCTCATTGTCGGCGCATCCTCATCCGTCCCCGGACCATCGACTACCACTGCGAGTAGGATGGATGCCCCAATTAGGGAGAATAATGCCGAGGTGTATGCCACTTTCCTGGCAGGAATCAGGGAAGTCAACCCATTTTCCCTTAGAGATCTGAGTTTGGGTTGCATATTGTGTGCGAAAAGAGCACAGATTATCGCTAACATCGCCCCGGGAACTACATCGGAGATCCAATGGATTCCTAGGTACTGGATGCTGAATAGGTAGATTGGGACATTAGCCAGCACGAACAGATCGAACTCTCGATGTCGCCACTCCCTCATCTCGATCCCGAGTCCCTTAACATGCAGTCTGTTGATTGCTAGAAGACCAAGTGGGATTCCCATATGCAGGCTGGGGACACCGTTGTCCAGTGGGTCAGCTTCAGTGAAGAAGAACAGGTTCCATGATCTGTGATACATCAGGGCATCCATCCCCGGAAGGAATGATGAAGTCACTTCGATATTGAAGAACAGGTATAGAGGAACTGCGAGAACGTAGGCTACGAAATAGTTCAATACCGCCTTATCGGCCATCACCTCGTCTCTGCAGAGGATGTAGTACATCGGACTGAACCAGATAAGGAATAGGTAGACGAAGAGGTAGTGGAAAGAAAGAACATCACTCAGCACCCCATTTCTGAATGTCTCTTGCACCCAAAGTGTGAACCCTCCTTCGAGCCCATGGACATAGTGGGTGAACCCACCGACTCTGGGCTTGATCGCCTCATTGTGCTGATCGATGAATGCCTTGAACACGTACATCACCACGAAAATCGAAATGTGCCACTTGTACCCCTTCTCCTTGATTTCCTCTAATAGTTCCGAGAGTGGAACCCTCATCCCCGGCTCGTCCCTGGTAAGCAGTCTTTGCAGTGGAATTGTCATAAGGAGGATTATCCCCAACACCGTTTCGTAAGGTCCGAACGGCCATCCCATGGCCGTGCCGATAATCCCCAAGCCATGAAAGTTACACTGTCGAGTCTTTCCACCCCAAGGTTCGTGCTCCCCAACCCATAAGTCGTGTTACTTCGGGCGAATTCTATGGATGGCCACGAACTATGGCTCTCGCAGTGCGAGAAAATGGGATTCCATCCATCTCCGAGGAAGTACGAGGATGGTACCAGAACGTCTCAGGATGCAGCGAACCAGTTGGGCTGCGAAGTGGCTCACATCGCCAAGTCGATTGTATTCGAAGGCCCTGAGGGGGCAGTGTTAGTGATCACCTCCGGTTCGAACAGGGTCGAGAGGAAGAGGAAACTGAAGCGAATTCTGGGTTTCAAACCTGGAATGGCCAGTCCCGAATACGTCCAGGAAAGTACTGGATATGCCATTGGCGGAGTCCCCCCATTCGGACACATGGGCCCCGTAACTGTCCTGATGGATGAGGACCTGATGCAATACGAGATGTTATGGGGGGCAGGTGGGACACCGCAGACAGTTTTCCCAATCACCCCTGAAGAACTTAGGGATGTATCAGGTGCCTTGCTGGGGGATGTGAAGCAATAGATGACAGACGCAATCTCAGAGTTGACCCGTGCAGCAGCAGGGCTGAGGGACGATGCCGAAGAATTGGCCCGCAGAATGGAAGCCGCGGGTGTCGCGGATTGTGTTTACAACCCTCTGATGTATGCATGGGAGATCCATGAGGAATTCATTCGTGTATCGGGTGGTGGTGGGGCCAAGACCGTCCTCCTAGGGATGAACCCAGGCCCCCATGGGATGGGTCAGATGGGCATCCCCTTCGCCGCAACTTCCGTTGTTAGGGACCTGCTGGGAATTTCCGGAATCGCTGTTGGTAAACCGGTCCTCAGCCATCCAAAAAGACCAGTGCACGGACTCACTCACCCAAAGGAGGAAGTATCCGGAACAAGGCTTTGGGGCCTTCTTCAGGATAGATACGGAGGTGCAAGTCAGATCTTCCAGAACGTCTTCATCGTCAACCACTGCCCATTGATGATACTTGACGGCCCGAGGGGGACCAACGTCACCCCCAATAACATCAGCGGCCCCGTTGTGCGTGATTTGTTAGAGAGGTGTGACCAGCACCTCAGGGAGGCTGTCATGGCATTGGGTGCCGAGGAGGTAATCGGAATCGGTAAGTTCGCCGAGAAGAGGGCAAATGCGGCTCTCGAAGGGATGGGAATCAGGGTCAAAACATGCTGGCACCCATCTCCGGCATCACCTCTCGCCAACCGGAATGGCGGGGCGGATTGGCGTGAGAACGTTAGCGCCGTGCTTCCCTGAAGGTTGTTTTTGCAACTACTTAATTCACTAGACAACAGTTAAGTTTCCAGATGTATTGTCCAAGCCCATGTCAGCGAAGACTACGCCCCAATACCTGATTGATAACGCGGAAAATTACCCAGACGAGGCCGCAATCTCCTCCAAGGACAAAAACGGCAACTGGGAAGTGACGACTTGGTCCCAGTTCCTTGACGACGTGATGGACCTCTCCAAGGCTCTGATCGCACACGGATTCGAGATGGGCGACAAGCTCAGCATCTACTCATACAACCGGAAGGAGTGGTACGCCGCATACTCCGCAGCCAACATGTGCAATGGCGCTGCAGTTGGTGTTTACCACACTTGCTCACCAGAGGAGGTAGAGTGGGTAGTCGGGAACTCAGACTCCAAGGTGGTCTTCGTCGGAAACAATCCGATGGATGGAGGGGATCCAGCCAAGATGTGCACTCACAGGCTCCACGAGGCACTAGCATCGCTCGACAAGGTCGAGTCGGTTGTCGTGATGGACGGCGTCGACATGCCAGACCACCCGAAGGCAGTGCCGTGGCTCGATTTCATTTCAGCTGGCAGGAGCGTCGAGGACTCTGCCGTCATGGAGAGGCTATCTAGCATAAATCCAGACGACACCGCATCCTTGATCTACACATCCGGGACAACTGGCAACCCAAAGGGAGTCGAGCTAACTCACGACAACTTCGAGGCGGAGATAGCCGGAGTCTCGGCCATAGCCAAGTTCAACCAGGGCGATGGTTACGTCTCATGGCTCCCATGCGCCCACGTGTTCGGGCAATTAGCAGACAACCACATCTGGGTTAGGGACGCGATGCACATGCGTGTGGTCAGCTCACCTCTGGAGTCGATAGACTACGCCAAGGAAGTGGAACCATCCCTATTCATCGGAGTACCGCGAATCTACGAGAAGGTCTACTCGAACCTGGTCGCCGGCCTCGGTAGCAAGGTCAAGTGGCTCAGCCTGCCGATCCTGAAGGGAATAGTCAGGAAGAAGGCGAAGCAGAAGATCGGATTCTCAAATCTGAAGTACGCCATCACGGGAGCGGCTCCAATCAATCCCGACATCCTGCACCTCTTCCACAAGTTGGACATCCCCCTCTTCGAGGGATACGGAATGACCGAGACCACGGCCGGAGCGACGATCGGCTTCACTGGAAACAACAAGATAGGCACCGTCGGGAAGCCGTTCGTAGGGGAGTTAAGGATCCACGACCCGAATGAGAAGGGGGACGGGGAGATACAATTCCGCGGCCGCCACATCATGAAGGGCTACTACAACAACCCAGAGGCCACTGCAGAGACAATGACCGAAGACGGATGGCTCAAGTCCGGAGACCTCGGCAGGGAGGACTCCGAGGGATACGTCAGCGTCACCGGGCGGATCAAGGAGATATACGTCAGCTCAGCCGGTAAGAACATCGCACCACTCGTCATAGAGGAGACGATGAAGTCTATCCCACTCGTTTCGCAGTGCATGCTAATAGGGGACAACAGGAAGTACTGCAGCGCCCTATTCACCCTGGACGTCAGCGTGATACTGAGGGACAAGCACGGCATGGACGGGGCAAGGGTCCCCAAGGACCCGGCGGAGCAGCTGGCGAAGCTGAAGGAGTTCGGACACGACCTAAGCGAGTACACCGACAGCCCGGATATTTTCGCCGAGATACAGGAGCACGTCAATAGGCTGAACGGGCAGTTCTCCAACCCCGAGCAACTGAAGAAGTTCACAATACTTCCTAGGGACCTAAGCGTCGACCACGGCGAATTGACCCCAACTCTGAAGATCCGGAGGATCCAGATCAGGGAGAACTGGGCCGACGAGATAGAGGCCATGTACGCAGGCGCCTAGTCGGTGAGGCAATGGAACCTAGCGCATGGGTCGCCCTCGCAACGGTATTCACGCTGGGGGCGATGAGCCCCGGACCCTCGTTGGCAGTGGTCCTCAGGAACACTATGGCGGGAGGTCGCAGCCAGGGCATCTCCACAGGGATCGGCCACGGAATCGGTTTCGGCATCTACGCCTTCCTCGCGGCTCTAGGTATAGCCACGGCTTTGGCCAACGAGGACGTAGAGCAGTTCCTCCGAGTGGGCGGGGTGCTGATCCTCCTGTGGCTGGGAGTCACTTTCCTGCGCCACGCCATGGCAGGTCCGAGGAAGGGGGCAGATAACGATGAATCTCATGGCCCCTCAGACAGCGTAGGCTTCGTACAGGGCTTCTCGATAGCGCTCCTCAATCCCAAGATCATGGCATGGATGCTGGCACTGTATGCCCCCTTCATTGAAGCTGACTCCTCTCTGGAGACCCTTATCGGAATGGGTATTCTGGGTATGTTCATCGATGGAACTTGGTATGTGACTGTCGCCACTGTCTTGACTGTTGGTAACAGAGCCGATGTCCTAAGGTCAAAGGCCCACTTAATCGATGGGGCGATGGGGGTACTAATGTTTGTCTTTGCATACATCCTAGTGGGGGCATTTTGATGGTCAGAATGCCCCCATTGAGATTAGAAAGGCTATCAGAGCTAGGAACAACACCGCTGGAAGACCTATCAGAGTAGTCAGAAGCCCGAATGCGAAGTATTTGTTACCTCTCGCGAAACTCCAGACTATTCCTCCAATCAGCCCTATTGGCCATACCAACCAAGAGAGCGTGTAGAATAACTCCTGCAAGAAACCACTCGGGACGACAGACTCGGCAATTATGACGAATAGGAATGAAGTCATCCACATTGCAATCGGGGTTGGGATCATTCCAATCGCGAACCATGCACCGTTGGAAAGGCCCTTGCTCTCCGTGATGGGATCCGCCCAATACGGGGAATTTTCCCCTTTGCCTCCTAACGAGGTGACATCCCCACTGAGCAGAGTCTCGCTTGACGCTGAGGCCGATCCTTCACCCCGAGGGCCCCCATCACCAGGAGAGATTTCTATCGCTTCTGGCTTCTCTTCCACTTCTTTGGGGAACTCCCCCCTAGTCTTGAATCATGCCCCGGAAATACCCAAGATGCCATTTTCCACAGTCAACGCATTCTTGTGGAGTCATGTTTTCGGAATGTCGTGGAAAGCAGCTCCGGCAGCGGCACAACCGATGCCCAAATCACGGCCTCAGGCGGGAAAATGCCCATCCGAGTCATAACCGCAGCAGCCATCTTCGATGGCCATGACGCAGCGATAGGCATCTTCCGGAGGATACTCCAGAGCCAGGGTTGCGAGGTGATCCATCTTGGACATGACAGAGGTGCCGACGAGGTCGCACGCGCAGCCATCCAGGAAGATGCTCATGCTATCGCGATCACATCATACCAAGGGGGAGCAGTAGAGATGTTCACCCATACTAAGGAGATCCTGGATGAGGGAGGTTTCGGGCATGTCTTCTTATTCGGCGGAGGTGGGGGGACCATCCTCCCGCACGAGATCAATCATCTCGCAGACAAGGGAATTTCTAGAATATACTCTCCAGACGATGGCAGGGATCTGGGACTAGTCGGCATGGTACGGGATGCGATGGAGAAGGCATCGGGTGTAGATCTGCTAGAGAGTTCCAGGTTCGATTCCATATCAGGTCCGATCGATGCAGACGATCATGGTTCAGTATCCATGCTTCTGACCATGGCTGAGAACTCCCAAACCGACCACTTCTACGACGCCCTCTCAAAGGCCCGTTCTAGGGAGAAGGGGTCGGAGTGCCCCGTTGTCGGGATAACTGGGACGGGGGGGGCGGGTAAGTCTAGCCTCATGGACGAGGTGATGCTGAGGATTCGCAGAGACAACCCGGATGCCAGGGTCGCACTCCTAGCCACTGACCCCACTAGGAAGAAGACCGGCGGTGCCTTGCTGGGGGATCGAATCAGGATGAACTCCCTCTCCGACTCGAATCTGTTCATGCGCTCCTTCGCTAGCAGGGAAAGCGGGCGGGAGATAGCAGATTGCGTCGATCGAGCAGTCGAGGCCTGTCAGGCGGTCGGCTTCGACCTGGTCCTAGTCGAGACCAGCGGCATCGGCCAGGGTAATGATGCGATCACAGAGGTCGCAGACACCTCCATCTACGTCACAACCAGGGAGTACGGGGCACCGAGCCAGCTGGAGAAGCTAGCAGCCCTTGACTTCGCCGACATCGTGGTACTGAACAAGTTCGACAGGCCCGGAGCCGAGGACGCTCTGACAGAGATTCGCAAGCAGTTCCTCAGAAACCGGGAGGCCTTCGACGAGAGCCCGGAGTCTATGCCAGTAGTCCCTACCATCGCCAGCCAGTTCGCCGATGCAGGCGTAGACAGGCTCTGGGAGATGATGGCCAACCTGCTGAACGAGAGGTTCGGAACCGAATTCTCCTCCAGCGAACCTCGTCTGGGCCCAGACGGCCTCCCCAATCGAGACACCCCAATACCTCCGGAGAGGCAGGGATACCTAGCCGAGGTCGCCTCAACTGTGAGGGACTACCACAAGAGGTCCGAAGACGTGGCAAGATCAGTGCGTCAGGTTCAGCAACTCGAAGCAGCAACCAAACTGCTGGAATCCTCAGGCAAGAAGGATGCCCGCCAGGACTTAATCGACGAGGCGAAAGATGTCCGCGACACGATTCCCGATGCAGCATGGGCATCCCTGGCGGATTTCGACTCAAAGGCCGAGGCGTATCGCTCCGGCCAGGCAAGCTATTCCGTCAGGGGGAAGGAGATCCCAGTCAAGACGACCCACGAGACACTATCTGGCACCAAGGTCCCAAGAGTCGCCCTGCCAACCACAGAGGATTGGGGGGACAGGCTGTTGTGGATTCGAAAGGAGAACGCCCCCGGGTCATTCCCATACACTGGCGGAGTCTTCCCATTCAGGAGGGAGGACGAGCTCCCGGTCAGGATGTTCGCAGGGGAGGGGAGCGCAGAGAGAACAAACAAGCGCTATCACTTCTTGTCAAAGGATCAGCCGTTCAACAGGCTATCAGTCGCATTCGACTCCCCCAGCCTGTATGGGAACGACCCGCAGGAGAGGCTCGATATTTTCGGGAAGGTCTGCGAGTCCGGAGTCAGCATCAGCACGGTGGACGAGATGGACCGCCTGTTCGAGGGCTTCGACCTATGTGCTCCGAGCACCTCGGTCAGCATGACCATCAACGGCAATTACTGGTGGCACCTTGCTGCCTTCTTCAGGGTGGCCATCAGGCAGCAGACCAGGAAATTCGTCGAGGAGAATGGAAGGGATCCAAACGAGAAGGAATCCAAGGAGATTCGCGTCTACGCCCTATCCACTGTGAGGGGCACCGTACAGGCAGACCAGCTGAAGGAGGCCATGGGTCAGAACACCCTAGTCTTCAATCTGGACACCGCCCTGAGGATGATGGGGGACGTCGCCGAGTTCTACGTCAACAATGGCGTCCGCAACCACTACTTCGTCAGCATCAGCGGGTACCACATCGACGAGGCAGGGGCGAACCCAATCACGCAAGCAGCGCTCACTCTCTCCAACGGACTCACCTACGTCGAGCTGTTCAAGGCCAGGGGGCTGGATCCGGACAAGTTCCTCAGGAACTTCTCGTGGTTCTTCTCCAATGGGATGGATCCCGAGTATGCAGTGATTGGCAGGGTCTCCAGGAGGATCTGGGCAATAGCGATGCGAGATCTCTACGGAGTCGATGAGAGGGGTCAGAAGTTAAAGTACCACATTCAGAGCAGCGGGCGCTCCCTCCATTCCCAGGAATTCACATGGAACGACTACCGAACCACCCTGCAGGCCCTCTACGCTCTCGCGGACAATGCTAACAGCCTCCACACCAACAGTCGAGACGAGGCCTTCGGCACTCCCACCGAGGACACCGTCAGGGATGCAGTAGCGATTCAGCTGATACTCGCCAAGGAGTACGGCTGGCTGAGGAACGAGAACCCACTTCAAGGATCATTCGTAGCGGACTTCCTCACTGATGAGGTGGAGGAGAAGGTCCTCCGAATCTTCGAGGAGATGCATAGCAGGGGAGGGGTCCTAGGAGCACTAGAGGTCAACTACCAGCGCAACCGTATTCAGGACGAGGGTATGCTCTACGAGCATCGCAAGCATACCGGGGAGACGCCAATAGTGGGCGTCAACACGTTCACTGACCCGGACTCATCCACCCCCTCGGCAGAGGAGTTCGACATCGACGTGACCAGGTCGGACGAGTCGGAGAAGATGATGGTCATCAGCAGGAACAGTGATTTCAAGGAAGCGCACTCGAAGGAGTCCGCGGAGGGCTTGGCCAGGCTCAAGCAAGCCGCACGCGAAGGCGGCAACCTGTTCGAAGTGATGATGGACATCGTGGAGCACTGCTCCGTGGGCCAGGTCACACAGGCACTATTCGAGAGCGGTGGCAAGTTCAGAAGGAACATGTGAGGCGACTCACCTCTCGCGGCTTTTCTCAGACACCCCACTAACTCGTGTCCCGAAACGCACCACTGCCTCAATGTTCTTAACCCCAAATGGAACGACTGGCGTTGTTGTCGGCGATTTATTTCCCGGTGACAGAGGTGAAGGGATGCATCTAGTCAGGATTGAGGTCGAGAATTTCAAGTCGTTCGGTGGCGAGACAACCATCCCCTTCGAAGAAGGATTCACAGCCATCACAGGCCCCAACGGAAGCGGCAAGTCAAACTGCGGGGATGCCATAGGATTCGTCCTCGGCCCCAAGTCCACTCGCTCACTCAGGGCCTCCAACGTGTCAGAGCTCATCTTCAACGGAGGGAAGACGGGCAAACCCGCGAAGCACATGACGGCGACACTGGTCTTCAGCAACACGCCTGAGATCGGAGGAAGGAGGAGGCTACGCACAGACTCGGACGAGGTCTCATTCACTAGGACGGTCCGCCTAAACAGGAAGGGGGCCCCAGTCACATCATACAGGATCAACGGAAACCCATCCACGGCAACCGAGATGCGCAGAATTCTCTCGGAAGCCGGATTGAGGGGTGACGGATACAACGTAGTCCTACAGGGCGACGTCACAAACCTAGCAACCATGACTCCGCACAAGAGGCGAGGGGTCCTCGAGGAAGTCGCAGGAGTAACCACCTACGACGAGGAGATACGCAAGGCGAACACCCAGCGAAAGCACGTGGAAAGCAGCATAGAGACGATCGACATCTTCGAGGCCGACCAGAAGGGCCGACTAAAGGAACTCGAGAAGGAGAGGGAGCAGGCCCTGAAGTTCAGGGAGCTGAAGGGGGAAGCAGATCTGGCCAGACTGACCCTAGAGCAATCTAGGCACAGAAACAGGCAGGGGGAGGTGGAACTACTCTCGGAAGAGAGGTCCAACTACGTCACGAAGGAGAAGGAAATATCCAAAGAGATGCTGGAATCCAGCCAGAGGCTAGACGGATACGACAAGGAACTCGTCCAAATCGGCAGGGAGATGGAAGGAGTACTCGGCGGTGACGCCAAGAAGATCCTGGACAGCATCAAACAACACGAAATCGACATGGAGACGGCCTCCGACAGAATCGGCGACCACAAGAGGGCCATCGAAACCTCCGAGGGGGAGGTCGAGATCCTGGTTCGAGAGAGGGAGGGCGCCGACACCGCGCGCTCGCAAGCCGAGCAGAGCATCACCGACCTCCGGCAAAGCGTCTCGGACTCCAAGGCCGCGCTAAAGAAGGCCGCCGATGACGAGGAAGAGGCCAGGAAGGCAATACAATCGGGGGACAAGCACGGACGTGACCTCAACAGGCTCCTGGGGAAGGCCACGGAGGACGAGCAGACCGCCAGCACATCATACTCGCAAGCCCAACTCGACTTCGACCGGGCGAACCAGAGGTCACAGATTGCATCCGAGAACCTAGCCGACATAGAGCAGGCTTTCGAGACCGCAGAGCTAGAGAGGGACGACCAAGCCCTCATGGGCGAGGACCTCGAGGGTTCCAGTCCAGACACCAACAGGGAGTCATTGGCAAAGGAGCTGATGAGCCTCCAGAAGCAGGAGAGGTCACTAGTCGACGACCGAGACAGAGCCGAGTCCAAGTTAAGGAACGCCGAGATGGGACTCGCCAAGGCCAAGGCAAGGATGGAGGCCAGGTCAAGCACTCCTGGATCCGCACACACGCTGGCAGCCCTATCCAAGCTCAGGGAGAGCGATGAGATCCACGGAATACTTGGGACGCTGGGCGAGCTGGCGACCCCTAAGGACCCATCTCACGAGGAGGCTCTGTCATTCGCTTTCGGAGGCGGGCTCAGGAGCATCGTCGTGACATCCGACCACGTAGCCTCGAAGTGCATCGCATGGCTACGCAAGAACGGAGGCGGGAGGGCAACCTTCCTCCCACTCAACAAACTATCAGTCTCACGCCCCCAGGGCAGGACACTCCTAGTGGCTAGGAACCAAGGGGTGGTGGGCTTCGTCCACGATCTTCTGGAATTCGATCCCAGCGTCGAGACCGCCGTCCGTTATGCGGGAAGGAACACGCTTGTCGTTGACTCCATGGACGTGGCGAGGGAGAACATGGGAGGGGTCCGTATGGTCACGCTAGACGGGGCCGTCATCGAGAGCTCAGGCGCAATGACTGGGGGCTCGTCATCGAAGAGAGACCGGCCTAGGTTCGACGGATCAGGCGCCGGTAGCTCCGGGATAGACAGGATGGAGATGACCGTCCAAGAGGCAGGCCTGCTGTTCTCCACCGTCGACGGCGCTCTGAGGGAATTACGCAGGAGCCAGCAGGAACTCAGAGACAGGATCCACGGACTAGACAACGACGACCACTCAGTCAGGGTAAGGAACTGGAAGGCCGACATGGAAAGGGCCGAGAAGGGAGTCAGCGAGATTAGGACCAAGCTCAAGGCATCCAACAAGGAGCTCCACGAGTGCGAGTCCGAGAAGTCCAGACTCTCAGGCATATGTGAGAGCGCCCGAGTAACCCTCGAGGAAGCATCAGCTGCTCGCACCAGTGCCGCGGAGGACCTACAGAACCACACTCCGGATCACCTCTCTGACAAGCTAAGGGAGGCAGAGAGAGTCAGGACCGAGGCCGAGAGGACACGCGTCATGTCGGAGGCATCGATCGAGACATCCACCCAGCAGCTGAAGATTCTAACTGACAGGGTGGCTGTTCTAGACAGGCAAGTAAAATCACAGCAGGAGTCCATATCACGGGCAGAGAAGGGGGTCGGCGAACTCAACTCGAACATTCATGAGTCTGAGACCGCCCTCGTCGAACTCAGGGAGCAGGCGTCGCAGTTCGACGAGGAACAGAAGCTCCTGAACGACAAGAGGGACGAGATAGTCGAGGAGAGGGCCAGCCTGAGGTCCCATCTGGAGAGAATATCCCAGGAGAGGCAGAACATCTCCGGACGACTAGAGGAACTAAGCGTACAAATCAAGCAGAGGCGCGAAGCGCTGGAAGAGATTGTTGCCGAGCTGGAAGAAGCAGGCATCCCAATCCCCCCAGAAGACGCGCAACTGCCAACAGTCGTGGAGGCGGAGCGGAGCGTGCAGGGGCTCGAGCGCCGCCTCCGCGCCCTCGGGGATGTCAACATGCTCGCCATAGAGCAGTACGACGCAGCTGCCTCACGCATCACAGACCTCATCGCAGACGGCAAACTCCTGAGGAAGCGCAGGGACGAGCTGTCTACGATAGCCGACCAGCTGGAGGATGAGCGAAAGACACGCCTCCTCAACGTCTTCGAGCACGTGAACAACAACTTCCGAAGGGTGTACGAGATACTGCAGCCCACAGGCAGGGGCGAGCTGAGACTAGAGAACACCGACAGTCCCTTCGAGGGTGGTCTGGAGATGGCCTGCGTCCCACCGGGCAAGAGCCTGAACACCAGGAGGACCGCATTGTCCGGAGGCGAGAAGTCAATGGCCGCCCTCGCACTCATTTTCGCCATACAGGACTACGAGCCCAGCCCATTCTACTACTTCGACGAGGTGGACCAGAACCTCGACCCATTCAACTCCGAGAAGATAGCAGCACTCTGCAGGATGAGGAGTGGAATGGCACAATTCATCATGGTCACACTGAGGAAGGTCAGCCTCACTCTGGCCGACCACCACATCGGGATCACACACGCCGGCAACGGGTGCAGTCAGAGGATAACCGACTTCGACAGGGCAGCGGCATTGGACCTTAGCGAGGAGATAGAGGCCGAGGAGAGGGCCAGGGCAGCCTCCGAAGCGGAGAGGGAGGCGATGCCGGAACTCCCGTCCCCTGCTGACATGCCGAAGACCCCCGAACCACTCCCAGCACCGTCTAGCCTCGGTGGCCTCGCCGACAGGGCTGGCATCGACGTCCCAGAGGAGGGTATACCCGATCCCGAGGGCGAGGGGCTACAGAGCCTCAGGGAAAGAACCGAGGATGTCAGCGAGGACATCGAGGAGTCGGAAGCGGCACTAGCAGAGGAGCAGGAAGAATCACCACCTAGCCCTAGCATCGAAGTGAGGGAGGACGCATAGTGATATTCGGCGAGCAGATGAGGGATGACGTTGTCCTCCGCCTGCTCGAGGGGCAGCCAAACCTGGAGACGAGCAAGTTCCTGGACAGGCTGATGGAACTCTCGACGCTGGAGGAGGCCGAGCACCAGTTCCTCATCGACCCGTTCGACAGGTCCGTCGCCCTAGTCTTCCAGATGTTCCAGTCCAGCGACCTTGACCCATGGGACGTCGACCTCTCCAGCTTCATCGAGATGTTCAACGAGCGGATCCAGGGGGCGGAGAACATCGACCTCCCGTCGTGCGGACGCATGATCAGGATGGCATGGTCGATACTGCGTGGGCAGGCCAACTCCCTGATAGAGCGTCAGGAGAGGGCAATGGACTTCGATGAGGACGTCGAATGGGACTTCGACGGAGGCTGGGAGGCCGAGTTCGACGATGCCGACTACAACTTCTCGGTCGGCGTGATGACCGGAGCGGCCGACGATGCACTGCCTTCGATGTTCGAAGGGCGCATTCACGGCAAGGAGGGGAGGCACGTCACACTCGGAGAGCTACTCCTGGGCCTGAAGGACGCAAGCAGGATCGCAGAGGAGCAGAGGACCCGGGAGAGAATCGCCAAGGAGAGGAGAGAGGCTCACGACAGGGAGAGGGCAAGATTCAGCGGCAGCCTACACGTCGAGGATCTGGAGGGGGACCTCAAGAGGACGTGGGAGGCGCTGAAGTCCAGGACGCAGCCCTCACAGGGAGTTGCCCTCAGAGAGGTCGCCGAGGAACTGAACCGGAAATCCCCGACCAGGCTCAACGAGAAGGAGTCAAAGACGGATTCCCAGGTCACCGCATTCGTCTCCACCCTGTTCCTGACCAACAGGGGATACATCTCGCTCGACCAGGAGGGCGGCTACAACGGCCGCATCGTCCTCGGAGACCTCTGGCGGGAGTCTAGGGACTACGACGAGCTAACCGAGAGGCTGCACCCCAAGTCCGATTCAATGGAGGCGCCCAATGTCTGAGCCAGCTCTGTCCACCATCCTGGAGGCCATCCTTTTCGGAGCCGGCCGCTCGATGTCCCTAGAGGAGCTCTCCGAGATGCTCGGGGAGCCGAAGGGCGTGATGCATGTCGGGCTCTCCACCCTGAGGAAGGAAATCGAGCAGAGGGAGGGGAGCGCCCTCCAGCTAACTGACGTCTCCGGCAGGTGGATCCTAGAGGTCAGACCCGAGATGTCCGCCTTCCTCCCCGAGACCTTCAGGGCGGACATACCCACGAGGCTCCTCCCAGCAGCCGCCCTCATAGCCTACCACCAGCCAATGCAGCAGTCACAGCTGAAGGACATGCTCGGCCAGAAGGCGTACGACCACGTGCGCGACCTAGCCGCCATGGGGCTCATAGACAGGAGGAGGGAGGGTCTGACCAGGCGCCTCACCACTACCAGGAGATTCGCCGAGTACTTCGGGTGCCCGGAGGTCGAGTACAGGAAGGTCCGCGCATGGTTCAGGTCCGAGGCCAGCAAGCAGGGCCTCACAAGCGCTGAGTTAGCCGCGTCCCTGGCTCCCGAGGAGCAGATGTCGATATCCGAGTTCTCCGAGGGGGTCGCCCCGGAGGTCGAGGCCGGCGCCGAAGAGTGAGCGGCTCCGTTCTGCCCAGGCCCACAATAGAATTGATGCCCAGACCATGGCAGGGTTGAAGTCGTGTGCACTTAGGCACAAACGTGGCAGAACGTAGTATTGCTGTACTGTTGGTGCTGGTCTTCTCCCTCGCGCCTCTCTCGGGATGCCTCGACTCAGGGTCAGAAGAGCAAGACCAAGAGCCAGAGCATTGGCTCCCCTCGGTCGAGAATCGCTCGGAAATGCACTACCGCTCAGACGATGTGTTCTCCCGAGTCTCTTGGAACGGGTCCTTCGGGATCGGCGAGGCCCTTTCCATCTACGTCCCAGTCCCTGAGATAGACGTCACTGACGGCGGGGCAGGGGTGACCGGAGGCGCCGAGGTCCACCTAGGGCTATGGCTCCCTGTGATCGAGGGATGCGATTGGGAGTCAGGTGAGCTGGCCGACGGGTGCAAGGTCCCGGTGCTAGCCGAGATAGGCCCCTACTACGACGACGGCGATGTTGATGCCGTGACTCCCGCGGACAGACTAGGCCGCTTCCTCATCGAGAACTTCGTACCCCACGGATATGGTGTCGCACAGGTCTCGGTATTCGGAACGGGGGAATCCAACCACTGCATGGACCTGATGGGTCATGACGAGCAGGCCGGCATCAAGGCGGCCGTCGACTGGCTCGGATCCCAAACATGGTCGAACGGTCGAGTCGGCGCGATAGGGAAGTCGTACGACGGAAGCACCCCATGGAATGCAGCCGCAGCAGCGTCCGAGCATCTGGCTACCATCGTACCGATGTCCGGACTCATAGGCGTCCACGACCTGATGTGGCGAAACGGAAGCATGGAGTTCCGAGGAGCAGTCATGCACAACGGGGTCTACGGTTCCTTCGGTCTAGATGGGGACGGCGGCGACATAGAGAACGCCTGCGAGGGGTACCTGGAGGGATACTACGCAGGACCGGCTGCGTACATGACTGGAGACAACCTAGCTTGGACGGGCTCCGACTACTGGGAGGAGAGGCACTTCCTGACAAGGGCCCTTGACGTTTACGAGGGCTCGATATACATCATCCATGGGATGCAGGATTGGAACGTTGACCCGCACATGGCGTTCCCCGTGCATCAGATGTCCATCGATGCCGGCTTCGACGTGAAGGGCCTATACGGCCAATGGGGGCACGACTACCCGGACCGTGAGGGGGGTCACTCCGGGCTCTCCAGCGGGAGGGGGGCGGAGGCCTACCCATACACCCTGCGCTGGGACTGGGCAGACGACCTTCTCGAGTGGTTCGACTTCTACCTGCGCGACATAGGCCCGCAGCCACGGCTGATTGCCGAGATTCAGGACAACATGGGGGGCTGGAGAGTTGAGTCCACATACCCTCCAGAGGATGTAGAATGGTTGATGGTGGGAATGGACGAATGCCAAGTCCTGCTGGGTGGATCCACGATTACCTCTAGCAGCCAGACCACGATCGAGTGCCCGTCCTTCGAGGGGGAAACTCGCATCGTGGGTACGCCTACATTCCACATCGAGGCCCAGATTGGGCTGCTGTCAACTTCTGGTCACCTGTTCGTGGAAATGGTCCGCACGTCCGATGAGATGCACCTCGGCCATGCCGTGATGGACCTCCGGTTCCACGCCGGGGGGAAGGAGGGCCAGACACTAACCCCGGGGAGCACGGTTCTAGCCAAGATGGAGTTCTTCGGGATGGATGTCGTAGTCCCTGCAGGCGATGGGATAACCCTCTTGATCACACAGACGGGGGAGGACTACGTGCCGAGCCCGGTCTCGACCCAAGCAGTGACAGTATCTCTTGACTCTGCAAGCATCCTGGGGCTATCCTTGGTGAATCGCACTTGCAGCGACCTATTCCTCCCTCCCATGCACGATGCTTACTCGTTCTGCGAGTTCGAGTGAAGGAAGGGGTCAACCATCTTCTATTATCGGTTTCTGAAACCCTCGTACAGGAGAGCAACCTCTAGCAAGACCAGCATCGGCCCCCCAACCAGGAATAGCGAGATTGGGTCCGGTGGTGATATGAGCGCACCAAGGAAAAGTGCAGCGAACCAGATAGCACCTCTGTTCTCCACGATAGTCCTTCTCTCGATAAGGCCAGATCTGAGTAGCAGGACGGCCAGAATCGGGACCTGGAACCCCAATACGGAAGAGAAGTACAGACCAGTGATGAAACCTACCCAAGACTGCAACTGCCAGGTCGACTGTAGGCCAGATGCAGCTGAGTCCTCGGCCAGGTACTGCAGCAGGAAGGGGATTAGGACATTGTGGGCATAGACTAGGCCCATCGCCCCCAATGCAGCAACAGTCAGCATTGCCGAGACTACTCTGGTAGTCCCCGAGCTACGGGACAGCCGAGCCGCAGCCCCGGGCAATGTCCCGCTCCCAGTCCACGACAGATCTAGGATGATCGCCGCTATCGTCAGTCCGAATGCAATCTGCACGGCAATCCTTAGCTGGAGCAAGATCACCTCAAGCGGCTGTAGGATGATGACCTCGACTCCAACCGGGATGTATCCATCAGAATCAAGCAGCCATTCGATGATCATCTCAGCTATTGGGTAGCCGGAAACGAAGCCTATCGCGAAAACCCCTAGGTACAACTTCCTCCTCTTGTCGAGATGGGAAATCAGACTCCTGACCTCGCTGCTGTCAAACATCCCTAGCAGACCCTCGCCCATGTGCTAGGATAGGCATCACATTGGTGAATACATCGATTGCCAGTTATGACTTCCTGAGGATTATTGTGAGGATGTCATCGTCCTTCAACAGGTGATCCAGCCCCACCCTCTGCCAATCGAACTTCGCACTCGGCCCCTTCACCCTAGCATAACGGAACTTCCTCAGGAAGTCCCGGTGGAGCTTGGCGCACACGTCTCTCACCGTGGACGTGTCCTTCACGATCAGGGGTTCGACTAAATCGGCCTCCTGGCCCTGCGGCTTGAGGTATATCGACATGAATCCTAGGTTATCGAAGATGAAGTCCTTCATCTCATCGATGCCCTCTCCAGTCTTTGCCGAGACGTTGAGGACCGGCCATCCATCAGGGAGTCCCTCGTAGGCCCTCTGCAGGTCCTCCTCGTTTGCCAGGTCGATCTTGTTGACCACGACGACAGACCTGCTGTAGATCCGATTGCCAGCCAGGGTGTCGACTATGTGGTCATCCGTCACGTCTGTCCTCAGGGTAACCGTGGCCGAGACAATCCCGAATCCCCTGATTATCCCTTGGATTTCCTCGTCGCTCATGTTCGTCTGCTCGAGCGTCGATCGAACCTCTATCCCCCCTCTCCTGGTTCTTGTCACGAATACCTGGGGGGGGCGCTGATTCAACCGCATCCCCGCCTTCCACAGTTCGTCGTCAAGTATCTGGAAGTGCGACTTCTGGAATGGGTCGATAACGTACAGTACCATGTCGGAACCCCTGATGACGTTCAGGATCTCCTTGCCCCTGCCCTTCCCCTCTGAGGCCCCTTTGATTAGTCCCGGGAGGTCCAGGATCTGTATCTTGGCACCCCTGTGGTCCATCACCCCGGGTATGCAAGTCAGGGTTGTGAAGGCGAAGTCTCCGGTATCGGACTCGACCTCGGTTAGTTGGGAGATGAGGCTGGACTTGCCCACGCTGGGGAATCCGACCAATGCAACTGAGGCATCACCAGACTTCTTGATTTCGAAGCCCTGGTTCCCCCCGCTCGACCTGGAGTGGGCCTGGGCCTTCTCCTGCTTCTGCCTGAGTGCTGCGATCTTGGCCTTCAGCTTCCCTATGTGTCCCTGCGTGGCTTTGTTGTACTTCGTCTTGGAAATCTCATCTTCCAGGGACTTGATCTGCTCGTCAATAGTTGCCATTCCAAAACCGTCCCCCTAGCATCTACTGTTGAGGGTGGCATGGCCCCACATTCTTGAATTCGGTGGAAAGTTAGCACCTGAATTCATCGAGCGAGGGTATTTGGACACCAGCGGTTCATCGGGTGCATGGTCGATGTGATGCTCCATCTTGTCGACCGAGGGCTGCTTGACGAGATAATGTCAATGAAAGTTGAGGATATCTCTTCTGCGATGGAGGGGTCATCCCTCAGAGCCTCTAGGCCGGAGGCTGACCCCAGATTCCATCGCGACTTCGACGTGGACTTGGAGGGGGAGGTACTCGAGCTAATCGACGGGTCAGCCGATATAGGTGGGGTGGAGCAACTCTCACAGGCCACTGACGACGCTTCGATGGAACTCCGGCTCCTACTCGCTAAGTGGTGCTCTTCGGCCCAGTGGAGGTGCTGGGAAGCGCGCCTATTCCTGTACGTAGAACCGATGCTGGAGAGTCCCGTAGAAGATTCCGACGACTTCCTCCTGCCAGGGGTGTGGGATCAATTCTCAGAAGCCCTTTCAAGTACTGACAGGTCATCATACTCCGAGTCGGTGGTATTGGATTGGATGTCTAGGAGGGAGGATATGGGCGAGACGATGGAGCCGGCCGAGGACCCCATGATTCTGCCCACCATGGAATCCCATCGGACACTGAGCGAGTCGCTCTTCAACATCATGGAATCACTCAGAAGGTCAGAGATGGAATTGATGGCTGGTAGGGAGTTCCTAGAGGCTGGTGGGTGGATGCTCGGGAGGGCGAAGCTGTCCGAGGCGTGGGGGTCACAGGGTTGAGCGATCTGCCATTGGAGCCACTGCCTCCAGAACAGCCCCCAGAGTCGGGCGTGGTGGTCCTGGGAAGGTTCCAACCCGTCCACAAGGGTCATGCCCTGATGATCCGAGCTGCCGACGACTGGCGTTCCGAAAATGCAAGCGACAAGGGGCTGATCATCGCCATAGGGTCATCCAACCAACCACCTTCTATCAGGAACCCATGGTCCTCGGAAGAGAGGGCCGCCATGCTCCGGGCATGGCTGGCCTCCGTCGGGATCGAGGCTAATATAGTGGCAATCCCAGACATCGAAGACCCGCCCAACTGGGTCTCCCATGCCGAGAAGTACCATGGAAGTGCAGGGTCCATCTTCACCACCGATGCCGGGACAGCAGAGCTCTACGAGTCATCTGGGTGGCCGGTGATAATGGGTGAGCTGGAGCATCGCGACTCGTACGAGGGATGGAGGGTCAGGGCAACAGCCCAGATGCTGTCGACCGTCCACGACGAGGACGGCGTTAGATCGGTTTTGGGGGCCTCGGTCCCCGATGCGGTAGTTTCCATTATGCTGGATGAGGGGTCACTAGGGAGGCTCGCATTCATGGGCGAGGGCGGGGAGCCAGTAGGATAGGCTACGACCATTCGTCTAGAAGTCATCGAACTCGCCGAACTCGTCCTCACTCAGTTCCTCGTCGAACTCCTCGAACTCGTCGTCGCTGATCTCGGGGGTTTCCTCGACCGGAGCCTCAGCAACCGCTACTGGCTCCTCTGAGATCTCCTCGTCGAACTCCTCGAACTCGTCTGCCTTGTTCCCCCCACCCGTCAAGTCGCGCCCTTGGAGCATTTCCTTGAGCTGGGCCTCGAACTCGTCCTCGCTGACCTCGGGGATTTCCTCGACCGGTGCCTCTTCGACCACCGGGGCCTCTTCGACCACCGGGGCCTCTTCGACCACCGGGGCCTCTTCGACCACCGGGGCCTCTTCGACCACCGGGGCCTCTGCAACCACCGGGGCC
>NTJS01000004.1 GCA_002457155.1 Marine Group II euryarchaeote MED-G35
GCGCCCTCCCCCTCCTGTCCAGGAGTACCGGGTCGATTCCCCTCATGTGCAGGGTCTCCTCCCTCTTGGCGAGCGCTGCGATAGGGAACTTCCCCAGCAGGCCCATGCCATCGAGGGTCCGCTCTATCGCCGACAGGTGGGTCTCGCCACCGTCCAGGAGCAGCAGGTCCGGCCACTCGTCCTGCCTCTTGGCCCATCGCGAGACCACCTCCGACATCATCCTGAGGTCGTCAGGGGCGTCCGACCTGACCCTGTAGGTCCTGTACTCCTCCTTGGACGGCCTGCCCTTCCTCAGGACGACCGATGCCCCGACCCTCTCCTTGCCCAGTGTCTGTGACATGTCGAAGCAGACCAAGTGGTCGAGGGTCTCGAGGCCCAGGAGCTCCGCCCCCTCGTCGGCAGCGGCCTTCTCCAGGTTGCCAGCCCGGGCGCTCCTGATGAGGTGGATCTCGGCGTTCCTGTCCGCCATCGACCTGAGCTTCGCGAGCTCGCCCCTCATCGGCACCCTGACCTCGACCGAGGAACCCCTCCTCTGGGACAGCCACTCCGCCATCGAGTCACCAAAGGGGGAGGGAACCAGCAGGCTCCTCGGCGGCCGCCTGTTCGCGTAGTGCTCGGAGAGGACGAGGGAGACGGAGTCAGAGACGTCCCCCCTGTGGATTAGCTGGTACTCGACCTGCCCCCTGATTATCCCGTCCTTGGCGTGCAGGATGACCAGGCACCCGCTGTCGCCGCTCGATGAGAAGCCGACCGCGTCGCAGTCCTGGTAGAACCTGCTGGAGACCACGTTCTCGGACTTGGCCCCCTGCACGGAGCCGATCATGTCCCGGACCCTGGCGGCCCTCTCGTAGTCGAGCCTCTCAGAGGCCTCGTCCATCTCAGACTGCAGCCTCTCGATCAGTATCCCCGCATCCCCGTCCAGGACGCTCTCGACCGCCCCGACCCTCTCCGCGTACCCCTCGTCCCCGCCGGTCTCGACGAACCCGAATGGCGCCTTGTCGGTCTTGTCCCTGATTCCGAAGTGCCGACGCAGGAGCTTGACCACGAGCTTGGCGGCCCCCGCATCCGGGAACGGCCCCCATATCTTGGCGTCCTCGGGAGGGTGCCTCGTGTACATGATCCGAGGCTTATCGTGAGCGGTCATGGCGATGAACGGGAAAGACTTCCCGTCCTTCAGCATCGAGTTGTACCTGGGCTGGTTCGACCTGATCAGCTCCCTCTCGAGCACGAGTGCCTCGGAGGGGCTCTGCGTGACGATGAAGTCGACCTTGTCGGACTCGCTCACGAGCCTCGGGACCATCTCCCTGTCCGGGTTCTTGGCGAAGTAGGACCTGACCCTGGACCTGAGGTCGGTCGCCTTCCCCACGTACAGGACCCGGTCGTCTGCTCGCTTGAACAGGTACACGCCTGGCTCCCTCGGGAGCTCCAATTTGCTGTGATCCACGCCCATGGCCAAGTGAAGCGACGGCCGCCGGGTTTGATTTACACTTTGCAAGACGGAGCACCGTGCTCAACCAGCGCCAACTCGCCATCCTCGTCCACCTCTCCGGCTTCGGGAGGGATCTCGAGGAGTCATGGGACGTCCCTCGGGCGATCTCCCTCGCTGGCATAGCCGAGCACCTGGGGGTGGTCCGATCCGCCCTCCATCCCCCGCTGAAGTCGCTGGAGGCAGAGGGACTGGTGTCCTCCAGGTCGGCTCACGTTATCGGCGCTCCCAGGCGCAGGAAGGTGTTCCACGCCACCGACAGGGGCAGGGAGGAGGCGAGGGCGGGAGCGAAGAAGCCCAGGAAGCCCAGGGGGAGGTCCGTGGGACCAGTCCCCGACACCACGAAACTGCATGGCAGGGACGAGATCGTAAGCAGCATCTCATCTGGCCTCTCTGGGGGCTCCAGCTACCTGCTGGAGGGTCTCCCCGGGATTGGCAAGACCAGCGTCGCCACCGCGGTATCCAACTCCCTCCTCGATGATGGTTGGCTAGTGAGGTGGGCATCCTGCCAGACGGACTCCGACTCGACGTCAATAGCGAGAATGTGGCTCGGTGGACGCGCGCCCTCGTCGAAGGATGCTGTAGTCGCCAGGGTCGACTCGAAGAAGACCCTCCTGGTGCTCGACGAGGCCCAGCAATCCAGCGACCGTCTCGTGGAGGGGGTCCGGGAGCTGCTGGAGTCATGCTCCGAGACCTCGGCCGTGATTCTGGCCGTGACCAGGGCACCAAACCCGTTCCCTGGCATCTCAGGCTTCGAATCGATCAGGCTCGAGGGCCTGGAAACCGACCTAGCACGCGAGCTCCTACCCATGGAGATGGATGACGGGGAGGCGATCGAGGTGTGCGAGGCGATGGATGGACACCCACTAGGGATCAAGCTCTGGTCCCCCGAAGACGAGCTACCAGGTGCTGGGGCCGTCCAGGAGTACGTCGAGGCACAGGTGCTCAGAAGGCTGAGTCAGTCGGGGGCATCTTCACTGGACGAGCTCTCCCTATCCCCACTCCCCCTCGAGGTGGTGGAGATGCTCGAGCCCGACGGGACAGAGGAGCTGGACGAGTCTGCGATACTCCGCTGGACCGGACAACTAGTCGAGCCACATCACCTCGTCCGAAACGTCAGGAGGGCCTCCCTGATGGACGGGGGGGCAGAGGAAATGCACTCGAAGCTCGCTGAGATGTGGTCGAAGAGGTCTGGATCGAGAGCAAGGAGGATGGAGGCCCACCACCGGCTGGAATCCGGGACCGAGGTCGACTCGGAATGGATATCCAAGAGCATCAACGAGATCGTCTCCGACGACTCTGCAGCAGCTGCAGTCGTGCTCCAGCAGGCGATCTCGACAAATCCAGAGGAGGGCCTGTTCGAGTTGGCTGCGGACATCGCATTGGAAAGGGGGGAATCGAAGATTGCCTCGGAGTACATCGAATCAATGGAACATAGCCCCAGAAAGGACCTCAGGATGGCTATGCTCGCTAGGATCGAGGGGGAATGGGAACGTGCTGACGAGCTCGAGGCTTCTGCGATCGCTGGATTGGACCCGGGAGACAGGGTCAGGGCCGAGATCTCCTCATTGGTTCGTAAGTACGACGACAGGCTCCCCGGTTCAGATAGCAGGGTCGATGCGCGGGACCTGTTGTCCGGGGCCGACTCAGTGAGGCTCTCCGATCTTGAAACAGGGGACAGGGAGCTTGCGTCCCTGGTGCTCGATCTGCTTCGGCACTCGCTCGCACTCGAGGCTGGCGACCTGGAGGAGGCTTCGCGTACCCGTGACTCCATCGAGAGCAGGATGGGGGCAGAGGACGCCAGGCTGCCATTCCTCGACCTGAGGTCCAGGCTATCAGCAGGGGCCGAGGCGGAGGAGTTCCTAGACGAGGCACTAGATGCAGCCAGGTCCCACATCGAGTCATCGACAGACCCACTCGAGAGGCTGCGTTCCATCCACATGTCTCTGGAGGCATGCTCCGAGCCCCCGAACTGGCTCGTCGAGGCCCATTCCGAATTCGACCCCGAGTCCCTGGGGGAGTCACTAGCCCCACACCGCCGTGCCAAGGCGCACTGGTGGTACTGGAGGGGGGTGACAAACAGGGAGGACCGGCTCTCCAGCTGGAAGGAGGCAATCGTGCGCCTTCGTTCCACCGGTTGCGGTAAAGCAGCAAGGGACCTGACTCAGAGGCTCAGCAGGGAGCTCTAGATCTCCGCGCCGACGAGGGTCCTCGTGTCGACGATCCCGGGAACCGACCTGATGCCCTTGACAATCGCCTCGGTCAGCTCCGAATCGTCATCCGCCTCGACCTTAACGAAGCAGTCGAAGTTACCGAAGACGACCCATATACCCTTGACGCAGTCGATCTCGGAGACCTTCTCCCTGACGCTGATCTCCTTACCCGGCTCGGTTGTGATCAGAACGAATCCTACTGCCAAATCTCACACCTCCACTGCGATCAGGGTCTCGGTCTTCCTGATCCCCTCAACGTGCCTCATGTCCTCTATCAGCGTCTTGGACATCTCCTTCTCGCTCTCGAAGTCGATCCTCGCCACGAGATCCAGCTCCCCGTACACGACGGAGACCTCAGACACCACTGGCATATCCAGGAGCTGTAGGTAAACGTCCCTCTCCCTCCCGGGCTCGCATGAAATCAGAATCCACGCCAGTGACGTCATTCGTATCTCGGGCCTGACTGGTCGCTTATGACTCCTACTCTGTGGTATACTCTGGATGGGTCAAATCACGCAAGTCATTAACCCTGATTGGCAACGGGACGGCCCATATGCGCTTGGGGGTCACGCTGGTTCTGATGCTCCTGATGGCGCCCATGCTGTCCGCAGTGTCGGCTGTCTCACCTAGGTCCACAACGGTCTGGAGTGGGACGGTTTCGCTAGAAGAAGGCTATTTGGTCCAGTCCAACCAGGTCTTGGTCGTCCAGGCTGGAACGACCATCCTCCTCGGCGATGGGGAGAGGCTGGGGGTGGATGGCAGGATTACCATGGGGGGGACACAGTCCTCGCCCATAGTGATCGAATCGATCTCGGGGAAGCACCAGGGCGTCGTCTTCAACTCCACCTCTAACAACAAGGGCTCCACACTGGACAACCTAACAATCTCGGAGAGCGAGTACGGGATCACCGTGTACGGCAGCAACCCAGTAATCAGCAACCTCGTAGTCAACAACGCGGACAGGGTCGCAATCGACCTCTTCGACAGCGCATCACCGATACTCAGGGACATCGTGATCGACGGCGGAGGGCAGGATTTGCACGGCTCGTCCACCACCTGGAGGTATGGGATCGGGATCTCATCCGGGGCCTCGTCCGCACCGATCGTCCAGGGTGCCACGATTGGCGATCTGGTGACGCGCGGGGTGAACCTCTGGTACAACTCCGGGGGCCTCTGGAGCGACATCTCGATCACCAACGTAACAGGAGCCACATTAGCCGCAGCAGCCGCAATCTGGGTCGAGGACTCAATCCCGCTATTCACGAACTCAAACGTATCCAACTCAGACAACGGGATCATCGTGAGGCACATCTCGGAAACCACAACCAGACCAACCTTCCTCAACACGAAGGTCGAGGACTGCCAGTACAGGGGCGTCCTCGTTGAGCGCCTCGACCACACGAACTACTCCAATCTGCAGACCAACGCAGTGTTCACCGGGCTCGAGGTCAGGGGGACTGGTGGCCCCAATGCGAAGACCCCCGGGCTCGCGATCGGCGCGGCCTTCGACGTCAACACATCGGGTGCCAAGGTAACGGATGCCGTGATCGAGGACAATGCCATCGTTGGGTTCAGGGCTTACACCACCGACTCCTCAACCTCCCTGACTAACATCACCATCCTCAACAACGGCCCAGAGTCCCCACTCAATTCTCACGAGGGGGCTGGAATCCTCTTCCGCAGCACCAGTTGGTCCAACAAGGGCCCTGCGGAGATCTCAGACTTGGTGGTCGAGAACTCCTCTGGATCCGGTGTTGTGATGGCCAAGGGAGGGGCTATCGGCAGCAACTGGACAATTAGGGGCAATTCTGCTAACGGCGTCTCATTCGTCGAGTTCCATCCAAGGGTGGAGAACCTGGCTAGCGAGGACAACATCGGGAATGGCGTCTCAGTCGTCGATTCCAGCAACGTGGAACTCTCCAACATCCACACATCCGGGAACGGGATAGGGCTCTACTTCCAGGATTCGAACTACGTTATGAGCGGCGGCAAGAACGTCTCGTGCCACACCTGCTCCTCAGATGGGGACCAGAGGGGCATAGTTGTCAGGGACAGCATCGATTTGCAACTGATTTCGACTACAGTGGCGGGGGCACTGTCCGAACCGGCCCTGGACATCGACAACAGGGGGAACCTGTTCCCGGGCACCGTCATTCTCGACGATATAGCAATCCACTCCACCTCATCCAACTACTCTGTCAGCCTGGAGGGGGTGGATGCACAGATTAGCGGCCTCGACCTAAGCGGGAATGGCGGCGGGATGTACTGGATGGCGAGGGGATCACTGCCATCTACGATTTCTAACAGCGTGATATGGGACAGCCCGTCAAACTGCCTGGACCTAGTCTCGCACACCGATCTGTTAGCCGACGACGTCTCCCTCATCTGCGACGAACTGCCCGAAATAGACCAGAGCTCAGTGAACTTCACCGACTCAACGTTGGCAACCCGCTCAGGCTCGCCTAGCACATTCTCATTGAGCAACAACTCTCACCTTCGTTGGATTTCCTCTGGAGCCATCCTCACTCCGGAGAGCTCAGAGGACGACGTCATTGCTGACGTCATGTGGATGGTCGATGTCCACACAATCAATCAGAACCTCCTCAACATCCCTCTGGCGCAGGTCAACATCACCTTCCAGGAATTCGAGAGCGAGGTCCTGGCAACCCAGCCCTACGAGGGAATGTTCGACTACGGGCCATTCGTCGGCGAGAGATGGACTCCAATCCAGGGGTGGTCATCCACCAACACGGCATTCGTGGGTTGCGACTACGACGGGGTCCACAATGACTCGGAGCCGATGCAGTTGGATGGCGACAAGCGGGTCTACTGCAGACTAGAACTCAGCAACCAACCACCATTCATCCTATGGGATACCCCTTTGGACGAGACGGAGTACTCAAGCGAGAGCGAGATTGTTTTCGATGCTCGGGAGAGCTGGGACTTGGACTTCGACTCACTCACGTACAACTGGACGAGCAGCATCGATGGGGACATTGGGCCAGCATGTGATCTTCAATCAAGCAACAACTCGTTCTTCATCGCGAACATGAACGAGTCTGAGCCATGCCTCTCCGATGGGAGCCACGCCATCACCCTGGAGGTATGCGACTCTGAGGGGAACTGCGTAAACGAGACTCGTGAGTTGGAATTGGTGAACCTCCCCCCGGTACTTTCTGTGGGCACATCCCCGTCCATCTCACCATGGGGCACCCTCTTCCTCGGCCAAACAGCGAACGTAACCATCAACCTGGATGGGACCTACGATCCAGAAGGGGGCGACCTCTGGTGCTGGGCCACCGCATCTTACGAGGCCGATCCAGACCCCGATCCAGAGAATCCGAGCTGTCCGACTGAGATCGTCAGATCCTTCATCGGAGCCCCCGATGACACCTTCAGCGTTTCAGTGAAGGCATGGGACGGAGTCAACGACGTGATCTCATGGACATTCAACATAGAGCTGTACAACGAGATTCCAGAACCAATGATGGAGATATCCAGGACCGGCCAGACCTCAGCAGACTGGGTCGCGTTGACGGGCTTCGAGACCCACGACCCAGAAGGCGATGACATCAGGTTCGAGTTCCACAGCGACATAGACGGCCTCCTAGGGTCGGGCTCATCCCCAGATCTGCCCGAGTGGTCGGGAACGCTCAGCAAAGGGACCCATTCCATCACAATGAAGGCCAGTGACACCAGGGGCGATCACGCCAACCAGTGGAACACCCAATCAGAGACCCTGGAGGTGACCAACTCAGCGCCAGATGCCATGATCTCCATGCCCCTCTCAGGGACGTACACGGACTCATCAGAGTTGGTTTCCCTGGAATCCACTGGATCAGGCGACTGGGACCTTTCATGTTCAGAACTGCCGGATAACGGAAGTGGGCTTCTGTGCAACCCGTTAGCAATGAAGAGCAGCGACCTAGTATCCGTTCTATGGGAGTCTGACCAGATTGCCGATCCCATAGGAAGCAGTTGGGATATCTTGACCCGCCTCCCTGCCGGAGATCATACAATCACACTCACCCTCGATGACGGTGGTGGTCCGGTTTCGGACCAAATCGAGATCGCCGTCTCAGAGTCAGCACCGTTGCTGATACTCGAATCCCCAGTCCCGGATGCCCAGGTTTACTCGAACCTCCCCGTGCTCTTCGACTTCAGAAATTCAATCGACATGGATGGGGACGATTTCTCTGTCACTGTCACCTCTGACCTGGATGGGGTCATCCTAGACTCCAAGACCACTGACTACTGGTACAACGACTACCTCTCACATGGAACCCACAACCTGACCTTCGTCCTCACGGACGAGAACGGAATGGAACGAACTCACTCGCAGGCCATCACAGTGCTGGAGACGGCCCCGGTAGCCGTCATCTCTGGAATGGATAACGGTGCTTATCTGCCCCCAGGATCTTCAGTATCCCTCAGTGCAATGCAGTCATTCGACTACGACGATGACATCGTCCTCTACGAATGGAGTGTCGACGGCCAACTAGTCAGTGACAGCACCACTCTGAACATCTCGTTCCAGCCCGGGCCAGTAAGGGTGGACTTGCTTGTGAAGGACTCGCGGGGGGCCACCTCGATAGCGTCGGTGAACCTGACAGTCGGATCCAGTTCCCCGGAGGTATTCGACCTGATGGTATCGGTAAGCAAGATCGAAGACGGCGTTCCAACCGAGGTGACCACCACAGTACGGGTTCAGGATGATGATGGGACTACCGATATCGTCCGAGGTGAGCTAATCGCAGGAGGGTCCTCGGTTGCCATGTACTTCTACGACGATGGAACAAACGGGGACTCAGTGGAGGGTGACGGAATTTGGACGTCAAGATTCTCCTGGTTGGTCTCCGGGGGGTCTTGGGCCAGGGTCGAAGTCTGGGCCATCGACTCAGACCTAGTCTCCCCTGGAGCGGTTCACACGGTTCCAATCGTCGAATCCGGCAATGGCGGCCTGGAGTCTTGGGTCTCATCCCTGGGGATACCATTGCTGCTAATCACAATGGCATCCCTAACTGTGGCTGGAATCTCATACAGGCGGATGAAGATGGCAGAGATGGCCAAGGACATGCAAGTAATCGAGTCTTGGTCGTCTTTCGATCCCAGGGATATGGACGAGGAGTTCGACTCCGAGGACTAGTTCTCAGGTCCCCAGGAGGTCCTCTCCCTGTTCAGTCCGACCCTCTTGGAGAATAGGAACTTGAAGTTCTTCCAACCATCCCCCCAAGTGTGGATCTCAGCGGTTCCCACCCTGGTCCTGTAGGGAACGGAGATTTCCAAAGCCTCATTTCGTCCGAAGCACCTTCTGGCGTTGATCTTCATCTCCTCTGAGAGGGGCATGCCATCGTTAGTCGGACGCATCCTCTGATTCTCCATAATCTCCTTCCTGAATACCCACATTCCCGACTGGGAATCGTGGATACCGTAGAAGAAAAGCATCCTCGCAGTGAATGAGAGGGCCCAATTGCCGAATCCATGCAGGCCGGACATAGCACCGTCCTCAGCCCTCTTCAGGCGATCGCATGTGATGAACTTGAGGTCTTCTTCTACCAACTTGCGAACTAGTCCAGGCACTTCCTCCCCGGGATAAGTGCAATCTGCGTCCATAGTGACTATGATTTCCCCCGGGGCAATGGCAAAACCAGTCCTATAGGCTCTCCCATACCCTTTCCTCGCCTCAAGGTAAACCTCGGCCCCCTCCTGCTCCGCTAGCTCCCGGGTACGATCCTCGGAATTGCCATCGATCACCAGGAAGTCGAGCTTCTCGCACCAACCGTCATTGGGAACCGATCGAATGGTATCGACAATTGCCTCCTCCTCGTTCCTAGTGGGTATGACCACCGTAACGTGGACTGGCAATGGGCCTTCCATGGGGATTCACCCATCATGGGCCTATTTTTGAACCATTGTAGGGGCTCCCTCACTCCCGTTCTCTTCAATAACGCCTCCCTAGACCGGTTTACCGGTGGAGCCATGCACATAGCGATGATATCGGGAGAGTACCCACCTAGATGGGGGGGCATGGGGTCCACCGTATTCCACCTGTCTTCCAAGTTGGCTGCTATGGGGCACAGGATTACAGTCATCACCAGGAGCTCCAAGGGGGCCATCCCTCATCTGGAAGGTGTCAGAATCATACAGGTCCCATGGCTCAAGATCCCTCTCGAATTCACTCGCTCTTACGGCAAGGCGGCTCTGAAAGAATTGGCTCGACTACATGCAGATGAACCAGTTGACGTCGTCCACCTCCATTGCCCAATGGCTTCCTGGTCGTCCAAACAATTCGAAAGATGCCGCAGGGAAATAGCCCCAGTGGTGTCATCAATGCATGGAACTTGGCTTGGGGAGAGGGACGGATTGACTCTAGCCGCCAGCTTTGGGGAACCAGCGGTGTGGTCCAATCCGAATGACATTGCCATCCGATTCATGGCAGGAAGGTATGCACGATTCGAGAAATCAGCGATACAAAACTCCGCAGTGATTGTCCCAAACTCCCGGGCAACAAAGTCGGACCTCGAGTCTAGGTACGACGCACCCTCGGATTGGGACTGCGAAGTCATCCACTGGGGGGTGGACACTAGCATGTTCGTCCCAATGCATCTTGATAGTGAGGAAGACGCCCACAAGAAGAACGAGATTAGGTCGAAGTATGGCCTAGGGCCCGACACCCTCCTCTTGCTTGCTGTGGGGAGGCTGGCCGCTAGAAAGGGGCATGGCCTCCTTCTTCGGGCCTTCGCCATGTCCGCTGAAACAACGGATTCACATCTGGTGATAATCGGCCGCGGTTCTCTGTGGAGGAAGCTGAACCGGTTGGCCGCTAAGTTAGGAATTAGTCACAGGGTCACAATCGAGTCCGGCATGGGGTTCGAGCAGATCTCCGAGATGTACAGGGCCTCAGATCTGGTGATTTATCCTTCATACTATGAGGGTCAGGGGCTGATACCTCTCGAGGCAATGAGCTCTGGTACCCCAGTAGTGACGGTTGGCCATGGCCCGCTGCCTGAGATGGTAGACGACAGTGTAGGGGGGCTCTTCGAAATCGGCTCCGTGGAGTCGCTTTCCCAAGCCATATGTTCCGAGGTGTCTTCTACTGAGTCCTTGCTCAAGAAAGGAGGAGAGGGGAGGAAGAGAGTCCTCGAAAGCTTCACCCTAGATGGTAACGCAGAGCACTTCTTGGCAGTTTACCGACGAGCGATGTCACAATGATGTCCGGGGAAACTCTTGATTGCTAATCCGCCCTCCGCTCCTTATGGAGAGCCGTATTTCCTCTGTTCGGAGATCGAATAGCGCCACGACAGCGAATCTTGCCATCATCATACTAGTTTCCTACCTAGTTCTGGTCAATCTGAAGGCGATTCTGATGCCCCTGGCAATTGCAGTGCTGATTTACTTCCTGATCAGGGCCCCCGAGCAGTACCTAATCGAGAGGTTCGATGCGGTCGCGAGAATGCCAATGCTAGCATACGGGGTAATCCTTGCATTTGGTGCACTGGCCTCGTATGCAGTCTCAATACTGCTGTATCGGAATATCGACCAATTCAAAGACGAGATGAACAAGGATGGCGGTCTGATTGACAAGTTCGACGAAAAGTGGACCAACCTTGGAGAGGCGAACCTCTACGGCCTCGAAGAAGTCATTACCAGCCAAGAGACAATCGAGAATGTCCTCGACCCCCAGAACATCCAGGACTTTGCCACTAACATCCTTGCCGATCTTGCGTCTTTCATGACTACCATGGTCACTGTTGCAATTTTCGTAATTTTCTTGATACTAGAGGAGAAGAGCCTTCCTGGGAGATTCAAGGCTGCCTTCCCAGGTTCCTATGGAAGGGTTCGAAACATCGTTTCAAACTCGTCTGAGGCGATTTCCACGTATGTGATCTCGAAGGCAACCTGTAGCGCTGGCCAAGCAATAGTGCTGGCCTTTCTTCTCTGGGTCATGGGAATACCAGGCTGGTTCTTGTTCGGAGTTCTATGCTTCCTGCTAGACTTCATTCCAATACTCGGGGCTCTCCTTGCTACAGTACCGCCGATGATGATTGCCTTGATTGTGCTCGAACCATTGCATGCATTGATACTAGGAGCAGCCATGATCGGCAACCAACAGCTGTTCGGCTCAATCATAGAGCCAAACCTCTCTGGCCAGAGGCTAGGGATTTCTCCGTTGGTCCTGCTTCTAACCGTGATGGTCAGTGCTTCTGTCTGGGGAATTTCCGGTGCGATCATCGGTGTGCCAATCATGATTATCGCAAGGATTGCACTTGAGGAGGACGAGAGGACTCGTCCCATTGCTCTGATGCTTGCCATGAAGGCTCACGAGGAAGAGTGAGTCATCGTCTTGAGATGACGGCCAGGACCCCTTCTCCTCTGATGGAGACAATGCCCCCCCTTCCCTCATTGTGAAGACCCCTCGATGAGAGGGCAAGAAATTCCCCCCCCATCTCCCACTTGGATCCTGAAATCCATACTTTGCCCGGCTCTAGGGCGAAGACGGAGAAAGCCTCACCTAGTCCGATTTCCAATGAGAACTCACCCCCTTCAGGATGAATCCTGGTCGTTACTCGGCTCTCGTGGTGCATTCGAATGATCGCTCCTCCAGGGGCATCTAGCATTGCTGCCCAGTTTCCGAGGACGTGATCAGGCTCCCCCCCATCCACTCCCAACACGTCGATCTCTGCGAAACCTCGCTCAATCAGAAGAGCGAGTGACTTCGCCAGATCGCTGGCCCCCTGATCAAGCAACTCCACGCTCCTCCCCGTCCAGTCGTCCACTTCGACGGAGTCTAGGTCACCCAATACCTCTACAATCTCAATACCCGATTCAGCAGCTCGATCAGCCCCTCCATCAACGCCGAACACCGCTACATCGTCGGAGATGACCGAGTCAATTGCCGAAGGATGGGGGGGCGATCCGTTGCACCATAGAACCGCTCGCACTGACTCACCTACCTAGTAGAAATCTTCCCATCTGAGACAATCACTGACTCCTCCAGACTTACCTCAGGGGAAATCAGTGATCCACGTAGGTGAACCCCGACCCTTGCAGTCCCCCCTATGTGTGAATTATCCCCGAATCCAAAGTACGACGAACCCCTGACCACCAGGTCCTCGACTTTGTTGCCCACCAGTTTAGTCGCCTTGGGGTTCATGCCGAACCCGAACTCAGCGACAGTCCAAACCAGATCTCTCCTGGAGCCTCTCAATCCTGACCTAGCAATATCGAAAACCGCGCTAATCTCATCGGCGATATCCCCACCGGAGATATCGACAACGATCCCGTTTTCTACTTGAAACGATAACGGCTCTTCCAGCAACCTGCCTTCCCACGAACCGTCGATTATGATGGTGCCATTCATGCTGCCCTCCTTGGGAAGGACGAACACCTTTCCTGCAGGCAGGTTAGCGACCTGTCCAGGACGGTTGCAAATGCCAGTGTCTTCCAGAATCCACCTGTCGCCAGTCAGGAACTCGACATCAGTCCCTGCTACTGACTTGACGCTGACCCTCCTCCTCCTCCTGAATACTGAACCCATCCCGCTGATCTCTCTCTGCAGGGCATTGTAGTCAGCAGTCATACCTCCGGACTCGAAGGCGATACCCCCAATTCCGGGCATTGAGACTATCCTGGCCCCTTCCCTAGTAGCTGCTGCCCTTGCTCGGGTGTGAGTCATGGAGTCCTTGGTTGCGATGATGATTACCCTGTTCTTCCTCATTATGTCGGAGACTGGTAGCGGTGGCTCCTTCCCAGTCTTCTGAGTGGGGGGCATCATAACCAGGAGGATTCTGTCCGTGACTCTGGCGGCCTCCTCGTACAATGCCTGGCCCACATCGGCCGTGTCCGGGTCGGTGAGCACCAGGACGTCCTCCTCCCTCCTGACCTGTAGGCAGGTACGAATCACTGAACGTGCTGTTGACAGCATCGCCTCGGTTTTTTCGGGACTTCTACTGCCATCGTTGGTGGCCATAGTGGGCATCCTAGATGGGGTTCAGTATTGATACTTCACTCATCTAGTGAGGGCTCCCTACTGCGGTTCGAAATCTCGGCGAAGATGTCCGAAACGAACTCATCCAGCCCAACCCCGTTCTTCTGATTGCCGCCCCTCCCTCTAATGGAGACCGTACCACCGCTCATCTCGTCGTCCCCGAGGATTACCATGTAAGCCGGGCGAATCTTCCTGTGCGTCCGAATCTTCTTGCCGATCGTGTTGTCTGAGTCGTCGACCCGAACCCTGACCCCTGCCACCTCCAGAGCCTCTCTTACCTGATCGGCATACTGCTTGTGCTTCTCGGAGATCGTGATGATTTGGACCTGAATCGGAGACAGCCAACTTGGGAAGTTACCTGCCCAGTGCTCAGTGAGGAACGCAACAAACCTCTCGTGCGTGGAGAGAGGAGCCCTGTGGATGACGAACACCTCGCCATTATCGGCCCCAGTCTCGTCTGTGTAGGACAGCCCAAAACGCTCTTTCGCAGCGAAGTCTAGTTGGATTGTGGACATCGATTCCTCCCTGCCGAGCAAGGTCCTGAACTGTATGTCTATCTTCGGACCGTAGAATGCCGCCTCTCCTACAGCCTCCACATATTCGACCCCAAGGTCATCGAGAATTTCCCTCAGATGGTCCTGGGTCGACTTCCAGTTCTCAGGCTGATCGATGTACTTCTCCGTATTGTCAGGATCCCATAGAGAGAGTCTGAAGTGGTAGTCATCAAAACCGAACACTGAGTAGTATTCTTGCACCATCCTCACATTATCGGCGACTTCGGAAGCCACCTGGTCCAGGGTGCAGTAGATGTGGGCGTCATTCATTGACAGCATCCTGACCCTTAGCAATCCGGAGAGGGTTCCGGACAATTCGTTCCTGTACACGGTCCCATACTCGGCTATCCTCATGGGCAGCTCTCGGTAAGACCTCTTCTCGTTCTGGAAGATTCGATGATGAAACGGGCAATTCATGGCCTTCAACGCATAGGAGCCGTCATCCATTTCCATTAGCGGATACATCCCATCGGCGTAGTGGGGAAGATGGCCGCTGGTCTCGAACAGCTCCTTCTTCCCCAATACTGGAGTCGTCACCCTGACGTACCCATAAGCCCCCTCGGTCTCGATTGCAAACTTCTCTATCTCGGACTTTAGCGACTCGCCATTGGGAAGCCAAACTGGGAGGCCCTTGCCTATCAGCTCGTCAATCATGTAGAGCCCCATCTCCTTGCCGATTTTCTTGTGGTCCCTCCTGGAAGCCTCCTCGATCTGCCTCTCCCTCTCCCTCAGGCCGTCTTTGGAGTCGTAGCACATCCCGTAGATCCTGACTAGGGCCTCTCTTTCCTTGTCTGCTCTCCAATAAGCCTGGCTAGTACTGGTCAGTTTGAACCACCTCAATTGGGAGGTCCGCGAAACATGAGGGCCCCTGCATAGGTCGACGAACTCCCCTTGGCGGTATGCAGATGAACCGACATCATGGCCAATTTTGTCATCCATTATCTCCAATTTGAACGGGTTCGAGGAGAACATTTCCCTCAGAGACTCGTTGTCAAGCTCCTCTCTGTCTATGGTGATGTTCTGCTTGACGAGCTCCTTCATCCGCTTCTCTATCTCTCGCAACCCATCTTCGCCTATTGGTTCCATGTGGAAGTCATAGTAGAATCCGTGTTCTATCGGGGGTCCAATTGTCGGCTTTGCTTCCGGGTAGAGCTGAGTCACGGCTTGAGCGAGCAGGTGCGCGCAGCTGTGCCTCAGGATGTACAAACCCTCCTCGGAGCTTCCAAGGATCGGCTCGACCCTGCAGTCCCCCTCGAGCGAGTAGGACATGTCCCTCTCCTCTCCGTCCACCAATGCAGCTACGGCTCCGGACTTTCTCCCGTGTACGTTTTTGATTACTTCTTCAGCACTGATTCCACTCGCATACTCGTGCGCATCGCCCTCGCCCACGTCAACGGAAATCATTCCCACTGGTATCCCTCTTCGGTTCGCCGACGTCCAGTCGATATGAAGGCCTTGGCCGCAAATAGACGGCAGGGGCCTCATTCTATGACGAATTGTGTGCCCGAAGTCCCCTCGACCATACCGGATATTTCAGAGAGGGAGCCGATCACTGCTCTTTCACCTGTCCTTCTGACGAAATCACAAGCCGCCTCTACTTTGGGCCCCATACTCCCAGCCTCAAACTCCATTCCGGACATCTCCTCCGGAGTCACTCGTTGGATCAATTCTGCTCCATCGCTCCCCCAGTTTTCGTACACGCCATCCGCATCAGTAGCAAGAATCAGCAACCTCGCCCCTAGCTGCCTTGCGAGTAGCGCGCTTGCACGATCCTTGTCAATTACCACTTCGACTCCTTCTAGGACGCCTTCCGAGTTGTAGGCGGTCGGAATCCCACCTCCCCCGGCACAGATTACTACCACTCCCTTCTCCAGAAGCCAGTGTATGGGCCTTAATTCGAAGACCCTGTGTGGCTCGGGCGAGGGAACGACCCTCCTCCACCCATCACCGTCTCTTGCTATGGACCATCCCTTCTCCTTAGCGATTCTCCGTGCTTCCTCCTCTCCGTAGAGCAGGCCTATTGGTTTGGTGGGGTTTTGGAATGCAGGGTCATCAGGATCAACCTCGACCATTGTCAGAATTGTCGCGAAAGAAGACTCTGTTGGCATCATATTCCCCAGTTCCTGCTGGATGTAGTATCCGAGCATGCCCTCGGTCTGAGCGCCGAGGACATCTAATGGGTACTCCTCAACTTCCTCATATGACGCAGACTGCAACGCAAGAAGGCCCACTTGGGGGCCATTGCCATGCGTGATCACAAGCTGGTGCTCCTCTGCTAGAGGGGCAAGAGCCCTGCACGCAATTCTCACGTTCCTCCTCTGATTCCCAGAAGTCGGCTCCTCCCCTCTCTTGAGAAGCGCGTTTCCACCTAGTGCCACCACGACCCTCATTGAACAGCGTCCCGAGCGTGAACCGATAAGAACACGCTCCCTCTGGGACATGCATGGTGCGCATTGGGATACTCGCAAATCCTGATGCCGGACTAGGGGGAAGACTTGGCCTCAAAGGCTCTGATGGACAGGCCGAGTTGGCTCGTTCAAAGGGGGCGGAGGATAGGTCCGGCCCCCGTCTAGAATCTATGCTTGTGCATTTCTCGAGGATTCACAGGACCGAATCAAACCAGATAGAGTGGATAACCAGTACCGGTAGGATGGGGACGGAGTGGATTCCAGTTGAATTCGATATCGGGACAATTTCCGAGGTCCATCAGTCTCCGGGCAAAACCTCGGCTTCCGACACTCAATATGCGGTCGCCAGATTGCTTGAGAATGGGATCGACTTGCTAGTCTACTCCGGCGGGGATGGAACAACAAGGGACATCGTCTCGGCGCTGTCAGACTCGGAAACACCTGAGCTACCAGTTATCGGTGTGCCCTCTGGAGTGAAGATGCACTCGGGTTGCTTCGCCAGCTCACCAAAGGCAGCTGCAGAGGTCCTTTCGGCATGGATCCATGGTGACCTCCTAGTGTCTTCCACTGAAGTCCTTGATTTGGACGAAGAGCTCTACAGAAAGGGGAAATGGGTGGTAAGGCTCTATGCCGAGGCCTTCTCTCCAAATTCTCCAAGGTGGATGCAGGGATCCAAAGAGCTGATTCAGACAGAATCCGAGGAAGAAATAATCATTGGACTTTCAAATCATATCGAGGAATCCATAGTAGAAGAAGGCCATCTAGTAATCTGGGGTTCGGGGGGGACCCTCCGAGAGATAGGTGGAAACATTGGCTTCGAATTGACGACACTTGGGATCGATGCGACAATCGGTAGCGAGAAAGTAGGGACGGACCTCGCTGAATCTGGCATTATCGAAATCCTCGATTCTCATGATGGGCCAGTCACCCTCCTACTCTCCCCAATGGGGGGACAGGGGTTCCTGATCGGGCGAGGAAATCTGCAACTTTCGCCAACAGTCCTCAGTTCAATTGGGATTGACAATATCCTCGGGGTGGTGACTCCCGCAAAGCTCCTCTCAGTCAGAGCGCTTAGGATTGAGACGGGGGATGTTTCTCTGGACCAAGAATTCGCATCCAAGCGGTACATGAAGGTGCTACAGGGATATAGGACGACCAGGATCCTGCCCGTTTCCGTCGATTAGACTTCCATCCCTGAAGCTGCCATCAGTAGTCCCAGGAACGGCGGGCTTGGCCGATCGGGCCTAGACTTGAACTCAGGGTGGTACTGGGTGCCGACGAAATATGGGTGTCCCTCTAGTTCCATTATCTCGCACCTCTCCCCAGTCTCGTCCTTGCCCACATACACGAGCCCGGACTCCTCGATTGCCTTGATGAGCTCCGGATTCACCTCGTACCTGTGCCTGTGCCTCTCATCAACATGGCCAGCACCTCCATACAGGCGCTTGATTTTGCAGTCATCCACTAGGAACGGCGTCGGCTTCGTCCCAAGCCTCATCGTGCCCCCCATATGCGTCTTCGATATCTCCGGCATGAAGACAATAGCCGCGTGAGCGGGGTCTTCCTCAAATTCAGCGGAATTCGCACCTTCCATCCCCAATACGTTCCTGCAGAACTCTATTGTCGCTACTTGCAATCCCAAGCAAACACCAAGATATGGTACTTTATTCTCCCTGGCATACTCTGCTGTCTTTATCTTCCCCTCGATTCCTCTGATGCCGAATCCACCAGGGACGAGAATCCCATCTGCCTCCTTGAGTAGATTCCATGCCTCGTCATACGACTCTCGGTCCGAATTCTTCGCATCCTCATCCAGCACTGAAGACTCGATCCAATCGATGACCAGCTTCCTGTTGACCTTGAACGATGCGTGCTGAAGTGCCTTGATCACACTTAGGTATGAGTCTGAGAGATCGGTGTACTTTCCCGCAACTGCGATGTGGACCTCTTCCGCATCCTCCAGGGAGTCAACGTGATCGGCCAACTTCTTCCAGTCTTCGAGCAACTTCCTCTTCGAGGAGAGTTTGAAGCCAAATCTCTCAGAAAGCATCTCTGTGACGCCCTGAGACTCCATCATTATCGGGACTTGGTAGATGTTAGACACATCGTGAGCCGAGACTACCGCTTCGGGAGGCACGTGACAGAATGCTGAGATCTTCTGACGTGTTTCGTCAATCAAAGGGCTCTTCGACCTGCAAACTAGCATGTGTGGGTTGATTCCCAGGCCTCTGAGTTCCTTCACAGTATGCTGCGTAGGCTTCGTCTTCTGCTCTCCGACTGGCCCCATTACCGGAATCAGACTAACGTGGACAAAGCAAACATTCTCTTGGCCAACTCTGAATTGGAACTGCCTCAATGCCTCGACGAAAGGAGCGCTTTCGATGTCCCCAACTGTCCCGCCCAGCTCAATCACACAAGCATCCGGCTCCTTCCCGTTGCCATCGCTTGGAATATGGGCGACTCTCTCAATCCAGTCCTGGATTTCGTTCGTGATGTGTGGGATGACCTGGACAGTCTTGCCAAGGTAGTCACCCCTCCTCTCCTTCTGAATCACGCTCTCATACACCTTTCCCGTGGTGATGTTGTTCTCTCTCGTCAGACACACGTCTAGGAACCTCTCGTAGTTCCCTAGGTCTAAATCAACTTCTCCACCATCATCCAGAACGAAAACCTCTCCATGTTCGAAGGGAGACATCGTCCCAGCATCAACGTTCAAGTATGGATCAATTTTTACTGCAGTTACTCTCAGTCCAGCGCTTTTCAGTAGAACACCAATGCTACTAGCAGTCACACCTTTGCCCAATCCGGAGAGCACTCCACCCGTCACTATGACATACTTCATCTCATCAACGGGGTCCGAATCAGTAGCCCATCCTCTATCAACGTTGGCCAATAAAATCCTGTTTGCCTTTTCTTTAATTTCAAGTAGCGCCAGAATTACGGTCGTTCATGCCGGACCCCCCGGGAGACAAGGTGCTCGTCACTGGGGCACTGGGACAAATCGGCACTGACTTGGTTCAGGCACTGCGTGAAAGACACGGAAGCGACGCAGTCATAGCCTCTGACATCAGAGAGTCAGCAGGGAACTCATCTGTAGAAGGCGGGCCATTCGTGATCCTCGACGTTCTAGACACAGATGGGATATCCAGCATCTGCCAGAGCGAGGGCGTCGGTACAATTTACCACCTCGCTGCACTCCTTTCTGCGGTCGGAGAGCGTGATCCTGATTTGTGCCGTAGGATCAATGTAGGCGGGACAATCTCAGTTCTAGAGGCGGCAAAGGAATGCAATCTCAGAGTCTACTCTCCGTCATCGATAGCTGTTTTTGGACCAGACTCACCAAAGCACGCCACTCAGGACTCACCACTCAATCCCACCACGGTTTACGGAGAGACCAAGGTCACTGGCGAGGCCCTGGCTCGCGAATACCTGGAACGATTCAACGTCGACACCCGCGGTATCCGCTATCCCGGACTGATTTCATACAAGGCACCTGCTGGCGGGGGTACCACCGACTACGCCGTAGAAATATTCCATGCCGCACTGAACGAAGGCCACTACCAATGTTTTGTTCGCCCTGACACCCGACTTCCTATGCTATACATAGATGACGCAATCAACGCCACCCTCTCCCTGATGGACTCCAGTGAAGACGATTTAGGGGAGTCCAGGGTCGGATACAACATCCCCTGCCTTTCCTTCTCTGCAGGAGAGCTAGTTGATGCAATATCGGACAGGGTACAGGGTTTCACTTGCGACTTCGTACCTGATGTCAGGCAGGAATACGCTGATTCATGGCCAGACTCGATAGACGGGTCTCTTGCAGAGGAGGAGTGGGATTGGACCCCGAAGTACGACCTCGCATCCTTAGTTGATGAGATGCTCAGAGGAATCTCTGGCCGCTAGTCCTCGGATTCGCCTCCCCAGTCGGGGGTGCTCGGGTCCGTCCGAGCCCAGAGTACATCGTCGATCCTTAGCACACCTATTGCGGCTTCAGTTGCACCAGAAAGAGCATGCCTAACCACGAACTCAGTATCCAAGATACCCATCTCGCCCATGTCGCAGTTCTCTCCACTTTGTAGGTCGAAACCAATCCAAGCACCGGATTTCTTCTGATCCGCTGATAGTGAGAGTATCACTTCCACTGGGTCTCTACCGGCATTTTCAGCAAGTATCCTGGGAATCGACTCAAGCGCAGAAGCATACGCCTCTATCGCAAGCTGCTCTCTTCCTGACTGAGTCTGTGAGAATGACCGCAGATGCCTCGCAAGGTGAGATTGAATTGCTCCCCCTCCAGGTAGGACTCCGGGCCTCCGGTTCAAACGATGCGCAACTCCAATGGCGTCATCAAAGATCCTGATCGCTTCTTCCCTTACTGCCGGCGAGGATCCCCTGACTATCAGAGTCAGCCCCCCTCCGTCTCCTTCTATCAGAGTGTGCTTCACATCTGCAATTCTTTCTTCGGACCTATTCGAAAAAGTGCCCAGATCTTCCTCATCCAAACCACTAACGCTTCTTGCCGGCCTAGCGCCAGTTATTCTTGACAATAGATCCATGTCACTCCTCTCGAATCTTCGGTATGCCACGATTCCTGCCTTTGTCAGTTGTGTTATCGCTTCGTCAGCAATACCGTCTCTAACTACCAGTAGGTCAACGCCGAGGGATGAGAGGTGCGCAACTTGCTTTTGCATATTCTCTCTGGATCTTTCGTGGAACTCCTGCAGAACTCCGAGGCTGCTTACCTCGATCGATGCATCAGTCTCCAGCTTGGCATGTTCCAGACCACCGTCAATTATTGCAACTACTCCTCCGTCAGAACCCTCCGGACTGGCTGCATCGACTCTTGATTTTAGCAGCATCAGACCATTGACCAATGATGAGTCCATGACACTACCCTCCCTAACCTGCAGACGCTTCACGACCATCCTTTCCAGATCGTCCCCGCCTTCCAAATCAACGAGTCTGTTTGCTGCCTCCACTGCTAGTCTTGCAAGTAGTCCACACACAGAAGAGTCACCCTTCCCATGGAGGGAAGTCCTCACCACCTGGGATTTCTGAGTGTCATCTGATTCTCTAGACACCTCCTCAGTCTCTTTGATGGACTCCTCCAGTGCAATCGAGTATCCGTTTACAATTATCGAGGGGTGCACTCCCATCCGGACTAGTTCCAGAGCGTTCTGCAGCATCTCTGCAACAAGCAGGACAGTCGTAGTGGTCCCGTCCCGTGCAGACCGATCCTGCGATGATGAGGCATCGATAAGCAACCTGGCTGTAGGGTGTTCCACGTTTGCCTTCTCTAGAACGGTGACTCCATCGTTAGTAACCAAAGCAGATCCGTCTCCGTCAACCAGCATTTTGTCCAGACCTTTCGGACCTAAGGTTGAACGAATCGCTCCAGCAAGAGATGAAGCAGCCTTGACGTTGTTTACTAGAGCAGTCCTCCCGTGGATTCTGTCCGTGTCTTCCAGGGCTACATCGTGATCAGACTCGACCATCTGTGTCTTCCCAATCAAGCCTATGTTTTCAATACGCTCATACGTTATCCGCCCCAATCCTCTGGGAGGGAATCCGTTCCATTCAAATACCACCTATCTTTCCCACTATACAACTAGAGGTTGATTAGTGGTACTATGACCGGAGAGAATTGGGACGATTTCGACGAAGAAGCCATTGAGGAAATGGTCAGGATGTTCGAACAAATGGGAATGCCAGTCGACATTAATACTCTGAAATCGATGATTAAGCAAGTAAGAAGCCAATTCGAGGAAATGGGGATTGATCCAGAGAAGGTCTCAATGAGTGAAGTCAAACTCGGCCTAAACTCAGATCCCGAGGAGTTCATGAAGAACTTCGAATCTATGATTAGCGGTCCTCAGGGACTCGGAGATTTTCTGAAGAAGATGGGTGTCGATATACACATCAAACCCTCTGTTTCTGAAGTCAGAGTCGATGTGGACGAAAGTCAGCATGAATCGAAAGATGACTCGATTCCAGAGGGGGATGTTTACGTCAGTGGTGACCAGATGTTTGTGACCATCGACGTATCAAAGTTCGACGACATATCCTCCGAGAATCTTGAGTTGAGTCTTACAGGCGAAGGAGTGGTTCTACAGATGCTAAGGACTAATCAGATTAGGCCATTCAGAACACTTGTACTCCCAAACGCATCATCAGGAGTAGCCAACTGGGAGATTAACAATGGCATCCTAGACATCACATTCGAACTGAAGTAGTTTGGAATAAAACAGGAGAAATGAAAATGGGATCTGCAGTAATAGGAATTGACCTAGGAACGACAAACAGTTGCGTAGCGACAATAGAAGGAGGTAAGGCAGTAGTAATACCCAACTCAGAGGGTTCTAGGACCACTCCTAGCGTCGTTGCCTTCACTAAGGAGGGAGAACGTCTGGTGGGAGTCACCGCTAAGAGACAGGCGGTTACCAACTCCGAGCGAACCATCATCTCAGTAAAGCGAGAAATGGGCACGGATTGGACAAAGGACATAGATGGGGACATCTATTCTCCTCAGGAGATTTCTGCATTTGTTCTTCAGAAGCTTAAGGCCGATGCCGAAGAGTACCTGGGTACAGAGGTTAAGCAAGCAGTAGTGACTTGCCCCGCATACTTCTCGGATTCCCAGAGGAAGGCAACTAAGGACGCAGGAAGGATTGCCGGACTAGAGGTTCTCAGGATAATCAACGAACCAACCGCCGCAGCACTGGCCTATGGTGTTGACAAGGAGGAGGATCAGACTGTCCTCGTTTACGATCTAGGTGGTGGGACATTCGATGTCTCCATACTGGAGATTTACCAGGTCGACGGACAACCCCAGATTGAGGTCAAAGCAACCAGTGGCGACAACAGGCTCGGTGGTGACGATTTCGATGAGGCTGTGATGGGGTGGATCGTTTCCGAGTTCAAGAAGTCCACAGGAATAGACCTGGAGAAGGATCTGCAGGCCATGAGCAGGGTCCGTGAAGCAGCAGAGAAGGCTAAGATTGAGCTTTCTGGAACTCCATCTACTCAGATCAACCTGCCATTCATCACAATGAAGGATGGTCAGCCAGAGCATCTCGACATGTCTCTATCTCGCTCGAAGTTCGAGAAACTCACATCCAAATTGGTCGAGAGGACGATGTCACCCACTCGCCAGGCTATGAAGGATGCCAGCATAAAGAAGGGAGACGTGGACAAGGTATTGCTAGTCGGGGGTTCGACCAGAGGTCCAGCAGTACAGCAGGCGATTGAGAAGGAGGTCGGCAAGGCACCTTTCAAGGGAATCAATCCGGATGAGGCAGTTGCAATGGGGGCAGCTCTACAGGCTGGAATAATTGTTGGTGACGAGGGCGTTACCGACGTCCTCCTGCTCGACGTAACGCCCCTTACATTGGGGATTGAGACACTCGGCGGCGTAACTACGACCATGATCGAGAGGAACACAACAATCCCCTCAAGAAGGTCTGAGACATTCTCCACCGCTGCAGACAACCAGCCAGCTGTAGAGATTCATGTGTTGCAGGGGGAGAGAGAATTTGCGAAGGACAACATTACCCTCGGCAGATTCCACCTAATGGGCATCCCAGCATCCCCTCGAGGCATCCCCCAGATCGAGGTGACATTCGATATCGACGCAAACGGAATCGTAAACGTCTCCGCCAAGGATCTGGGAACTGGGACTGAGCAATCGATCAAGATAGAGAGCCAGACCTCCCTCTCAGAGGATGAGATCAAGCAGAAGATCGAGGATGCCGAGAAGTTCGCCGATGAGGACAAGAGGAGAAAGGCAAAGGTCGAGATGAGGAACTCAGCGGATAGCATAGTCTACCAGACTCGGAAGATGATCGAGGAAAACGAGGAAAAGCTCTCCGAGGATGACACCAAGCCAGTTCTTGAGAAGTTGGATGAACTAGAGTCCCTGATCGTCAAGGACGAGACCCCCATCCCATTGGAGGACATCGATGAGGCTGCGATACAGGCAAAGATGTCGGAACTGGAGCAATCAATGCATGCCATCTCGACAAAACTCTACGAAGCAGCCGCAGCTGAGATGGCAGAGGAGAAGGAAGAGGGCGATGACGATGGAGTAGTGGACGCCGACTTCGAGGTCGTCGACTCCGATGACGAGGACCAAGACTGATCACTCTTCAGTGATAAGCCTGTGAAGAGTCCTAACATGGACCCCTGAGGTTCCGTATTGGAAGAGGGGGTTGGTCCCCTCGGAGCGAGCCTTGGCACCCGGTCCCCACGCAGTCCCTGCAATGTCCAAGTGCACCCAGGGGATCTTCTCCGACTCTTCGTCGAACCCTCTGTGGGGGACGAAGAACTCCAAGAATGAGGCAGCCGAGTTCGAAGACCCGGCTCTACCCCCTATCGATCCATTTCTGATATCCGCAAAGGCAGAATCGGTCATGTACTTCCGGAACTGCGCGTTCAGCGGCATCCTCCAGACAGGCTCACCACTTCTCCTTGCGGCCGCCTTGAGCCTCTTGGCAATCCCCTCCTCATTTGCCCACATCCCAGATATCTGATTCCCAAGGGCAGTAACCACTGCTCCCGTCAGCGTTGCTAAGTCCACGATGTACTCCGGATCCATCTCGCCAGCCTTCCATAGCCCATCGGAAAGCACGTTCCTCCCCTCGGCATCAGTGCTGAACACCTCTACCGTCTTCCCAGAGTACGTCTTGAACACGTCCCCTGGCCTATACGCCCCAGAACCAGGCATGTTCTCGGCAAGACAGGCGATCCCATTCACCCTCCTCTCAAAGCCAGTCGAGTGTAGGGAATCCATCAGGCCGAAGACCGTCGCAGCCCCGCACATGTCGTACTTCATGTCCCACATGCCTCTGGTCGGCTTGATTGAGATCCCCCCAGTATCGAAGGTAATGCCCTTGCCCACAATGCAAGGCCTCTGCTCGCCTTCATCGGCATCCGGATTCAAGGTGAAGAGAACCATGCATGGCTTCCTGTCACTTCCCTTCCCGACGTTAATCAGGCCCCCCATCCCAAGCTCCTGCAACTTATCCCAATCATAGACTTCTACTGTGACATTATCCTTGTCCGCAGCCCATTCTTCCGCCCTTCGAGCATACTCCATGGGGTACAGAACGTTGGCAGGCTCATTGCCCAGATCACGTGCCAGGTGAACGCCTCCGACTACTGAGTGAATTAGGTGGAGCCTCTCAGCCAGCATCTCCTGATGCCTAGGACTGGCCTGGAACTCAACTGACCATGGATCCGATATGTACTCATCATCGATTTCTTGATGCTCGAGGAACTCGTAATCCCTCAGCATCATGCCCTCTGCGAAGTCAAGCATGCGTTCCCCTGTCCAACCTGAAGTGAACCTGACGCATACTGAGAGCCCCTTCTTCTTGGAAAGGGAACTCATCACTCTGGCTCCTGTGTTTCGAGCTAGACGATGACCCAAGGAATCCTTCTCGCCCATGCCGATGAGCATTACTCTGCAACCAGGAGTCCAAACGACCATCCTCTGCCCCTTCTTTCCCTCGAACTCATCGGATGAGATCGCTTCCTTGACCAGATTTCTCTGGCTCCTTCCGAGTCCCGAAAGTGCGTTGTTTGGGGCACGGCCGACTCCCTCGAAAAGCGGTATCAGTAGTTGTTCGCAGGCTTCATCAAATTCGCTATTGGACCAATTCATCTTATCGTCGAAGTCTGCGATTTGGTAGTAATATACAAAGAATTGCTTTGGAAATTCATACTTTAGAGTCCGAATTAGCATTATGAACCAATAAAATACTATTCAAATCTACTATTTCTTCCATTAATCGCAGCTAGAGCGAAGGCGACGAAAACAAGCAGTATCGAAGGGGCCGGAAGAAGGCCCTGTAGTACGCCTTCATTACTTTCCACGACGCTCTGATTGACAGATCCGAAGACCCACATGGAGGAATCCACCACTCTCTTCTGGTAGTAGAGGGCCCAAACTCCATCACCGCTGGAAACCGGAGCGTTACCGAAATCGAGGGTTGTGAAGGTGCTATTTGAGGCATTGACTGCAAAGCCGTAACCCGGGGCGGAGAAGTTGAAGTCCGAATCCACCAATTGCTGCCAATCCCTCATTTCAGCGTCCCATGCCAGTTCGGTTGGCCCGTCTGATCCAGGAAACCAAATCTCCACGAAGTCCCCCTTGTCTACGAAGTATGTAAGCGTCGCATTCGATGTACTCGCGTGTCCTAGGTTGGATACGCCTAGATTCGCTTTCCCATCTTCCACCACCAGGGAATCGACAACAAGACGAGCCCTCCAGTACCAGACATTCTGAATGAGATAGCGCATCACATCGAGTTCCTCGCCCAATCTGTCCGAGAGTGCCTCTACCGTCCCCAGCAGGAATTGCTCGTCATCGGTCTCGAAGGTGAATGTGGGGTACCCCATGACCCCGTAGCCGTAGTCTCGGCTGGTTCCACAGTTCGGGTAGAGGCCCTGGTTCGCATTCTGAATCGGGATGTCGGATATGTTGGCATGCACATCATCTCTGATGAAGTGGAACATCTCCCAGTCCGAGGGCTGCTCTGGCCACTTGCCCCAGGGGTAGAGCATGATCCAGACTCCTGTGTGCATGGTGATGTACAGGTCGGCATGAGGCACGACCTCGTTCATGTAGATCGAGTTCGCAAGAGTCTCGGATTCGCTGAATGCGGCACTCCCGGGTTGGGTCGAATCGCAGGTGTTCCAGTAGTGTTTGTAGTTTCTATTCAGGTCCACTTGGTTGATGTTCCATCTTGTGTCGAGGTCATTGCCGTCTGCATTCAGCATGATTAGGATGTGCAACTCAGTGTTCGCCAATACCTCTAGTACCTCTTGATCCTCATTTGCCCAGCCCTCGATGTAGTGCTCTGCAACCAGGAAGGCGAGCTCCGTTCCCAGATGCTCATTGCCATGGTGGCCACCATCGATGTACACCACTTCTTTGCGTTCCCCACTCCACTTGTAGTGTTCGCACCCATCTTCGAATAAAGCCCCCCTCGAAACAGGCTGGGGAACGAGAGTGCAAGCACCACCACTCCAATCAGAGATTTGCAGCATCCAGAGGTTTCTGCCCATCTCCGTTTGCCCCACCACGGACAAATTGACGATTTCTGGATAGTCATCGGCCCATGCGTTAACATCCAATGTCAGTGTTGCATAGGAATGGTACCAGTGCTCCTGAATAATGTCCGGCTGACCAATCTGACCAGAGGCCATAGGCGATGCCGATGCCACCATCAGCGAGGCGAGGACCATTACTGTCAGTGAGCGGCGCATAGCGCCGCTGTTGGGGGATTATGATACAACCCTTATCCCTCGTTGCTCGAAAACTCAGCGATATGGCAGGCAACCACCTTGGTCGCGATAAGCGCCGCACTGAACTGTGTCAGCGAACCCTCTGTGCCCGGAACGATTTCATTGACGTCCGCGCCGATCACCTCGCATCTCTCAGAAGAGAACAGACTCTCAATCACCTCAACTGCGCCCCAGTGACTCAATCCCCCCGGAACTGGGGTCCCCGTCGATGGAACCAAGGAACCGTCGAGGCCATCCACGTCGAAGGTCAGCCACACCGGTCCTGAGATTTCTGCAAGACTTCCAATCATCCTACTCCACTCCAGATTGCCGTCTGAGACAGAAAGCAGGTCTCTTGCAAGCCACGTCTGAATCCTATCTTCGGATTCCATCAACTCTTCCTCCTCCAGGCTGAAGGCCCTGACTCCGATCTGGATCACCCTCCCCACTCCAAGATCGAGAGCCCTGCGAATGACGGTTCCATGTGAGAATCTCTCACCATTCAACTGGTCTCTCAGGTCCGCATGAGCATCTATCTGGACTATTGTTAGGTCAGAGAGATCAGAAATCATATGGTGATCCGATAGTGATTCCACGATAGGGAGAAGAATCCCATGTTCCCCACCAAGAACCAAGGGGAATTGGCCGCCAGCTATCCATGGTCTGACGTACTCCCTGATTGAGTCCAACTGATCCCTCAAGCTCGGCGCGTCTGATGCCCAAGGTTCAGCAGTGTGGATCTCTGCCCCGCAAGGCAGTTCCCCTGTGAGAATCGGGTCATGCAGCTCTACTTGCGAACTAGCGGCGATACACGCCAAGGGGCCATGCCGAGTCCCTTCCCCGTAACTGGAAGTCATTTCTAGAGGAATTTGCAAAACGACGATGTCCCACGGTCCAGAGTCAGATTCCCTTAGGCCGAGGAAAGTGGTGGAACCGGACTCTTCCATGGGTCTTCGAGAAGCGCGTCAAGATTAATCGCTTCGGGACTCTCAGACTATGGAATCAGAGCAATTAGCAAGATGTTTGAAATAACCTCGGCACCTAACGTAGCCCGGTGGGAAGATGGGACTGACCTTGGCACAACTGACTCAGGCAATCAAGAGCAAGGTCGATACCAGCATGGAGACCCATGTCGCAGAGTCCATCGCTGAGCACGCGTTGGGATTCTTCGGATTCTCAAACAGGATTATCGACAATGCACTAGAACCAACGGATAGGAACATGTTCTACCAATTGCAGGACTATGACTTGCTTACAACCGAATCCGAGGAGACTACCCTTTGGGATGGACGCGAGTGGAGGATTCACTACTGGAAGTTCAAACCGAACGCGGAGAACTTCGCAAATTTGACTCTTCAAAATGAGAAGGACAAGGGCGATGAAGACCCCTATGCCCACATCTACGATGGTATGCCTGCTGGCCTATGGAGGGAGAGGTCCGGGGTCGACGACGACTACGAGGAACCCCTGTTCTAGTTTTTCCAGTCAGCATGTCGGGAATTGTTTGAAATGCCTCAGTGGGTGGAGTCGCACATGAATAGGGGATTGGCCGCCTTAGTGGTCCTGTCCATGCTCGCCTCATACATCCCCTCATCATTTGCCTCGACTCAAGATAGCCAGACAAACAGCTGCGAGATTATTGCAGATTGGGGGCAGCAGTGGCACTGGACGGAAGAAGGCGAATCGGAGATATCACTGATACACAGGTATAGGGTGGTTTTCGATCCACCATTCACCAACGGCTCTTCACCCACAGAAGTCAATGCCACAATCAATCACTTCAGAGGTGATTCGGAGATTCCAGTAGCAAACACCTCCGTCCTTGTGGCTGGAGGAGAAATAGACATAATCCTAGAAGAAGAACCACAATTCGCAGACTCCCTTTCGATTCACGTACAAACCGCTGATTCTTCTTGCAGCCGGGTTCTAAATATCACAAATTGGAACCAACCAATATCCGATCACGAGGTCACTAGGGAGACCCATTGGTCACTATCAGGAATGGAGGGGGAAGAACAAGGCATTACCTTTGACGGAAGAGGATGGCAAAAGAGAACAGGAAGCATCCTCGAGTCAAACGAACTCGGGAACGGGACCCTGCAACTCGACATGTCAAATGGCTCTGAAGGAGCAGCGATTGATCTCGTGCTGGACAGGATTTGGCTCAACGAGTCATATGATGGGACCGAATTGATGAGTCAGGATTTCGAGATGATTGGATCGGGGGGGCTCGTAATCAACACAGATGAAGACGGTGCGGGGGCCTCCATCAGCGCAGATGTAAACGATGCCTATGTCCTCAGGTCGTATCAAGATGGCAAAGTCACCGAGAGGATGATGTTCCAGGGGAGTGGGTGGATTTCTATCAACGGAGGTGACAACGAGAGCTCAGGCGGGGTTTACGGTGAGGTCTTCTTGCTATACTTTGAGACATGGGATGAGGATGGATTCCGAAGATTGCAGGATATCCAGGTCGAGGCAAATGCTTCGGCCAGAATTTCCTCCGCGGGGGGCCCCTTCTCTTTCGAATTGGATGAACTAATTTTCCGAGAGAAGTGGGAAGAAGGCGTTAGGACGGACCAGTACTCGAGGATATTCGGAAGCGGACAGTTTGATTTTATCGCATCCGAGGATTCCCCATACATCGAAGTCAATGGAACAGTACCACTGATCCACTTCCAATCTGAGGGCGGAGAAACTGTATCAGACACACTCATCGTGGATGGTACGTATGATGGCGATGCAGAGGGATCCTTCGGTTTAGTGCGCCAGATAGTTGAATCAGGAGTCTACGAGAATGCAACCGGCACTCCTTTCGAGGCCGACAAAATAAGGAACGAGTTCTGGTTCAATGTATCTGCTACCCCTTTCGGACCAATTGATCAGGAGTTCGAGGCTGAGCACAACCTCACTTACGAGTATGTAGTCCCCCAGGATGACTGGATAAACCGTACAATTCGCTACACATTCGTAGAAGACAACGGCTCCACCGAGGACGAATACCCGGAAAACTCCCCGATAATCCAGAATCCCGAAGCACCGGAGGCTAGCTCTATTTTCTCCACCCACATCTCCAGGGAGACTGGGGTATGCCCCCAGATACTGGCTATCGGTGACTCTTTCACTCTGGTTGGAAATGAAGAGATGGTCCTAGACGTTACCGTTCACGGGAGTAGCATCGATTCAATCGATGGTCACCTCGTGTCGATCGCAGAGTGGGAGGGTTCCTTCGGAGACATGAGTTCGGCAAATGGGAGCATCATCAACGAAGGGCCTCTATCAGGACTCCTGAACGAAGTTAGTAGGCTAGTCAGAATAGAACTAGGGGAAGGCACAGAAGTTTCCCTAATCGAGAACCAGAGAATGGATAGGATACTTTCTCCATCGATTGTAACATTCGATGAGAACACGCCACCGTCATTATCTGATGACCCTGGTTCATCGATAAGGTTCCGGGAGTCCTCCCTATCGACTGAGGGTGGCGTGGCGCATCTGGAGGTTGTAGTGAATGACGTTGACACGGACACCAAATCAGTCAGCGTAGACCTCTCCTCGCTCGGCCTCGGAATTGTCGAACTTTCCGACTCCGGCTTGCAGGGGGATCAGGTGATTCACGATGATGTCTGGACAGTCAGAATTGTCCACAACGGACTCCAGAGTGGTGACCTCCCTGTCTCTGTGGTGATGGAGGACTACTGGGTATCAGTCCAGCAGAACTCCAGTATCCAGATTGCAAACGCTCCCCCCCGAGTCCTACATGCCGACTTCGCCCCTGAGAGTACATTCAGGGGAGAGTCGATCGAAGTAACAATCGGAGCATACGATGGCCATGGAGTAAAGTCAGTAGCGGTTAACTTGCAGTCGATTGGGGGTGGCTTAGTACAATTGAGCAATTCCGGTCAAGAGGACTGGGATTGGCAACTTGCAGGCGAGCAACGGACTTCTACCATCGACATTTGGTCGGGCATTTTCGAAGTCCCTACCAGTATGTCTCCAGGGAGGCAAAACATCCCTATTCTACTAGAAGATAATGCCGGCGCATCGATCTCGACGATACAAATTGGCAGCGTTTACTCAAGCACCATAGGCCATCAGGCTGAGAAGGTCCTAATCGGCAACCAACCCCCTTCGATATCCAATCTAACTTTCCTCAAGGATGGCAATCAGGTAGAACAAGTCACTTCCCTGGTTTCTGGCGGACAGGAAAATTACACAATGGAAGTCTCGATTCATGATTACGATGGGATCTCTTCGGCCCAAGCTAAGATTGGCCGTTTGGCTCCAATCGGCCAGTCAGAAGAATGGCTGCTATTGGTTGATGATGGAACTGGGGCTGACAGAGTCCCCCAAGATGGGATTTTCTCCCTCTCTTTCTCCGCTAGATCATCATTGAGCGGGGGCGAGATGTCCTTATTGATCAGAGCAACGGATGTATTCCTGTCCACTACCCCCCCTTCCGAACAATTGCACAATGTATCGATAGTTAAGTCGGATTCGGGCTCACAGGGGGCATCATGGCTCTCGGACCACTCAACGGAGTTAGTCTTAGCATCCATGTTCCTGCTATTGTCAATAGGGGTCGTTGCTTTCGTGCAAATTGTCAGGAATTCTGAACTCGAATAGTATTGGTGCGAGTGCCGGGATTTGAACCCGGGTTCCCACGTTGGCAACGTGGGGTGATAACCGCTACACTACACTCGCGCACTCTTTGCAAACCAGATTGGCTTTTCTAAGCGTCGGTATAACCCTCGACTAGGTTCGAGACAAGTATTCGGATGGCATCTCGTGTTTTTCTGTAGTCTTCCATTTCCCCACCATGAGGGTCTTCCAAACCCCAGTCCTCGTCTATTGGTAGAGAGGGACAATTCACTCCGCACCCCATGCTGATTATCGCATCGTAATCCCCGGGGTATACTGCGTCGATCTTTTTCGGACGGAGGTCAGAGGTACCAATTCCAATCTCCTCAAGTGCCTCTATGGCAAACCTAGCGACTCGACCGGATTCTGATGCATGGGTCCCAGCCGAAGCAGCCTCGTGCCCAAGATATCTTGCAAACCCCTCAGCCATTTGACTTCGACAGGTATTTCCCACGCAAACGAATAAGAGACGCACCAAACACTCTGTTTGAGGGTCACTAATTAATCAATTGACAATATTTACAATAGGAGAAATCATCCAGAATAGGTTTCAATAATACCCCCTCAAACGGAGTGACATGTCGGACTCTCCAGTGTCCCACCATCGGGCTGGTGCCCCTACCGAATCTCCCGATCCAGAGGCATCCAACGAGCAGAGGGCTCAGATGGAGCAGGCATATCAACAGATGCAGAGGAAGATGAGAATCAGTAAGATGGATGAGAACATAAAGCACAAGATCATGGTTCTCTCGGGCAAAGGCGGGGTCGGAAAATCAACTGTAGCCACAGGCTTGGCCCTTTCTCTAGCTCGCCAGGGTAAGAAGGTCGGCCTGATGGATATTGACATCACAGGACCAAACGTCCCAAAGATGCTCGGACTAGAGCAAGCCGATCTGAATGTCGAGGAAGGCCAGATTCATCCTGCTGATGGTCCAAGCGGCTTGAAGGTAATCTCGATGGCGTTCTTGTTGGAGGACCCGGACAAACCTGTGATTTGGCGTGGACCAATTAAACTCGGCGCGATCCAGCAGTTCATCGGAGATGTTGCTTGGGGGGAGTTGGATACTCTGATTATTGACTTCCCTCCAGGCACAAGTGACGAGCCTCTTACAGTCAGTCAGAGCCTTCCAGGAATAGATGGGGTGGTAATAGTCACGACCCCCCAGGAAGTCGCTCTTCTAGACAGTCGAAAATCGATAAACTTCGCCAAAACGATTTCAGTCCCAGTTCTGGGAGTCGTTGAGAACATGAGGGGTTACAATCTGAAGGGGACGTCCACGCCAAACTCCAAGATATCAGTAATGGGCCCTGGAGGAGTGCCGATCGATTGCCACTCTGATGAGGATGGAAAGTGGGAAATCACCCTTGACGTATTCAAGTCAGGAGGAGGGGAAGAAACCTCGAAAGAGATGGAGGTGCCGTTCCTAGGCTCCCTTCCATTCGACCCCGGAATTGTCAGAGGGGGCGACGATGGTGTTCACAGAATTATCGCCGAGCCAGACGGAGAAACGGCACGTGCCTTCGAATCGATAGTGGAAAGCGTACTCGAGCAGCTTGACAAGGGCTCTCAGCGTACTCTAAGGATAATCTGACACCCCAATCTTTGCGTTGGCTTGATGACATAGTCTCACTCCCACAAGTCGTAATGGTTGCTGAAACAGGCATCTACATCACTTGGGTGACTGGAGCTATTCTGATTAGTATAGCAATGATGCCAGTTTTCAAACCACCATATGCGAGAATCAGTGCTGACGGCTTCATTGACATGTTCAGAAGATACTGGGCGCATATGGTGGTGGTCTTCTCGGTCTACCTTTGGAAGGATTTGCTCGATGGCCTAGACAGGATTCTGATGGCCAATACCCAACTAGACATGACCTTCCTGGTTTATGCGATAGAGGGAGACTCGGTTCTTTGGGTTCAAGAAGGTCTAAGGAGTGAACTCTTGGACGTTTTCATGACTCATTTCTATGTCATGGGATTCATGACTGCAACATTCGCTTCATTCGTTTATCCCATTTACTTTGATGACAGACACATGGCTGACAGAGTGTCCCTTTCGATGTTCTGGGTGTACATTTTGGCGATACCATTCTACTTGTTCCTTAATGTCAAGGTTACAGGGAACTATGTAGAGGGAATGGAGACAATCGCTTACGACCTAACTCCAGAAATCCACAATTGGTTCAATAGGATTGATCCATTTACCAATGGAATGCCTAGTTTGCACATTGGTCTGCCGTTTGCAATTTGGCTCTCCATGCACAGATGGGACGAGGACGGAAGATGGAGGAGGTTCCGGAATTTCCTGATTTTATTCATAGGTTCGACGTCAGTCTCAATTGTTTACTTGGGGATACATTGGTTCGTTGACATTATTGGGGGGATGATCATTGCAATCTTGGCAGTAAATCTCACTGCGAGGACGCATGAGCCAATTTGGCGATTCGCTGACGAGAGGCTCTTCACTAGGAGACTAGCCAGAACCCTTGAAGATCCCCGTGGATCCTTACTGCGAACAATGCGTTCTTTCATCAAGACTCTTGACCCTGTTAAGGAACCAGGTAAGAATCAAACGGGGGCGATCATCCTATCCCTCATCATTTTGACAGGATCAGTTCTGCTTTGGGACGTAACACATCAGAAGATCTCCATAGACGAGGCCGACTCTCCCACATCTGCCTCCGGTTCGGGAGAGTGGCTTGTGTGGGTCGAAGAATCAGGAGGTGGAGTGGAAATAACTGCAGGGAACGTTACTTCGGAGACCAATAGGACCGTGGGCGGACAGCAATGGGCAGAAACTCCCAAGGTTGTCTCATCTGGAGACAGTTTCGTTATTTTTGACAATAAAAGCGTCGATTACTTTGAGCATGACCAGGGATCAGGGGTTCTTCAGCCAATTTTCGCAGAGATTTCAGATGAGGAAATTATCGACATAGCAATTTCCATCGACTCCAATGGAGGGAAGCACCTTGCAATACTCTCATCCAATAAACTCCAGTTAGTTGAACCTTCAGACAAGTCAACCAATATTGTAGAATTGAATACAAACTCCTCAGTAGTTGCTTCATCGGGAGCCCTTGTAGCAATCTCAGAAACATCGGAAGCAGGACCACTCGTCAATATCACTTCCATTGACTCTGATCTCACAATTTCCATCCTACTAGACCCTAAGTCTTCCGAACGAATCGAAGATTCAATAATGAACTCGGGAACCTACCTTGATTTCCAGAATTCCACAATCGTAGATCTCGTTATGGATTCTAATTGGCTTGTAGCTACAGTTGACATCGGCCCATTCAACAGAACCATACTAGTTGACACACTCTCCATTAATCAGTCCCTCATTTCCAATCCGCGTTGGGACTCATCATCTCCCAGTATTGGGGATGGCAGAGTTGCTTTCCTTCAAGTGACTAGAGATGACATCATCTCATCCTCCAGCTCCTCTCAGAGGAACAATGATGTCTACGTTCACGAATTGGAATCTGGGGAAACCAATCAATACACCTTTGATGAAGAAGTTTCTCAGTCCCAGCCACAGATATTGTTCGAGAGGTTAGCTTGGATCGAAATCAACGAAGATGGAGAAAAGGAACTCATAGTCCAATCGTTCACTGACACAATCGAGCCAAGGAACTCACTTCTCCTCCAGGCTTCTATTCTAGCCATGATTCCGCTGATTTTCTTATGGACACTCCAGTCATACGGTATCGAGAAGATCACTCAGTGAGCCTGAACATCTCATCCAGGCTTTTCGAGGCTCTCTTCAGCGTCCCTTCTGGGATCTCTATAATCTGCTCCGGATATGGGTCAATTAGTGCCTGAAGGATGTCCTCCAACTGGGTCTTCTTCATGTGCTTGCACATCACACATGCCCCCATCAAATTCAGATTATCCTCTGTCTCAGCTAGGACTCTGTCAGCAGTACCGCACTCCGTAATCAGCATCATATCCCTCTTGCCGATACTAGCTAGACGCTTTGCTTCGTTCATCAGCAACTCGCTACTTCCTACGAAGTCACTTTCTTCAAGAACCTCCGAATCACACTCAGGATGACTCAGAACCTTCAGATCGATTCCATTCTCTGACATGTTCTTCTTCCAGTTCCTGATTTTTGGTCCAGTAAACTCTGCATGGACCTCACATTCGCCGTCATAGAGTATCACTTCCTTCTTTCCCCAGAGTGAATTCTGCAGGTGCCTCCCCATGAATTTGTCAGGTACGAAGATCAAACTATCACCTGGCAAACTCTCACAAATTCTGAGATAATTGCTACTTGTTACGCATACATCACACTCCGCCTTTACCGCTGCACTTGTGTTGATGTAGCAAACAACCGGCACCCCTGGATTGTCCTCCCTAATCCTGATCACATCTTCTGCCTCTATGCTATCACTTAGGGAGCATCCAGCATCTGGGGATGGGTGCAGCACGGTCTTGTTGGGGCTGACTATCTTCGCTGTCTCAGCCATGAATCTGACGCTGGAGAACAGAATTGTCTGTTGAGGCGCATCTCGGGCCTCCTTTGAGAGGGCATAACTATCGGCAACTGAGTCTGCTACTCCATAGGTGATGTCAGGTGTCTGATACGAATGCGCAATTAGGAACACGTCTTTTTCCTCCTTGAGACGATTGATCTCAAGGGTTAGTGGGGCTAGGGATCTGCATACCTCCATGCTCCAACGCATTGGCTGCCTGATTGCATACTGGAGCCTTACTGCTTCCTTGTCTATCTCCGACTCAGAATAGCCGAAATTGCCCAAGAAAACCCTTGGAATCGGGGCGGAGGGCATGTCCAGAACCATGTCGACCGGTCAATCGTCTGAGTGCAACCGCTTTCAAGTCATCTGGCATCGGATTTGCATGGCGAGCGGGGGGATTCCAATGTGGAAACCCGATAACGTGCTCCACGAGGGGGCAGAGGCGACTGTTACCGCGGGCTCTTGGCTGGGGAGGAAAGCAGTCCTCAAGTCTCGAAGGGCTCGTTCTTACAGGCATCCAGATCTCGATCGCAGACTAACAAGGCAAAGATTGGCAGTTGAGGCAAGAGTACTATCCAGACTATCTTCAGTTGGGTTCCCATCTCCGAAACTGATGTTCTTGGATCAGCGTAATTCATCCATGCTTCTATCCAGAATAGAAGGGATGACTCTCTATGACTTGCTCAAGTCTGTCGATTATTCCGGTGACGAACTCTTCTCCCTCGGCAGTTTGATTCGCAGACTCCATGAGACGGGAATATCGCATGGTGATTTGACTACGCATAACGTAATGTCAAACAACGAGGGCGATCTTCATCTCATTGACTTCGGTTTGTCTAGGCAATCCCCAGAATTGGAACACATGGGTCTCGACCTACAGGTGCTCCGGGAATGCCTCGGCGCCAGTCATTCGGAAATTGATGGCGCCATCGACATGGTCTGTGAAGGGTACATGGAAGCTCAGTCTCTCAACGACGATGCAGAGAGTGCGGAAAATGTGATAGAACGCTTTCGCAAAATCGCAGGGAGAGTCAGGTATCACGGCTAGGGTTGATAATATGCATATTCTTTTCGCTACTGGAAACAAACACAAAGTTTCAGAGGCTTCGGAAATTCTATCTCATCTCGGATATGGGGTGGAGCAATTGCTAATTCGGGGAAAGGCTCCGGAACTTATTGAGCCACAGGCAGAAGGAATAGAGGAAGTTGCAATTTCCAAGATCAAGCAAGCGAGAGAGTTGGTGATGGGTACGGAGCTAGAGGGCTCGATTATCCTAGCAGAGGACTCAGGCCTCTTCATCGATTCACTCGGGGGGTTTCCAGGCCCCTACTCATCGTATGTCGAGAATACTATCGGATTACCCGGGATTCTTCAACTAATGACCCCAGAGACTGGAAGAAGGGCCGAGTTCAGGGCTATTGCAGCAGTCTACATAGACGGGAACATCTTCTTCGGAAATGGAATTTGCGAAGGAGAGATATCCGAAGAGATATCCGGAGAAATGGGCTTTGGATTTGATCCAATTTTCATACCAGATGATGGCGATGGAAGAACCTGCGGAGAGATGTCTTCAATGGAAAAATCATCCATTTCGCACAGAGGTAGGGCCCTGAAGGCGGTCTCAGAACTCCTCAATCCCCCGTCAAAGTGAATAGAAGCAGTCCTCCGTGCCGTACTAGAATGGTTACGGCAACTAGGCTTCTTCTGATTGTAATGAGCATTTTTTCAGTACCCATTTACCTTGTATTCATTGTTCCAGAGGGTCTGATCATGCAGGCAGCAGGGGCAGTTTTGATCCTTCTAATGGTCTCGATGATGCTTTTCACCGGTAGGAGGCCGATTCCCTCAACAAAGAAGAAAGATCCAGTTTTCATCGATCAAGAGTCCGACTTCGGCGACATAGAATTGCCTCCCCCAGTCCACTCGGAGGAGTCTCTGGAAGAAGTTCGCGCCTCAAAAATCCGAAGGAGCAGAGGTAGGAAGAACGTCTCAGAGATTCCCACTCCAGAGATCCCATACCCAACCCCAGACCCATCTACCAGCACCCCTCTAGACACTCCACTAGTCACTGCTGAATCAGATATGGATGTCGAAGGTACGGCTAGAGTCCATATCGCCGGATCTGACCCCGAGCTCCAAGCCGAAGCCGAAGTCGACCTTTACCTCGCCCAGCAGAGAGAGAGAAGAGAAGTTTTCAGAGACCGACTTCATCGAGAAAGACGACTAGAAATGTCCAAGCGAGTAGCCGATGAAGCCAGAAAGTGGGCACAGGTTGAGGATGGGGAAGATCTCTCTACTCTGACAAGTATCCCTGGGCATGGCTTAGCGGTCTTTTACGAACCAGAAGAACCCGACCCCTCCATTCCCCAGGGGGTTTCTTATGTCCGGATAGATGATGAGAGAGTACTGAAGGTCAGGATTTCGTTGGATGTGCCTAGATTAGAACCCATCACCTCTGAAGGAGAATTGATCGAATCTCTAGACATTGACTCGCCCCAACCCCCCCCTACTCCGGGGATGCCGATGCCACCGCCCCCTTTGCCAGACCTGCCTCCTCCCATTGGGCCAGAAGACTAGCCCTGTGATACGTTGAAGCGATATGCCTTGTTCGGCTTAGCATGGCAGAGGATGTAATGACGGTCGAGGACATCGTCGTTGACGGTTCAAGTCCAGAAGGAGGGGTAATCTCAGTTTGGACCCTCAATAGACCCGACAAACTCAATGCGCTTAATGCAGAGTCGCACAGGGCCATCAAGGAGGCTTCGGCCAGAGCGAACTCCGATGACTCCGTCCGCTGTGTCGTCATCAAGGGAGCCCCCCCACCAGAGGCAGAGGAGGGAAAGAGGCCTAAGCCACATGCATTTGCAGCAGGTGCGGATATCTCTGAATTTGCGGGAAAGGACTCGGATGACGTCCGTCCATTCTTCGAGGACAATGCTTGGGAAGCGGTTTGGAACATTTCCAAGCCAACTATAGCGATGGTAGACGGATTCGCTCTAGGAGGAGGTACTGAGTTAGCACTCTCCTGCGATATTCGAATTGCTTCGGATAGGTCCACATTCGGACAGCCAGAGATCAATCTTGGGCTGATTCCAGGAGGGGGTGGGACTCAGAGACTATGCCGGCTAATTGGATATGGCAGGACCATGGAGATTGTGCTCTCTGGAGGAATGGTGAAGGCTGAGGATGCACTCAAGATGGGAATCGTCAACAGGATGGTATCTCCGGAGGAACTTGAATCTGAAACCATGAATCTTGCAGAGGAGATCTCTCGGAAGTCCCCATACACGACCAAGGTCGCGAAGCGAGTAGTAAGGGGTGCATTGGAACTGCCCTTCTCCGAGGGCGTTTTAATGGAACGCTCGGAGTTCGTGGCCTTATTCGATACCGAGGACAAGGAAGTTGGCGTTAGAGCATTCTTGGAACGGTCAGAAGCAGATTGGGTCGGACGATAGAGATCTAACCAAGGCTATTGGAGATGATTCCAGCAGCGTCGCTTTCCTTCGTAGGGTCTACGAGCAGCCATTCTGACTGAGAGCCAGAAACAACCAGATTTTCCTGTATCTCCCTGATTCTATCCAAGTTTCCCAAGTAGTGATCGACTTGCTTCCCGTTGTGCTTCTCTCGATTAGCGATCATTCCTCTGTGCATATTTTCGCTGGTCACGTATAGTACCACACCAGTGGCAATCCCACCAGCATCGCGCCATTCGTCAATTATCTTCTTGTTGGGGAAATAATGAACCCCCTCCAGAAGTAGGTCACTCCTCTTTTCTAGGGCTCTCTGGATGACTGCCTGTACTCCTTCGGAAACAACTTCGACTGTTTCCCCCCAGTCTTCAACTGCTGAACCACCAGCCGACTCAAATGACGATCTGTGCAGTGGCGGATTTTCCGAAGATGTGAGTTGTGTTCTGAGTACCTCTCTCACTGTATCCGTTGAGGCAACCTTACTGAAATTGAGTGTTGAGGCCAGTTTTGCGGACATTGTAGACTTCCCGACACCGCTGGTTCCGACGATGATCAGGAGTCTCGGGACTACCATAGAATCACCTAACGCTGGATTGACTTTGTCTCGAGGAACTCTTCCATCCCATGAATGCCCAACTCTCTTCCCAGTCCCGACTTCTTGTAACCGCCGAAAGGGGCTGTGATATTGAATGCGCCACCGTTGATGCTGACTTGCCCGGTTCTCAATTTTCTAGCGATCTTCATTGCCCTGGCCTCGTCGCCAGACCAAACCCCTCCAGAGAGTCCGTATTCTGAGTCGTTGGCTAGTTCGATCGCCTCCTCCTCGTTGGAGTATGTAGTGATGCAGAGAACAGGGCCAAAGATCTCCTCTCTGAACACAGTCATCTCTGGAGTCACATCGGCGAAGACGGTGGGCCTGACGTAGAATCCCGAATCCAAACCATTTGGCATGCCTTCTCCACCAGCGACCAATGTAGCACCTTCGTCGATTCCAGTTGAGATGTATCTCGAAACACTCTCTTGCTGCCTTTTTGAGACAAGTGGTCCGCACTTGCTTGTACCTTCCATCGGGTCTCCGACGGTGTAGCGGCCGATCTTGCTCGCGATAATTTCCACTACCTCTTCTCTGGAATCTTCTGGAATCAACAATCGGGTCAAAGCCGAGCACTCCTGTCCGGAGTTCCCGAAGCAGGAGTAAATCGCCGAGGAAGCAGCTCTTGGTATGTCGGCATCGTCAAGGATGATGTTCGCACTCTTCCCACCAAGCTCCAAAGTCACTCTCTTGACACTTGGAGCCGCCAATTCTGACACCCTAATGCCAGCATTCGTGGATCCAGTGAAGCTGACCATGTCCACTTCGGGGTGACTTGCCAGTGTCTCTCCGATTTCTCTGCCATGACCCGAAATAAGATTGAAAACTCCATTCGGAAGGCCGATTTCATCCAGAATGTCTGCGAGGACAAATGCATTCAACGGGGCTTCCTTGGAGGGCTTCAGAACCATTGTGCATCCAGCCGCTATCGCTGGAGCGATCTTGCCAATAATCTGGTGCAGGGGGAAGTTCCAGGGGGTGATCATTGCCACCACCCCTATTGCCTCCTTCACTACGATCGAGTTTCTGACCTCCTCTTCCCAGACAAAACCATCCAGAATCTTGGCATACGACCTAGAGACAACTCTGGGTGTCCCGACCATCGCCATTCGGGAGTATTCTATCGGCGTCCCAACCTCAGATGTAATTAGCTCCGCCATTTCTTCCCCTCTGTCCTTTAACGCCGAGGAAAGCAGATTGAGGTAGTTCGACCTCTCATCGACCGTTGATTCCGACCAACTCGAGAATGCAGCCCTCGCGGCTTCTACGGCAGCATTTGCATCCGACTCGCTGCCTACTGGAACCGAGCCGATGATTTTCTCAGTAGCTGGATTGACCACTTCTATGGTGCCCTCGCCATTGGGCTCGACCCAAGATCCATCGATGTATAGGTGCTGGCGTTCGTGCATGTTTGACCCAGACTGCACCATCTTATGATATTCATGCAAATTCAATAGAGCGTGCCCTGCCCGAGTGCCATGCCAGTTTCTTCCGACATGCTGGACGGAGGGGTCGCGTTGGTCACCCTGTCTCCCGATGCTTCCGCAGACACATTCGCCCCAGCCAACTTAGACGCTCTCCTTTCCACATTATATGAGATAATGTCCGATCCATTGTGCAGATCAGTGGTGATTACAGGCTCAGGACGCTTCTTCTCCACAGGAGGAAACATTGACGATTTTGCCAGTGGAATTGAGTCTGGAGAGATTGGAGACAGGGTCCAGGAGATGACAGACAAGCTACATCCTTTGTTGCTGAGAATGAGGACATCTGAGAAGGTATTCGTTTGCGCAATTAACGGATCGGTTGCTGGCGGCGGCTTCGGTTTGGCATTGGCCTCTGACTATCGCGTCTGCGTACCTCAGGCAAAGCTAGCCTCGGCCTTCTTTCGCCTAGGGCTTTCTCCGGATGGGGGGATGACTTGGTTGCTCCCACGTTTGGTTGGAAATCAGGTGGCAAAGAGATTCCTCTTCAATTCTGAGGTTTGGTCCGGTGAGAAGGCAATGGAGATTGGTGCGGTGGATGAATTAGTGGAAGAAAGCATCCTAGTCGAGAGGTCCTTGGAAGTCGCCAGAGAGTGGGGCAAATGGTCAGTTAACAGCAGGAGGGGAACGAAGCAGTTGCTCGATGCATCCACTTCGACATTCTTTGAAACACAACTTCAGTTCGAACAGTCTCTAATGGTCGCATCCTCAAAGACCACCGACTTCGCTGAAGGCGTGAGATCCTTCAAGGAAAAGAGAGAACCTTCGTTCGGAGCCGAAGAGGATGAGTAGATTGTCCCGAAGACTCATTGTAATGCGTCATGCGAAGAGTAGTTGGAAAGAGACTGGGATAACTGATCACGATCGCCCCCTGAACAAGAGGGGGCTTAGAGACGCCCCACGGATAGCAGATGCCATCCATGACAGAGGATGGACACCAGACCTGATTCTGGTTAGCAGTTCTAAGAGGACACTTCAGACTCTCTCAGGGATGTCCAATAGGTTCGAGGGGGTGCAATCAGAAATCCGACCGGAGATATACCACGCCACCGTGTATGACTTGCTGCTAGTATTGGAGGACATGGCCCAAGAAGGAACGACAATGGTTCTGGGCCATAATCCCGGTTCAGAGATACTAGTCAACCACCTGTCGGGAGAATGGCATGTGATGCCAACCGCGGCCGCCGTGCTTTTGGTCGAGTCTACAGGGCAGTGGGAGGTCCAGAAGGTTATTCGTCCCAAGGAGATTCAGTAGTCAGGGATGTTCCGGAACCACTTCCGACCAGTGCGACATCTTGTTCAGTGTGATAGTCACGTTAGTAACCTCACCTTCTTCCCAGTAGTCAACTGCTACGAAGGTGGGTCTGTTGTCCATCTCCTCCCAGCACTCCAGAGATCTGTTGAGCAGAGTCTCGTATTCATTCACCTCGTTTGCCAAAACAGGGTCCGGGAGCCCATAGATGCTTGAAAGCCAGTTATTCAGGTGCCAAACCGGTTGCGAGCCATCTCCACGGTGAACGGTGCAAGACATCTCTTCCTTGCTACCCTCAGCATAGTTCGTAGTCCAACCGAACATCCCAAAGTCATGCAACCATGGATAGTCATCGTTCTGTGATTGCTCCCAGAAAACAACCAGGTCCTTGCCATCAAGAACCATGTCGCCCAAGCTGGGCCATTCTTCCCCTAGGGTGTGGATGTATATTCGATCAGACATGCCAGTCTCATTGAACAGGAACTGCAGATGAGAGGCCGGGACGTAGTTCTCTATAAGGAGGGTGACCACGTCTCCACTCGAGTTGTTCATCAGGGAATTCAGGAGATTCATCCACTGGAATGCATCCACCTCTCCGAAATTGCAGGGGTGGAAGAACTGGCCAGTGCTGTGGCAGAATCTCACGTCCTCAGCAGAAGTATTGTCATAGCTCCTGTGATGGGAATCGACCATGAATGCTCTGATCCCGTCTTCCCACTGCCGTTGGAGTCCAGTGTAGTGATTAACCCCTACTAGAATTTGGTCCTCTATCGTAGAGTACGCGTTGTGAGTCTCTGCGAAGGTGAAGTCATCATAGGTCCTGAGACAGAAAACGGTGACTCCATGGCAAGTCATGAAATCATCTGAATCCATCGGATCGAAGCCCCTCTCCAACTCCCATTCGTTGGGCAGACCATCTCCGTCTGCATCATCGTCCCACTCGTCGCAAATCATGTCTCCATCCAGATCCTCGGGGATAGAATACCGGTCAAGTGAATCAGTGCCACATTCCACCTCGGCATCATCGGTCCAGGAATCATCATCGTCATCTCCATCCAAGACGTCGCACACAGAATCCCCATCGGTGTCCTTTGGAAGGTCATCCCCATTATTGGGGTCAGAAGTGCAGTTCAACTCAACAGAATTCTCCCATCCGTCACCATCCACGTCAACATCCTCGGAGTCTTGAATCCCATCCCCATCCATGTCGGGAGGAGATTTCTCCATGCAACCCGAAGAAATGAGTAGAGCGCACAATAATAGCGAACCAAGTTTTTCATGCATCGTCCCAGCTCTGCGTTTCGATACACCTAGAGATTTCAATCCATTATCGTCTCGTGATGGTTCGGAACGAAGGTCTGCTCCGTCATCGGTGGCCTGACATACCCTCTAGCACTCTTCCGATCTGGGAGCTCAATTGGCTCAGGAGTAAGGTCCTCGTATTCAATCATTGAGAGAAAGTGACTGATGCAATTCAAGTGCGCATGCCTCTTGATATCGGAGTTTACCACGAACCATGGAGACTGCTTGGTGTCCGTATGAGCGAACATCACGTCCTTCGCCTCGGAGTAGTCTTCCCAACGGGTAAGCGACTCTAGGTCCATTGGACTTAGCTTCCACCTCTTGTGCGGTTCGTCTAGTCTTGCCTTGAAGCGCTTCAATTGCTCGTCATCGGAGACCGAGAACCAGTATTTGATCAGAATCGTCCCTGATCTCATCAGCATCCTCTCGAACATAGGGCAGGATCTCATGAACTCGTCATATTCGTCCTCATCACAGAACCCCATCACTCTCTCGACCCCTGACCTGTTGTACCAACTTCTGTCGAACATCACTATCTCTCCGGCCGCGGGAAGGTGGTTGACGTACCTTTGGAAGTACCACTCTGTCTTCTGCCGCTCGGTTGGGGCTGGTAGAGCAGCGACCCTCACAACCCTTGGGTTGAGGTACTGGGAGATCCTCTTGATTACGCCGCCCTTGCCAGCAGCATCCCTTCCTTCGAAGACAACAACGACCTTCAGCCCCTTTGCCTTCACCCACTCCTGCAGCTTGATCAACTCAAGCTGGAGTCTGAATAGCTCCGCATTGTACTTCTTCTTACCAATCCTCTCGATTTTGTTGCCCCCGTTGTCGCCCATTGCAATCAGGCTTCCATGGCCGTCAGTGACAAAAGCCCTCTGGTCATCATTTTCCAGAAATCACACGCCTATAGCAGGCTGACAAGATCATTCAATGCCACGGAAGGGTCATCCGATTTTGTCACCCCACTAGCCAGAAGAACCCCAGAAGTACCAAGGTCAATCGCCTTCGAAACGTCAGAGCCGGTCTTCACGCCAGCCCCACAAAGAATACCCACAGCCCCTGACACATCCTTCACCGCCTGAGCAGTCCCACTGACAATCTCTGGATCTGCACTAGTCACGGACACTTCACCTCCAATCAACTCCGGTGGTTCCACAGCGACGAAGTCGGGTTCCAAAGCCGCGAGAGCCCTAGCCTCCTCTACATCAGCAGCACATGCGCATACCTCGAATTCTTCGGGGACCTGTTCAAGCAGCATTGCCACGTGCTCAAGACTGACCTTGTGCTCTGCATGGTTGATCAGTGTCCCAGAGGCTCCCCTCTCAATCGCGGTAGAGGGATGCAACCATCCAGTATTCGAACCGAATCCGACTGGATCCAGGTGCTGGCACCAGACCTCAAGACCGGGGGCTGCAGCCACGACAGCGGACAGGTCAATCGCAGATACCGCGGCAATCATCCTTGCACCTGTTTCTATGTTGGCCATAGCCAGAGCCAGACTCTCAGCCGAGGCGCCATGAGCAGTCTGGTACGTCTTGAAGTTCACAACTACAAGAGGGTCGCTCACAGTATCCCGAGTCGTCCGGCCTCTTTGACCGTGTTGGGGATTAGTCCAATACCTAGGACTAGTTCTGGGGTCTATGGCAGAGTCTCCAGAATGGACGGAGAGTAGCCTTTCTGAGCACTACTCAGATGGATCTGGGATCGATCTCTCGTGGTTGGATAAGCCAACCAGGCACCAATTCCGATGGAGGACTCTGAAGGGACCATGGGTTTCATCGAGGAAGAGAATTTCATCAGGCGAATCACTAGTGAAGTCCTTCGACTCGATGCCCACTGATGTGTATGTGTCAACTTCCTCTTGGCTAGACCCAGTTAACCTCCCTCGATTGAAGGACTCCAAGCGCCCATCGCCCATTCTGATTGACCACATGGTCGTTTTCGACATCGATATGAGGCCATTCTGCAGGAGTAGGCTGGAGCTGGCGAGGAAAGAGGCCCTCAGCCTAAGTGAATGGATCACCGAGAATACTGATTTGGAAATTCGCCATGCCTCTTTCTCCGGAAGCAAGGGCTTCCACATAGTGGCCATTGACCCGGACAGGTCGCCTTTCGAAGAGCCAGACCCAGCAAAGAGGGAGCTAGCGGTAAGGGAGAACAGGAAGGCTCTGCTAGGAAGGGTGATTGAAGCAGGTCACGATGTCGACCCTGTGGTTACTGCAGACACGCGTAGGATAATCCGAGTGCCAGGGACATTGCATGGCTCAACCGGCTGGGCTTGCTCGATTCTCGGGGAAGGGCTACTTGAGAGGCCAGTAAGAGAGTGGATATCTGACATCCCGAAACATGAGATGGCCTCTTCGATGCCTAGAAGGCCTCCGATCAAGATTCCCCGATTTAAGCCCAGAAAGAAGACAGCGGTTAGGACACGTACAGTCATGGCAGGGAGTCATGAGTTTGTCAGCCTAGAGGTAAGCAGCCATGTCCCCGGAACGAAGGACCGTTCCGCATTGGTGGCATGGCTCCCGGTTCGATGGGGAAATGCCTCTGATTCGATTGACAGGGCCCAAATGGAGTTTGACTCCATCGACCTAGGGCCCGTGGCCTACATGCACGACGGCGAGAGGGTTCTGGCAATCATCCCAAGGGCGATACCACGAGATTTCCTTCTAAGTAGAATTGGCAGAATGGGGATTAGGGGACTAGAGAATGATCTCAGGAGGTTCGAACACTCTTGGGTCAGGATTTCTGGCAGGATGGTCGAGGGTGATTGGGAGGCCGAGATGGAACCAATTACAGTGCTCGGCTACGACTCTAGTGAGAGGTGCATGCACCCTTGGTCCGCTCCCCATCTCGACCTTTGCAAGAGTCTCGGCCTACCAATCAGGCATGGTGCAGGCGATATCTCAGGGAAACCAAAGGCATCCATCAGAGTAGCCGTCCGGCGCTGAGTTTATTTCCCGTCGTTCCAACCGCGTTTCGTCCCGAAGAAGGAGCCCAATGGGCAATGACTGCTGTTGCGTGCCGCAACCTTCGCATCGTACCTCATCGGTCCGGGCGCCGGGACAGCGCCCGGGCCTCAAGGTTGTGCAACCTATGTCTGCTGAGATTGTCCTGGGAATCATTGTCCTCTTCTTCAGTGGTGTCTGGTCTGCAATCAAGTTCGTGGACGATTACACAGACAACAGATTGGTGTTCTTCGTTCCAGCGGCGGTGCTGTCTCTGTTCCTTCTTACTGGAATAGGAGAGGGCTTTGTGTTCTTCGCCTTCCTCTTCGCTTTCGGACCAATAATTGCCATGCTGATAATTGTCGGACTCGATCAGGGTGGCCAAAACTCAATTTCATCAACAAGAGCATGGGCTACATCGAGTTCAAGTCCAAGAAAGAAGAAGGACCTGAATCGCAAACTCGCACCGAGTTACAAGCGTGCGTATGACAGATTGATTGGTTATGTCCAAGCCAGGGGGGGAAAAATCAAATCCCGGGATGACGGAATTCGCAGGCTTAACGAATTGGGATCTTTCGATGCGGAACGATTCTTCTCGAGCCCTTACGTTATCAAGACGCTAGGCCTTCCCTCCGAATCTACCTCCAAAAAACAGTCACATGTTTCTGGAGGCGGTGCCTCCAATGGATCAGAAAGAAAGGGTTCAGGCGATTTTTCTGAAATTGAAGGTGACGATTGGTGGGAGAAGGGTTACGAGGGCGGAACAGAAAAACCAACTCAGGCATCAGATCCATCTGAGGAGTCATGTGGAAACCCACAGTGCTCTAATCCAGTGACGGCCTTCGACTTCCGTTGCTTCACGTGCCGAAAGAGGTTCTGCAGAGACCACGCGGGAGTAAAAATCGATTGCAATGGTTGTTCACAGTAATCAGAGGAAAACACTCTTCTTGTGTGTCGATGATCTGGGGGAAAGCCCCGCCCGCTTGATCTCGCTGACCATCTCCTTCCCGCTCCTGCTGTGTCCGTACTGAACCTCGCCGGGACTCACCTTCCAGTTCCACTGCCGCTCGAAGACCTTCGCATCCTCCATATTGCGACAAAGCTTCTTGGGGACTGCATGGAACATCGAAAGGACGTTCTTATTCCTCCTGAAGTACTTGCCAACAACCTCTGGCAGCAAGTCGCTTAGCCACGTCTCGCTAACTACCTTGACCTCCCTCTGTATGACGTACCTCGGATTCTCCAGAGGTCCGAGCACCTCCTCCATGGCCTCTGCGAAGATGACCGACTCTTCTTCCGATGCCTCCTCCAGGTAGGTCCTCATCCAGCCCCCGCCTCTGCTGCCACCTCCAACCTTGACTTCGAACCCGATGTGTCCTAGGGCCTGCAGCGAGGAGGCGACCGCGTCCGCAATTGCCAGGACAAGAGACTCATCGGACCATTGGGCCATCCCGATCCTGTTTGTCGGGGGGAAACCTCCTCCAAGCCCACTTCCTTTGATCTCTATTGCTTCCCTGGGAACCGCGCTGAAGGCCTCGCCGATACCCCATAGGTCTCGGGTACGCTCCCGATTCCTGGATCTCATCAGCATCTCCTCGTTGAAAACGTCCATCGCCTCGGAGACTCCCTCCGGACGAGCCTCGGTGAAGGCGGCGTGGACATGACCTACTCCCTTCTCTATGGCACCATCATCGCAGACCCCGTAGAGCTGCTTGTGCTTCCTTTTGAATCGCAGGTAGTCGTCGAAACCCTTCTTGAATTCGTCAGCCAGGCAAACGATGTCCCAGTTGTTTGCAACCTTCTCCGGCCAATGCTTGTCCAGCCTGAAAGACCTCCCTCTGAGTTGGTTTATGCTCATGCTGGTCGTGACTGTGGTCAGGTCAACGAGAACGTTGATCCTGCTGGCATCCCACCCCTCTCCCAGTAGCCCCCTTGTTCCCACGAGGCATTTCGTCACTCCTTCCTGGAACATCTCCGTGATCATCATCGTGTAGTAGCGAGGCAACCAGTCCTTGCCCTTGCCCTTGATCTCGAAGTAACCCTCATTCTCGACATAGTCGAATTTGATATCCAGGCCCCTTGATTCCACCCATTGCTCGAATCTAGGGAAGATCCTCTCCAACAGGTCGTCGTCGACTAGCACCGTCGTCCCCGTCATTAGCACGGGATCCAGTCTGTCAGTGGCCTCGCTCCCGAGGACCGCCCTGTATGCTGCGACTGCGCCGCCCGCCTCTTTGTCCAGGACCCCTTCGACAAGTGCCGTGGCCGACGTCTTCTCGAAGTCAGTGACTATCACTGCCCTGATTTCGGGACCCAGCGCCTGCATCTCCGATTGCAGGATGTCTCGGAGCGCATCGTACTTCGCGGAACCATATGCCATTACCCTCCCAACCGGCGAGGCACAGGCCCTAGCTCCTCCTTTGGTGATCTGGATTCCGAGCATCCTGAGCTTCTTCTTCGCATCCTCGGCAAGAGCATGGTCCTCTTTGCTCTCCGACCTCATCAGTCCGTTCCTGATGTATCGATCGAGTAGCGTGATGAGCGTGTCCATGCTGTTCCCCGCAGCGACCAACTCTGGAGATGGAATTGGGACTCCATCTGGTAGGCTCAGACCTCCAGATGTCAGGTATCCCCTAGCCGCATCCGCCAGAGACGGGTCGCTTCTCCTGAATGAATCCCAGTCCTTGGCCTTACGGCCCGGCAGTGACAACTCGTCCAGCACCCTTGCCAGCCAGACCTCAAGACGAGGGACCCTGCCACTAACATCATCAGGCCCTCTTCTAAGAGACTTGACCAATGATTCGAAGTCATGGTCCACATTCGCAATGTAACTCAACTCATCGGAGGATGGGCGAACGAAGTAAGCCAGATCCTGATATGGGGAAAGGTTGCTATCCCTGACCAATGCGGGTACTGGGACCTCGTAGTCCACTTCTCCGAAGAGTTCCAGATACCTTCCTATTGAAGGGGCATTACTCTCTTCTGGAGGGGTGGCAGTAAGCCCTAGGATGATCGGATTACCGAGGAATTCCCTCGCCTCTATGAGCACCTTGCCCCAGTGATCCATTAGGTGATGGCACTCGTCGAGAATGATCAGCCCCACTCCAACATCGGCGAGTTTCATCAGATTCTCCCTGGCTGACTCGTGAAGGACCCATAGCGCATTGCCGTGATCGGCTAGGGAGTCCCTCGCCTTCTTCCGATAGTGCCCCATGGTCTCCGCGTGATGCTCTGGGTTCTTCTGCTCGAGATCATTGATCCATGCCATGGCGCTCTCAATATCGTCCGCCTCTATCACTCCGGAGTCGGAGGGAGTCATCAGTTTCGAGATCCACATCTCCTGTGCTGACTCGTCCAGATTTTCCCCTCCCCTCTTGGGCAGGGTTACCGACTGGTACGTTAGCGAAGTCAGGATCCCAGGATTCTTCGGGTCCGTGCCAATCTCTGACTCCCTCCCATCTAGGTGGAAGAGCTCCTTTGCCCTCTCGATCCATTGCGCCTGTATTGCAGAGTTCGGGCTGAGTACTAGCGTTGGCTTCCTGACTAGGTCGGACCAGACATATAGTCCCAGCACTGTCTTTCCGGAGCCCGGCGGAGCGACGATTAGGAGTTCCTTTGAGCCATCATCCAGATCCTTCTTGATGACGCTTGATGATGCGACTTGGGATGGTCTGAGAGTTCCAGAGAACTGGATTCCTCCGAATTCATCAGTCATTGCCAATCATCCCACGTGGGAGTCGTGACTCACAATTTTACCATTCATCTCGACCCCCTCTGGTATCCTTGCCCCTCTGCCAATAAGGCACCCATCCAGAATACTTCCAGCACCTACCTCGGCATCGCCGAGAATTACAGAGTTCGTGACAGTTGCCCCTTCCCCTACAACGGACGAATGCCCCACGGAACTACCAGAGACAAGACCTAGGTTCTCCGAGTCTTCGCCGAACCAAGAATCGCCATTAACCGAACCGCTGCCGAATTTGCACTCGGCTATGCAAACCTGAGTCGCCTCGATGAAGGAACCCGGGGTGCCTGCATCCACGAACCACCCCTCGTAAGGGAAACCATTCAGTCCACCAGTTTCAGCCAGATCCTCGTAGATGTCCCTCTCTATGCTGTGGGCACCCATTGGCATTAGATTGAAAATCTCCGGCTCTAGGATGTAAGTCCCCGCATTAATGAGATTTGAGTACGCCTCTTCGATCGGAGGCTTCTCTTGGAATCTCATAATCTTCCCACTTTCTTGCCGATAGTCGGCCACTCCGAAACGAGACGGGTCCTCTACTTCCCACAGCGCAATGGTTCCAATACCTCCGTTGCTTCTGTGGAAATCTAGCATTTCTTCGACCCTCAAACTGGTGATTAGATCACCATTAATTACACAGAAAGTACCACCAGAGAGGTGACTCTTGCAGTTCGCAATTGCACCCCCAGTACCAAGGGGTTCGCTCTCTTCGATAATTCTCACTTCATACGGTAGAGGGGTGTTGGCGAAGTGGGAGCGCATCTTCTCGACACCATAACCAGCAGCAATTAGGACTCTGTCGACTAAGGATTCTGGAAGGACGTCTACTACGTGCTCAATCATCGACTTATCCAGAATAGGGAGAAGGGGTTTTGGAACGCTCTCGGTCCATGGTCTTAGTCTGGTCCCGAATCCTCCTGCTAGAACGATAACGTCCACGACTACCCCAGCACCTCACTCCCTTTCATCGCTTCGTGACTCTTCTTCGGAAGATTGGGTTCCGCATCTTTCAAGACCATACCTCGGCTGGGTCGCCCAATGAACATTCATGAGTATCAGGCAAAGGCCATGTTCAGGGAGTCGGGAGTGTCTGTCCAACGTGGAGTTCACTGTACTACAGTCGAACAAGCACTGTCCGCATACGACTCCCTCAACTCAGATATTGTCGCAGTAAAAAGCCAAATTCATGCCGGGGGAAGGGGCAAGGGGGATTTGTTTAGCCCCGATTCTGGGGAGTTGGTGATGCAGGGAGGGGTGAAGGTGGCCTTCTCTAGGGAGGAAGTGGAAACCTTTGCCTCAAATATCCTAGGTCACAGGCTCGTAACCAAGCAGACTGGTCCTTCTGGGAAGATTGTCAGCAACTTGTACGTGGAGTCTGGTTGTGACATTGCTCACGAGTACTATCTTGCACTTCTCGTTGACAGAGAGGAGGACGCGATCCTGGTCATGGCTTCTACTGAGGGCGGAGTGGATATCGAAGAGGTCGCCGAGACGTCTCCAGAAGCCATCCACAAAGCATGGTTCCTTCCTTCGGATGGCCTTAGCGAGGAGGTTGCCCATTCCCTAGGGGATTCCCTCGGGCTATCAGGAACTTCCCGAAGCTCATTTGCGGAGATGATGGTAAGACTAGCATCTTTGTTCACCGAGAAGGACTGTTCGATGATCGAGATAAACCCCCTTGTCAGAGATGGAAATGGATCTATGGTGGCTTTGGATGCAAAGGTCAGCTTCGATGAGAATGCCGCATTCAGGCATCCATGGAGAGAAGATCTCAGAGACATCTCGGAGGAGTCAGATGTGGAAGTAAGGGCGCATGAACATGGGCTCTCATATGTTGATCTGGAAGGAAACATCGGCTGTTTGGTCAATGGTGCCGGCTTGGCAATGGCTACGATGGACGTAATCAAGTTGTACGGAGGAGAGCCAGCAAACTTCCTAGACATTGGAGGGGGTGCCGATAGCGAATCAATCACAGCTGCATTCGAGATTATTCTTGAGGACTCACGTCTGGAAGGAATCCTCGTCAATATTTTTGGGGGGATTATCAGATGCGATATGGTTGCTCGGAGTATCATCGAGGCCTCAGAGGAGACCGGCCTGAGGATTCCTCTGGTGGTCAGATTCTCGGGTACTAATCACGAAGAAGGCAGGAAGGTTCTGGAAGAATCAGATCTCGATGTGATTACTGTCAGCACCCTAGGAGATGCCGGGGAGGCAATAGTCAATGCAATTGGGGGAAATCAGACATGAGCATTTGGATCAATGAGGAGACGAGGGTCCTGATACAGGGGATTACGGGCAGCCAAGGAACGTTTCACGGGACAAGGATGGTCGAATACGGTACTGACATTGTGGGCGGAGTCACCCCAGGAAAGGGAGGGCAAGTTGTTGAACTCCCGGGTAGATCGGTTCCAGTATTCGATACGATGTCAGAAGCCGTTTCCTCAACCGGGGCACAGGCTAGTGTAATTTACGTTCCAGCACGATTCGCAGCCCCTGCAATAATTGAGGCTGCTGACTCATTCCACGAATTGAACGAAGGCGGACTAATCGTCTGCATCACCGAGGGAATCCCGACTCTTGATATGGTGAAGGTAGTTTCTCACTTGGAAAAAAGGCCGGGTGTTAGGCTAATCGGACCAAATTGCCCCGGAATAATTTCCCCCGGTTCCAATGGGGGGTGTAAGATAGGGATAATGCCCGGTTACATCCACGCCAAAGGTAGGATCGGAATCATTTCCAAGTCAGGCACCCTCACTTACGAGGCAGTTGCACAAACCATGAGCGTAGGAGAGGGGCAAACAACCTGCGTTGGAATCGGGGGCGATCCAGTAAATGGGACTGGTTTTATCGAGTGCCTAGAAGCATTCGAGAAGGACCCAGACACCCAGGCAGTGGTTATGATTGGCGAGATTGGCGGTACTGCGGAAGAGGAAGCTGCAGCATGGTCCAAGGCGAACTTCTCCAAGCCATTGGTAGGGTTCGTTGCAGGAGCTACTGCACCACCCGGTAAGAGGATGGGTCATGCAGGAGCAATCATTTCAGGAGGCAAGGGGACTGCGGAGGAGAAGTTCGCAGCATTCGAAGCCGCAGGAATACACATTGCTCGTGACCCATCAAAGATTGGCGAGGCTCTGGTATCAGCCTTGGTAGAAGCAGGCCTGCGAGAGTCTTAGGAACAGAAACCTCTAGCGAGACCAAGTTGGTATCCATGTCGAGCATATTCAACTCGGAGTTAGATTCTATTCTGGAAGGGACCTCTCGCTCATTCTATCTCTCTCTCAAGGAGTTGCCCAATTCGATAAGGCCCCAAGTCAGTCTTCTGTACATGCTTGCTCGGACATCCGATACAATAGCCGACTCGGAGCAAGGGGATCCGAGTGATCTTTTGTTGGCACTCGAGTCATACAATGATTTCTCCCAGGGAAAAACCGCCAGTCTACTAGACATATCTTCACTAGCAGAATCCCAGAGAAACAAATCGGAAGCCTCACTACTAAGGAATGTAGAAAAAATCGTCTCCAAGATTGCGGACTTTTCGGAATCCGATCAGAAAGCGATTCGTCGCTGCCTCGGAATCATCATCGGAGGGCAGATTCTAGATTTACAGAGGTTCTCATCCGATGAAGGAACGATTCTTTCACTAGAATCAGACGAAGAATTGGACGACTACGCCTATCGAGTAGCAGGCAGCGTAGGAGAGTTCTGGACTAGGATGTCACTGGACCATATTTTCAAACTCAAAGAGGAAGAAATGGAGGAACAACTCTTTGAGAAGGGAATCAGATTCGGCAAAGCCCTCCAGATGATCAACATCCTTAGGGACGTCCCTGCAGATTTGTCTCTCGGCAGATGCTACATTCCTAGAAGTAAACTGGAGGGGTACGGAATGACTCCGATCGATCTCCTGGAACCCTCAAGCATGGACTCATTCAGACCGCTCTATGATGGATATCTGGATTTGACTGACGAATATCTGACTTCAGCAGTTCAGTATATCGAGATGTTGCCTCATTGGAAGTTTCGACTTAGGGCTGCTTGCATGTTCCCGGTAATAATTGGGAAGAGGACGGTTTCCAAACTCAGAGAAGGCAATGTCCTAGATCCAAGTAACAGAATAAAGATCGACAGATCAGAAATCAAAGACGTCATCAAGAAGGTCGTATTATCAGTCCCATCCAGACAAGCCAGCATGAGGATCCTACGGAGTTAGGTTCCAAAAATCTAGGTTTTCCTCTTCCCTATTATTTCGATGCAGCATAGAAACCCATTCGGGAGACATTCAAGTGGGCCAAGACTCCGCCCGATTCTGAAGGTACATGGCGCAGGATAGGGAATCCCGAATCGAGATCATCCTCGATGCTGAGATTGACGACAGAGTGTTTACAGACCAACCAGACCGCCAAGAAGAGCAAATAGACATCATCAGAGCTGCAGTCGATATTACCAAGGAAGCAGCTAGAGCCATCAGCATCACAGCCATCGAGGCAGTACGAGAAAGTGCCCTTTTCATGGGAGTAATTGGATCAAGGGGAGAATTGCTGGATCCCTTCAAGCACATTGACGCTCCCATCTGGACTGAACCAGAAATACCCCAACACATGATAGAAACATCATACGAATTCTGTGAGGAACTCACACGTAGGGAAGCAGGAAATTTCTATCACTCTTTCAAGTATCTACCCGAGGAAAAGCGACGCTCAATAATGGCATACTACGCGTTTTGTCGTAGAGCAGACGATATTGCCGATGGTGACTTCGAAGACGTCTTCCCAGGAGGATCCTCAGATGATCCAGAATCTGTAAATTACAGATTCGACATCGAAAGGCTGAGTCCGGGAACCCCGGTCTTGGACAGATCGACATACAACGACAAAATGTCTCAATTGTTCTACTACCGTAAGAAACTATCAACTGCATATGGCGATTACACATCAACCGATCCAATTTTCATCGCTCTCAAGGACACCGTGCAGAAGCATGGAATCCAGAGGCAATTACTGGACGATATGATCAGCGGGATGGAAAACGATTTCCATAAGAACCGATATCAAACCTTCGAAGAACTATACTCTTACTGCTACCGAGTAGCTTCCACCGTGGGTCTGGTGTGTATAGAAATATACGGATACGACAATCCCAAAGCTAAGGAATATGCCGAGTCTTGGGGGGTCTTCATGCAACTAATCAACATCATCAGGGATGTCTCCGAGGACGCTAAGAGGGATCGGATCTACCTTCCTCTCGAAGATCTCGCGCGCTGGGGTATCTCTGAGGAAGATGTCAAGAGCGGCGAGGATATGCTCGAACACCCCGGCTGGGCACCATTTGTAGAGGAGTACTTGGACAGAGCCGATGGATACCGGCAAAGGGCATTCAAAGTTCTCACGCACTTGGATAAGTCTTCTCGATACTCTCCGGCTGCAATGGCTTCATTCTACCAATCCATAATGGCCAAGATTACCAAGAAGAATGGTGATGTTTTCACTGAGAGGATTCAGCTCACTAAAACCGAGAAGATTCTTCTCGCTGGATACGTGTACATAAGGTACCGATTCTTCGGTTTCTGATGTAAACGACCTCGTACTACCTAACATATGGAAGAAGTATTAGTCAATGGTAAGGAGGGTCAGGCATGAGAGTGGCAGTTCTTCTGGAGGAACGTTGCAAGCCCAACAGCAATGCGTTTGCCTATCTGAAGAAGTACTCCGCCATGTGTGACAGGGAATGCATACAGGTTGAGGGGTCAAAGTGCAAGATACTCGAGACAGCATGCCCGGTTTGCTTCACGAGAGCAAAGCACTGCCCGGATGACGCGGTAAAGATCATCAATCTCCCAGAGGAACTGGATACCGATTTGACTCACTCTTATGGTGAGAACTCATTCAGACTATTCAGACTCCCCTCTCCTCGTCAAGACCAGATCGTGGGGATACTAGGGCCGAATGGAATCGGAAAATCAACTGCAATAAACCTCCTATCAGGTGCATTCAGGCCAAATCTAGGTGATTGGGCCAACCCTTCACCAGAGTGGGAACAGGTAATCTCCACATTTCCCAGAGGGGAGCTGAGGGATTACTTGGCTTTGGTTTCAGAGGGAGAAGTTAGCATAGCAGTGAAGCCACAGTACATCGACAAACTCCCTCGTATCTTCGAAGGAGAAGTCAATGAACTTCTGACCAGGGTAGATGACAGGGAGGAGATCGGCAAATACTCCGAGTTGATGGGAATCTCCCACATCATCGACAGAAAGTTGGGCGATCTATCCGGGGGAGAATTACAGAGAGTAGCGATATGCGCTACTCTACTAAAGGAAGCGGACGTCTACTTCTTTGATGAGCCATCTTCCTACTTGGACATATACGAGAGGATGAGGATGGTCGGGGTGGTTAGGGATCTGGTTGAGAGGGGAAAGAGAGTACTCGTAGTAGAGCACGATCTGGCAATTCTGGACGTTCTATGCGACCTAGTTCACGTAATTTATGGAGATAGATCGGCATATGGGATCTTTACTCCCCCCAGATCCACTAGGACTGCAATAAATGCGTACCTGGATGGTTATCTGCCAGAGGAGAATGTCAGGATTAGAGATAAGCCAATCCGATTCCTAAGGGGGAGGACACGTGGCGAGGAGGTTGGCACTCCGGTTCTCAAATGGGGCTCGATAGAGAAAAATCTCGGGGACTTCAACCTTAAGACCGGAGAAGGTGAAGTCAAGTCCGCTGAGGTCGTTGGCGTAGTCGGGCCCAATGCAACCGGCAAGACCACACTCGTCAAGATATTCGCCGGAGAAATAGATCCAGATGAGGGGTGGTGTACTATGGATGCCAAGGTCTCGTACAAACCTCAGCATGTTCGGACCGAGTTCGAAGGCACGGTCCAAGAATGGCTCGATTCCGAACTGGGGGGTAAATGGCGTAGTGGAGAATTCCACACCCAGGTCACCAGAGCGCTTCAAGTTGACAAGATGCTGGATTTACAGGCCTCGAAACTATCTGGTGGAGAACTACAGGCAGTAAGTATAGCCATTTGCCTAGGGAAGGAAGCAGACTTGTACCTATTCGATGAACCTAGTGCACATCTGGACGCAAACGCAAGAATGGAGGCAGCAAAGGCAATCAGGAGGACTATGGAAAGTAATGAGAAGGCTGCGATGGTAATCGATCACGACACATATTTCCTCGACATAGTCAGCGACTCAATCCTTGTTTTCCAGGGAGAAGGTGGCAGCCATGGCCATGCAGTCGGACCCCTCTCTCTCAGGAAGGGGATGAACCTCTTCCTATCCGATGCCGAAGTCACCTTCCGCAGGGATGTCGAATCACACCGACCACGAATAAACAAACCCTCAAGCAGGAAGGACCGCGAACAGAAGTCATCCGGGGAATACTTCTACTCTGACTAGCATTGACCATTGGATTCTTGAGGGGCTATTCCAGCCCATTGACGTGACAGAAGAGGCGCCGGATGACGAAACAGCGGCTACCGTTGAAGAGGAGACTGACTTCGAGGCAATGGTTTCAGAACTTGAGAAGGAAATCCAGTATGCAAAGGCAGAGACAGCAAACGCCGTTCAGAGGGCAGCTAGAGATAGGTCAGAGGCACTGAAGTATGGGGGTGCGTCACTCGCCCGACGAATAATCTCTGCAATAGACCATCTATCCAAGGCAGTCGATGCATCCGAAGGGGAGCAGGGTGCTGAGTCAGTAATTGAGGGGGTGAGGCTGACTTTAGATGGTCTGAGGGCTTCTCTTGAGGCCGAGGGAATATCCCAAATCGACGCATTAGGGAAGAAATTCGACCCTACATGCATGGAGGCTATCGCAACAATACCATGTCCGGAGGGAGAGGATCCAGGCAGCGTGATAGAAGTTATTGAGAGTGGTTACAGAATGCACGATCGCATCCTTCGAGCATCCAGGGTCATTGTAGCCGAGGGCTAGTCGTGACCAAGAACCGACGTCTTCCCCTATTCGTATTCGGGATATTATCAGCATATCTGCTCTCAATCTTATCAATCCATATTGCAGCCCCAGATAATCCAATAGAACCGGAGAAATTCCCCACCAGTTGCCCAGAAGATTCGATCAATTGCTCAATGATTGCTCCAAATCACCATAGAAGCGGAAATATTACTGAGATTAGAATCAATGCCAGTTTAGATGAAGTGATGGATGAAGTCAGAAAATGGGTTGATTCCCAATCAGGAACAACCACGATAGGCGATTGGCCAGAACAAACCCATGCCGTATTTAGAACGCTAATCCTGAGATTTCCAGATGATTTCGTGGTCAGAGGTTTCTGTGATAGTGGTGACAGTGTACTGCATGTTTACTCAAAGTCACGTCTCGGAATTTCTGACCTAGGCGTGAACAAAGCACGAGTCGAGAGCTTCGCCGAACACATGATCAACGTCGAAATGGCTACATCAGAATGCGTCTAGGAATGTTCGGCGCTTACCTTGTCCGCAATAATTGACCCAGATATTCGAAAGGCCCGCACCCTCCCGTCAGCATTCTACACTGATGAAGGAAAATTCGAACAGATATTGGAAGGATTTGCCAATAATTGGCACTTCGCAGCCCACAAGAGCCAGCTATCGGGCAGGTCAGCAGTAGAGCTAGGCCATTTGGAGAGAATGATAGGAGAGTCAATAGTATTGGCAGGGGGGGATGAAATCAGATGCATGTCGAACGTTTGCACCCATAGGGGGATGCTTTTGGTCGATGGCAGTTGCTCCAACAATACACTACAGTGCCCATATCACGGTCGAACCTTCGGATTGGACGGGAGGATGAAATCGATGCCCGAATTCGACCAAGTCGAAGACTTCCCCACCACTCAAGATGACCTGAGGATATTCCCATCTCTGTTCTGGAAGGGACTGGTTTTCACCGGAATCAAACCCTCTGGGATGGAAGCCTGCCTGGAAGAGATGGAAGGGAGAATTGGTTGGATGCCAATCGAGACATTCGATCACGACCTTTCTAGGAACAGGTGCTATGACATCAGAGCAAATTGGGCCCTATACGTTGACAACTACTTGGAGGGCTTCCACATACCATTCGTCCACAATGACCTCAATAGGGCGCTGGACTACGACAATTACAGAACCGAGATATTCGATGGCGGAGTCCTGCAGATTGGAATTGCGAGTGAGGGAGAGCCAACTTTCGAGATTCCAGAGGAATCGCCAGATTTCGGGCTAAATGTGGCAGCATATTACTACTGGATATTTCCCGGTCTGATGCTCAACTTCTACCCATGGGGTCTTTCTGTTAACTTGGTCGTCCCGTTGTCAGTTGACCGCACTAGGGTGGAGTACCACGGATTTGTGTGGGACAAGAAATTCCTAGGCAAGGGTGCTGGGGGAGACTTGGACAAGGTTGAGGCAGAAGACCAGTACGTAGTAGAGTCCACTCAGAGAGGTGTGTCATCAGGATCTTATGAAAGAGGACGCTACTCTCCAACGAAGGAGACAGGTGTTCATCACTTCCACCGAATGCTAACTTCTTAGATTCAATTCATAACTAATCGTCCATTCGTGTTGTAGTGCCCATGTCTCGTCAAAGAACAATTGCAACTCTTCTTGTCTCTCTGTTGTTACTATCCGGGTGCCTAAGTGATGAAGCATCAGAGGATCCAGAAATTGAAGATTGCACAGGAGACTCCTGTGAAAACGAAAACACAGTCGTGGAAGAAGAGGTCATAGAGGAAGACATTCCTATATCCGGAACCAATTTCTGCGATAATACCAATCCGGACCATTGCCTTCTGCCATTCCCCTCCTCTGCATTCCTTGATTCCGATTCCGGAACCACTACTGGATATAGGTTGGACATCGACGGCCAAGCTATACCTGACTCAGCTTCTGCGCCATCCGAAGATTTCCATATGCTCGATTTCAAGGATGGCCACTCCCCATCCACACAGGTATTTACAACATTTAGTAGCCTTCCAGATATCTCCGGACTCGCCTCTCAGGACTCCATTCACCTGTCTTCTCTCCCTGATCACAATAGTCTGCTGCTCAATATGGACACTGGCCAGATGACAGAACATTGGGTGGAAATCTCATCCCGTACACAGGAAGGCGAGCCACCCCTAGTCCACGTTCGATCTCTCGGAGGGCTTGATCACAACACACAGTACGCAGTAGCATTCAGGGGACTGTCCGATGAGAACGGTGACCCCATCGAACCATTCCCAGGATTCAAGGCGTTAAGGGACGGGCTAGTCACCGATAACCAACAGATTGAGTCACTCCGACCTAGCTACGAAACTATGTTCACTTCTCTTTCCGAGATTGGCTACGAAAGGCAGGATCTGATTAGTGCGTGGTGGTTTCACACGGCATCCACCCAATCAATTACGGGGGACATAATTTCCATGAGGAACGATGCAACACAACGTCTGGGTGACAATGGGATAGGGTGCAATGTCACATCAGTGATTGAGAACTATGCTGAAGACAATACAACCCTCAGGAGAATAAGTGGGACAATCACAACTCCTCACTATCTGGAATCGACCTACCCCCCTACTCCGATGACTCGTTCTGAGGATGGAACTCCCAAATTCAACTTCCTGACAGAGGTGGTCTTCACTGTGACCATCCCAATGTCTGCCGCAGAGTCCTCACAGCCAGCACCACTTGTTGTTCTAGGGCATGGTTTCCTAGGAAATGGGGAGGGCATGGTATCGGGATTCAGAGGTTGGGCGAATGACTCGGGAGTAGCCACAATCGGAACCGACTTCAAGGGCTGGAGTTCAGACGGGGACTTCGATGCTGTCACCTTTGGATTGATGAATGTGAACTATCTACAGCACCAGTCTGAGAGACTCCAGCAATCTGTGATCAACCATCTCGCAATGATTACCACAATCAAAGGGGTCTGCTCCGATATCCCAGAATTCCACCACAACGGGGTAAACCTGGTAGACACTACAGATATCGATTACATGGGAGTCTCGCTAGGGGGAATTAGAGGCCCATCCATGCTTTCCCTAATCCCAGAAATTGACCGCGGAGTTCTTTGGGTGGCGGGTTCATCTTTCGGTTTTATTGCTGAGAGGTCCACTCAGTATACCCAATTCGAGGAGCTCTTCTCATCCCCTCTTGCTTACGAATCAACAATGGACAGATCCATACTGATTGCATTGATGCAGTCGATGTGGGACACTACCGAACCAGAAACCTACCTCCCTTTCATTGACGGGGGCTTGGATGGGGAACTGCACCCTTACGAAGTCCTTTACGTGGTTTCAATCAACGATGCCCAAGTCACTACCCTATCAGCAGACCGTGCCTCAAGGACTTCGGGAATACCGGTACTCGCCAACTCCACCTATTACCCTCACGGTCTGGATATTGTCGATGCACCAGCTTCGGGATCAGCCATCGTTTACTTCGATGGCAACTTCCCAGCCGTTCCTTCAGGAAACATACAGGGGCCAATGGCTTACCACTCTCTAGCGCATAATCAGGTGCTGGGATATGGTCCTGCAGTTGACTTGGCTACTGATTTCCTCTTGAGTGGCCAGATTACAGATACTTGCTCAGGAAAGTGCTACTTCGAAGGGACATGGTAGTCCTGGGGGTCAAACTCTCTCCGTCTTCTCTCCTGACGTCCAGTCGTAGATCCCTCTTCCTGACTTCTTCCCTAGATCGCCGGATTCGACCAGACTCTTCAGAAGTGGGTGGGGCTTGTATGAATCGTCCTGGAATGCCTCAGCCAAGCTGTTCAGGATGTCCATTCTGACATCAAGGCCAACTAGATCTGACAATTCCAGAGGTCCCATTGGATGCCTGTATCCCAGGCACATCGCAGTGTCAATGTCACTTGCAGACGCCACACCCTCGGCAAGCATCCTTATCGCCTCATTACCCAGAACAACGCCAAGCCTACTTGTTGCGAATCCCGGCACGTCACTGACTAGTATGGTGGTCTTCCCCATCGCCTCTCCTACTTCCTTTGCAACAGACACGGTACGTTCGTCGACTGCTTCGTGACGCACTATCTCCAGGAGTTTCATCAATGGTACTGGATTGAAGAAATGCATCCCTATCACCCTCTCGGGGCAACTAGTGTTTGCAGCAATCTCAGAAATTGGTAGGCCAGACGTGTTCGTGGCGAGAATCGCATTTGGGGATGATAAGACCTCTAACTCTTCGAAAATTGACCTCTTCAGTCCCATCTTCTCCGGCACTGCTTCTATTACAATATCCGAGTCCCTCACTGCTTCTGACATCTCGCTGGTCGCAATCAGGTTGCCCCCCCACTCTTCCTTCTGTTCGGGAGTAGTCTTGCCCTTGGAAATCCCCTTCTCCCAGAACTCTTCTATATTCTTCATCCCCCTTTCTAGGGACTCCGGAAATGCATCGAATAGCCTGGTCTCCCAGCCAGTCTGGGCACAGACTTGGGCAATCCCAGAGCCCATCGTCCCTGCGCCGATAACAGCAACCCTGCGTATTGTCACGAGTGCCGGATGGTCTGCTGGGAAATAAGCAGTGCTAACCCTCACGGCCATATGCTGCCAGAGCAGACTGGAACAGCCTCTGCCGAGGCACGTCATGCTCCAAGAAGCAAGTGAAGGGGGCTACGTCCTTCAGGAGCTCGATAGAAGAGACGTATGCTCCGTAGACGAATGGGTCTGCCTCCTGCATCTCTGGGATTTCAATCCCCAGCTTCCCCAGCCCCTTTCTGGTGTCATCGTCCCATATGGAGTATGTATGGTGGGTGAAATGTAGGTATGCGGAGAGCCTTCGCATGTCAGATCTCGCCTTGTCGGTCAGGCTCTCGATCAGAAGGGTGTCGGGATAGCGAATCGCATACAGTGATAGGAGGACTTCTCGTTGTGTCTCGGCCCTCCATGCTCGCTCTTCAAGGCCCATCCATCGGTCAATCATGTCAAGCATTTCTGGGTTGTATGGCCTATAGATCCGGTAGAGCAGGTTTTCGTATCCGCTCGGGTCCTGTCCCTCTGAGTGGTGATGCTCGTGGAATAGCTCGGTCAGCCTGTCGAAGAATGGCCGACAGAGGTCCTTGTCGAAAAGGGATAGAGCGACGTGCTGCATGGATATTTCTCCGTACTAGTTGTCCTTCCATTCTCGGTACTGGATCCATTCCTGCTTCATGTAGTCGTTAAGCAGTCTTTCCTCGTCTTCGTCTGTTGGAAGGACTGTTGCTAGGTAGTCCTCCCACTCTTGGTCACTGCCATCGAAAGGTTCGCCCTCTACTGTGAAATTCTTTCCAGCGTATTTACCGATGCCTCTTTTGAATTTGTCCGAGGGGATGAATAGCTCCGGCTCTCCTTCCTTGCGGGCTTTGCTGATCCTCCTCATCTCCTCACTCAGTTCTTGGAAGTATAGGTCCCTGCTAGCCTCGTTGAGGTGATCCCTGTCTGCAGAATCAGTCGCCTCCCTCTCATCATAACGGCCCTTAATTCCGTAGACGTAGGCCCATTGTGCGCTTGTCGAGTCATCGGTCCCGAACAAGTCTAGTCCTGTGCTGACCCATTTGTTTACGTATTTCTGGACAAGAGCACAGGGAATGACTCCCTGCTTCACTATCCTCCTGAGGCCATTGGCCCCTGTACCTAGGTGGAATGACTCCTCCTTTAGCATCGGACCCATGCTCGCTGCAAGCGGTTTGAAGGAGGAAGTGCTGAGCATCTTCAACTGATACTTCCCATCTCTGTCAATGAAGTGTGTGAACATGAAGAAGTCCAGCCAATGGTCTATTGGCTCGTTGAAAGACCCCAGGATTCTCGTCCCTTCCTGTGCGTTTCTCTCTAGGAGCTTCGCGGCTTCCCTGACTCCCTGTTCCCCGAAGAATGTGCAAAGTAGGTAGGCCATTTGCCATCCATGCCTCTGTTCTTCACACATGATTCTGAGTGCAGACTTCTTGTCGTACTCAGTTGGCGCTGTTTCCAGAAGATGATTCTGCTGCTCGACACTAGCAAACTCAGTGTCACCTTGGACACTAACCATGGTGATTATCGCATCCATGATGTTCTGTTGGGGGATTTGCATCCTCCGATTCCACTTAGGCATGCCCTCGAAATCACCGAACTCTATCTCATTGCCCGCAGTGTCCCAGTCGAACTTTATGTCGAACCTGTAGTCACCCAGCCAAGAGGGATCGAATCCAATCCTTGTCTGCCAGTCATTGAATTCTTCAATCCATGTCTCAAAGTTCGTCGGGTAACTTTCTACTACCTCGGTATCAGCCATTGAGCATCCCAATACAAACGGGTATTTCAGCGATTGCTTCCCTCAATTACGAAGCATTCCCAGACTACTTTCCTTCGAACCTAGGTGTCTGCTTGTCCACGTAGGCCTTGATTCCAGTCTTCGCATCATCCGACTGGAATAGGTCAGATTGCAATTCCCGCTCCAAAGCCAGATGATACTCCAGCGGAATCTCGAGCCCGCTCTGAACGCTGCGCTTGATGTTCCCGATTGCCTTTGCTGCAGCGAATGGTAGTGTGAAGCGGCCAGAGTAGTCAAGGACGTCCTGGTGGAACTCCTCCAGAGTCATGCTATCATAGATGTCATGAACCAAATCCATGTCTTTCGCTTCTTCGAAGGAGAACTTTCTACCAGTCACCATGATCTCCATTGACTTCGCCTTTCCGACAAGACGTGAAAGCCTAGCCGTGCCACCGGTTCCCGCAAGGACGCCCAGGGAGACCTCGGGTAGTCCGACCTGGAAGTTGCCCTTTCTAGCAATCCTGATGTCTGCTGCCATGGCGATTTCCAAACCCCCTCCCACGGTATGTCCATTCAGAGCTGCGATGACTATCTTTGGCGTTTGCTCCAACCTCGAAAGAGTCTCGTTGGCATGCAGCCAGAAGAAATACTTGTATCGAGGAGTGAGTTTATTCAGATACTTGATGCTAGCCCCCGCAGAAAAGAACTTCTCTCCATGGCCAGTAAGGAGGATCACTGAGACATCATCATCGAATCTAGCGCTCAGGATTGCATCATCAATGTCATGCCACATCTCCCTCGTGTAGGTGTTTACCGCTGTCCTATCTCCCTCCAAGGGCTCCCCGTCAGAGTCGGAAACCAGTTCGATTATCGCTACCCCGTTTTCTGTTACCCCGTAGTTTACGAGGCGGTTTTTCATGGGCTTTAACTCGGGCCATGTTGTCATACTTGCACGACCCAGTTCCGCCATATCAACCAAACGGAGGACGAACTAGGCTAACCATCCGACTCTTTGAACGAAAGCGTCCCACCGCCTTTCCTGACTGATTTCCACTCTTCCCGGATTTTTCTGGCCCTTTCGCTGGGCTCCCAAATATCTCTGTTGAGAGGTTTCCTGAATGGCATCCTGTGAACGACCCTCCCATCCGAGAGGACCTTTCTCCTTAGCATTCCAATTTTGACAACTGGCCAAAGTGCTCTTCGAATCAGACCAGGTTTGTACAGCCAACGCATGAAACTCAAACCATCACCCTTCCTTTTCTGATCCCTCATCCACCGATTCGCCACAATCTTGAACCCCCTGTCTCCGACCCTATTCATCAGGAATCGATTTATCGCACTGGCTCTAACTAATGGAACTAGACGCTTCCTGACTTCTTTCTCGTAATCGAACTCACCTAGTATGGCTTTGGCGGATAGCACCCCGCTTGTGATTGCGTACCTCATTCCAAAACCCCACATGAAGTCTTGCAACCCCCCTGCCTCCCCTACGTAGAACCTCCCTTCGTGTTCGTATTTGGTCGGGAGTCCAAAGTCCCCCTTGCCCCCAACCCTCTTGAGTGGTTTCCTGTTCAAATCGTAGTTATCCTCATACCAAGCAATTGTCTCGTCAAGATAACGACCACTATTCCTCTGCTTCCTCCAGAGGCATGTGCAAATCAGACCTATGCCATCAATGATGATCAAGTAAGAATAAGCACCTGGGGCCAATTTGTCGTTAAGTTGGAATGCCACAATGTTTCGATGAGACGTCTCAAAGATCTCCCCGTAGGCGACTGCACTGGATTCTCTCGGCCCAGCAGCAACAATGTCGCATTCTTCGGGTGCCTTTCTGGTGCCATAGTGGATGTTAACACCGGCTTCCAAAGCCATCCTCTTGAATCCCTGATCTATTGAGTGACTGGAGGTCCCCCTCTCTACCACTCTGAAAGCCACACCCTCCGTTTCTGGATGGGTGATCACATCATCTGGATGGATGAGGTCGATTATCCCAAATGCATCAGATTTGAACTCGTTCGAGTCAAAACCCCATTCGGCTAATTCATCAAAGAAGTCTACTTCACTAGTCCAATTCTCTATTCCTTGGAAGTCACCATCAAATCTAGCCCCGCTATCCTTTCTAATCTCATGAACGTGAACCTCCTTTCCGGATCGGGCCAAAATTGTGGCTGCAGCCAATCCAGATAGTCCAGCCCCAAGGACATGCACTTCATCGTTCACAATTTTGCGAATCATGACGTTCGCTTGAACAGTTGGGTCATCCGTCGATTTCAAGCGCGAAATCTCATGGGACACTGTGACCGTGCATATCGAGGTATCCCGAAGACCACTCGACGCCGCTAAACTGAGAGGTCTAGTTGACACACAAGGATGCGGCAGCATAGTTAGTTTCGTTGGAGTTACTAGAGGGATGGAAGAAGGATTCTCAGTGAAGAGTCTCGAATTTGACGCCTGGGAGGGAAGACTACCAGATGTGCTTCGTAGCATAGCCAACCAATCGATAACTGAGTTTGGAGTAAAATCAGTTGTCATTTCTCATCGGATTGGTTCAGTTGAACCCGGTGAGGAAATTGTCTGTATCCACGTGGGCTCCGCTCACAGGGAGGAGGGTTTCTCTGCATGCTCATGGCTAATTTCTGAATTGAAGAAGCAAGCCCCACTGTGGAAGAAGGAGATTAGAGAGGACGGGGAATATTGGAAGGCAGGCCTGGGTTGATCGGGCAAAAACTCAAACATTCTCTTTCCGAGCCTCTGAATAGGGATTGCCTCGTCCGAGCTTTGTATAATGGCAGAGGTGACATGGTGGGGATAGTTGATGTTGGATCAAAGCCGATTCTAGAGAGAGAAGCTACGGCTACTGGATTCATTCGCCTCTCGAAGGAGGCCATAGACTCTGTGATCAATGGAAATTCGCCCAAGGGGGACGTTCAGGGGGCATCTACAATATCCGCAATTCAGGCTGTCAAGGAGACTCCTCGTACACTTCCCCATTGCCACCCCATACCAATCGAGGGTTGCAATGTTGAATGGGGGGTGCTCGAGGGAGAACTGCATTGCACAGTGACTGTTCGGACTCACTGGACAACGGGAGTTGAAATGGAGGCTCTCTGTGGGGTTAGTGCTGGATTACTTTGTGCATGGGATATGCTGAAACCCATTGAGAAGGATGAAAATGGCCAGTATCCAACTGTCTCAATAGAAGGAATTAGGGTACTGCGAAAGAAGAAGGCACACCCACAGGGTTGATTTCCCGAACCCCTTCACACGGGCATGTCAACCGCTGATTTGATTCCGGAATTTCTGAAGGCTACTGAAGCAGCAGCAATTGCCGCCTCAAAATGGAAGGGACTCGGCGATGGGAAGGCTGCCGATGGAGCAGCGGTGGAAGCAATGCGTGAAGTCTTTGATTCGGTACCATTTGATGGGCGGGTCGCAATCGGAGAGGGGGAGCGAGACGACGCCCCCATGCTTTGGATCGGGGAGCCCCTAGGCTCGAAGCAGGGGGATCCAAATGCTCCTTCCATCGACATTGCAGTAGACCCTCTCGAATGCACAAATCACGTAGCTTCCGACCTGCCAAATGCGATGGCGGTTCTCGCTGCAGGGCCAAGAGGGACACTTCTTCATGCTCCCGACTGCTATATGGATAAGATTGCAGGACCAGCAGAAATCTCAGGCGTAACTAGTCTAGAAGCGGATGTCGATTACAATATCGAAGGAGCCTCCAACGCACTAGGAAAGAGGCCCGATGAGATGAAAGTTGTAGTTATGGATAGACCCAGACACGATGAACTAATTAGGGACTTGAAGCTTCTTGGAATTAATCCAATATTAATCGGAGACGGCGACATTGCTGCTGCGCTAAATGCAGCAGACCCAAATTCGGAAATAGACATGCTAATGGGAATCGGCGCCGCCCCAGAAGGGGTGATCACTGCCACTGCATTGAGGGGACTAGGGTCTTCATTCGAAGGTCGTTTAGTTTTCAAAAATGATGGCCATAGAGATAGAGCAGAGAAAATGATTGATGGGGATATTGAGAGAATATGGGCTAGAGATGATTTATGCTCCTCTGACGATTCAGTTTTCATTGGAACCGGTGTTTGTGATGGAAGGACAAAGGGAGTGGAAGATATCGGAGATGGCAGTCATAGAGTATCTTCGGAGATAATCGACGTCCATTCCAAAAAACACTACATTTCTTCAACAATTGTTTAGTTTGAAATTCTAATCTAGGAAATTTGACTCAATGACGATGGTTTCTTTTCTCAGAACGTTTTCCACACTGCCGGGGAAACGGATGGACAGGCAATTATTGGAGAAAAATGCGAGAGAATTGGTATCCCCAGGTAGAGGGATACTGGCTGCAGATGAGAGCAATGGGACCATGTCCAACCGACTTGAGGCGGTTGGCATCAAACCCTCTTCCGAGGCCAGACGAGCCTATCGCGCCAATCTATTCTCCACAGAGGGATATGAATCCGCAATAAGTGGAGTGATACTATTCGATGAAACAATTCGGCAATCTATGGACAATGGAAAAACAATACCCCAAGAACTCTCAGAAAGAGGAATTCTTCCAGGAATTAAAGTCGATACCGGTGCAAAGGAACTTGCCAATCACGAAGGTGAGAAGATCACCGAGGGCCTTGATGGCCTTAGAGTAAGGTGCTCAGAATATTTTGCCATGGGTGCCAGATTCGCAAAATGGCGAGCAGTAATCAGGATTGGTGATGGAATCCCAAGCTCAGCATGCCTCTCCACAAACGCCCATGCTCTAGCCAGATATTCCGCAATTTGCCAAGAGCAAGGACTAGTTCCAATAATCGAGCCAGAAGTTCTCATGGACGGTGACCATGATGCTAGTCTGTGCTTCGATGTCACTTCATCGATACTCTCCGCTACGTTCACAGAATGTGAGGAACAGGGAGTTTACATTCCAGGAGCATTATTGAAGCCAAATATGATCATTTCTGGGAAGGATTGCGAAGACCAGATTTCCAGAGAGGAAGTTGCTAGAATGACTGTCGAATGCCTAACAAAACACGTACCACATGAATTGCCAGGAATAGTTTTCCTTTCTGGGGGACAGTCGGATGAAGACGCAACAGCACATCTCAATCTTATGAACAAAATGGGGGTCGAACATCCTTGGCAACTATCCTACTCATACGGTAGGGCACTCCAAGCAGATGCTTTGAGGAAGTGGTCAGACGTTGAAGACTCCGGTACCGCCAGCTGCTCGGCGTTCTTACACAGAGCAAAAATGAACAGCCTAGCTAGAAGTGGCGATTGGAGTGAAGACTTAGAAGGGTGATCAGGACTTTTCTTCCAATGCCCCTGGACGAACCTGCCATACACAGATTTCGTATCTCCCTGAAAGTGCCCCACCTCTCTTTGTGGTAGCAACCTTGAGGATATCCTTGTCCTTGGAGAGTACATTTCCAAGCTGTTGGGGGGTCGTTCCATGCCTCATCGTTGAGTTCACATGCTCCAGAATTTCAGTGGTGTTCGCTTCTCCTCTTTCGTCCAGGAATTTCTTGATCTTTTGCCTTAGTCTCGTAGTCCTCATATTTTCACTCTACTCTTTTCTGGACTCCCACATTGTCCACTTTTTACAGGATGGCGGATGGTAATATAATGCTTCTGTATGTATTTCCGCTCTTTGGTTACAAATAATGACATATTTATTCCAACTTTTTCTGAATTACATTTGCATAATATTGGAGATAGGGAAATTTCCACTGGAAACATATAACTAAATGTAACAAAAACAAATAATTTATTACTATCTTGTAGATAGTCCCATTCTGTAGGTGTTTTTTGATGTCAGATACTTCCTCCGTCGATCGGAAAAAATCCCCAAGAAAAATTAGAAGTAAACACCGAAGAAGACTGCTCTCGATTCTCGCGCAGGGCGAGGCGACTGTATCCGAACTCTCCCTCGAGTCCAATCTAAGGATGCCCCACGTTTCTGCTGAGGTAAAGAGGATGAGAGACGATGGCTTAGCAACCAGCGACCTCCCCCCCGGTTCTAGAGGGGCCAGAATTAGGCTAACCGAGAGTGGCTGGGGAATTCTGGAGGATGACGAGTGGTCGAAAATATTGGGATTTCAAGATCTACCAGTAGATAGGGATGGCTGCTGTGTACTTGCCAGAGATGAAGAAAACCTAACTCTGTGTTTTTTGAGCACTCCAAGGGAAACAATGGTGCAGATTCCAAACCGTATCCAGAAACCTTCGCTAGATAACGAAATGTCCACCAGAAATCAAGGGGTGTCATGGAATTGGGCCGTTCTCTCTGAACGCTCACCCAGGTGGTTCGATCTTAGAAAAATGGAGGTCCTAGACTCTCCGCCAGAATTAGCTGGGCCAGGAAGTATTGAGGCCTATTCCGACAAACCACCAATTATCGGAGTAGTTAGGGCTAAATTACTCGATGCAAACACTAGCCCAATCATTTCCCCGGGAGTTTGGTTCACCCAACCCGATCAAATCCAACGTGCACCACTGGATGAGCGTACCTATCATAGAGGGAATTGGATTCTAGGTTCGCCACACAGAAAATCTCCCGATATCAGGCCTTCTCAGTCAGTTGCTGCCATAATTAAGGAGAGACTCCCACGGTCTGTTCTTCTTAGATCAGCTAGGATAAATTCTCTCTTACTAGCAGATTTGAGCGGATTGGATATGGATGGGGGCGAGTATCCAATAGGGGCTCTGGATTATTGGATTGAGATTGCTCACCCAAGACTAACAGAAACAGAGAGGAATAGGAGGTTGATATCTCTGAGGGATCGTCTTTCCACTTCCAGGAGAACTAAGGTCGAGGAATCAACACTTAGGAAATTCCGAAAGGAATGGGGAGATAGAAATTTCTCCAGCGACGAGTCAAATATCAGATCCATTGATTTGAGAGGCCTTGGCAAATCTGTTACAGAATCTCTAATTAGATGGTCTATAGATAGGAATGACAAACCTCTGGTGGTCGAACTTCAGCATCAATTGCCCGATTCAATGCTGTCTAAAATCGCCTCATATTCAAATCTAAGATTGGTAATAATGGAAAAGATTTCCAACCATTTTTCTTCCTTCGATATCTTGAAGACCGATCCAATTAGGACTTTGCCTTGGTTGAGTTACCAAACAAGCTCCGGAGCAACGATTCCAGTCAGAATGGTAGAGCAGGGAAAATCAACAATAGATTACCCCGAAGAGGATGAGAGTACAACAATCTCTCCTTGGGAAATATTAGGCATCTCCTCATCAAATGAAGAATTTCAACATGTAATCGACCCTTCTTCTGAATCGATAGTTAGATCGGCATTATCTCAATTTCCCCATGGGGATGAAGAATGGGCAAACCAAATGGAGGCTAGGTATCCACTTGCAGCATGGATCGCATCACCCAGAGAAACTAGATGGCAAAGATGGCAACGCGTCTCATCAAGATTAGAATCAGAGTGGATGGCACTCTTAGATCTGGATTATCTACCAATAGAGAGAATTTCTGAACTTGCAGACCAAGCACCAGAATCAGTAAAGCAGGTTTTCTCCGAGAGTATCACCTCAAAACTTAGGGCCGATCCGGACAATCTTCTCAGATCATGGCCTGCGATTGATCCAATCCAAGCAAATAGTGGAGCAGCCTGGCTTGCTTCCCACTTTATCCAGAACTCAGCTTGGCTCCCTAAGGAGGCTTATACCGATATTCTTGGTTGGGCTGTCGAGGCCTGGCTTTCTCATCCACCTCACGAGTCTCTCGAGGCTCTCATCGGTCTCAAGTGGTTATATGGAGTCGAAAAAAAACCTCAAGAAGACCTCAATAGAGTCATGCTTAGAATCAGAGATGTTGGTTCAGAACTCCCCGAGGGGCACCACCTAAACACGTGGTCAAGGCTCTACGACCTTTCTTCAGGAAAAAGAGAAAATAACCTAGATGATATTGCTCTATTCATTCGGGATCTTCCCAATTCGTGGTGGGCCCCATTCTCATCAGAATTCCTAATCATGATTTTGAATAGTCATGAAGCCGGGAATTATCTGGAGATAGAAATACCGTGGTGTTCAGTAGTTCTCCGTCCAATAGGTGAGATTTCCGAGGCCCCCGGGCTCTCCCCAATAGGACATAAGGGGTGCGATGCGGAATTATTGTCACACCTGCAGTCCTTCATACGCAAACTCCCGGAAATCCCAGATTCAATCTCTTTCAATCATCTTTGGGATTTACTCAATGCCATGGAATCTGCAATAGCCAAAAGAACACCTTTGGCCGGACGAGCTCACAAATTCTCTGGATGGTTGGCTCAGCCCGAAGATAAATGGCCAGATTTCACAATGAAGATGATGATGGATGGGGACGTCAATATCTCACAGAGACTAATTTTGGGCAAGTCCGGTTTCCATCCTGGACTAGCAGAAATAGATGATTCACCGAAACCGTTGGGTTCTTGAGCGAACCTACCTGCGGAGTATTGCCCAACAGGCAACACCGTGTGGACGAAACCCCCACGCCGGAGGTAGAGGATGAAACACGGTACCACTGATTGGGTGACCACCCGTCGAAGACCATCGAGACTCTTCCGAGAGAATGATCGTTGGCGCAAATCGGGTGGCCGGATTGCGTAGGTCCCCTGAGGACGGAATAGAATGAATCAAGGGACTACCCCGCAGTCCGACAGACGTCCCGGGGTGGGTCAGGCGCCTGAGCGAAGCAGTGAAGGTTGCCGTTACGCCCCGGGGCACACTAAGATAGAACGGCCCCAATAGGTAGGAAGACGATGCACGGAATCGGACTAATTGGTGGGACCTTCGATAGATTTCATTCAGGGCACATGTCCCTAATTGAAACGGGTCTGTCTCATTGTGAGAAGATTCAGGTATGGATTACGAGCGATGAGATAGCCCAGTCAAAGGATAACCGAATTAAGAAATGGGATGAAAGAAAGTCCGAGTTGGAAAATGCCACATCTGAACACTCTTCCAGGATTTCTACTCACTTACTTGGTGATGGATTCGGTCCTGCACTCGAAACAAGACAGGCTACCGCAATAATTTGCTCTAATGAG
>NTJS01000005.1 GCA_002457155.1 Marine Group II euryarchaeote MED-G35
CCCTCCTGATGAAGTGGACCCTAGGTGGGAGGTCAGAGTAACTCCGGACGAAGAATATCTTGTGTCCCCTCGCCTTGCAGGGAGTGCTTGGAAGCATACCGAGAGGCGTCATCTGGAGGATGTAAAATGAAGATGCCACCATTCAAGGTGCTTTCGCCAAAGAGCCTGGATGAGGCCCTTCTGATGTCACAAGAGCTTTCTGATTCTGGGGAAGATTTCGACTGGATAGCTGGGGGTACCGACCTCTTGCCTAACTACAAATGGCACATCAATGTGAAGAGTCACGTGATTTCATTATCTTCGATACCCGAATTACGGGAATTGAGTGAAAGTCACATCGGTGCGATGGTGAGCATTAGTGAATTGGCAGAAGGTGCTTCCACCCATCCAGTTCTAGCCAAGGCAGCAAATTCGGTTGCCAGCGTTCTAATCAGGAAATCTGGAACTGTTGGAGGAAACATTTGCTTGGATACTAGGTGCTACTGGATTAACCAATCTGAAACATGGCGAGAATCCATTGACTGGTGTCACAAGTGCGACTGTGGGACGGATGCCGATTGCAGGGTTATTCCAAATCAGAACACACTTTGCGTCGCGACATATCAGGCAGATTTAGCCCCGGTTCTGATGTGTCTTGGTGCAAAGATACATCTAGCCTCTCCGAAAGGAGTTCGGTCTTTGCCGCTTTGTGAGTTCTTTGAGTTGGACGGAATGAAAAGAAATATTCTCGAAAAAGGGGAGTTAGTGACTCACCTCACAATTCCGGAAGATTCCGCAGAATGGCATGGTGACTACCAGAAATTGAGGCAACGAGACTCATGGGACTTCCCGGAAGCAGGCGTTGCCGTACTTTGGAGAGGAGGCCCTAGTGGCGGTCCTGAAAGCCTAAGAGTTGCGACAACCGGTCTCGAGTCTATCCCTAGCCTTCATTCGGAGGAGGCGAAAGAGGCCCTGTCAAGATGGCGTGGTGCTGAAACGGTTGAAGATCTAGCAGAGTCAATCAGGAAGGCCGTAAAACCGGTACAGAACACTTGGTTCTCCCCGGCATATAGAAGGAAGATGGTGAAGGTCTTAACGAAGAGGGCTTGTAGGGGTCTACTGGTGATTTGATGAGATCGAGGTTTGCCTCAATTCTCCTAGGAGCGATTCTGACATTGTCCTTCTCTGCGGCTCCGTCGTCAGCACAAGAGCTAGAATCTTGGGAATTGGGGATTAACTACCCAGGAGAAGATCCGACAAACCCATTTCTGCTATCAGATGAGGGTACTGCAAAGGTTGAGTACTTTGTAGAAAATTCCGGATTGACTGAGATAACCGTAGAGTTCGAATTCAATATCCCTTTCAGTGGGGAACACGAGGCCCCCGAGGGAGAGACCATATCTGCAGGGTCGAATGAGTCATTCGAACTCAAGATTAGCGGAATAGACGTTCTATCTCAGGATGCGGAAAAGAAGGAAAAATTCTCTATTACGGCAACGATTACCGCGAGACAGGGGATTCCCGATCCCCTATCTTCATCTCAGAACAGGGAAGGGGACCTCGAGATTCCATCTATTTTCGATTTAGCATTAGAAATCGCAGAGCCCTTCGGGCCCATGAATGCAGGTTCCGAAACCATTCTCACGGTCACTGTGACGAACAATGGAAATGCACAGGACGGAGTCGGGGAAGTAGATGTCAAGGACGACTGCCCGCTATTGTCCACCGATAATGGCCTTGACTCACTACTCAGCGGGAACATCGAAGCCGGCAAAGAAAAGGATGCGAACCTGAAAGTAACGGCCTCGGAGAGCCATCCCAAGAGGCATTGTGACATCACGGTGACAGTGACCTCAAAGAGAGAAATGAGCGGAGGGGGAAATGCCATCGCAGAGGGAGAAGTCAGAGTCACAGTTGAACCTCCCCCAACAGGGGATTCGGGTTCCAGTAACCAGGGAGATGGCAGTAGCAATTCAGAGGATTCAATTGAGTCTAATCTGCCTGCTCCAGGGGTGATTGTGACTATCTCTGGGTTGCTATGGGCACTATTCTTCCCCAGAGATGAAAGCGAAAGAAAAATCTTGAGGAAAACGCGATACTAACGAGAAGCACGAACTTGACTCAGCAACATATAACCGTGATTTGAATGTCCGACAGATGTTGCTTGGGCCAACGGGGCAGCTTGGAGAGGGGTCTTGAAGAATGCCAGAAGAAGTAGATGGTGAGGCTCGGTTCAATAGAAACGTCATGTATGCCTTGGTAATTACATCAATAATGCTCCTTGTTCTGCCCATGTTTTTCGTCATTGGAAAGTCCACCAATTACTCAGCGTACGATGATAGCGGCCTAGGACAATTATCCGATATGAGGGATAGTTTCGAAGAAGGGTATGTGGAGAACAGGGACGAAGGTTACTATGTCGCTAACACAATGTCTACCCCAATGCTTGTCAATGACTGGAAAGACCCTCATCGCACATTACTGACGATTATCGCACCCGAGAAGCCAATCGATCAAACGGAAGCAGACGAAATTTTCCGCTTTGTCACGGAAAAGGGAGGGAAGGTAATAGTTGCAGCCGACAACACTCAAGCCCATAACCTGGCCATATTATTTGGCGTCAGGTACATGGATGCACCATTGAAAGACGATAAGCAGCATTGGGTTTACACGCAACAATCTGAGCAATTCATCGACTGGGGCAACGTTTGGAGCGCATCCCCAGTAAACCAGGACATAGACGATATGTCCCCTGGGGCACTAATGCAGGGTTGCACATCATTCCAAATTCAGAATCCAGACGGGTTGAACGATTGCAGGATACCAGTGATGTACAAGGGCCCAACTGGAATGATGTTTGAGGCTACAGACAAGGATCTTGAAGACCCAGGGCACAGGGAAATAATGACACTTGGCAGGGCTTCTCCCTCTGCCTTTATTGACAGAGTCGGAAATGGCGATCCAACAAATCCTGAGAATCCTGCTACGGGAGATCTGAGGCTAATGATGAGGTTCGACTACCCGGGAATAAAGGTCCTCGACAAGGTTGCTGATGAAGGTAGGGGAGCGTTCTCAGCTGGTGTAGGAGAATTGGAAGTTACGGGCAGTATAGTTTTCGTTTCTGATGATGAGGCTTTCTCGAATTTGCTGTGGGAGTTAGGAGTAGCACAGGATCAAGGACTAAGTCAAGACTGCTCGGCTATCGGAGATTATACGAGAAACAACTGCTGGACCCAAGAAATCCTGAATAACAACGATTGGGGGGGAAATGAGAGGTTCTTCAGACTCCTAGTCTACGACATGATGGAATTTGACAATGTAGACCTTAATGCGCCAATAAGATCTGATCCGGGTAACTTCCAAATTGTATTTGATGAGAGCAGGCACGTGACAGGTGTGCTCTCAGAGCCATTCGTTCAGACTATGGGTACGGTCGTACTCCTTACATCCAACCAGTTCCTGAAGTGGTTGGTAGTACTCAATGTAGCTCTACTACTACTCGTAGCCATGATGGTGGTCCCTGAGAAGGAGAACTGGAGACACGTTTTCGACCTAACAAAATTCAACCAGCGGCCTGAGAAGCTAGATCCTGCATCGTATAGGGATAGAGTGAGGAGGGCACTTCTTACCAAGGTTAGGATTCACCATGATTTGACTCGGGATGAGATGGCAATGAGGCCACCACCTGAAGTTCAGGCTATGATAGGAGATCCCCGTCTTGTGGAATTGGCTTATAGCCAAAGCCGGACGTACACGCCGCAAGAGTTGCGCAAGTTGATGCAAACCATTCGCCGATGGGGAAAAAATAACTAACAAATGGAGTGAAAAAAATGAGTGAAACAGAACCAGCAAGAGGGATGCAGGCACCCGGCTCGGGTGCACACGATGCAGTTTTGGCCAAAAAGGCGCAAGAGGCACGTGGATCGAGTAAAAAAGACGAGGTATTGGCCGCCACCGGAGCAATGGGGCAGGCAATCAGTACAGAAGTCCAGAAAGTAATCATTGGAAAGGCGCATGTGATTGACAACGTCATGGTGGACATCCTGTCGAATGGAAATCTTCTGTTCGAAGATTTTCCTGGTCTGGCTAAGACTCTGATGACCAACACCTTCGCAGATGCACTCGGATGCGATTTCAAGAGAGTTCAATTCACTCCTGACTTGCTTCCAGCGGACATTACGGGGACCAACATATATGATGCAAAGAAAGGAGAGTTCACCTTCAAGCCGGGTCCCATTTTCTGCAATCTTCTACTCTCGGACGAGATCAACAGAGCACCTCCGAAGACTCAGGCCGCTCTTCTGGAGGCCATGCAAGAGAAGCAAGTAACTATCGGGGTTGTCACGCACAAGCTTCCTGCGCCTTTCCTAACGATGGCTACTCAGAACCCAGTCGAGCAAGAAGGGACATACCCACTCCCAGAGGCTCAACTTGACAGATTCATGATGAAGATGATGGTTGGCTACCCAGACAGGGCTGACGAGAATGAGATTCTGCAGAGAAGGATCAACCGTAAGACCGACGAGGTAGACGTCAACAGCATTACAGACCCAAGCATCGTAGTCAAGATGCAACAGTCCTGCGAAGAGGTGTATGTGGACAGGTCAGTCAGAGAATACATGGTGGACATAGTTGCTAGGACCAGAGAGGACCCAAGAGTGCTCGTTGGTTCTTCCCCTCGAGGTTCGCAAGCACTATTGAAGACCGGTAGAGCGGTTGCAGCCATGCGTGGAAGGGACTTCGTCACTCCTGATGACGTGAAGTCAGTTGCAGAACTGGCAGTTGCCCACAGAATCATCCTAAAGCCAGAGCATCAGATTAAGGGACTGGAAACCGGTGAGGTCGTCCGAGATATTCTACATGGGAAGAATGCAGCGAATGTCCCGACCGTCTGAGTGATGTCGAGGTGGAAATGTGGCCTGGAGCCGAAAGTCAGCGATGTTCGCATCTCTTTCGGTAGCGATGTATCTCCTGGGCCTAGTTCTGCGCAACCAGCAACTTGTGACAGTTGCTGTGGTTCTACTTTCATTCCTGACATGGGCGGCCCTGAGGACATCCCATGGTGACGTTGCTTCTTCGGGAAGGAGAGTGGAAGAGGCGGTCATGGACGAGGGAGTTCAACTTCAGAGCATCGTAGCGATGAGGAAGACTTCGAGCTCCAGAGTTTTCGAGGATGGGGAGATTGACGTAACCCTGAGGATCCAGAACAGATCGAGCATGGCCAAAGTGCTCGAGCTACGAGACAGGGTTCCAGAGGTTATGAGGATCAAGAAGGGAGCTAACTACGTTCTAATGGAAATCGGCCCTAAAAGAGAGACTGAGATTTCCTACACCATCGAGACCCCACTCAGGGGCTTCTACACGATTGGCCCTGTATGCATCAGAGTTCAGGACGAGCTTGGCCTCTTCCACAATGAGAAAGAGGTTCAGCTCTACGACGACTTCTTGGTTTTCCCGAAGATGGAGGACATCAAAGACGCGATGATCAAGAGTAGGGTGCCTAAGATTTTCACCGGAGCAGTGAACATCAGGAATCCAGGCGAGGGGTCAAATTTCTACAACCTTAGGGAGTACCTCCCAGGTGACCCGATGAGGAAAATTAACTGGAATGCTACAGCAAGGCAAGATGGCAAGATGATGGTTAACGAGTTCGAAAGGGATGCCGTGAGCGATGTAATCATCCTAGTAGATAGCAGATCAGTTAGCGAAACTGGACCTGTGAGCAGAAATTCACTCGTTTACAGCACAAGGGCAGCGGCCAGCCTAACCCAGCACTTCCTTTCGAGGAGGGACTCTGTTGGATTAGTTGTCTACGGGGACGAAATTGTCTCTGTGGACAGGGATACCGGGAAGAAGCAATTGTATGTCATCTTGACCAAGTTAGCCGGAGCGATGGCAAAGGGCAACACGCCTCTCAAGATTGTGACCACGAGGATTATGCCCCACATTCATCGAGGGAGCCCAATCATCATCCTGTCCCCCCTAGAGGACGACCCGACGATTGTGGATGCGGTGAGAGATCTCAGGTCTAGGAACTTCGAAGTTACTGTCCTCTCCCCAAGTAGCCTTGAGTTCGAATTCGATGCTAGAAGGATAGACAGGACGGGGTATGAAGTCCTAAAAACTGAGAGGGACATCTTGATGACCGAACTCAGAGGTTTGGGTGCTTATGTGATGGACTGGGAGCCTGACATGTTGCTCTTCACGGCATTGGCTGGAGCAAGGGGTTTCTGAGGTAGGTGATTAGATGGCAGAACAAGGAGGCAAGGGACCAGTAGACACCTCTCACTTGTACGATGGGAAGGTTGTGAGATCTTCCGCACCCAGCAGGAAGAAGGCCGCAGGGACCCTGAAGGCTGACTCTGGGATTCCTGATGATGCAGTTCCAGAAGTATCGATTCCTAATTGGATAGATGCAATCTTCGGGGGTCCAGTGCTGGTTAATCGGGAGTTTGTTTCGCCAAATAGAATGGTCCTAAACCTCCAAATGGGTGCGATTGGATCCCTCCTAGTCCTAGGTTTCCTAACATTCATGCTCACCCCAGTTTCGGGTACGGCATGGTTTGCTCTAACTAACATGTTTGGAATTGGCTTCCTAGGTCTGTGGCTTCACCTGTTGCTGATCCTTGTTGGACTGATATCTGGATTCTGGGGAGTGTGGCAGAGGGATCAACGGGCAATGCTACTGTCATACGTGGCCCTCATTCTAGTGACGATCAGGTTCGCAGGTAGCAAGGTGGAGTTTGGCCTGAGTTTCCTTCCGGAGAACGAGGTTATTCAGAAACTGCTCCTAATCCTCTATGCTGTTTTCCTTGTCGTGTATATGGAGATATCAAGCGCAGTTATTCGTTTTTCCATGCTGGATACCTCGATCAGAACTGGAGAGGTTTACGTAATGAATGTAAAAGGCATCACTGATAGGTACAACAGGGCATTGGGGTATACCCCAGCAGTTGCAGCAGTGGTGGCAACCCTCACCCTCTTCATCAATTTCTTTGTCCCTCTTTTCGTTCGGATTCTTGACCCTGTGGCTGCAAATAGGCTCGAGGAAAGTGTGGAGTTGACAAGCGTTTACGGAGTTGCTCTGGGGACTATCCTAGTGTTCATTGTGATTGCCTCGATGTTCGCAATCAACCTTCCTCTGAGAATTCAAGAGTACCTTGAGAAGCGAGCCTGATCACAGGAATCCGCCCATCAAACCCAAGTCAACGATAACAAGCATTGCAACAGCCTCTACGACAGGGGCAGCTCTTGGCCCGATAACTGGATCATGCCTCCCTCCAACCTTGAGTGGTTTGGTTTCGTTGCTTGGGAGGTGGAGCGTAAACTGCTCCCGAGGAAGGCTACTGGGGGGTTTGAAGTGAACCAGTACCCTAATCGGAGACCCGGTCGATCTCCCCCCCAGAGCCCCGTCTGCTTCACCAGTATCCGCACCTTCCAACTGTGGGGAGTCGGGTCCCGGTATCCACATGTCATTGTTCTCAGAACCCCTCATCTGCGAGGATGCGACTCCATTCGAAAACTCGATTGCTCTGGCTCCGGGAATAGCCATCAGACCTCTGGCAAGAGATGGCTCGATGCCATCGAACCAAGGTTCTCCGACACCAATTGGTAGCCCCTGAATCAGCAACTCAACGACAGAGCCGATGGAATCCTTCTCCCTCCGAATACGTTTGATCAAATCTGCCATTCTTGGAGCCGCTTCGGGGTCACGACAATTGAGCCTGGTCATTTCGGACTCCTCTCCAATTGGTTCTGATTTTTCTAATTCCATTAGTGGCCTTGCAGAGATGTCCCCGACTCTGCTTAGATGGGCATGACAAGACCATCCGGCGTTTTCCAATATTGTCCTGGCTTGGCTTCCTGCTGATACCAGGCCCAAAGTGAGCCTGGCGGATTGGGAACCGCCGCCACGGAGGTCGCTGGACCCCTTGGATCTAATCTCCTCCACCATATCTGCGTGACCAGGACGAGGATGATCGGGGAGGAAATCATAGTCAGATGACCTAGCATCTGAATTCTGAACTAACATCAGAAGTGGCCATCCAGTTGCTTTCCCCTCGTAGATACCAGATAGGATCTCACAGTCATCGGGCTCCAGTCGTGCTGACATTCCCTTCCTTCCAGGCCTTCTCCGAGACAAATCATCAGAAAGAGCCTGCAAATCAATTTCTGTTCCGGGAGGGATTCCCTCGACTAAAGCGCCAACACACTTTCCATGACTCTCGCCGAATAGTGTCACCTTCAACTGATCACCTAATCCCATCCCCATCAGGACACCTCCTCGATGGGGGAAACATTGCTTGCAAAACGGGTATGAATCGTGAGAAGGCCCCTGTCTTCGATAATTTCGGATATTGATTCTGTGTCGTCTTCGAAGCAAACTATTGCAATTGCCGGACCCGAACCACTGATTCCAGAAGCAATGGCGCCCGATGCGATGCAGAGATTGCTGAGCCTCAGAGCCTCGTGATCGCCCGTGGCTGCAGAAACTGCCATTCCATTTGACGAGAGTGAATCCAGAGCGGCCCCGCTCATTATGGATGCCAATGATCTCTCGAAGATCTGATGCTGCTCTGAGAATCTGGTTTGTGAGATTTCTACCGAACGCTGTCCCCTAAGGCACACTATTACCGACAGACTGTCATCCATCGTACCTTGGATGATTATGGAATCGGAGGCGCCCATAGTTGGATCGACGAGTTTCCACCCGGGTTCTAGAGACGCCCAATTGTCATCCATGCTTCCTGTGATGGCGCAATTTGACATCAACTGGGACTTGGCCGCGAGATCTGCTATTTCTGAATTGGATAGTCCCGTCCAAGCGTAAGAATTCAGAGCTCTGAAGGCCGCGCATGAGAGGGCTGAACTGGACTTGAGTCCTTGCCCTATTGGGACCATGCTCTCTATCTTCCATCCGAATTCGTCTGGAATTGGCAGTCCCTCCCCCCTCCAGCAAGACTCGACTGAATCTAGAAGTCCATGCCTGTCATCATTTACTTCGTTACGCTCATCTATAATCTGGACCTCGGTTTCTAACTGAATTCCTACTGAGCATCCTCTGCCTGTCCCCAAAGCATGGAGAATTGAGATGGCGCCATTGGCCCTACCTGAACCAAGGACATTCACTTCTCTTTCACCTCTGCGGGGAGTGCGAAGCCAACGTGTCTTGCCCTATTGTCAGTGAGTATGGAAATCTTGTCACCTTCTTTCGCCTGAGTAACTGAAATCGCCCCCTCGCTGGGAGAAATCAATCTCACGGTCTCTGCTTGCTGTACCACTATTTGCCCCTCCGAACCTGGGACTTCGAATCTAATCAATATTAGGGGCCGAGTCTCTACTTTCAATCGCCCGACTGTGGCCTTCTCTTTGTTGCCGGAAGATGACAATATCGCAACTTCATCGCCAGAGGTCAATTCGCTCAGATACTTGGTTTTCCCATCTGCCATTAGGGCATAAGAGTGGATTGCCCCTGCATTTACTCTAAACGGACGAGTGGGCACGTAATCCGATTGAATTGTCTCTCCGTGGATTAGGCAAAGGTTACCTGAAATTGAACCGACTGCCATCCCCTGGCCATCACTAATCCTCCTTGTTAGGTCTACGCACACTCTTTCTCCCACTCCAGCTCCTTCGATTGACAAAATTCTAGCTTCTTCGATGATGGCCCCGTCATCTTGGGTTTCCTCCATATCCCACTTCCCTCCGAGGATTGTAACAGCATCATCAACCAGATGGCCGGGCACTAGGATGGCGTCTACTCCCCCTCCCAGCGCAAATGCTGCACCGTTTAGTTCGACTTCTTCACCAATTGTTGCAGCGATTCTGGTACTCGTTCCTCTGGATGCTGCAACTAGATTCTCCAATGGAACCATGGTCCAGTCCGAGCATCGAACCAGTAACCATGGAACTAATCCAATGAGGGACAATGCTTCTTCCTGATCTGAAGGGTCATCGATTTGGACTTCCGAGACATCTTCAGAGAACCCATCCCAGAATCGGCTAACTACATCCCTGTTGGAGGACTCTTCATCGCTGGATTGGCACCAAATCTGCATCTTTTCACCTCAGAAGCCTTGCTGCCTCTTCTGCGGATGCCCCATCATGTACTATTGCCCTTAGGGATCTGATGTGGGACGCAGGATCTTCTGCAGCGAATACATGTCTTCCCATACATACGCCTGACCCCCCCGCGTTGACTGACTGCTCGACCATTTCTAGGATCTGTGAGAATTCGACCTCTCTTGCCCCTCCAGAAACTAGAATGGGTATCGGTACTGAAGAGGTAACGGTTCTGAAGGATTCTTCCGAGCCGGTCCATGGGACCTTGACAACATTGCAACCCAATTCCCATGCTAGCCTTGCAGCATGTGCAACTCCCATGGTTGGGTCTGATGGGTCAAGTCTCAGATTGGGACCCCTAGGATAGAACATCCCCAGCACTGGGAGTTCAACCTCGAGGGCCTCGGAGGTAATATTGGACATACGAAGAATCATCTCTGGTTCTGCTTGATCTCCGAGGTTTACCTGGCCAGACATTCCAATTGCCCCTCTCGAAAGGCTCTCTCTGGCAGTGGAGACCGTGATCTTTTCCTGGGAACGGGATCCACCATGGATGGTTGACATGGATGAATGGCAGACAAATCTGCTCCAAGCAGTTCTTGCAAAATGATAGGACAATGGGCCCTTATGCAGCACTATTGCGTCTGCACCCCCCTCAATTGCTGAATCGACTGCTGAATCGCTGTCCATCAACCCCGGCTCTGGGAATGCGGATGCGCTGTGGTCCATGGGGACCCAAACTCCCCTGCCTCCCGGAAGGAGGGTTTCCAAGCGGTTTGCTAGTGCATCGGCCACGTATTATCGCCAATGTCCACTCTCTTGAATGGTCCCGTTGCATCTTGTCCGAGTTTCTTAGGCGATTTGTTTGTCAGAAATCAAGATCGACAATTACTGGAGCATGGTCGGATACAACTAGCCCCCCTTCCCTCATGATCTCTGTTGATTTCATCAGCGGTCTAGCCGCTTTGTTTGCTAGGATGTAATCAATCCTCCAACCTCTGTCCCTCTCCCTTGCTCTTCGGAAATTCGACCACCACGAGTAAGGGCCCTTCATTGGCCCGACATGTATCCTCAGGAGATCATGCCACCCTGCTTCCAGCATTCTGTCGAACCACTCTCTCTCGTTCTCCAGGAATCCTGAAGTGCGCTTATTTCCCTTGGGATCCCAGATATCGTCCTCAGTATGGGCAATGTTCAGATCCCCGCACAGTAGTGCGGGTTCGGACGACTCGAGGAACTGTTTACTCCAAACGAGCATGTCCTCCAGCCACTGATCCTTGTAGTCCTGGCGCTCCTGCCTGGCGGATCCATTCGGCAGATACATGTTTATGCAACTCAGGTTATCGTGCTTAGTGACCAATACTCGCCCCTCTGGATCCCTGGTCTCATCTAGTTCGGTGTCTATCCCCCTGCCCACCTCAACCATCCCAACCCGAGAGCAAGACATCACGCCTGAGTACCCCTTCTTCTGAGCTGGGTGCCAAATTACCTCATAGCCGTCTGGCTGCGACCAGTCCTTTGGCATCTGCTCTGGCAGGGCACGGACTTCCTGGAAGAGCATCACGTCGGCATCGATGCGTTCGATGAACTCAACGAGCCCCTTTCGATGGGCGGCTCGAATCCCATTCAGGTTCCAGGAGGCGACTCGCATGGGGGGTGCTCACTGAGATAGGTCTTTGACTTTCTCGACTAGATCCATCCTGCTGATTCTCCACATCCCGTATGGTGTGAGAATTACTGAGATGAGAACAACGATTCCGACAAGTTGTGCTGCAACCATGAAATCAGACTTCACAGTGAGATATAATGACCATTGGACGAATGTAGAGATTAATGCTTGAGTGCCAAAAATAGTGAAAACAGTGGCGAGAATTCCACCTATCAAACCAATAGCGATATGTTCACCCAGCATCATCAATCCAATCCTATTTATTGGGGCACCAAGCACCCTTAGTGTCGCAATCTCTACGTCTCGTTCTGCAAGATTGATGATCAGAGTATTGAATAAAACAACAATTGCAATGATTATTCCAAGCGCAAGAATTGAAATGAACATTGCTTGTTGCTGTTCCAAAATAGACTCAAAAGTTTTGATTAAGTCCTCTCTTTGAGTCACTCCGAGTGAGATTTCGCCCAATTCACTGTCGACTTCGACTCCCTCCGGCAAATCGATCAAAACAGAGGTCGCTTCGATTCCCACTACGGGTACGAGATCTTGTCGATGGAAGTATACGGTTCGCGTCAGTTCTCCTTGAGTGATTCCGGTTATCTCAATATCCAACGAAGTTGAACCAAACATAATCGTCTGAGTTTGCCCAATTTGCCAATCGAGGAAGTGCTGTAATCCCTCATCAACCAGAACCTGTGTGACTTCAGAATTAGAAGCAGGGAGTGTGCCTTCTTTGAGATCTATAACTATCATGGAATTTTCATTAGTAGATACCGTATCCAACCCATAAGTCAAGAGGTATCTCATATCTCCCTCCGGGTTAGCCGGGAAAACTAGCATCAACTCATGAGATGCACCTCTCTCATCGGCCCATTCATTCACTGCCACCTCCCCTCCAAAGGGAACAACAACTTGCGCATCCCAATTCTGGTTATTCTCAACATTGCCAACTACAGCATCTTCCATTGTGGCCATCATCAGTGTCATACTGCCAAAGATTAGCATCGACAGGCCGACAGCAATGAATGTGAAGGCTAGTCTAGTTGGTTTTCTAATGCTGGACCTGATGGTCAGGCCTACTGTGGAAGGTAATCTCGAAGTTAACTTCTGTAGGCCTCGAGACGAGAGTCTGATCTGATGTTGGCCACGCATGATTTCCAGAGGTTGTAGTCTAGAGGCTTGGATAGCTGGAAGAATCCCAGAAAACAAAACAATCAACATCGCGGTTCCAGAAATTTGCAGTAGGATTGGAACGATATCTGCAGGTTCAATAATTGGAATTCCCAGCAATCCTTCATACATACCCAGCATTCCTGGAGCACCCAATAGTACACCAAGGATTGTACCAAATAAGCATCCTATCAGACCTATGATGATGGGCATCAAGATATATCCTGGAATTATAGCATTTCGTGGGATCCCAAGTGTTCGCAATATTGCAATCTCTCTAGCCTGAGATTGTACCAATCTCTGAAGGCTCAAGAAGATGGTGATGCCAGCAACTATTGCGATCATTGCAGTAACTGGTACATACATCGACATCGCACCTTCGGCATCGGTACGAAGCAATTCTACTGATTCGACTCCTGAACGACTGTAAACCAACGAGGGTGAGTCATCAATATCTTGCATGACAGAGTCGATCTTTCCGATAATTGAACTAAGTTCTTCACCTTCGACTTCAGTGGTAGTCTGCAAGTCATATTCCGGAGTCCCAACTATGTCGATGAGTAGAAGATTGGCCGAACCTGAACTGAGGTCGGCTAACCTCTCAAGGCCTCCGGCCGTCAAATATCCAGTAGCAAATGTTCCTGGTTCGGAGGGATATAGTGATCCACTCTGGGCAAAGTACAGATGATTTGAATGGTGACCAACCCCCACAATGGTGTAATCCATGCTTCCAGCTCCGGAACCTATCGATATGATATCGCCAATCTCAACCTCCATTCCTTCAGCCACCCTTACATCGACGACTATCTCATCATCTGCACTGGCCATAACACCTGAGCAGCAGTCGTGGTCAGGAAACCACACTCGGTCGACATTTCCTTCGTCAATACCATGCCAAACAGCAGGAATGATTGATTCTTCACCATCCTCATTCGTGTGAAACATGACTCCATCCAGTTTCAAGCGAGGTTCGCATTCGTTAAGCACTAAATCTGAATCAGGCCATTGATTTGCGATTTCCTCACAAATTGAATCAGTAGTACTGCCATCCCAAGCCCGACTAGGGTTTTCAACCCAAATATCTGCAAGGTTTACTCCCTCATCAGTATCCGCATAGATGTCATCATACATGCTTGAGGCTGTATGTGCATATGCTGCAAAAGAAATACCTGCGAAAACACCAACCGTCACCATGAGTACCACAGCGAAGAGTCGAACCCTTGTCCGCCATAGGCTTCTTGCCAAACGCTTTGTAAGTAGGACAAACAAGTAAATCACCTCATTCAACAATTTCGTCAGACAGTACCTTCCCACTGTCGATTCTTACAACTCTTGTAGCGTATTCAATCAATGATTCGTCATGAGTGACGAAAACACAGGTTATTCCTTCTGCTTCACATGCCTTGACTAGTACTTCCATGACTGCAGTAGAGGTCTTCGAGTCGAGGTTGCCGGTTAGTTCATCACCAAGTAGAAGGCGAGGAGTCTTGGCTAGGCTTCTTGCAATCGCTACCCGCTGCTGCTGGCCTCCACTAATCTCCGCAGGGAATCTATGGATTTCATCGGCAAGCCCGACCATACCGAGTAGTTCCCTGGCCCTCCCCTCGTCCCTACTCCCGGCTAGTTCCTGGATGAGCAGGATATTCTCCAGAACGGTTAGATCCTGTAGGAGATTGAAGAATTGGAAGACGTATCCTATGTTGTCTCTCCTGAATTTTGTCATCTTCTCTGAGTCGTTTGAAGGCACTAATGATCCTGAGAATGAGTAGCTTCCCGAGGTTGGGCTATCCAACGCAGAGAGGCAGTTTAGAAGGGTGGTCTTCCCCGAACCAGAGGGCCCGAGAAGGATGATCCGCTCTCCTTCACTAACTTCCAGATCGATTCCGTCAAGGGCCTTCACAGTCCCGGATGGCATCGCATAATGCCGTCTTATGTTGCGCATTTTCAGTATCTTTTCCATCTATCTCACCACAATCGGATTATTCCAAATTAGCATCCCTCTTTCGTGAGCCATTACTCAGAGGCCCCGGCAAAGAATGACATTGACTCCTTGAACAACTCTTCCCTTCTGTGCCTCTTGTTGTCCCTTATCTTGAGCCACGTGAATCCTATTGCCAAGAGGATGATGAAAGGGATGAACGCCTCTGCGTGATATCGCTCCATCACCTCGATAATCCCGCGTGCCGTATAGGCCCAAGTGACCGATGCAGCAGTACCGCCAACGAAGCAGGCAGCGAGAACCCTCTGGAACCTCATTCGAGCTACCAGCCCTAGCATAGCCCCGACAAGAACTCCGCTGGCCATGAAAGGAATCCATACGAATACTATCAGCCCCCAGAAGCCGTACTTGTCGATTCTTTTCCTGTTCTTTTGAGCCACATACTCCACCGAAGACAGAATGTCCCCCATGAATGGGTTCTGCAGTAGGGCGCCCGGGATGCCATCCCGCTTAGCCACCATTGCCTCCCCGGCGTGTTCTTCTGAGCCCTGCTCAACCCGTCCGGCGACAGCCCTATCACCCAGTGTTGATTTCTCATTCCTAGCACTGACAACCAGTTCCCTTCCTTCTAGGAGATGTTCCAAGTCAGATCCCAGTTGGTCCCTTAGGTCTCCTTGTAGATGCTCGAAGGTGGGCTTGAACAGGAAATAAGCGAACTTCATGACTGGCCTGTAAATTACCCTGACGAAAACTGCATCCTCATCTGCCATAATTGCGGAGCCATAGTCCGCGACGTCGTGTTTCCTGAACCACCTTGACATGCTTTCTCTGAAAGCCTCCTCTAGTTTACCGAACTGCCCAATTGAGGAAAAGAAGACACTGTAGTCATCGGATAGTCTGACTTCGCCAATTTCGTCGAAATCAGGGGTTTCTCCCGACCCATCATTTGAGTCGGTACAAACTGTCTTTACCTGAAGCGGCCTCATCTCTCCGAAGATTCGGAACTCGTTCAGAATATCCTTGATTATGGTGCCTTTAACTTCGATTGGAGACATGATTGCCTTCCTTGTAGAGCTATATGGAAGAAAAACATCGACTGAGATTGCCCTATCCTGAACTTGGATGGATTCCAGATCGGGTTTGATATGGAGCCTCTTGCAGGCGTTTTCAACCGTCCTGGAGATTAGCCTTGTCATCTGTTCACTGGATAGCATATCGTCTGAATCCCTATGGTACAACCTATGCATCAAGGGATACTGGACACAAAGGAAGAATACGGACATCCCCAGTGAGATCATTGCCATATACCATGGAGGAACTTCTGCATTCCCCCCAGTTAGCATCGCTGTCTCCCTCCCGCCAACCCACTCTGCTCCCATCAGAATCCAACCCCAGATACCCATGTCCTGGATTGTCATGCATGCACGAGTCTCCTCGTCGATCTTCTCCATCTTCCTATGTGTTTCTCCAGAACCGAAAAGAGAGGAGGAAGTGCTAGTATGCAACTCTATTTCTAGATCCTTGTACGAAATATCAAGGAGGGGGTCATTCCCTTTCTCCGTAATTTCCTCTTCAGAAAGTTCTGACCATCCAGTTGAATTGTCCTCCGAATATATTACTGCGATTAGGATTTTGTAGTCCCCGTCATCCAATTCTTCCTTGCTCAATTCCACGGACAGGTCCCCAGAACCACCTACAGCAAGGGTGATTTCCGCGTCACCTTCGATTTCCCCCTCGGAGTCGAGTACTGACTCATTCCACACTAGGACCATTATGGCAGAGGAAGAAGATGTTGGTACGTTGTTACTTTGAATTCTCAGATTATCTTCCTGGACCCAGGTCTTGACCCAAACCTCACCTCTCTTGTCAACACAATCATTTGGGTCTAGTGGAGTTCCCGACAGGGAATCATCAATCGCGATGGAGTCACCGAGAATTAACCCCGATGAGGCGATTGTGACCGAGCCAAAGAACACCAAGCCAGCAATCAATCCGAAGACCAAAGTATAGTCATCGAATGTCTGGGGCACTACGGTGTTGTACAGAAAGCTCTGACCGGGATTCTCCCTCCTATCCCTAATCCTGTCCAGTTCTACGTCAATCCTGTCATCGGCTTCAGAGCTAGAAGATGCTCCAGTGGAGTGTTTCTCCTCGGTTTCGAGGGTTGTTGACGGAAGGATGGCTTCGTCCATTGGAAGCAGACGAGCGGGTCGGGCGTATGTGATATTTTTCACGGAATGTAGTGTATCAATCTGATCAATGATCAGTCGGCATTCGGAGATCAATTTTGTAATATTAAACGATGGAGCGTGGAGGCAATTTTAATGTCCTCCTACTCCGTAGGAGGGGTATGTCTAGTGTCAACGCGGTGGGGTCGCGTCTGTCTCTTCTTCTCGTTGGCCTGATGCTTCTCCCGAGTGCCGTGACAATCTTGACCTACCAAATTAGCAATGAGGATCTATTAGATGATGGCAGGATGGACTCGATTGATTTCGATCTAGAGACCCATTCCACTCTTGGAATCCCCGAATCTAGCGATCCTGCCCATGGATGGAAGGGCGACCCCGGTAATGTCGGAGAAGCGACTCTATTCTATCGGACTGCTACATATGTCCCGATAGGAGAGTGGGGGGCTATGACTGGAGATAGTTTCATGTCTGGTTGGTTCGTTTTGGCGCACGATTATCCAGTACCATCTGATTGGAAGTCTGAATTGAGCGAACTGGGGTTGGAATGTAGAACGTTCTACTCGCCACAGGGATTCCACTGCAAGGTTCCGAAGATGACACCAATGGAACTATCAGATTCTGGAGTAATGGGGGCGTTCCGACTTGACTCGACGGACAAGCTGGCTCCAGATGTCATACCCTTGGTCGAAGGGGGATCTAGTAACGCAGTAATGCAAGGGGAACGATATGTGATGAACGTCGTATTAGGCGGTTCTGACGAATTAGCAAACCTGATTTCTTCTGGAGTCGAGGTGGTCGACTACCGATCAGACAGGGTTGCGGAAGTCGTAGTTGACCAGAAGGATATGATTGGTCTCGTCAATCTTGATTTTGTCGAGTGGATTGAGCCGAAGTATCCATCTCAGTTTGATAACGAGGCAGCAGCAGGAATCATCGATGCTGATTGGGTCGGCGATGCAGCCACCATGGTTTCCTTCGGAGGTTCACTCTCAGGGGCCGGGGTGATCGTTGGAGTGATGGACTCCGGCCTAGACAATGCAGTAGAATGCTCGAGTCTCTCCAATTGCAACAGCCTCAACAGTGGAATACATGCAGACTTCGCTGGAAGAATCGCTGGAGTTGTTTCGTACACTTGCGGTGGTTGCACCGACGGCCCCGAGGATCAGCATGGCCATGGGACCCATGTTGCCGGATCTGTTCTGGGAGATGGTACGAACTCTCCCGATGGTTCTGACAATAGCGGAATGGCACCCGGTGCGCACCTGTTCATGCAATCCGTTCTGTGTGGCGGGTCCCTCTGCAACCCCTCATACGATGTCTTCTTCCCCGAGGCACACGATGCTGGTGCACGAGTCCACACCAATTCATGGGGATCTGGCCCTAGTCCCTCAAACTCTTGTGGCGGAAGTTGTTTGGCGTACTACAGCACTGCCGCGTTTGAGATAGATTCGGAAGCGAATTCCCTCACTGATTTAACGATTCTTTTCGCCATGGGGAATGATGCGATGGACTGCACTTACAACTCGTACGGACAGTCATCCTGCTATGGAGGGAAAGATGGGGAAATCAACCTAGGTGCAATGAATCAACAGGCTACTGCAAAGAACATCCTTTCAGTGGGTGCCTCGGAAAATTATCGTGATACTTTGGCGCTATATGCTACGCCATACAGGAATTTCTGCAACAGTGACCCTCCGTGCGATCTTCCCTTCACTAATGAGAAGTGGGGCACAGCTCCAATCAAGGATGACACGGCCAGTGACGATCCAGAGGGAATGGCCGCATTCTCCAATAGGGGCCCTACCAATGATGGGAGGACCAAGCCCGATATAGTGGCACCCGGAACATGGATTCTGTCAACCAAATCCGAATTGCGATCTGCATCTGCTAACAATGACGTCGGGGAATATTACACTCACATGTTTGGAACTTCGATGGCTACCCCAATCACAGCAGGTTCGGTCGCCTTGGTAATAGAGTACCTGAATAACATTGGGGCTTACGATTGTAACCTTGCTAGCGACCCCTCGAGCGACCAATGCCCGGAGTCTGCTCTGATCAAGGCAATACTTGCATCTGGGGCACACGACATGGTTGGCCAATATACAACGGGGGGGAATTCCAATGGGAACGGGGCTGCGGAAAAGGCACCGAACAACCACGAAGGATGGGGCCGAGTTGACCTCCAACAACTGGTCTACTCTGGTTTCACAGAGGGAGTCGAGATCTCAACATCTGATAGCCATTCATTCAAACTCACAGTACCAGATACGGGGATCGAGGATTTCCGAGTCGTTCTTTCATGGAATGACCCAGCAAACTCACCAAGTGCGGGACAGCAGTTGATCAACGATCTCGACATCCTCCTGAAGAGTCCCAGTGGGGCAGTTCAGACCTACACAAATGACGATTTGAACAATCTAGTGGGAATTTCACTTGGTGGGAATCCGGAAGTTGGCGATTGGGAAATCGTTGTCACTGGGGCAAACGTCCCGTCTGGGCCTCAGAAGTACTACTTGGCTTCCAGCGTAGGTGTCATCGAGGACATGAGGCATCCAGTATCAGATGGACTGAATGAGCCTGGTTTCCAATCCGGATCCATCTTCACCGAAACCACGATGTCTAGCGGTGGTGACCATCTCTGCGCGATTCTGGATGATTCCTCACTCCAGTGCTGGGGGAGCAACTCGTTCGGACAATTGGGGGATGGGACAACCACCGACAGGCTTACGATGACCGAAGTGGGACTAGATGCAGCAAGGACCGCAGTTTCAATCAGCTCGGGCAAGGACCATACGTGCTCCATACTGGATAATGGCGACCTGCAATGCTGGGGGAGGAACAGCCATGGCCAACTAGGGGATGGAACTTCAGTTCATTCCAATTCACCTGTTGATGTGAGTCTGTCCGGAGTACCCGTACAACTCTCCTCGGGGGATTGGCACAATTGCGCCATCCTGGACGATGCTAGCCTGCAATGCTGGGGGAAGAACGATCAGGGCCAGCTTGGGGATGGGACCAATGTCGATAGCAGCACCCCGGTATCCATATCCATCGGAGAAAACGTCCTAGCAGTCTCAACCGGATCCAACCATACATGCGTGGTAACCAATTCCTGGGCTCTGAAATGCTGGGGCGACAACAGCAACGGGCAACTGGGAGTTGGGTCGACTTCCCCCTCCAACAGCCCATCAACCGTCACTGTTGGTGGGAATGCCGTGGCAGTGTCCGCTGGAGGCTCACACACCTGCGCACTACTCGATGGTAACAATGTGAAATGCTGGGGCGACAACAGCAACGGGCAACTGGGAGATGGTGGGACAAACCAGCAGAACGACGCAGCAACCGTGGGAGTCTCCCTGACTGGAGCGATATCAATCGACTCTGGAGATAGCCATACCTGTGCGGTGAGTTCCAGCGATTCCCTCCACTGCTGGGGGGGCAGTGCAAATGGGCAAGTAGGAGACGGCAGTACTTCTGATCAAATCACATCCCCCATTGAAATCGCACTAGGGCAGAATCTAGGTGCCCTGTCAGTCTCATCTGGGTCATCCTACACCTGTGTTGTTAGTAGCAATGACTTGGCCCGGTGCTGGGGTGGCCATGGTTCGGGAGCACTCTCCCTCGGAACCTCTCCTTCTGAGTTCACAATACCCATGTGGAGTTACATCAGCTCTTCGGAGAGGGATTGGAACGATAATGGAAACCTGAACATCTTCGAAGTCAGCGTTAGCAATGACGATGATGGCGATGGTTTTCCAAACTCTGTCGATAGCAATCCCAGCAATCCGACCGTGGCAGCTAGCTGCGCATCTGGGTCATTCGGCAGGTTCACCTGCAGGCAGGCAACTCCAGGATACTACGTAAGTGGAACAGGGAACACGGTGATGACTCCAGCGAGTCCGGGGAATTTCACGGACACCTTTGGTGCGACCTCACAAGTACAATGCAATGTAGGAAAGTTCCAGAGGCTATCTGGTCAGACCTCATGCGATAATGCAGAGCCTGGCTATTACGTACCGGGAACCGGGGCTTATGAAGGAACACCTTGCCCTGCAGGGAAGTACAACGACCTATCGGGACAAAGTTCCGTAGATGCCTGCAAATGGGCTGAATCTGGTCATAGCGTTCCTGTGCTCACACAGGTGACATCAGGGGCTTCGCACTCCTGCGCAATCTTAGATGATGGTTCGATTCGTTGCTGGGGAGAGAATAGCAACGGGCAGCTGGGTGATGGTTCGAGGACCCCGAGCCTAGAGCCGGAGAAGGCGTCCACGCCACTAGGGAGGAGAGCAGTTGGGGTTTCCGCGGGATCTTACCATACATGCTCCATGTTCGATGACGGTTCGGTACGCTGCTGGGGATCTAATGAATTCGGGCAACTGGGAGATGGGACAACCATAGAAAGGACTGCTCCCGTCACAGTCGACCTTGGGCAAGGAAAAAGCGCTCTAGGAATCTCATCCGGAGAGTCCCACACCTGTGCAGTCCTGAATGATCGTAGCGTCAAGTGCTGGGGCCTGAATAGCAACGGGCAGCTGGGTGATGGGACTACGACGGATAGGTCAAGCCCCATACTCACGGACATGGGCGGGGAAGACGCTCTTCTGGTCTCCACGGGATCATACCACACCTGTGCCATCATGTCTGATAGGTCAGTGATGTGCTGGGGGGACAACTGGAACGGGCAAATTGGGGATGGGACCAATGCAGATAGGACGACTCCGGTAGAGATTTCGATTCCAAGCAACAGTAGTGCGGTTTCCCTCGCTGCAGGAGCGTTGCATACCTGTCTGGGTGTGAATGATGGGTCGCTGTTCTGCTGGGGCTACAACGCATACGGACAACTGGGGAACGGTGGCAATGCTAACTCCAACTCACCGATGACAGTGCCACTGAGCGTAAACCAATTACTTTCATCTGTCCAAGTTGGACTATTCCACAGCTGCGCTCTTTTCGACTCCGGAGATGTTGCCTGCTGGGGTGACAACAGCAACGGGCAACTGGGCGATGGGTCGCAGAATGGGGTCACGGTCCCCACAGTAGTCAGCCTAGGCACGAACACGTCATCGATTTCAGTGGGCCAGAGGCATACTTGTGCCGTCCTCGATGACGCTAGCCTGAATTGCTGGGGGGCTAACGATGCCGGTCAGATAGGTGACGGAACCTCTTCCAACAGGAACAACCCCACTGCTATCGACCTGGGTCATGGCTCAAAGGACCAGCTTCCGTGTGCACCGGGGTCATACCAGCCAAACCCATCCCAGACGACGTGCATCCTAGCAGACAGAGGGTTCATGGTCCCACAGTCTGGTCAGATTTCCCAGATCGGGTGTGTTGCTGGATACTACTCCAGCCTGAAGGGGCAACCTGCATGCACACCTGCGTCAAGAGGTTACTACGTCTCAGAGGCAGAATCCCCCTCACAGACCCCTTGCCCGAACGGCCAATCCACTTTGGAGGAGGCATCCACATTCTTCGACTTGTGCTTCAATGATTTCGATGGGGATGGAATACCAGATCAGTACGACACCGATGCAGACAATGACGGTGTGCCTAACGTAGATGACTACGACTGGCTGGATCCCGACGTCTCCGCTGACTCGGATGGAGACAGGATTCCAGACAGCATCGACGTGGATGACGACAATGACGGCGTCAACGACACGGATGACCCATTCCCCATGGACCAAGGGGAGTGGGAGGACAAAGACGGCGATGGCATTGGCGACAACGCCGATGAAGACGACGACGGAGACGGTAGGAGGGACATCTTCGACGTGTTCCCGAATGACGGGAACGAGTGGTCAGATGCCGATGGTGATGGCATTGGCGACAATTCCGATGCAGATGACGACAATGACGGGAGATGTGATGACACGACCTACTGGAGGCCCGACCTGGTCCCACCATCGAACAGCGGACCTAGCCAGGACGGGGACAGCATCCCCGACTGCTTCGCCTCTGCCAAGGGTGATGCCTTCCCATTCGATGCCAACGAGACGGATGACACGGATGGGGACAGCATAGGGAACAACGTGGATACCGACTGTGATGGCGATGGATGGCTCAATCCTGTGCCTTGTACCATGAACAGCGATGGAGTGAACGGAACCGACGCATTCCCACTAGATGACTGGCGATGGTCTGACTCCGACGGTGACGGCCATGCGGACGCGGACCAGGGTCCGAACTCAGATGTGTTCCCCGACGACCCGACGGAGTGGATGGACAGCGATCGGGATGGCGTTGGGAATAACGCAGATGAATGCCAATTCGTACCAGGGGTAAGTTCCAGCACTGAGGACTTCTTGGAACTCCTGAGCATACCCGGCAACGAACTTGGGTGCCCCTTACAGGCCCTCCTGGGAGATGAAATAATCGTGGACGAGATGGACTCCGACATAGGTGGATTTGATGATGCGGATGCCCCTGACTACGATGGTGATGACATTCCCGACTTGTTAGATCCTGACGACGACAACGACGGCATTCCGGATCTGGAGGACGGCGTCCTTGGTGACGAGAAGTGGTCAAGAGACCCATTCAGGCCTTTCACCGCCGAGAATTGGGGCATCATTGCCATCTCGATATCCTTCATAGGGATAATGGGATACAGGATGCTCGCTTGGAAGAACCGGGGCATCTCCAGCATCCGCTCAAAGAAGATCAGAATCCAATAATGGTGCAGGGAGCAGGATTTGAACCTGCGAAGCACTACGCACAGCGACCTGAACGCTGCCCCTTTGACCACTCGGGTACCCCTGCCAGAGGGTCACGTTTGAGCAATCAGACTTCAATGCAGCGCGATTAGCAGTATTGTTGGTGCAGGGGGCAGGATTTGAACCTGCGAAGCACTACGCACTGGGACCTAAACCCAGCCCCTTTGACCACTCGGGTACCCCTGCTATGTCTCGTGCGAATAATTACCCACCAAGAAGTCAACGCATCCGTGTCAATGGTCCCCATAGTGTCATAACAGGTCCTATGCGCCCCGCAGATGGCAAAAATGGCACGAATAGGGATTCTTGGGCTCGGCAACTGGGGGACGGCTCTGGCACTAGTGTGGTGTAAAGACGGTCACAACGTCCTAGGATGGACAGTCGAACAGGAGGTGTATGAGTCAATGATGACCGTTCACGAGAACAAGAAGTACCTGCCAGGATACCAAATTCCAGAGTTGGATTGCACGATGGAGATCTCCGATGTCACAGAGAGTTGCGAGATTCTGGTGCTAGCTCTCCCGAGCTCGGTCATCCTAGAGGTTGTGGACATGGTAATTCCAAACCTCAGACCATCTCACCTACTAGTCGACCTGGCAAAGGGACTAGCACCTGCAGACGAGGGCGGTTCCGGGATGATTTCAGATGCAATAGAGAGGAGGCTCTCGGATGCAGGCATGTCCAATCAGGTAGTGGTGATGACCGGGCCTACGATAGCCCCAGAAGTCGCACGTGGCGTGATCACGAACGCACTGGTGGCTTGCCATGACATGGGGGTGGCGGAGAGGGTGGCCGAACGCCTCTCTACGGACTCCCTGATTCTAACGCCAGCAGAGGACCCGGTCGGAGCCGAACTCTGGGGGGCGTACAAGAACTGCGTAGCACTAGCATGCGGACTCGTTGATGGCCTCAAGGACACAATAGGGGGTGACAACCTCAAGGCTGCTCTGGTCCTCTCTGGATATAGCGAGGGAATCGAGCTGCTCGAGAAGATGGGCGCTGACCCGAAGACGGCATTCGGACCGGCTGGAATTGGGGATCTGTACGTGACGGCAACCAGCCCACGGAGCAGAAACCGGACGCTGGGGGAGAAGCTGGGTTCGGGGAAGAGCCTGGAGGAGTCACTCGAAGAGATGCACATGGTTGCAGAGGGAGTCAGAGCAACCAGGATGTTCATTAACAGGGCTGAGAGGATTGGGCATCCGACTCCCTTCCTGCGCACCTTGGGGGGCCTACTGGATGGTGGGATCGAGATTGAGGATGCAGTCAGGAGAATGGTCGGTGCGTACGAAGTGGGATGAGGCCCGTCTTTGCAAATCACTTGACTTCCTTCAATAGATCCAGAGTGGTGCGAATCCAGTCCTCGGCATAGTCTTCGTAGTCCAAGTCGCAATCTATTCTCTCGTTGACTCTGTTGCCTCCCTTCTTCTGAAGAATTACGTCCCACTCCTTACCAGATTCACAGAAGAACTCGAATGCGGTGTCCCCTAGAGCGAGGACAGCGAAATTTACCCCTTCCATACTTCCATCTTCAGACTCTTCTACAGAATCATACAAGTCCTGAGCATTTACTGGCTGATCCCCTTCCCCCCATGTACTACAGACAACTATCAGCCTCTTTGACGAAGAGAGATCCCCCAAAGAGGCATCCTCCATGTCCATCACCGTCGGATGAATATCTAGGCTTCTAGCAATACGTCCTGCATCTTCCGCCAGTTCCTCGGCATTTCCCGTCTCAGTCCCGAAGATCAGTAGCAAATTGCTTGCACCCATTTGCTTCTCCTCGTTCCCTAATCCATTACCAACTAGAGTCTGCTTTCAATAATTGTTAACAAAGTTCGAAGATTTAGTGGAGGATCTAGCCAAAATGACTTGATCGACTGGGTAGCCTTGATTTCCCCCCCCCTTGTCCGATGAACATGGCTGTTGGTGACCTAACTGAATTCGAGTCGAGGCTTCTAAAATGGATATCGGCGTCAGACTTCGTAGAGGTTGCTTGGTCGACAAAGAGGGCTGCAGAAGCTTTCAAGGTAGAGGAGAAAGAAGTCTACGAAGCCCTTGCTTCCCTGACATTGAAAGCCAAGGATCACATTCAGATATTCTACGATGGCGGTTCGATTAGGATAGTTGCCGACTATTGATCTAAGTGGATCGGGATTCAATAATCCATTGTGGGAAGAAAACTGAGATCCATTTTGGAGGGTTAATATCTCCTTCCTCGTTGAAGAACGATCGAGTATATATTGAAATGAAATCAATCACAATCACGACAAAGAAGATGATTATCAGGTAGGCGAATACCTTGTCATACTGTAGGAATTTAAGATAGAGATTGATGTAATATCCTATTCCACCGGCACCAACAATCCCAATCACGGTCCCATGCCTGACGTTGTACTCGAACATGAATACTGCTTGGGAGATCAAGTTGTTTGCCTGCTCGGGAATTACCACCCCTATTGCTTTCTCCACCCTGGAAAGACCCATCGAATCCGCTGATTCCAACGGTATGTTGGACATCCCTTCTATTGACTCATACTGAAGTTTCCCGAGATAACCCACCGTGTAAATCGTCATCGCCAGAATTCCAGAGAGTGGTCCAAATCCGACTAGGATGACGAAAAATATGGCCCAAATGATACTGGGAAGGCTCCTGCATGCTGCAAGAAGAAATCTGGTTGGGAAGGTGACGAAGCCAGGATTCAGATTTCTGGAAGCTAATATTGAAATTGGGAGAGATATCATTCCTCCGAGAACAGTGGAAATGAATGCAATCTTTATTGTCTCAATCATTCCAATCCAAGCAGTGGAACAGGTAAAATCGAACAGCGGGTATGCCGTGCATACAGGATATGCTTGAGGTTCGAGTACGCTCCAATTCGGTGGCCAAAGTGACTCATTGAAGAATCTGATAAGATTCTGTCCTCCTCCAGATAGCCTGCCCCAATCGTTCACCAAACCATCCATCAACCATAGTGATAGAATGATCAGAGCTGGGATAGTGATAGAAGTCCAATTTATCCTCACTTAGTCACCTCCAATGCTGTGGTCTGGGAGATAAATGGATTCACCCGACCATCATCGATGACCAGCATCCTATCTGCGATCGATCTTGCTCTAGAAACATCGTGTTCCACCACAATAAGGGTGGCTGATTCCTTTCTTACGAACTCCACAACTTCTGTCTTCACCATCTCAAGAGTTTTCTCGTCGAGTTCGCTCAAGAACTCATCTGCAAGAATAATCTGTGGGGACTGCGCGATCGTTCTTGCAATTGCTACCCTTTTTTGCTGGCCCCCAGACAATTTTCTTACTGGTTCGTAGAGTTTTCCGGATAGACCCATCCTACTGATAGAATCCAAGGATAAATCTTTGATTTTCCTGGATGGAAATATTCTGTATGGAGAAGAGTGGCCCGCTCTTGCGCCCAGCATAACGTTGTGCAAAACGCTAGCGTGACGAACCAATCCCAACCGTTGTGGGATATAGCCCAGAGACCCTCGAGGAGGCCTAATCCCGAAAGGTTGGCCGAACAGGCTAACTCTACCGAACAGAGGCCTAACTATGCCCGCAATTGTCCTGATAAGTGTAGTCTTTCCTACTCCAGAAGGACCAGTAATAGCAATGATTTCTCCTGGTGATATTTCCAGGCTAGGGATCTCCACCAGAGGGGATTTTTTCGTGTATCCGATTGTCAAACCGTCTATACTGATAACCTTAGAATCCATTTCAACCCCCAATTCGGAATTTATGGGGTCCTAATACTATATTTGTCGTTGTAGTAGGCTACAATTCCAGGGATATTCTGAATCGAAGAAGAGTAGCTTCCCATGTGTCCCTCAGTTGTTACCGAAACAAAACCAGGCGTGTTTAGGACGCCACTCAATATGGATGATGCATCCGCGTCATCTGCCATTCCTATGAGAACACCTCTTACGGCATCGACTTTGGATTTCGACATTGTCTCTGGGTTATACATCACAGGATGGCTAGGGGACTTGCCGAACTCGGGTAGTGCGACGTACTGGTCCATGTCCAGACACCACTCCTCGTTTTCTGCTGAGTTCTCGTTATCGCAGTACGAGTCCACCGTGCTGTCCTTGGCAAAGGCCACGTCTCCGACTCCCTCAGACAGGCACTTCACGGCGCCAGAGTATCCGTAGTAAGGAGTGCCCGAGTCTGGGATGGAGGCGTTCTCGTTGAAGAAGCCGTAGATCGTGTCCCTTAGTGAAGAGACGTCGGTCCCGTCTCCGACCACGGTTGCGTACCCGTTACCGATTAGGTAACCCATAGGTAACAGCATTCCTGCTGACTTCAGCCATCCTGTGTGACAGGATGTCTTTCCTTCCAGAAGTGCGAACGGGTCGGTAGATGGGTCATCGTCCAAGTGGGCAGCAGCGATGTCGCTGTCTGCTAGAACCCATGCATGAGCGTTGTAGTGGGTCCTGCCATCGCTTTTCAGATCGGCTGCCATGGAGGCTAGGCCGTATTCCTTCCATCCTACCCATGCTGCTCCTCCGTCCATGAATCCGATGTCGGCATTACCGAACCTTAGGGCCTCTAGCATTGCACCCTCTGAATCTACACTGAAAAGAGAAACATCGTAGTTTAGCTGCTCAGACAAATAGTCTGCGAATGACTGGGGATTCTCGTCTATGTTTTCATAATCGTCTCTTACTTCGTAAGCAATGACCAATGTGTCGATCGGTTCATCATTTTCATTATCACCTGTACAACCTGCCAGTGATGCACTAACCATCAACGCCATCAGTAAACTCGCCATCTTCTTCTTTCCATTCATTTAGGCAACACTAAAAATTTCGAAAACTATTATGCTTATCAAATTTAGGCTAGCCTAAACTATTTACCAACTCCGATATAATCATCTCCTTCTGCCACTTCAGAATGATAGTGAGTACTACGGCCAAGTCATTTTTGCTTGCTATGATGTTTGCAATCTCCGCATCCGTACAAACTCTTCATCACCATCACGAGCTAGATAGCAAGTCAGACAGAATGGAACAGTTCGGAGGCGGGGGGTCTCTGGAGGATCAATGTGGGTCAATTACATTCGAGGATATTTTCATCTACAACCAAGCAATTTTCGAGGTCCGCGTCAATGATGACTGGAAATCTGCCGAAGTGGATGCTAAGGCATGGATAAACTGGTCACTATCTGATGACATTAGGGAGGACTTGGATGCATTCCTAGAGGATATTGTTCCCTCGGGAGGGGATGGTTGGCTCTCTACTGATGAGATAGACGCGATGGTCTCCATTGCTGCAGACTGTCTCGAGTATAGCATCACTAGGATCGGGATTCGAGATGGTGCCCCCCATAGGGGGGGAGAGGGGGTGAGTTGGATGAACACAACCTGGGAAGACGGTCAGACCAACATCGGTCATCTCAACGGAGTACCAACGAGGCATTCACAATTGAGGGACTGTCAAGGATTTAGCCAAGATGGGTGTGTCGAAGTACCTGTGATTCCAGATTCTGAGAGAGACTGTGACATTGAAATCAATGAGTCCTTGGGAGCAGATGAGTGCAGAATCGAGCTTTGGCTAAATGCAACAATGGTAATTGAAGGGGTTTCGGACCCCAATGACTTCACCATTGCATTCAATTCATCGAACATGAGCAATGCGAGGTTAGACTTCACTTTCCCCGTGATGCCCGACCTGAGGATGGACATGTGGGAGGAATGCGAGGGGAGATTCGTAGGTGTCGATGAGGAAAATCCTGGAACTGACTCAGCGCCGATAAGAGGAAGTTGCATTGGAGATGGAACGGCGAGCTATGAGTTGTTGACAAACGACGATGGTAGTTTGACATATTCCCTAGAGTCGAACTTCTCAAGAGAGGAGTGGCCACTGGGGGAAGATGTCTTCGCAGACTTCACGACATCGCCAATCCCGACTGATGAAGCCCCGACTTGGACCCAACAAGCACCTATGAATGGAACATGGATTCCGGTTGTTGGAGAAGGGGCAAACAAGTTGTCATCTTGGGAAGGTATTGCATCTTGGTTCGATGACGAGTCGGGAGTTTCCAACCTAGATGTCGTCTGCAATTCAGGTGGAAATGAGATTTCGCAGAGCATCGATGGATCATTGTGGATCAATGTGGATGGAGTCACCGAGATTTCATGCGAAGCGAAGGATGCGTCTGGCAAGTCCAGTGGGAATCGTACGTGGCAAGTTGGAGTGCCTGTCTCAATATCCACGCCCGAAGTAATTCTCCAAGACCAGCACCCCCTGATTATCTCACATTCGGATTCATGGGGTGGAGACGTTATCGTGCGCCTAGCACTTAGTCAAGGTGGACAACCAAGTGAGATCCAGGAGTTCCACAAAGGAAATTCCTCGCAGCAGGCTGTGGACCTAAGTCCACAGGGAATCATTCCAGGTCCTGTCAATGTCTGGGTCGAGGTATTGGTTGGCCAATTCTCTTTCCAACATATCATAGATCTAGGGATTGTGAAGGAAAGTGCACCCCCTTCAATGACCATTGGCTCGGGGGAATTTGAGGGTAAAATGTGGAGAGTTGGAGGGCAATACAGTGATCCAGATGGCGAGCCGGTAACTTTCACGATAGAGGTTGACGACCAGGAAATTGGCAATATCATGGTTTCTGGAAATACTTGGGAGAGCGAATGGATCGATCTAAGTGTATTTTCATTGGGAATCATCGAAGTGGATGTCACGGGATGTGATCATTCGGGCAAGTGCACGACATCTAGCACAACCGTGGATATTTCATTGGTAATGGAAGAACTATTAGAACACGAAACACCTGATGATATTGATGAGGTGGAGGAGAGCATACTGCCCTTCGCGGGAATACCTTCTCTGACCATAGCAATATCAGTGGCAATACTTTTCAGAGGACGGAGGGAGTGAAATGAGCTTCTCTGGTAGAGTGAATCGTGAGTCCCATTTAGGTGGGTTGCTTGTGGATTTCGAAGGTAGGCCTCCTAGGCTAGGGACAAGGATTAGAGTCTCCGGTGGGAAGATTCTGGGGAGGGTTGATACTGTGATCGGCCCGGTTGGGTCGGCGCTGATTCACGTTCATCCGTTGTACAATGGCATTGATGCTAGGGCATCTGTGGGGTCTCCAGTAGAGATCGCCCCCAGAGAGAGGCCGCGGCAGGATCGTTCCAGAGGAAGGCATTCAGGTAGTAATTTTCGTGAAAGAGGAGGTCCCAGAAGAGTTTCTTCCGGGAGCAGGGGCGACCGGAGTTTCCGAGGCAACAAGGGCGGCGGTAGCCGCGGCAGGGGCCCGGGAGGGCAAGGCGGACGGAGCTTCCGAGACAACAAGGGCGGCGGTAGCCGCGGCAGGGGTTCAGGTAACTCTGGCAGGAAAACAGGAAACTCTGGTCGTAGAAGAGATTCAGGCAAGAGCGGCGGGGGCAACAGGAGACGTTGACCCCACCCCAGCATTCTTCATCCGCCTCATTCTGCGTGTTTTGTGGCGAAGAGTGCCGAGATGATTTGGCTGGATGCCATGGAAGCTAACGAAGAGGGGAACAGGGAAGCAGCACTGGCAATGGCCGAAGAGATTGTTTCACTGGACGAAGGGCACTCCGATGCTTGGTTCGCAATCGCTCAATGGACTCTTCCTATCGATTCACGTGGGAAGCAGATGATGCCCGATATGATTCAGTCTTCGAAGACCATGTCGGCAATCAAGAAGACGGTCGAACTGGACCCTCAAAACGAGCATGCATGGAAAATAGGAGGGGAAATCATGGTAGGTCACTTGGGAATGCTAGAACATGGTCTTGAGTGGTGGGAAGGGAGGAAGGATGCGGCTCCCAGTGACGTGCTTCCCTATTTCGAACAAGTTTCCATTCTGATTAGGCTTGGTTACTTCGAGGAAGCTGGGGAGTACCTAGAGGTCTTGGACAGGATGATCGAATCTCAGCCCAGCAAGTCTCTGGAGGCCAGAGCCGGGAGACTCAGGGGGATTTACGAGGAACAGGCGTCCATGGAGAGGGAACTGGGTTTCGAGCCGCAGAATAGCAAGGACGACTCGTGGGACCTAATCAGTCGGATGCGAAAGAAGAAGCCGATCACAGAGACTTACTTCCTACTAATGTTCGTCATGCCCATAGTTTTCTTGCTTGGCTCTGCAGCAATGATGGTGGTGCCGAGCACATTGGTTGTGATGCTGCTGATTATCGCCATGTACTTCGGAATCGCACGATTCTCAAGGAGGCTGCTTCTCAAACTTAACAGGCCCGAGTCATTCCTGAACAGGGCTATCGATATTGAGTGCTCAAGCGGCAAGGTTTGCGTCCCTGATGATATCAGAGTGTCCAAGCTCTACTCTTACGTGATCAAGAAGAGGACCCCGTCATTCCAGGAAAGGCTGGGTGTGATCGAACAATCGGGCGAGCCCCTTCCCATGAATTGGGGCCTCGACGTCCCTGAACTCTGATCAACCACCGCCGCCCTTCTGCTGCGAGTAGTATTGGGCGTAGTACTGGGTAGCGTACTGCCGTGCCATCTGCTCCTCGTATCCTTGTGCCACCAGTTGCTGCACGTAAGCCTCGACTGGATCCATCTGCTCGACACCGCCGAACGACTCCACGGAGTCCTGCTCCTGGTCCGAACCCCCTCCCCTTCTCATGAACATCATCGTAATAGCCAGGACTGCAATGAGCAGTAACGCGCCGATTCCCGCGAACACGAATGTGGAAGGGCCACTGTTCCCCTCCTCGTTTCCACCGGTCTCTTCGTCCGACCTTGGAACAGTGTACAACTGGATCTGGTCATCGACCACGTAAGACCCCTCTGTGACCCTGATGTGGATGATTCCTGCATTTCCATCGAGCTCGAGATAGAGATGGGATATGTTCAGTGACAGCAAGTACTGGTCTCCGTCGCATAGCCCGTCCTGCCAGTCGAAACGGCCGAGGGCCTTCTGGGCAGTCTTGATTCCCTCGCTCTTGTCGAAAACCGAGATGTCATCCAGAGATGCTTCGACCTTGACGTCGCATTCGGCGCTTGCATCGTTGTCTACTACGGTTCCAGTAATGTTGACAATGTCAGAGTCCAATGCAGAGAATGAGTCTCCGTCTGCAGTTGTGATGCTGTCGAATTCAACATCAGGGGCAGAGTCCCCAAACATTTCCCCTACCACTTCGAAGAAGACCCGATTTGGTTCCAAGTTTCTCTGCTCCCTCTTGTCATAAACGGTCAACTCGACCATTATGGTGTTCTGTCCGACCGTCAGGTTCCTGAATGTGTAAGTCCACTCCACCTCGCTACCTGGTAGCTCGTACACGTGCACGCTGTCGCCGTCTCCGTTAATTGACCAACTGAACTTCCCTATCCCAGTTCCAATGTCACTGCTGTTTGCTGATGAGAAGCTGATTGTGGTGTCACCAGTATCAGATAGCCTGACCCTATACTTGGGCGAATCTACCATGATCCAGTTTCCATCTTCATCCTGATCCCCGGTGGGTGTCTGCTGGTAGCCTACGAACTCGACGAATTCAGTGAATGCAAAGTCCTCCAAAATCTCGATGTGAGCAACGGGAGGTGTGCTGTCCGCATTGACGTCATTCGTGTATACGGAGATGTTGGTGATTCTGGTATTTCCATGCGAGTCGTGGAGGAACAGCCAGATCCTCCATTCGGCGTCAATCTTGCACCCAAGTTCGGCGTTCTCATCAGGGACGCAGAATGTAGCGGTGACAGGGTCGGTTGAGTTTGGCCTGTGCACGTGGTTGTTATCGTCACCAAGTGCCTGACCATCCCAGCCAGTGACGTCTTCTCCATTGGCAGACTCAATCAGCCAGTCTGCATGGATTCCAGTCGTCTCGGTTAGGAAACCGAAGTCCAGCTCGGCCGAGCTCTTGATGGGAGTCCTTTCGTACGCCCCTAACATCAGATCATCAAGCGATTGTACGGCACCATCAATCGTGAGCTCGAAGCCCTCGCCTGCTATCTCGAATCCGTCCGGATATGGAGACAGGTGGAAGTCCAGTAGGTTGGCTAGCATCGGGAAGTTAGGGTCGCCGAACGGTTGTGATACGGCTGGGTTCTCGACATCTATGGTAGTCACTATCATTCCACCTTGTTGGTAGTTGCAAGTAGACAACAGGGACTGGCTTGGATTCTCTGAGTCCCTGATGATGGTGTGGAATGTCCCGCCATCTGATATTTCTCCCCCTTCGGTTCCCCCTGGAGGGCCATCGCTGCAAATACGAGGGATGTTCTCTGCTTTCACTTGAGTAAGGTCCAGTGTGGAAAGCGCTACGTGCGTCCCTCCGTTGATCCCCGCTAGAGCGGAGGGGTTGATCCCTGACATCAACGGGTGGAACGGATCGATTAGGCTGATGTTGTCAGAGAGGACGCGATGGTCTACTGTGGCATTGAAATGGTCCCTCATGACGACGTTCATCCCGAATGGCAGCCTGTCGCGAGCATTTGGGTTCTGGATGTCATCGTAATCCGAGTAATAGGGTCCTAGATGGACCTGCAAGGTCCCTCCATCCCTCATGAATTCAATTAGAGACTCGGTTAGGGTGATGTCAGCATTGTCTGGGTTTGGAACTCCTAGGAGTTCGTAATAGTCGCCGTATTCTACGCTGTAGTCGGTCTGCCATGGGAGGAGAATCTTGGAGTAGTGCTCAAACCAGTCCTCCATTCCGTACACGTTCCATTCTTCTACCTCGAACTGGGTGTAGGTCTTGTTCATGGCAGAGAGGTCCTGCTTGACCCTCTGTAGCCTGTTCTGATCAGTCGGGTTGGAAAGTATGGCTACATCGATGTTGTCTAGGAATTGGATGTCGAAGTACCTCTCGTTCCCTGAAGTCGCTCCTGTCTCGGTTAGAATGGACTGGAAGCTGATGTTGTATGTGTGGGAGTCGAACCAGAGGTCGTATGGGGCCGACCAATTGGCCTGTGACCTCTGGTGCGGGTCTAGAACGAATGGCCCGTTGTCCGAGGTCTGTTCGTAGACTGTCTGACCGGTTTCTTCGTCGACTATCTTCATAGTGACCTCGTAAACCCCCTCAATGACCCCATTCAGCATAGGAACGGCGAAGTCGTGTGACTTCTGCCCTTGTGGGTTCGTTGCATACACACACGAGTAGACGGCGTCAGCGACGCAGTCCAGGACATCGGCCTGTAGGAGTGTGATGTCTGCATTTGCTATCTCGAACAAGATGGTGGAGACGTTGTTAGCCTTACTGATCTCAGGCTTGTCGAACCACTTGGACGCGTTGTTCGTGTTGTTGTACAGTGTCATCAGGTCTATCCTGTAAAGGCCGCTCTCGAAGTCATGAATGCCCATCTCTAACACTCTCTTCTGACCGGCATCCATCCCGGTTACAGTCTGGGTGTATTCACCGTCATCGGTGAATGTGTAGTCGTCCACCCTGATGTTGTCAATTGCGAATCCGGCGTATCCGGCATTTCCGTTTACTCCATCATCATTGGAGTAGAATCTCCATGTGAATGTGACATCAGCTCCGGATAGGGAAGTGCATTCGTCAGTCCATGCAAAGGAGTCCTCGGCAGTCTGGTTGAGCAGGTGAACATGGGTCAAGTCGATCCTAGCTGTGTTGACAAGGTTATCAGAGTCGAACCAGGATACGAAGCCGTCTTCACCAATTCCGCCTGAGTGGTCTCCTGCGTACTCTACTTCCTCGTAGAGTCCGTTCTGGTCGAAGTCCTCGCAGTAGTTGTAAATCGTCTCCGTGTATGGATTGAATGCAAGCCTAAGGCCGTTCTCGTTCAGATCGGTCCAGCTTCCGTAGATTATCCCCTGGTATACCTCACCTTCCTTGACCCAAGAAGCCTCTAGGTAGGAGAAGTCCCTGACTGATTGGACGTTTCCGTTCCTATCGGAGATGTGATCCCCCTCAGCGAAGTAATCGAAGCTGAGGAATGTGAAATCGGCTCCGCTATCGGTTAGCTCGATAGGCTCGAGTGTAAGGGTCTCGTTCCAGCTGTCTCCGTAACCATCGTCGGGATGCCCGAGCCAGTAAGCCTGGTTCTTGAAGACGCCCTGGTTCTGGGGGAGCATATCGTTTGACCCCGTTGAATCGTCCAATCTGCTTCCGTTTTCGTTCCCATCGTCCTCCCATATCGGTTGGAATCCTGAGAAGTCCTCTGCTGCGATCAGCTCTGGGAGGGCGTTTCTGACCTTCGCTTCGACGTCGAAGTCGACGAATGTGTTGCCCCAGTTCTGCACGCCAATAGTGATTGGCATCTCCCCCGATGCATAGCGTTCGCCATTCAGGAGATCTAGCCATGGCTCTTCGAACAACCCCGGATCGTATAGGTTCCGTACAGTTAGCTGGAACCTAGTCTGGTCGTTGGTGCTATCCTGGTCCCCTTGACCCCCACCCAGATTGAAGTTGGACAGCACGGTTGAGATGTAGTAGGTGGTGTTGTCTACGAAGTCTGCAGTAAGTTGGACTTGCAACGACTCGCCTGCAACTAGGTCTAGGTTTGTCAGTTCCTGACTCTCAACCGTGGAATCTCCAAAGTTCACATCCCTTGTCCTGACCGAGATGTTGTCGATGGCGAACCCATCGAGGCCGGAGAAGTCCTCGGACCCCTCGGGACCAACAGTTCCCTCCAGTCCACTTCGGAAACGGAATCTGATGTCAATTGTCTGACCAGCGTAAGGGGTGAGGTCGATCGAGTCTGCCTTCTGATCAAGTCCTCCATCTTCCCAGCAAATGTTGTAGAAGACGACGCAGGAATCTCTAATTCCACCTGAATCGGTGTAGTTGTTCCACATTGTTGTTTGCCAGTCTCCGAAGAAATTGTCGTTGTAGTCGTTGTACTCTGGGTCAGGGGCACTGGAGACTCTCTCCTCGATGCGGTACTTCCTCTCGTTGTCCCAACCACCATACCTCCAAACGGTCTCCCATCCACTTCCATCGCTCCAAACCTCGATGCTGCAGGAATCCTCGTACAACCACCTCTCGATGACGTCATACGGTTCTGCCAAGAATAGTTCGAAGAAACCTGCAGTGCAAATGGCATCCATGTCCAAGAATGCGGCATCGGCTCCAGAGAGGTCAATGCCCTCTAGTATCAATGCCTCGTCCATGTGGTTGTAGTAACCCGAATCCTCTGTTGAGTTGCCATCATCTAGATCGTAGGTGTGCGAGACCCCAGCCCAGTAGTAGCTTGTGGGGTTTGCCTCTGCTTCCCAACTTGGGTAAGCGACTGGGCCATCCCAAGACTCATTGTTCTCCTCAGGGTTGCCGTCTGCTGCGAAGCACTTGTCGGTCCCGTTAGGCATGCACTGGTAGTCGCTGTTGTTGAAATGTGCGACGTCGTACTCGTCGTAGTCTTGGCTGATCCAATGCCGATCCTCGTCTATGTGCCAGGAGGAGTTGCCAGATTCGTACTCGCCGGTGTAAGAGTACTTGTTGAATGAGGCCGAACCCGTGTTGATGTCAGGAGATGATGACTCGAAGTCGTTGAAGTAGATCACAGTGTCAGTTCCACCGAGAACCTCCCTAACCTCCAGGTCGATGTCCAGGCTACCCCCGGAAATGGGCATCAGGCCAGTGTTCTTGACCGTCACGTTTACCCAACGATTTCCCTCTCCAACGATGCTCTGGAATGTGGCAGGATCTTTTACTGACGGTTCAATCTCTACTCTAGTGATTCCGAGATCGAAGTTATCCAGAACCAGTACTGACAGGTAATCCCCCTGACCAGCATATCCCTGTGTGTCCAGCCACATGGCGTTGTTCGAGAATCTGTAGGTATAGTCCTCCTGTCCGATGACTACCTCGAGAGCACTGTTCTCTGCTCCTTGGAGTTGTCCTGGCATTGCCATTGTTGGCCTCCTACCGACATCGAATGATAGAGGGTCAAGATACCCGTTACCATCTGGGTCAGCGAGAAGGATCTGCACAGTGTTCAGAGCACGAAGGTTTGGCCGCAGAAGGAATGTCTGATTCTGTACCGTGGACTCCTGGGTGTCCAGCAAGGTCAGGGAAGTGGGTACGAAGAAGTCGAGTTCGCCATCTTGGTTGACATCGGCTATGGTGACCGAGGCTCCTAGATAATCTCCGAAATCAACGTAGTTCTGCTTGTCCCATCCCGAGGACGTCTTGGTTGCATAGGATACATTGCCTGTGATGCCGTCAACGACTGCGATGATGTCTATCTCATTGACATCGTCATCTGGAGTAGAATCGGCGATATCAAGTCCGTACATCGGGTAGTCGTGCTCGGCATCGAGTGTGAATTCGTGAATATTTCCAGTACCTGTTGGATTCATTGGGTTCGGGTACTGGCCTGTCACGCAATCGTACTCCAGTACTGTCATGTTGTCGTATGTTCCAGAAGAATACCCGACGCCTGCATTGTAGGGAGGGGTTCTTAGAAGCCAGATGTCAAGGTCTTCACACTCGCCAGGAGCCAGGATTTCATCGCCTGGGTTGGTAGGATCGGGGATTGTCTGCAAATCCTCCCCCCAATTGCCAAGTTTCAGATATTGATAGAAGCCAGTGGTTAGTGGGACAGAAATGGGAGCATGCTGGTTAGCAGGAATGCTGTAGTCAGGACCCTTGTATATCTGGATGAACTGGTTGGCGAAGGTCGAATCGGTCGAGGAGAATACGACGTCGGCGTAACCGTCGTCGTTGATGTCCCCGACGTCGAAGTCAGCTAGATATGGGTTGATGACCGTGATTGTCTCGAACATCTCCTCCCATTCGTTCACCCTCTCGTCACAGTCCCCCTTGAGGACGGTTAGATTTGCAGGCCTGATGAATGACTCGCCGACGAACCTGACATTCTGTTGATAGTAGACTACGTCGTTTACGTCATCCCCATCAACATCTACAATCTCGACCCTGTTCCCATCAGCCACGTCTCGGAAACCGGCTCTGAATGAGTCGTTGTTTGAGATCTGCACGTCCTGCCTGTCTGCGAAACCTCCGTTCCCATCATTGTACAGGAAGCTGATGAAGTGCCCGAAACCGCTCCCTGATGCGATGTCATTGTCTCCATCGCAATCTAAATCTCCGATGGAAATGTACAGTGGATCCCTCTGAACGCCATATTGAGTGGTATGGGAAGCAGAAGCATAAGGCACGGCTGAAACGAAGAGCGATGTTAGCATCAGGAACACTAGTCCGACGGCCCTCCTGCTCTTTCCGTGCTCAAGGTTTCCAGTCATACTTTCGTCCATCATGGTAGTTCGGACTTTCCGGCCACTCTTATGCATTACCGAAACGTGTTTTTTTGCTGCATTAGGAGATTGTCCCTTTGGTTACTTCATCTCGAGCCAACTGGGGTTGGGCGAGTAACTTACTTCGACACCCCCGTAGATCTTCTCGAGCCTCCCCATGATCCACAGCCTATCTAGGAAAATCTCGAGGTCTATGCCCTCCCTGTTCATTCGCTCCCCCACCAGTACCTCGATGGTGCTGACTCCTAGCGAAGAGTGCCCATGTTCCCTAACAATCAGGGTCAGGAGAATCTGCAACCATGCTTCCGCCATTGGGTCCCCAGATAGGTTATTGTTCAGGGGTTCTAAGTCCTCGACTTCGTCCAAGAATTCCATTATTGCGCGAATGTCCGGGTCGGTCTTCTTCGAGATGCCGTGTTCGTCGGCCTGGGATTGCATGTTCAAATCCCCTACCTGCCTAACTATTGAGGGGATCCTAGATGGATCTGGTGGTGGCCCTGGTAGGCCTTCTTCTTCGGGTTCTTGCTCCTCTCCTTCCATCCTACAGCCTCATTTCTCTCCTAGTCGGACTTCAATCCTTTGCCAGTTTTCTTAGGACCGTCTGAAGTATTCCACCATTTCTGTAGTATTCGACCTCAACGGGAGTCTCCAGACCAACGATAGCGGTGAAATTTATCTCTGTTCCATCGACCTTCCTTGCGGAGATCTGAATCTCCGAGAAGGGCTCCAAGTCCCCAGAAGCGGGGATGTTGAAGAATTCGGACCCGTCTAGTCCCAATGAGTCGGCATCATCGCCTTGAGCGAATGCAAGAGGTAGGACTCCCATTCCAACTAGATTGGATCTGTGAATCCTCTCGTATGACTTCGCAATCACTGCTCTAACACCTAGCAATAGGGTGCCTTTGGCTGCCCAATCCCTGCTGCTCCCAGAGCCATACTGTGAGCCAGCGAGGACCACTAGTTGAGTCGAGGCTTCGATGTACCTCTCACTAGCCTGGTGAATGGAGATCACCTCATCGGTTGGGAAGTGAGTGGTCAAGCCACCTTCTGTCCCCGGAGCTGTCTGGTTCCTCATCCTGATGTTTGCGAATGTCCCCCTAACCATCACCTCGTGATTGCCTCTACGGCTTCCGAATGAGTTGAAATCCCTCGGCTGTACTCCTTTCCCAACCAGATACTGTCCAGCTGGCCCTGAGCTTGGGAATGCTCCTGCGGGGCTGATGTGGTCAGTTGTCACAGAATCTCCCACCATGACTAGGACTCGGGCGTCCACAATTGGCTCAATCGAGGAAGGATCTGGCTGAATTCCCTGGAAGAATGATGGGAGTCGAACGTAAGTGGAATCCGAGTCCCATGGGAAGAGTTCGCTCGCCTCGCTTGGGATATCATCCCATCTTGGTTCACTCAATATGTCGGAATATCGGCTCACGAACATCTCAGGCCCAATTGCCGCCTCCACAGTACTGCGAATCTCCTCGTCACTGGGCCAGATGTCTGACAGCATGACGGGTTTGCCCGAGGGGTCATGTCCGAGAGGATCTTCGGAGAAATCTACATCCAATGTACCTGCAAGAGCGTAAGCCACGACTAGAGGAGGGCTAGCAAGGTAGTTTGCCTTTATTTTCTGATGGATCCTTCCCTCAAAATTCCGATTCCCAGAGAGGACACTGCCGACAACTAGGTCAGAATCTTCGATTGCCCCCTCGATCTCCGGATCGAGGGGTCCAGAGTTGCCTATGCAAGTGGTGCATCCGTACCCAACTACGCTGAATCCGAGAGAGTCTAAGTCCTCTGAGAGGCCCGAAGCATCGTAGTACTCTGTGACCACTCTGCTACCCGGAGCGAGGCTTGGTTTGACCCATGGTTTGATTGAAAGACCCCTTGACCTAGCATTCCTAGCGAGCAAGCCGGCAGCGATCATCACGCTAGGATTGCTTGTATTCGTGCAACTCGTTATGGCAGCGATAACGACATCTCCGTGTTTCAAATCGCAGTCTCGGCCATCTATAGGGGAGGTTGCGTCGTTCCTGCTGGCATCTACGCCGTGTCCTTGATGACCAGTTGGAGCATTCAGGCTAGATCTCCAGTGGGACTTCATCGCTGAAAGTGAGACCCTGTCCTGTGGCCTCTTTGGACCAGATAGAGAGGGCTCTACCGTTGACAGGTCGAGAGAAAGGTTGGAGGTGAACTTCGGAGTAGGGGTGGAGTCTTGGTACAGAAGCCCCTGAGCTTCCATGAATCTCTTTACGTCCTCTACATGACCCGGTTCCCTACCAGATAGTAGCATGTAATCGAGAGTTGTCTGGTCGACGGGGAAGAATCCGCAGGTTGCACCATACTCTGGTGCCATGTTCGCGATTGTCGCCCTGTCTGGGAGGCTGAGGTTAGACAGTCCCTGCCCGTGGAACTCAACGAACTTACCCACGCATCCGTGGCCCCTCAGCATCTCGACAATCCGGAGAGTCATGTCAGTGGCCGTTACTCCCGGCTCTAGAGAGCCAATGAGTTCGAATCCAACGACCTCGGGCAGCAGCATGTAGATCGGTTGACCTAGCATGACGGCCTCGGCCTCGATGCCCCCAACGCCCCATCCGAGTACCCCCAAACCGTTGATCATAGTTGTGTGCGAGTCCGTTCCGACGAGTGAATCTGGAATCCACAATCCATCTTCCTCTCTAGCTACTCTGGCAATCCACTCTAGGTTTACCTGATGGACAATGCCCCTTCCCGGTGGAACCGCACGAAAGTTGTCTAGGTTTAGTTGCCCCCACTTCAGGAACTTGTACCTCTCTGAGTTTCGTTCGTACTCGATTTCCAGATTGCGCTCACGAGCATCGGGAAAGAGTCCGGAAACATCGACCTGCACGGAGTGGTCGATAACCAGATCCACTGGAACCTGGGGGTTGACCTTGCTTGGATCCCCTCCGAGTTCCTTCATTGCGTCCCTGAGTGCAGCGATGTCAACAATTGCAGGGACTCCCGTGAAGTCTTGCAGAATAACCCGACTAGGACTGAATGGGATTTCCTCCGGCTTCATATCTGGCGACCATGAAGCAATTCTCTCCACATCATCCTCGTTGACAAGGAAACCATCACATTTCCTCAATGCAGATTCAAGGAGAATTCGGATTGAGAATGGAATTTCGGGCAAGTTGCATATGCCTTTTTCCTCTAGTGAATGCAAGTCCATGAAACGAGCCTTGGACCCGTCTTTTCTCTCGAACTCGGACTGTGCATCAAATGGGTTTTCATCCCTCATTATCTCACCGAGTAATTTCTCCCAGTGAGAAGTAAATGAAGTTCACCCATGCAAACGAATCCCAATCAGGCGATTCTAGCAGAAATTATCCGGACAGGGTCCACCGGGGAGTCATTCTGAGTCTCAAGGTTGCTGATTGCATCAACATGCTCCATACCTGAAATGACGTATCCAAAGACGGTGTGGCAGCTTCTCGTTGTGCAGTCCTTTCCAGCCTCCCAATCGAGATGGCCGGCCGAACCGTCAGTAGGTACGATGTAGAACTGACTCCCGTCGGTGTTCAGTCCTGCATGTGCTGCAGCAAAGGCGCCAACCGTGTGCTTCAGACCGTTCTCGTGCTCGTATGGAATCGTGTAATCCTCCTTCTGCCGGCATTCGCTTTCTGGAACCTGCTCTCCATTGCAGAATCCGTAGTAATGAGCGGAATAGCCTCCTGATCCTCTAAGATTTTCTATGTCTCCGCCTTGGATCATGAAGTTGTCAATTACTCGGTGGAACTCCACACCATCATATTGGAAGTTCTCTGCATGGGTCAGGAAACTCTCAACGTGCATAGGTGCGTCATCCTCATACATCTCAATTTGTATCTCTCCTGTAACTGACTGACCATTGAGGACATACTGTACCTCCAGGGTCACTACAGGGTTATTGCCGTCATCGAGAAACTCAGAAATGAGTTTGATAGAAACCAAGAGAGTTACCATTGAGAAGACCATCGCAAGGAGCCCGAGAGGAGTTGGATTTCCTTGATCGAACATCTGGAAACCGATGCCGAGAGAAATTGCGTTCTCGTCCATCATTGAAGCGAGCTTGTTCATATTCCTGCGTGCCTCCTTGTTCTTCGGATCAATAGAAAGGGACTTGGTGTAATTCTTGTATGCCTTCTGCCAGTGTGACTTCTGGTTCCTTCGGTCAATGACACCCCACTCCGTACTAGCATCAGCGGCCAGAGCGAGTGTCTTGGCCCTCTGAGCCTCGTTGTCTATGCTGCTCCAAGCGGATCTAAGTGCCTCCAGTGCCCCCTCAGGATCGTTCTTTTCACCCAATAGCTCAGCTGAGTCGTCCCAAGCTTTCTGCAGTTCTGCTGGAATTGGCACGGGCTCGCGACAGCCCTCTCATTGAAAACTGCAACGGAAGCGATGATGAGTAGGATTGGTTGATTTTCCTATGGTAACGCATAAGACCCTGAGACTTCGCCGATACACTGCAAGCAACCTATCTGGAAGCACCGGGGACAAAGAAAGCAATGGGAAAAATCGTCAATGATTTCGTAATCAATGTCGCGACAGCCAACGGGACGGGGTCCCAATCATCAAATCTGATAATTCTCCACTCAATGTTCGAAATGGGGATTCCAGTCAGTGGAAAGAATCTCTTCCCAAGCAACATCTCAGGTTTGCCGACGTGGTTCATTATCCGAGTGAGTGATGAGGGGTACCAAGCTCCTGGAGATTACACCAACGTCCAGGTTCTGATGAACAAGGACACCTGGATGAAGGACCTGGAGGGGCTAGAACCTGGAACCATAGTGGTCTACAACGAGGATGTCAAACTCCCGGTGGACAGAGACGACTGCGTCCTGCTGGGAATGCCGATGACGAAGATGGCTAGGAAAATCAACCCCAAGCTCGGGAGGCTGATTGCAAACATGTACTATGTAGGTGCAGTCGCCCACCTCCTAGGAATAGACGAGGATGCAATTGGGAAGGCCGTCAAAGCCCAGTTCAAAGGAAAGGAGAAAGCAATTGAGTTGAACATGCAAGCAATCTCTGAGGGTAGGTCATTCTCAGAGGAGAACTGGGGATTCGAGTGTCAGTATTGCCTTGAGGGCAGGGAGAAGAATCCCGATTCTTTCCTGATCGAGGGGAATGAGGCAATTGCTCTTGGTTCCATATATGGGGGTGTCAGCATGCTATCTTGGTACCCGATTACGCCTTCTTCCTCCCTTGCGGAGTCGATTATCGGATGGTTGCCAGAGCTTCGCAGTGATGGCGATGGAGGTAGCACTTGCGCCGTCATCCAGGCGGAAGACGAACTAGCTGCAGCGGGTATGGTGCTTGGTGCTGGATGGGCTGGAGGAAGGGGGATGACTTGCACCAGTGGCCCGGGAATTTCTCTAATGTCCGAATTCATCGGTCTGTTCTACTTCTCAGAGGTCCCGGGAGTAATTTGGGATGTGAATAGAGTGGGGCCTTCTACTGGATTACCGACCAGAACCCAACAGGGCGATCTTTCGATGCTCTACGAGGCGAGCCATGGAGATACCCAGCACATCGTACTAATCCCGGGGACTGTTGACGAGTGTTTCGAATTCGGTTGGAGGGCCTTCGACTATGCCGAGAGGTTCCAAACGATGGTATTCGGATTCAACGACCTAGACTTGGGGATGAACCGTTGGGTTACATCTGGCTTCCAGTACCCGGATGAGCCCATGGACAGAGGCAAGGTCATCAGAAGCCAGGAGGAGATGGATTCCATTACAAATTACGGCAGGTACCGAGATGTCGATGGCGACGGCATAGCATACAGGACATTACCAGGCAGCGGCCTAGACCCCATTCTGTACAGAGGGACGGGTCATGACGAGGATGGGGTATACTCGGAAGACCCCCAGGTGTACCACGATGCGATGGCGAGATTGAAGAGGAAGATCGATGGTGCAAGGGAGCACCTGCCTGAACCCATGATTAGGGAAGAGGAGAACAAGGAACTGGGTGTTATTTTCTATGGTTCCATGGAGAACACAATCGTCGAGATCGACGACATGCTGGAAGAGAGCGGACTTTCTGTGAGCACGTGCAGGGTCAGGGCCCTCCCCCTTCACCCAGAGGTGGAGGATTTCGTTAGAAGGCACGAGAGGACGATTGTCCTCGAGATTAACCGGGATGGTCAGCTATTCGGAATCATACGCAAGGAGTTCCCCGCTGATTTGATACCGAAGATACACAGCGTTGCATACAGCGATGGAATGCCACCAAGGGCAAGGGTATATTCCGATATGATTCTAGAAGTTCTGAAGGAGGAAAGGTAATGGTTAAGCTGAACGTAATAGAACTGGAGAAATCCGAATACACAGGTGGAAAATCCTCCTTGTGTCCCGGATGCGGGCACGACCAGATCTCGAATAACATAATCCAAGCTGCCTGGGAGAACGGCATTCAACCTGAGAAGATCGCCAAGATGAGTGGTATTGGGTGCTCCTCCAAGACCCCAGCATACTTCCTCGGTAAGAGCCATGGATTCAACACAGTTCATGGGAGGATGCCTTCGGTAACTACAGGAGCGAATATGGTTAACAAGGACCTGAGCTTCTTGGCAGTGTCTGGCGACGGTGATACCGCGAGCATAGGCATAGGTCAGTTCGTCCACGCCATCAGGAGGAATCTGGATATGGTCTACATCGTAGAAAACAACGGTGTCTACGGCCTCACCAAGGGGCAGTACAGCGCTACTGTAGAGAAGGGTTCGAAGAAGAAGAAGGGCAGCGTCAACCAACAGGCTCCGATCGACCTTTGCGCGATGGCAATCAACCTAGGGTGCAGTTTCGTAGCGCGCTCATTCTCTGGTAGCAAGAAGCAGTTGACTGCACTGATGAGGGCAGCGATGAGCCACAGGGGGATGGCATTCATTGACGTCATCTCTCCGTGCGTGACCTTCGCCAACAACGACGAGTCCTACAGGTCCTACAACTACGTGAAGGCGAATGACGAGGTCCTCCACATCCTGGACTACATCCCCCACTTCTCCCCACTAGAGGAGGTGGAGGTCCCAGAAGGCGAGTTCAGGGAGGTGAATCTGTTTGACGGCTCGACTTTGAGGCTAGAGACCGTGGCGGCGGACCACGATTACACGGATGCTGTCTCCGCATTGAGCGCTATACACAAGTCGGAGAAGGCTGGAAGTCATGTGACAGGGCTTCTCTACTACGATGATAATGTCCCTACCGCAACGGACACGCTGGGGCTGAGCGAAACGCCCCTAGTGAACCTCTCCGAGGACCTCCTGCGACCCAGCGAGGGCAGCCTGGAGAAGGTGAATGCCGTATTCAGGTCATGAGTACGCAGTTCTGATTGCTCGGTTTTCTTGAAATATCCGGGCCTTGTCCGTGTTACACCAGTCCCTTGGTGTAGCGGTCCATCATATGGCACTCTGGATGCCATGACCCTGGTTCGAATCCGGGAGGGACTACCAATCTAGATCCGCTAGACGTACTGGTAGAGAAGCTGGGAGACCCAGCTGACCATCATTATGATCATGAACCAACCCAAGGCGAGTTTTGCGATCCTAGTGGGTTTCTTCTTTGGTGGGAAGGGATCAATTCCGGCTTCGAGGGCCTGTGAGATAATCTCCAACTCCTCCTCGATGGTCTCGGGGGGCCTCATCATCTCACTTCTCCGGGTTGAAAGCTCCACCCGAGGCAGAGATTTGCCCCCTTGGTGCGAAAGCACATGCATTGCGAAGGCTAGCATGATTATTCAATCGTTATCGTAGCGAGGTTGAAGCATCGAATCCCTTCGAGCACCCATGGACGAATTGCCGGAGGGACTCTCTCTACCCCCTCTCGAGGCACGCGCGCACATCCCCTCTGCATCAGTAATGCTGAGCAGAGAAGCAGGTGACGGGCATGAGGTCCTGATGGGCCACAGGAGTTCTGAGCTCCCTGCATTCCCAGACCTCTGGTCATTCCCAGGAGGAGGAGTTAGCAGAGTCGATAGAAGAGCTTCAGAAAGACATCCAGAGTGGTTTTCGAAAATGGGAGAAGACAGGCTTTCCGTATTCACCCTCCTAAGGGAGATGGTGGAGGAAGTCGGAATCTCTCCCGATGGAAAGGGGAGTTTCTTGGAGGTGGACAACGAGGTTCGAGAGATCGTGTGCAAGGACAAGTCCGGATGGCTGGAGGTCGCAGAGTCAGGTATGATTTCCACTGATGGCTTCGAATGCGAAATAATCACAGAGAGAATCACCCCTCCCCAGTCGCCTACAAGATTCCACAACCTGTTCTTTCACGTTTCCCTGGGAGATTCAGGAGTGGAGCCGTCATTCCCGCCTGGAAGGAGCGAGTTCGATGAGTTTCGCTGGTGGAGGCCGGAAGAGATCATCGAATCGTGGGAGAGGAACGAGTTGCATGTCCCGCCCCCGATTTTGACCATATTCAGGGACCTGCTAGAGGTAATGGGAGAAATGGACCTGGTTTCTGCCTGTGCGGAGATGGCCGAAGACCCTCCATCAGGACCTCATAGGTTCGAGTACGGTCCTGGGGTTGAGTGCATCCTGATACCTACGAATACCCTGCCTCCGTCCACACACACAAACTGCTTCGTCCTCGGTGAGAGGGGCGGTCAGAGGGCGATAGTCGACCCGGCAATCAGAGACGAAGAGGGGTTCAATCTACTAAAGGACAAGGTGGAGGAGATCAGGGGCGATGGGAGTGCCATCCTATGCACCGTCTTCACCCACAGGCATCAAGACCACCTAGGAGACATGGGCCTGATATCCCAGATTTACCAAGCCCCAGTTTGGGCGAGCGAGGAGACCCTGTCAGCCCTCCCTGGCATTCCGGGGACTAGGAAACTCAGCGAGGGCGACATAGTGTGCTTAGACGGGCCCAGTGGGAGGTCGGACTGGGAGGTTCTGGAGACTCCCGGACACTGCCCTGGGCAGATCTGCCTAGTGGGTGCGCCGGGAGTCGTGGCGGCAGACAACTGCACCATGGTGGGCACCATACTGGTGCCATCTAGCGATGGGGACATGGGGGCCTACATCTCAGGCCTGGAGAGGCTCAGGGACCTTGGCCCTCATACTCTCTTCGCAGGCCACGGACCTCTGATTCCAAACCCGGAGAGGACGCTGACCCAGTACATAGAGCATAGGAAGGCCAGGCACGCCAATGTCCTGGAAGCAGTGAGGTCCGGATGCTCGACCCTTCGGGATATTGCCAGTTCCGCATACTCGGACACCCCCGGGGCCAATCCGGCTCTAGCCGAGGATCAGGCCCTTTCGCACCTGAAGGAATTAGTCCGAACGGGAGAAGTCAGGAGGACTGGTGGTGACTTCCATGTCTGAAAATCCCCTCGTCAATGTTCAAATCAAATCACGGGAACAAATGGATAGGGGAGGTCTAATGTGAGAAGAGAAGTAGTGATCAGGCTTAACAGACAAGGGCAGTACATCGTCGATGGGCACATCAATAACAAACCAGTTAGATTTGTGGTGGATACCGGAGCTAATCGATGCTCGATGACTGATGAGAAGGCCGATGCAATTGGCCTGGATTGGAGGAATTGGAAAAAGACGACGTCTCAAACTGCGGGAGGACCGACTGAATCATGGTCTGGAACCCTCCATTCTGTTAGAGTTGGAGATATTGAAGTCACAACGGGAGTAAGAGGGGGGGTACTGCCAGACATGGATATAAGAAATGCTGATGCGCTCCTAGGAATGAGTTTCCTCAGTCAGATTGAATTCACGCAGGATGATGGGGTGTTAATACTACATGACGGCACCGAGGAAACGATGGCCAAGGATAGCTCAGACAGGTGGTGGGACAAAGAAAACCCGGATCCGAAGGAAGAAGTCGAGGAAATGATCAACGAGTCTGAGGTTAAAAGACTCAGAAGGGAGGAGGAGTTAGCCCAAGCAGAGCACGAAGCTAAACTGGCCGAATTAGAAAAGAGGGAGGCTGTTGCAAAGGGGACACCATCCCCAGTGGTATCCGAAGTTCCAGTAGGAATGGGGAATGATGGAGGTGTCCTTGGTCTTTGGTGGCTTTCACCTGGTGAAGCGGTTTCGATAGGATTAGCAGGAATGCTAACACTATTCTTCTTCGGGATGGGGAGTCTTGTCGCTGCTGGAGAGTCCGAGTGGGCGACGACCGACGGTACGATCCTGAAAAGCGAACATGGGTGGGAAGTATGGGAGAATTGCGATGATTACGAGTGTTGGGACGAGATAGAATGCTACGCATACGTGGACTATTCCTACAGAGTAAATGAGATCGAGTATGTCAAGATTGACGTCTACCAAGACATGTGGATTGATTATGACTATCAGGGAGCGGAATTCGACTGTGCCGACCATGTGGAGATAGACAGATTCCCAGTCGGAGGGGTGGTACAGGTATGGTACGACATCGAAAAACCGGGAGACTCGGAGTTGGATGAACCCAGTTCCAGTAGCATAATCATATTCTTCTGCTGCATGCCGATTTTCCTACTTATCCTAGTGGTTACTCTGGTAAATGCAAGGTTCAGCAACGGTCCCAAGTACTCCGAAGTATCAGCAGTTCCGGGCCAGCCAGGCCATGCAGTTGTCCACCACCATCACGGAGGCAGGGGATGGGGTTCAGGGAACTTCTTCTTCTTTGGCGGAGTACCAGGTGGAAGAGGTGGAAGGCGTCACTTCAGAAGGAAGGTTACAGGTGGGGGGCGCAGCAGGAGAGGCGGTGGCGGTCGCAGCAGCAGAGGCGGTGGCGGTCGTAGCAGAGGCGGTGGCGGTCGTAGCAGAGGCGGCGGTGGCCGGAGAAGGTGACTCTCCAGATAGAGAACCCTGAAATCTAGGAATGGAATCTCGTTCTCATGGAAGGTCTTTGGAACGGTCCTCCGGTTCTAGATGGGCATGTTGCTGATGAGCATTGGATCGAAGTGGAGTCGGGAGTCTCGATTAGGGTACTGGTCTGGGATGCAGAGGAGACGGGTCCGGATTCCGGAACCGTGGTGATGGTCCCAGGATGGGGTTCCCTCTTCGAGGGGTGGCGCCCATTGATCACTGAGTGGGTAAAGAGCAGACATCTGATCTACATCGAGACTAGAGAGAAGGCCAGTTCGAAGTTCAACAGGAGAATTTCAAAGGATGACTTCTCCATCGAAAGGCACTCGAAAGACATCGCGGTCGTTCTCGAGGCCTTAGACGTCGATCAGACGAATATTGACTGGTACTCCTCGTCACTTGGCTCGACCCTCCTTATCGATGCGTTCGAGAAGGGAGATTTGGGTGGTAGGAGCTCGGTCCTCCTTGCTCCGAACCCGGACTTCAAATTCCCACTATGGTCTAGGATGATCATCTACTCGCCGCTCCCCATGGTGGCTTTCCGAAAGATGGTTGGTTTCGTGGCCTGGGTGGTGAACAGGAGAACTAAGGAAGAGGGTCAGAAGGTTCGTTATCGCAGAGCTCTGCTAGCTCAAGACGTCCCGCGTATGCTCCTCTCCGCTAGATGGAACCTCGGATACAGCCTTCCTGAAGACCTATCGCACATAGAAGTCCCTTGCGCTGTGATGACTGCGACTTCGGATACCCTGCATGACTTCGACAAGGTTCAGAGAATCGCAGATTCAATTCCAAATTGCAGGATGATAAAGGTCCCTTCGAACCAGTACGCCCACGAGCCGGATGTCCTGAGGGAAATGCAAGAATTCCACTCTTCCCTACCTTGAGTGCCAGATCTCCCCTATCGATTCCCTGATGAAGGGCGCCGTTCCGGACGATATTGAGAATCATGCGGAGCCAGTCATCCTCTTTCGAAATCGCGCGAATAGTGCGAGAGATGACGAACATGGTAGGTGCGAGAGTTAGGAAGGCATACCAACCGCACTACGAACAGATAGTTCTGAGGCTGAACAGGAAGGGAGAGCCATCTACAGATCTAGTAATCGTTAGAGGCCTGAGGGCATACGCATCGAACAGGGATAGGCCGATGCCGACCCAACCCTCGCAGTTCGCAATGATTCTGAGGAAGCACCTCAACAACTCCAGGTTGGTAGGGGTCGAGCAATTCGGATTCGACAGGGTGATTCGTTTGGAATTCGAGCATGGCAAGGGTCGTCTAAGCCTCGTGATAGAGTTGTTCCGAGATGGGAACGTCGTGCTTCTCGATGGGGATGGGGTAATCGTCCGCCCGCTCACACATGCCAAATACGCCAGTCGTTCACTGAAGAAGGGAGAGAGCTATGCCCCCCCTCCAGAGGCAGTTGATCCAAGGAATCTGGATAGGGGTTCCCTTGATGGGATTCTAGATGGCAGCGATCATGCCCTAATCAGGACCCTAGCCTCTAGGGCGAATCTTGGCAGAGTGTACGGAAGTGCGGTATGCTCCATCTCCGGCATAGACGAGGATACACAATCAGATTCTCTTACCACTGAGCAGAGGGATTCACTCGATTCTGCATTGAAGGAAATGCTAGGAGACCTAGATGGCGGAGAGGGGGGTAACATCTGGCTTTCCGATACGGAATCCAAGACATCTTGGATGGATGCCGACAACGAGTCAGAGAGAGACTCGGCAGCAGCTGGGATCGTCGAGTTCTCCCCAATCAGCCTGCCATCGATGAACGAGGAAATGAGAGTAGCCGTCAGCAGCCTCTCCCTGGTCTACGATTTCATATTCGGTTCTCATGATGCTGCAGCGTTCATCCGCAGGGAGGAGGAGAAATTGATCGAGACCGGTGAACGCGCCGAAGACGAAAGTTCGAAGTTGTCTAGGAGGGCATCCCAGCAGGAGAAAGCGATAGAGAGATTCAACCAGAGGGCAGCAATCACACAGGAGCTTGGCAAGTCGATTCAAGATAACTGGGAGCATGTGGATTCGATTTTGGCTCAGCTTAGTGCTGCCGTGGAAGAGAAAGGCTGGCAGGATGTTGCAGAAATTGCCCATGAAGTTGTTTGGGTAGACAGTTTGAACCCGTCAAAGCATACCGTTGTTGCATACCTACCAGATGAGGATGGTGAGCCAGGGGCCAAAGTCACCCTAGAGGCCTCCAAGACCGTGCACCAGAACGCGCAGAGGTACTTCGAAGAGGCACGGACCCAGAAGAACAAGGCAAAGGGAGCGCAAGAGGCTCTGGAGAAGACCGAGAGATCCAGGAAGACTGCTGAGAAGAAGGCCGCCAAGGAGGCAGCATCTGGAAGGCTCAAAGGGAGGAAGAGAGCCAGAAGATTCTGGTTCGAGAAGTACCGCTGGGCGATAGTATCTGGAGGGCATCTGCTGATTGGGGGGAAAGATGCCAAGGGGAACGACGTCTTGGTTAGGAAGCACCTCTCGACCAACGACCTTTACTTCCATGCTGATCTGCACGGCGCACCCTCATGCTCACTGAAACTCAAAGATGGCTTGATTCCGAGCAAATCGCAGCAGGGAGTCGTTCCCGAAGGTGTGGCGTCACTGCAGATTTCTCAGACCCTGGGGGAGGGATTGGAGGATGCACGTGAATTGGAGGATTCGGTAATCTCTGAAGCTGCTCAGATCTCTGTGTGTTGGTCAAGGGCTTGGGGAAGCGGTGGTGCTGCAGCTACAGCTTTCCATGCCAGATCAAGCCAGGTTTCCAAGACTACAGAGACAGGGGAGTCTCTAGCAAGAGGATCATTCGTAGTAAGGGGTGAGAGGAGTTGGCATCGGGATACTCCTCTAGAGATTGCAATCGGATTGGCGGTAGTGAATGGCGTCCCTCTCCCCGTTTCAGGCGTTCCCAAGGTAATCTCAGAGATGTGCGAAAGGTGGGCTAGTATAGTTCCAGGCATGGAAAAGAAGGACAGCGTCGCTAACAGAATCTCGAAATCGACTGGGCTGGCGCAGGAAGACGTTCTTTCCTGTCTCCCTCCTGGTGGATGCTCGGTGGAAGACCACGGGCTAATTCAGCCCTGATGTCTAGACTTCCACTCCGGGGCAGTGATTGCATAGAGTGAAGAGTCCGTGAAGTGGTCATACAACCACTCTCTATCCTTTGAGATGCCCTCGATCCTCATTCCCAGCCTCTCTGCAACAGCTCGGCTTTGGTAGTTCTCGACTGCTGCTTCGATCACTGACCTATGGAGCTTCAGATCATCGAAGCAGTGATCCATCATCCTTGAGCAAGACTTGGTGATGATTCCCTGGCCATTCGAGGACTGAGAGACCCAGTACCCCAGTCCGAAGCTCCTGTTACTCCAATCCACCCAGTTCAGGCTTATCACTCCCACCAGATTCCCGAATTGCCGGATTATGTAGAAGGCGAAATCATCGGCCTTTTTCTCCGAAAGGCTCCGGATGAGAGCGAGTTCGTCATCCACTGATTTGACGTCATCCAACCAAGGCAGCCACTTCCTCAGATATGCTCGGTTTTCATCCACTATGATGAACAGCTCTTGCGCGTCTCCCTCCATTGGGACGACAATCTCCAAGCCTTCCTCCACGAACAGTGATTTTGCAGGTTCGGGATGAGGAGCGTCGGGGTCTTCTGGCCAACCAATCGGCTCAGACATCAACATAGCCACACATTGGGAAGTTATAGAATTTCTAATTCGGCGGCAACGCTTCAAGTGGGCTGCCTCATGCGAGGCTATGAGCGGAAGCGGGGGGTCTGGCAACTGGACCTATGGAGACTATCTGCAACTGCACGAATTATTGGATCTGCAAGGAGATGACAGGGGCGTTTCTTCCGATGAGATGCACTTCATCATCGTCCACCAAACATTTGAGTTATGGTTCAAGCAGATCATCAGAGAGCTGTCTGAGACTAGGGATATTCTAGCACAGGTTCCAGTACCCGAAGACGACATTCCTCGTGCAGTCGATCATTTGACAAGAACTACTGAGATTTTCCGATTGATGGCAAATCAGTGGACAGTCCTAGAGACTCTCACTCCACAAGGATTCCTGGCTTTCAGGGATGGTTTGGGAACTGCCTCTGGCTTCGAATCATTCCAGATGAGGGAGTTCGAGTCCCTACTTGGATTGGAAACAGAAGACCGAATGTTTGGGATGGATCCGATCAAGACATTCAGAAAGCTAGCCGAGAGAGGAGGTAGGGACAAAGAGGTCCTAGAAAGGCTAGAGGCACATCAAGGGAATGCATCCCTCTATGAATCTCTGATGAGATGGATGGAACGCACTCCAATCATGGGATCAAAATGTGAGGGTGAGGGTGACGAAGAAACAGTTAGGGATTATGTCAATTCGCACTTAGCGGCACACCTCCAGATGGGGAATGAAGCCATGGAGAGAATGTCCGGGATGGACGAGGATGGCTCAACTAGGATGAAGGATAGATTGGATGCTGCACAAGAGTCTGCGACTTCTTTCCTAATACCAGATGGAGAGGTGAGTCGCGGTCGTGCCGGACTCCTATTCATCGAGTCGTATCGAGAGTTGCCCCTCCTCACCTGGCCTAGGAAACTAATCGATGCATTCGTAGAACTCGAAGAGTCGATGGCGAAGTGGAGGCATGACCATGCACGTATGGTCGAGAGAATCATCGGGAAGAGAACGGGTACAGGTGGAACCAGTGGAGTAGACTATCTGGACGCCACTGCACGATACAGAATTTTCAAGGATCTTTGGGAAGTTAGGACAATACTAGTGAAGCCACAGAATAGGCCTGATTTGCTTAATGCAGAATTTTACGGATACACTGTTGATTCATGAATTGTGAGGACGAAGTAGCATCGTGCCATTGAAGGCTAGGTCGTCAGTCGAACGGGTATGCCTGTTCCGGTCATTTGTGCCTATGCCCGGACTCCGATAGGCAAGTTCGGAGGCTCACTTTCAGATTACAGCGCAGTAGACCTGGGCATTCTGACCGTAAATGAGCTCTTGGACCGCGCGGGAATCAACCCTGGGATGGGTATTGTTGACCAGGTGTACATGGGTCAGGTCCTACAAGCAGGATGTGGCCAGGCTCCGGCTCGTCAGGTTGCTATTGGGGCAGGAATGCCAGTAACCACTCCCTGCACAACAATCAACAAAGTATGCGGATCAAGCCTGAAGGCGGCAATGATCGCTGCCACAGAAATCAGAGCTGGGGTATCCAGAGTTGTGGTTGCCGGTGGGATGGAGTCAATGAGCAATGCTCCTTACTTAGCAAGGGATGTGAAGAAAGGGGAAGACGTCTCGTTTTCCTCTCTTGAATCAGTATTGATGGAAGATGGATTGAGGGATGCATTCTCTGGAGAGTCTATGGGAAATACTGGGGACACAGTTGCAGAGGAACATGGAATTAGCAGGTCTGATTCGGACAAGTTCTCTGTACGATCACATACCCTTGCCAACAACGCTTGGGAAGAGGGTTGGTTCAACAGAGAGGTTTTTCCAGTTGGATCACTATATAGGGACGAGGGGATTCGACCAGAGACAAACGAAGAAACCCTTTCTGGCCTAAGATCTGTTTTCTCGAAAGGAGGTCAGGTTACAGCGGGAAATGCCAGTCAAGTATCCGATGGCGCCTCTGCTGTTCTCATTGCTTCCGAAGAGGCAGCAGAGGAACTTGGATTGCCAGTATTGGCTAGAATCGTGGAATATGCCACCTCGGGAGTCGAGGCAAGTAGAGTGATGTCCGCGCCAATTCCAACGGTGAATAAGCTACTAGAAAAATCGGGAAGAACGATGGGGGAGATTGACATTCTGGAGCACAACGAGGCATTCGCCTCGGCGTCTTGTGCCATCAGGAAGTCACTGGAAGTTCCCGACGATTCCTTCAACCCACATGGTGGCGCCATAGCAATCGGACACCCCCTTGGGGCAACTGGGACTAGATGTCTGATGACCCTGGTAAATGCAATGAGTAGAACTGGGGGGAAAAGGGGGATTGTGACTGTTTGTCTGGGTGGAGGGAACGCTGTAGCCATGATGGTTGAGACCCCGTAGCCATCAAATCATTCTCTAAGTGGAGTCATAGACCTTATTTGGGGGTCTCCGGTCGACCGCCCCGATGGTTGAGCCAGCAAGAGCACACACACGCTTCGAAAAGGCCAGAATTATTGGTGCCAGAGCGCTTCAAATTAGCATGGGAGCACCGCTCTTCGTTACCGAGGACGAATTGCGCGAAAAGTACAGCAGCGAGTTGATTCAACTCTATGGTGTCGATGACGCCAAGGAGAAGGTAGTTCTTGATCCAATGAAGATCGCGACACTGGAGTATGAGCAGAATAAGATTCCAATCGACATCGACCCGCACGAAGAGTGAAGCGGAGCAGCCCCTTACAGGGAGCGATAGCATTTGACTAACTGGAAGGTTCCGAAGACCCTCACGGCGTGGCTGTTGGGATTGACAATTGTCGTAATCGGCTTAGGAGGGTTGATTCGAATCTACGATGCGGGGGAGTCTTGTCCAGATTGGCCATTGTGTTTCGGGACATTGGGTTTCGATGTCTCGGAGGAGGAACAAGAGGAATGGTGGGCTGAGAATCCCGAGGAGGTCGACTCACGTGGTTCTGGACACCGATACTCGACTTTCCAAATCTTCACAGAATGGTCCCATAGGTTCCTTGCCGGGGCATTTCTCGGTCCTCTGGTTCTGCTGAACTGGTATCTACTAAGAAGGAATGAAGATCCAGGCAAGGATGTCAGGTTCGCTTCCACTTTGACGGTGGTCCTGATCATCTGGCAAGGCACAATTGGGTGGTTGACAGTTGAATTGGACAACTTGCATTGGAGCGTTGCACTTCACCTAAGCTCTGCATTAGCATTCACAATTAGCATGTTTTGGCTATGGTTGACTATCACAAGGGCAGAGGGAGGAGTTCCTGGTTGGTTAGATATCGGGCGTGGGATCTCAAGCAGATGGCGTAGCAGGGTTACTTGGTTGTCAATCGGAGCATTCATCTCGATCTTCTCTGGAACATTCGTGTCCACCACTCCAGGTGCTAATCTAGGCTGCGGAGTAGATGGAATGCCGGATTCATGGCCTCTTTGTGGAGGTAATCTGGTGGATTCAGTAGGAGACATAGTATTGCAGTCACAGATGATTCATAGATGGCTAGTTGGTGTGATGCTGATTGCAATGAGTTCGGCCTCCTACCTCATCTGGAAGGAGTCCGAGGAGGATTCAGGCCGCATTCTGAGGAATTGGATCTGGGCCTCAACCGGACTCTTCGTTACTAATGCGTCAATTGGTGCGATTTACGTAATCTCCTGGGACATGGAAGAAGGGTTCTTTGAGTTGCTTTCATTGGTTCACCTTATTCTGGCTTCACTGACCTTCCTTGCAATGGCAACTGCTTGGATTGGGTGTGCCATTACCACGGAGGAGGTTGTATGAATTCATCAACAATTGCAGACTACTTCTCATTGACGAAGCCGAGAGTTGTCATCCTACTGCAGATTACTGCGATATGCGCAGTGATTGTTCATGACTCACTAGAAGGGGGCCTCTCGGGAGGGTCGGCTGAAACAATGCTAGTTGTTCTGATTGGCGGTTATCTGACGGCCGGGGGTGCTAACGCGATCAATATGTGGTACGACAGAGACATCGATCCAATGATGAGGCGCACAGAAAATAGAGCCATTCCCTCGGGCAAGGTAAGTGCTGAATCGGCTCTATTTTTTGGTATCTCGATATCCTCCTTGGGAGTTGCATGGTTCTATTTCATGTCCAATGAGGTTGCTGCCTTCTGGTCAGCATTTAGCATTCTTTTCTACGTCCTTATTTACAGCATGTGGCTGAAGAGAAGTACCCCTCAGAACATTGTCATCGGAGGTATTGCCGGTTCAACCCCGCCGGTTATTGGATGGGCAGCTAGCGTGGAAGATCTCTCCATCTCCAATAATTCTCTGGAGGCGTCAATTGAATCCCTATTGGACCTTGGAAGTCCAATGCCTTGGTTCATGTTCATTCTGATTTTCCTATGGACCCCTCCGCACTTCTGGGCCCTTGCCCTATACAAGTCCAAAGAATACGCAGAGGTAGGCGTCCCAATGTTACCCAACGTGAAAGGGCCAGAACGAACAATTATCGAGATGAAGGTGTATTCAATTCTGCTAATTCTACTCTCATTTATCGCACCTTTGTCATTTGGAGAGATTCGAGTAAACGAGCGAGATTACCATGTTCTCAGTTGGACGATACTTGGGCTAAGCGTCTGGTACGCGTCCACGGTTTGGAGAATCGATATTTCTGAAATTCCGGACGAATCGGGGAGAATTGCCAGTGCAGCAAACTCGTTCTTTGTTTCGATGATATATCTTGCACTCATGTTCGTAGTCCTGGTTACCGGCAGTTTCGGACAAGTGGGAACAGGTTTTGGAGCTATAGTTTGCTTAGCTTTCATTGGAAGGACTGAGTTCAAAGTGAGTTCATAGCCCCCGATGGCTTCAAACACCGGGCGTACCATGGGAGGGCAGGGGTGAGACAGTGGAAGAGCATGACCTAATCTATGACTGGAATTCTATTGACTACTCCATTGATAGAGACGAGTCCAATCACCCCCATGAGTTGTGGTTTGACGATGAAACTCTCAGAGACGGACTGCAGAGTCCAAGCGCCAGGAACCCTTCCATAGAACAGAAGATAGAATTGATTGACTACATGGAGAGTCTTGGAATTCAGAAGGTGGACCTAGGGCTTCCCGGGGCGGGTCCTTTCCATGTCGACCACATAGATGCAATGCTGAAACACATGGGCGATGGGGGCTACAATCTGCGCCCTGGATGCGCAGTTAGAACTGTGGTCTCCGATATTGAGCCGCTAGTTGACTTGCAAGCAAAACACGAGACGCAGATCCAGGCTAGTGCCTTTCTTGGGACGAGTCCGATTAGGCAGTTTGCCGAGGGATGGACGATGGACAAGATCATCTCCACGGCGGAAAAGGCAGTCACATTCGCTGTCGACAACGACATTCCAGTAATGTTCGTTACCGAGGATACCACTAGAAGCAAACCAGAAGAAATCAAGGAAGTCTACTCAAGGGCTATCGAATTAGGGGCCGACAGGATTTGCGTGTGTGACACCTGCGGGCATGTAACTCCTAATGGAGTCAGGAAGCTCCTAGGGTTCATTCAAGATGAAGTGATTCCAGACTCGGGAGTGAAAAGGAGGGACATCGAGGTAAACTGGCACGGGCATCAAGACAGGGGTCTGGGAGTAGCGAACAATCTAGCTGCCTACGAAGCAGGTGCCGATGTAATCCATGGAACGGCCCTAGGCGTGGGGGAAAGAGCGGGGAATGCCCCCCTGGACCAGACTCTGGTAAATCTGAGTTTGATGGGGGTGATCAAGAATGACCTTACTATGCTGAACGAATACACTAGGAAGGCGCACGAATACGTTGAAGTCGCGCTACCTCACAATTACCCCGTGTTCGGCGATGATGCTTTCGAGACTGGTACCGGAGTCCACGCATCAGCGGTAATCAAGGCGATGAACAAAGGGGACAACTGGCTTGCTGATCGAGTCTACTCTGGAGTTCCTGCAGGTGATTTCGGTCTTCAACAGGTCATCAGGATTGGTCACATGAGCGGCCGGTCGAATGTGATTCACTGGCTGGAGAGGAATGGGTACGCAGCCGAAGACGATCTGGTTGCACATATGTTCGAGGTAGCGAAGAGTCAGAGGAGAATGATGACGGATGATGAAGTCCACTCTGCGATATCTGAGTTCAGAGGAGAATAGGTAACAATTGGGACCTGTTGGATACGTAATGGATGTGGGTCTTCGTCAATTTTCTCCAGTGGGGAAGCCCCAGCACCATATTGTAACGTTGATAGTCAACTAGCAACGAAACCGAACGGCTATATTCTCCAGATTCCCGAGATGGGTTGTGAGAGTCGCATCCTTGATAATCGTGATAATGGTTTTCGCACCATTTGGCCAGGCTTTGGCAGACGTAGAAGATGTGGATTCCGCTCCTACCGTTTTCAATGATGTAATGCAATCCTATTCGAGAACGGTTCAGATAGCCTTCGAAAGGGTCTCTGACTTGAGTTTGTACCACGGAGATTCTCTTGCTAAGGTTAATTCGTGGCTAGTAGTTTCAGGGGTAGCAATTGAGAATCACCGCAATACAGAAGCGCAACCTGATGAAATCGAGCCATTGGCGCTTCTCAAGGGATCATATATCTGGACGTTCGATGATTCCAATACTGCTCTCGGAGATCTCACTAAGTCATTTGAGAAAGGTGAAATCGAGTCATTCTCTCCACTAATTGAGAGGACCTTCTCACCAAGATTCGAGCCCAATGACCCGTACTTCGATGATCAATGGCACCTAAACAACTCTGGGCAAACAAATGGGGAGATCGGTGAGGATGCTAATGTAGTGGGAGTCTGGGACTCATTCAATGGTTCGGGAGTAGTAATCAGTGTGATTGACGATGGTGTGGAACATTCGCACCCTGATCTTTCTGACAACTACGTGTCAGTGCATTCCTACGACTGGTGTGGTGATGACGCTGACCCCGACCCCAACTCCTCCGATGGTCACGGGACAGCAGTAGCCGGTGTTGCGGCTGGAACCGGAAATAACTCAGTTGGAGTTACAGGTGCTGCCTTTGGTGCCAGTATTGCGGGGCACAGGCTGATTGCTTGTGGTTTTTCAGATTCTACTTCTGCTGATGCATTGAGCTATCACAATGGTGAGATAGACATCTACTCAAACTCTTGGGGCCCGTTTGACTCTGGTAACATCCTCGATGGCCCGGGTCCGATAACTATCGCTGCAATTGAAGACTCAATTTACAATGGAAGGTCTGGGCTTGGGAACATATACACATGGGCTGCAGGTAACGGACTGGATGCTGATGACAATTCTAACTACGATGGATATTCCAATAGTAGATACTCAATTGCAGTCGCAGCGATTACTCATTACGGAGAGCAGTCTTGGTATTCTGAACCCGGTGCAAACATCTTGGTTACGGCTCACTCTAATGGAGGGATACCCCAAGGGAACTACGAGGGGATCACGACAACCGACATTACTGGCTCCGGTGGTTACGACGGTGGAGACGTTACCCATGACTTTGGGGGAACCTCGAGTGCCACACCTCTGGTTTCCGGGGTCATTGCCCTGGTTCTCGAGGCTAATCCGGATCTGACTTGGAGAGACGTCCAGAATATCCTAGTCCATTCCTCAAGAAAGAACGATGCTAATGACTCATCTTGGAACATGAACGGAGCAGGTCATGACGTGTCCCACAAGTTCGGCTTCGGTGCTGTAGACGCTGGTGCAGCAGTTTCACTGGCGCAGAATTGGAGCAGTAGTGGTGAAGAGAGCAATGCTAGCTTTGGGCCATACACCCCTAATACTGGGATTGACAATGGGCCTTCGACTTGGACTGAGTTTAATCTCTCAGTACCAGTAGACTTGAGGTTAGAGTCGATTGATGTGATTGTGGACATCACCCACGACGCTAGAGGGGAGTTGGACATAGTCCTCCAATCCCCAAGTGGACATGAGTCTTGGCTCGCAGAGGAACACACTGACAACAACGCGGACTACTCAAATTGGAGGTTCGGCACCGTACAGCACTGGGATGAGTCTTCACAAGGCGAATGGAAGTTGAAAGTGAGAGATGCCGTTTCTGGATCAAACTCGGGAACGGTTAACTCTTGGGAAGTGATTCTCCATGGAGTCGGGAACGTGACTGACTTTGACGGAGACGGATGGCCAGACTACAATGATGAAGATGATGATAACGATGGGTGGAACGACACCGCTGAGCAATCTTGCTCAACTGACCCACTGGACAACTCCTCGACCCCCACGGACACCGACGCTGACGGGGACTGCGACTTCCTGGACGACGATGACGATGGGGACGGGTACGGGGATCTGGAAGAGCAGTCTTGCTCAACTGACCCACTGGACAACTCCTCGACCCCCACGGACACCGACGCTGACGGGGACTGCGACTTCCTGGACGACGATGACGATGGGGACGGGTTGAGCGATTACAACGAGACTCAGAATCACAAGACCAATCCGTTGGATCCGGACACGGACGGGGACATCTTGAACGACTACGAAGAAATTGTGGTCTATGGCACCAATGCAATCAATCCGGACACTGACAATGAGGGCCTAGATGACTACGAAGAGGTGATTATTTACGGGACCAACCCTAACTCGGAAGACTCGGATGGTGATGGTTTGAATGACTACGATGAGGTTGTTAACTGGTTGTCGGATCCTCTCACATTTGACCCAGATAACGACTCAGATGAATACTATCACTTCATTGACTGCGATGATAATGATGCAAGTGTTAACCCCGGAATGCAGGAATTGCTAAACGGGAAGGATGACGATTGCGACGGATTAGAGGACGAGGGTTACAATGAATCTGATCAAGATGGTGATGGTTTGTCTGACTGGGATGAGTTCCATGTCCATGGAACCAGTCCAATTAATCCAGATTCAGATGACGATGGGATCTCAGATGACCAGGAGGTTGAGGTGTATGGAAGCGATCCATTGACCGTGGATTTGGACATTGATGGTGACGGTGCCTATTGGTTCGAGGATTGCGATGATAATGACTCTAATTTTGCTCCAGGGGTCCCAGAGATTCTAGATGGGATGGACAATGACTGCGATGAGGAAAGTGATGAGGACTTCTTATGGGTAGACTCGGATGGAGATGGCATTACTGACTACTCAGAATTCCATTACTTCTCCACTGACCCAGGCAACGGAGACTCAGATGGTGATGGCCTGCCTGATGGAGTAGAGTTGAACGAATTGATGTCGGATCCACTCGTTGCAGACCCAGATGCCGATCTAGATGGTTGGTATCACTTCCAGGACTGTGATGATGATGATTTCGAAAGAGCACCGGAGAGACCGGAGGAGCTTGATGGGAAAGACAATGACTGCGACGAAGTTGTAGACGAAGACTTCTACGATATTGATACTGATGGGGACGGGTTATCTGACTACTCCGAGTACCACAACTATAGCACGATGTTCGACTCTGCTGATTCAGATCAAGATGGTGTAGACGATGGGACCGAGGTCGCTCGTGGACTCTCAAGTCCTGTTTTTGCTGACTACGACAAGGACAATGACGGTTTCTACGAGTACGAAGACTGTGACGATCTTGTGGGAAGCACATTCCCTGGTGCTATAGAACAGTGGAATGGAATTGACGATGACTGTGACGAGGTGAAAGACGAGTTCGTTAACAGGCTGGACCTAGTTCTTGCAAACTATGAGAAGTCGGGTGGAACAGTGTACCTAAGCAATGGTGAGATCTACGATGGACCCTATTCATACGAGGAATTGCCCGTGCATTGGGACTCGGCAAACGAGTCTTTTGGTATCTCGCTATCCGGAATCCAGTCATCGATCGACGCAACCATCTCTTGGTCGATGAGTGGTTACTCCCTTGAAATGAATGCTAGCGATAGTGGGAAGGAGATTCTGCTACTTCCCATCAATTGCAAGAATCCAATTAGTGATCTTCAGGTGCAAGTTTGCGATGAAGGAGCGTCGGTACAGAAGATTAGGGTCATTATCTCGGAAGGTGAGTACGTAACAGAGATTGAATGGAGCGTTATGGTGTCGACTTGGTTCGAGCCGGAATCAGAGAACAGGTTCTTAGCGGCCATTTCAAGTCCTGCTGGCATAATCGGAATAATCGTTCTTCTAATCAGCCTAACCGGTGGTGGAGCATTAATTGGAGCCAGGATTTCTCGATCCAGGGAACTGCAAGAGGCACTGGAGGCATATGGGGTGAGTCCGGAGAGATTGGCTATTCGTCCAGAGAATAAGGGCGTGGAGCTACCAGAGGCACCGAGCTTTGCATGGTCAAATGATGAAAAATGATGTCACTGTGGCCATTAAATAACCCAACGAAGAATGGGATTTCGAGGATGAAAATCACTCCTTAGGATTCATATTGTCTGACTGGGAGCGTCAAACGAGAGTCGGTATGAGCATTCGAAGTAAACTTGTTTCTGGGCTACTTCTTCGGCCAAGCAAATTCCTATATCGTATCTTTCGACCCTCTCCGAGGACACTCAGGTTGATTATCCACCCCATATCATCGGTTGCTAGTCTTCTTGCATCTCCTACTCTAAGGGCTACTTGTGAGAAAGAAGATTTTGATGGGGTTCCAGGAGTTGTTTTTCACCCCATTAAGGGCAGTGACTCACGAAGAGTCCTCGTATACTTGCATGGGGGTGGTTATTGCTGGGGTTCGTCGAAGAGCACACATCGGGTTGGGTTGTCTAACTTTGCCAGTATTTCTGGGATGTCGATATATTGCATTGAGTATAGATTGGCTCCAGAGAACCCATATCCAGCTGCACTTGAAGATGCGATTAAGGCTTGGAATAGCATCTCAAGAAGGTTTTCCGAATCAGAGATCATTCTAGCAGGAGACTCGGCTGGCGGAGGTTTGAGTCTGGCACTGATGATGAGTATTCGTGACAACGGGGCCAGGATGCCGGATGCATCGATACTTTTCTCGCCCTGGACTGACCTTACATGTTCGTCAGAATCTTACAGCACCAGGGCCAAGTCTGAGCCGATGTTCCCAAAAGAAGCCCCGAAGGATCACGCTAGAAACTATGTCCCTGGGGAAATCGATGCTTCTATTCCAGAAATCTCTCCAGTGAATGGTAGTTTCATAGGATTTCCAAGGATGCTAATTCTAGTTGGGGATAGGGAGATTCTGCTTGACGACAGTAGGAGGGTATGTGACAAGGCATCTGAAGATGGAGTAGATGTGAGGATGGAAATCTGGCCGGATATGTTTCACGATTGGTGGCTGTTTGGATTATTAGTTCCTGAATCAAGAAAATGTCTCCAAAAGGCGACAAGATGGATTTATCTGAATGATGAATGAATTAACTAGGTCAACCTGTTCGGAATTGAATATGACTGACGAGAACATGTACTATCGAATGATGGGCAATACCGGTATTCAGGTCTCTGTCCTCTCATACGGGTTCTGGGCCACATACGGAATCAAGGACAGGCTATCCGGCGATGAGGGTGTTAAGACCGCTAAAGAACTGATGAGTATGGTTCGCAATAATGGGGTGAACTGCTTCGATCATGCAGAGGCTTACGGTAACCCAATCGGGGAGGCTGAGAGGATTTTCGGAATAGCACTGAAGGAACTCCAGGAGGAGGACTCGGAACTATGGCGTCGCTCGGACTTGGTCATAACAACCAAGACATTCTGGGGAGGCTCCGGGGTAAACGAATCCGGTCTTTCAATGAAACACTGCAGAGAGGGTCTGGATGCATCACTATCTCGCCTACAGCTTGACTACGTGGACTTGCTTTTCTGCCATAGGCCAGACCCACACACTCCTACCTCAACCGTTGTAAGATCCATGACGCAGATGGTTCGCTCTGGAAGGGCCACTGCATGGGGAACCAGTGAGTGGTCCGCCCAGCAGATTACCGAGGCCTTCTGGATAGCCAGGAGCGAGGGGCTAGAACCACCTCAGTTCGAGCAACCACAGTACAATATGCTGCACCGGGATAGATTCGAGAACGAGTATTTTCCGATGTTCAACCCGCCGTACAATATAGGCACCACAATATGGAGTCCACTGAGGTCTGGTTTCCTTACGGGCAAGTACCTGGATGGTATTCCAGATGACTCGAGAGCAACACAGGAGGGATACGAATGGCTTCTAGAAGATCTAGAGGAAAGGAGGGTAAAGGGCGAGTTCGAAGTGGTCGCAAAACTCGTTGAATATGCGGACAAGGTAGATTGTTCCCCTGCTCAGCTTGCGCTTGCCTGGTGCTTGAAGAATCCAAACGTCTCGACCATCTTGATGGGGGCAACAACCCCTGTACAGATTGAAGACAACATGGGGTGCATAGATGTCGCGAAGAGGCTGACCGATGATGACATGTCCGAACTGGATGAGATCCTAGGCAACAAGCCTGACCCCTGGATGGGACCGGGTGGCGTAGGAACCAGGCAGTTGAAGACACTCTGAGTAAATGCCTTCAGTTGTCTTCTTCTTCATCTGTGGAAGAACCCGCTGGACCCCACTCCGCGTCGGGTGATCCTCCTGACCACTCTCCGAAGACGGCGATGTCCTCGATATCCTCGTCCTCTCTCCATGGTGGCTCACCATCAGAACCGCTGATGATCAAACAACCCTCGTCATCTAGCCTCCTCTTCAGAGTGGTGACACCCCTCTTGACAGGAAGGAGATGGCCGATCGGAGATCCTGAATTTACGAATGGGTGAGTAGCTGAACTGATCAGCAAGCCCCTGATGGGGGAGACGACGTCGTGCTGGACCCCTGGGAGTTCGGGATCGGTGATTGTGGCCACAATCTCCCCTTCCTCGACGAAGCTCCCTGCAGGAGCAAGGACATCTAGGAGGCCACCCTGATCGGATCTGATCCAGACTGATCCAGAAGCCAGAATCCTGAATCTGGGCTTGCTTGGGTATCCGGGCAGCATCCTAAGGCTCCTGAGAAGGTTGATTATGCCATACATGGAAATCTGAACAGACTCCGGGTCTGCCTCGTCCGAACCCCCTCCTTCGTAGGTGATGCAGGCTATGTCCTCCTGGTTGGCTATCCTGCGGAGCGATCCGCGAGGACCCTCGCTATCCAGGATTGTCTCGATTCCGAACGACCTTGCGATTCGATTGCTGCTTGCATGTGCGAGATTGGCTCTAATCTGCGGGATATTTGTCCTCCCCTTTGCTGCCGAGTGAAGATCGACAACATAGTCACTAGTTGAGATGAGTTTGCTCCAAAGCTTGTGAGCCACTCTAGAAGTGGTGTTGCTGTCTGGTTTCCCAGGAAAGCATCTGTTCAAATCCCTGCCATCAGGGAAGTCACGCATCATCCTCCTATATCCGGGAAGATTGACTATCGGGACGATTCGAATCGTCCCAGCCAGAACACCTGCATCAATCACCCTATCTGGGCCCATGAAGTTGGGGCCACAGAGGTAAGTTAGGGCTAGAGGTCCAACTAATTCGTCCCCATGAATAGCCCCCAGTAGAGTCACTACGGGACCGGGTCGAGAACCATG
>NTJS01000006.1 GCA_002457155.1 Marine Group II euryarchaeote MED-G35
CATCAGGTCAACAATTTCATCCTCTTCCTTTACTCTGAATGGGACTTCTACAACCACTGTCTTTGCGCCCGCTCTCTCCGTCACGAAGTCGACTGCATTCCAACATGCCTGGTAGCTGTGGTTGGTGACTAGTATCTCATCACCAGGATTTAGGACAAGGCTTCTGAGTACCGTGTTCACTCCTTCTGTGGTATTCTTCACGAATGCCATCCCCTCTGGATCCGCATTCATGAATTCTGCAAGTTTATTTATCGAGGAATTAATCATAGGGATGTAATCCCTTTCAAAGAACCTGACCGGGTCACTCTCGATGGTTTCCCTAAGCCTACTTTGTTCTTCAAGAACTGCAATGGGCGTTGCTCCGAAGGAGCCATGATTCAGAAAACAGGTTTCTTTGGAGAGCATCCAGTGCTCAGCCAAATCACTTCTCGGGGGCCTGTTCACACCAGCATCTCCGGACTCCAATCTACAGGACTCTTCGGTACCCTGCCAAGATTTTCCTCACAAGTCAGTATCAGGCTCTCCTCAACTCTCTCGAAGTTAATCGGAAGCCCCAGTTCGTCTTTCTGATACCCCAGTTTCGAAAGGCTGGTATGAGTTCCTGCGGGAATGCCACAGCATTCCAAGTCCTGCACTCTGGACCCGGGAGTGTCTATGTTGATTGACATCCCATGGCGACTCACCCAATGGAGGAATGATAGCCCGATTGAGCAAATCTTGTGCCCATCGACCCATGCCCCTTGCATCGCCTCATCTCTGTAGGCGGAAACCCCACATTCGGCAAGGGCCCCAATCGCCCAGTTTTCCAGTCTCCGAATTATGCCTCTGATACTCTGTTCTTCGATTTCCCATTTTACAATCGGATATACGATAAGTTGGCCCGGTCCATGCCAAGTAATCCCCCCACCCCTGTCTGTTAGACAAGTTGGATACCCAGCAACGACGACTTTGTCACGGACTGCCTTGGGACCAATCGTCACTATCTCTGGGTGCTGGACAAAGATCAAGGTATCATTAATCTCGTTTGCAATCCTCCTTTTCTGTAGATCCTTCATTGCCTCAGCCATTTCTTGATAGTCTACTATTCCGCACCTTAGTACGTCGAATCCGCCCATCCGATCCCTCAATTGATGTGGATGGCATGCCCTAGGGTCTTGAGCACGCTCTCGTGGAATGCCTCGGCCATTGTCGGATGGGCATGCACAGTCCCGGCCACGTCCTCAAGTAACGCTCCCATTTCCAGTGCCAACACGAACTCCGCGTGCAACTCTGCCACGTGGCTGCCTACTGCTTGAACTCCTAGGATTACGTGATCGGACTCTCTGGCTGTTACTCGGATGAAACCCCCAGTCTTCTCGGCCTCTAGGCTCAATGCTCTGCCATTTGCAGCAAGTGGGAACTTGCCCACAATGATATCCTCGCCCCTTTCCTTGGCTTCGTCAGGAGTAAGGCCGACAGACACTATCTCAGGTTCGGTAAAGACGATTGCTGGGATAGCTACCTTGTCGAATTCTCGTTTGTGGCCAGCAATAATCTCTGCCACCATCTCTCCCTCTGCACTAGCCTTGTGCGCAAGCATCGGCTCTCCCGCGACGTCCCCAATTGCGAATACTCCCGGAACCGATGTTCTGCATTTCCTATCGGTTCTGATGAATCGTCCCGAACCATCCATCCTAACTCCAGTGTTTTCCAGCCCCCATCCTTTGGTATTGGGCTTCCTACCCACCGTGACCAGAACCTTGTCCACCTTCGCCTTGTGCTCAGTTCCATCTTTCTCAAATGTCAACTCGACCTTTTTCGATGCCCCCTTGCCCTTGATTTCGACACCCCTGGCCAGTGAATCGGTATGGACTGAAACCTTGTGCTTCTTCAGCCATAGTTCCAGTGGCCTCCTGATTTCCTGGTCCATAATCGCCAAGACGCTACTCATTCCCTCTACGACAGTAATCTCGGATCCCAGCTTAGCGAGCGCGCACCCCAATTCGAGGCCAATATACCCCCCTCCAACAATTGCAACACTCTTCGGCAATGATTCTAGATCCAATGCCCCGGTAGAGGATAGGACAAACTCCTCGTCACATGGCATGAATGGCAAATCTATGTGGCTAGAACCAGTAGCGATGATGACGTTCTCTGCTTCTATCTTCACACTGTCGCCACCAGAATCGACGGTACAACTCTTGGGGCCATCGAAACTGGCCCATCCCTTGATCAAGTCCGCTCCAGCTGCTTTGAGAAGACCCTCTACGCCCTTGTTCAATCTATCAACAATGGAGTCCTTCCAAGATACTAGCTCTCCCATGTCAACTTCAGCATCACCTTTGACAAACAGGCCCATGTGACCCTCTTCAGCAGAGTGCTGGCGAAGGGACTCAAACCTCTCTGCAGCGTGGATGATTGCCTTGCTTGGAATACATCCTCTGATTAGGCAAGTCCCTCCTGCCTTGTCACCCTCCACGACAATCGTGTCAAGCCCCAGTTGTGCTGACCGTATTCCCGCCACGTATCCTCCCGGTCCAGCTCCAATAACCAAGACCTGGCACTTGCGTGTCTCTGCCATTTGATTCCCTCACATGAAAATGAGTGCTGGATTTTCCAGCATTCTCTTGAGGTGCTGAATCAGGGAAGCCCCGTCCGCCCCATCGACCACACGATGGTCAAACGCGCTTGAAAGGTTCATAATCCTCCTAACAACTATCTCCCCATCCCTGACAACAGGCATCTCTCTGGCCTTGTGTACGCCGAGAATAGAGACCTCTGGATGATTGATTATCGGAGTAGCCCCCAAGCCACCCTCGCGCCCCAGGCTTGTAATTGTGAACGTGGATCCGGTAAGCTCGTCTAGACTGGCACTCCCATCTCTCGCAGATCTGGATACTCTCTGCATTTCTGATGCAGCGCGCCAGATGTCCATTGCCTCAACATGCTTTACTACGGGGACATACAAGCCACGCTCAGTCTGAGTCGCAATTCCCAGGTTCACTGCTCCCTGCCTGTTAACAACGCCACCCTCGTCATCGAAGTGTGCATTGCATTCGGGATGTTCAGGAATAATCTTCGCGAGAGACAGCATGATGAATGGCAGGTATGTCAATTTCGGTTGCGCCTCATCTTTTGTCGAGTTGAGAACCTGCCTCAAAGACTCTAGCTCAGTAATGTCGACCTCTTCGAAATATGAGAAGTGCGGAATCCTGCTCTTTGAGAGGCTCATTTGCTCAGAGATCTTTCGCCTCAGTCCTACAACCTTCACTGGTGTGACTTCTGTCCTCTTAACTGAGTAGGCCATAGGCGGGGCGCCCGAAATTGCTCCACCAGCGGCTATGAATGCATCCAAATCAGCATGTCTGATTCTCCCAGCCGGACCCGACCCTCTAACGGTCGACAGGGCAACGTCATTCTCTCTTGCACGCTTCCTAACTGCAGGACTCGCCAGGACTCGTCCGGTTTTCGGTTGAGATGGCACCTTGGGAGAAGGGGCCGGAGCGGGAGAAGGGGCCGGAGCGGGAGAAGGGGCCGGAGCGGGAGAAGGGGCCGGAGCGGTATCCGATGTGTCGTCATCACCGTCGGCCACTTCCTCTTCACTTGCTGATACTTCCCCCCCAGTGTCAATCTCGAGTAGAGTTGTCCCGACTGCAATCATGTCGCCAACCCCTCCGCTTAGGGAATCGACTACTCCGCTCTTCGGGGATGGAATTGTCACGGTTGCCTTGTCAGTCATCACATCGACAATAGGATCGTCCTCGGAGACCGAATCGCCAACCGAGACGTGCCATTGGACTACCTCACCTTCTACTACTCCCTCTCCGATATCGGGCAACTTGAACATGAAATTCCCCATCTTACTCCTCCTGTGTTTTCACTATCGCCGCTGCGATTCTAGATGGTCCGGGCATGTAATCCCATTCAGTAGTATGGGGGAATGGCGTGTCCCATCCAGTGACCCTCTCGATGGGGGCCTCAAGGTGGTAGAAGCACCTCTCCTGTATCGAAGCCGCCATTTCCGCACCGAAACCACTGGTCTTAGGGGCCTCATGGACTATCACACACCTCCCCGTCTTCTCGATCGAACTTACGATCGACTCTCTGTCCCAAGGAATCAGAGTCTGCAGGTCAATTAGATCGCATGATACTCCGCTGTCACTGATTGCTTGCTCACAAACATGGACCATGGCACCCCATGAGATTACCGTGCAATCGCTTCCTTGTTGTGCAAACCTCGCCTCGCCAAGGGGGATTCTGTATTGGCTCTCGGGAACTTCGGCCTCTGGATGATCAGCCCATGTTGGTACGTTGTGGGGGTCTCCGTAGAATGGTCCCCGATAACACCTCTTCGGCTCGAAGAAAACGACAGGATCATTGCACTCAATTGCGCTAATCAGTAGACCCTTTGCATTGTAAGGGGTTGAGCAGTAAACCACCTTTAGCCCGGGCGTATGGGTGAATTGAGACTCTGGGGACTGTGAATGGTGATGCCCGCCCCTAATGCCACCACCTGCTGGGGTCCTAAGTGTGACAGGAGACCAGAACTCTCCTCCCGACCTGTGCCTTACCTTGGCCATCTCGTTCACAATCTGATCATAAGCCGGGAAGATGTAGTCAGCAAACTGAATTTCCACTACTGGCCTGAGTCCATTTAATCCCATTCCAAAAGCGGTTGCAGCAATGCCTCCTTCCGAAAGAGGCGAGTCGAAAACACGATGATCCCCATGCTTCTCTTGCAACCCATCAGTTGTTCTGAATACCCCTCCAAAGTACCCGACGTCTTCCCCGAAGATGATTACATTAGGATCGCTATCCAGCATATTGTCGAGAGCGCTGTTTAGTGATTGAATCATATTCATGTTTGCCATATTCAGCCTCCCATCATCTCGTCATGCTGTTCTCTCAGGTGCCAAGGCATTTCTTCGTACACCTCTGTGAAAATAGTATCCGCAGAGGGATATGGGCCGTTTGCCAGATCTCCGAATTTTACCGCCTCCTTGTAAGCATCAATAACCTCTGAATCGATCCTTTCCTCCAGTTCTTTGTGCCGCTCCTCACTCCACTCTCCCAATTTTATCAGGTGTCCTTTCAGCCTATCCACAGGATCGCCACCAGGCCACTTCGTATGCTCTTCCTTGGGCCTATATCTGCTTGGATCGTCACTGCTGCTGTGTGCTCCCGTTCTGTAAGTTAGAACCTCGATGTGAGTGGCCCCAGAACCTGCAGCAGCTCTCTCTCGTGCCCACTTGGTTACTGAATATAGCGCTAGGAAATCGTTTCCGTCTACCCTAATGGAAGCAAGCCCGAAGGGGATGCCCCTCGACGCGAAATCCCCCATTCCGGAAGCGAAGTTGGAATGAGTCGAAATTGCCCATTGGTTGTTAACCACATTCAGAATTACAGGGGCCTTGAACACACTTGCGAAGTTTAACGCATAGTGATAATCCCCCTCAGCGCTCGCCCCATCCCCAATCCAGGTAATCGTCACCTCATCCAGTCCCTTGTACCTTGATGCCAACCCCACTCCTACGGCCTGGCTGAACTGTGTTCCAACAGGGCTGGAAATAGAAATGAACCTCCCCTCACGATATGAATAGTGTACTGGCATCTGCCTGCCCTTGATGTTGTCTTCTACGTTTCCAATGCAGTGGCAGATCATACTAACCATCCCCCTGCCTCTGACAAATTGAGCTCCCGGCTGCCTGTAAGTTGGAAAAATCCAGTCTTGCTCCTCCAAAGCCATTGTTTGGGCGATAGCAACTGCCTCCTCCCCCAATGAACGCATGTAGAATGACAGTAGGCCAGTCCTCTGCATTTTCATCATCCTATCGTCGAAGATCCTCAATCTGACCATGTGTTCCAAGCCGGTTCGGAGTTGATCTGAGGAGAGCCTTGGGTCCCATTCCCCAGAGGCATTTCCGTCGTCATCAAGGACCCTGACTAGGCCCTTTGCTAGGTCCACTGTATCTTGGAAATGACATTTCTTGGGATCGGGCATCGGGTAATCCCCAGGTTTCCATGGCCAGTTTTCGAAACTCGATTCCTCCCCTGGCCTGAATGGGGCGTCTGGAACGTGGATTTTCCCACTACTGTCCTTAGTGGCCATGTTTCACTCCTCCCTTATCATGAATTATCAACCTCTGCAACAACCAATCTCTTCTGTGACAGGATGCGACTAACCGCAGAACCCGTAGAGTCTCGTGTAACCACCGGCTCACCACCCATTGCTTCCTCCCAAAGAAGTCCTGCTCTGTAGCTAGACCTAACCAGAGGTCCGCTAGCCACAGCACTGAAACCAAGATCCCTGGCGAGTCCATCCCAGTCTGCAAATCTGTCTGGCTCGGGAAACCTGTCTACTGGGAGGTGCCTGAAGCTAGGCTGCAGATACTGCCCTAGCGTAATCATGTCTACTCCAGCCTCACGAATCATCACCATGGCCTCTTCAATCTCTTCATCCGTTTCTCCAAGTCCGACCATCAGACTAGTCTTCGTAAGCAGTTCTGGTCGGGTTTCCTTTGCTTTCCTGAGAATTTCTAGAGATTGTCCGAAGGAGGCCCTTCGATCTCTAACTATTTTGTCTAGACGAGGCACGCACTCGACATTATGTGCGAAAACCCTCAGAGGCAGATCATCAAGCATTTTCTCGAGAGCGTCGAGATTTCCGTCTAGATCGGAACAAAGCAATTCCAATCCAACATCCGGATTCTTGTTGGAAACCTCTACGATGCATTCTCTGTAGTGACTTGCTCCTCCGTCTTCAAGGTCATCCCTGTTTACAACAGTAATTACTGCATAACTAAGACCCATCTTGAAAACTGCATCAGCTAACTCTTTAGGCTCTTCTGCATTTAGTTCTGGAGGGGTCTTAACGGTCCCAACCGCGCAGAATCTACAACCTCTAGTGCAAACTTCACCCGCCACCATGAAGGTCGCAGTACCACGGCTCCAGCAGTCGTGAACGTTCGGGCACCTGGCCTCCTCGCAGACAGTATTCAATCCATGAGCCACCACATTACTCTTGGTGGCGTTGTACCTCGACTGAGACTGGCCAGTCGGCAGCGACGTCTTGAACCATGATGGAAGCCTCTTCCTCATGTTTTTCCTTTTTTCCAGGGGGCTATTCGCACTGGTACTGTCACAACCTCCGGACGTCCCTACTTCGGAATCGATGATTGGCAACCGCCTCTCCATCGTTATCAGCGGATAGAAGAACGACATTAACCGTTCTCATTGTGAAGTCCCACTTCTCTGAGTAATCGGTAAAGTGTGTGATCCCCTGCGGACAGTATGCGCGGGACGGTATTGGTAACTGGGGGGGCCAAAAGGATAGGTCGAGAAATTTGTCTGAGACTTTCAGAAGAGGGATTCTCAATCGCCATCCACTACAGAAATTCCGAGCAAGAGGCAAACCAACTAGTTGGGGATATCGAGTCCAATGGTGGAAAGGCCAAGTCCCTACAATGCGATCTAAATGATTCTGATTCCGTGAGAGTATTAATTCACAAGGCAAACGAATCACTTGGCAATGTTGTTGGAATCGTAAACAACGCCTCATTCTTCTCTTTCGACAGGATTGAAAGCCTCTCAGAAGAACTGTGGACAGAACACATGAGAGTAAACGCATTCGCCCCGCTTGTCCTAATCTCCGAGTTGTCAAAGTTTGCCCAAGAAGCCTCATGGGTCGTGAACGTTTTGGATTTCAAGATCGAATCCCCAAATGCAGATTATCTCTCATATACGAGTTCAAGATTCGCAATGCACGGCTTGACCTCCGCACTTGCAATTGATCTCGCCCCAAGAATCAGGGTTAATTCCGTTGCACCAGGGCACGTTCTTACCAGTGATGTTCTAGATGCGGATTCACTCAAGGCAGTGCAATCCCAATCCCCACTTGAGTTCGGACCTTCTGCAAATGACGTGTCCGAAGCAGTACTCTTCTTGGCGAACTCCCCTTCAATCACCGGTCAAACCATCTTCGTTGACTCTGGTGAGCGCTTTAGACAGATGGGTAAAGATCCGGCATTCGACAAGGAGAGAATAAATTGACAATTACAACCCACCATCTTAGTTCCATAATCGGAAACCTCGAGTCTAATGGATGGACGACATTACGACTCGAAGACGTAGTACTGGATCTAGACATAGGTGCGCACGATTACGAGAAGGGGGTGAAGCAACCGGTGAGATTCGATATCGAAGTTTTGCTTGAAGGCTCAGACTCCCCGATCAATGATCAAATTGGAGACGTTCTAGACTACGAGTATCTGTACCGCTCAATAGAAACAGCCACTTCTAAGAGGAATACTCTAATGGAGACAATTGCCTCTTCAATACTGGATTCCATACTACTTCCAGAGGATGTTGTAGCGGGAGTGGTATGCTTGACCAAGACTTCCCCCATGGGCTTTGATGGTAAGTTTGGCTGCACTCTAGCAAGAGTAAAACCCGAATTTGATAATTAATGGTGCAGGGGATGGGATTCGAACCCATGAAGCACTAAGCACCGGAGCTTAAGTCCGGCCCCTTTGACCAACTCGGGTACCCCTGCAGCCTAACGAGCATCGACTTTCGATTTCAACCGAGCGGACGATAACGTGCTATAACCGACGCATCCAGTACTCTAGACTCCCGAACTCTTTAACATCCCGGATACGGCGCACAATCGTGCGAAATCGCAACCCCCGCCTCTTTGTACGTAAAACTACACTGGTCTCACTGTCATTGGCATTATTGATGCTGATTCCCACTGGCTTCGATTTGGAATCTTCAGAACTCCCCGATTACAAGGCATTCAATGCCTCAGAAAGTGCACCAGACGCCAACTTGTACAAGCTATACTTCGTACAACCGGGTCAGAACCAGACTGCTGGAATGGACGGACTGATCAGTACTCAACCACCCGAGGGGGACGAGGATCAGGAAGTAGCAAGCGCATTGGATGATGATGTCCAATTCATGACCATTTCATTGATGTCATCGATGGAATTCTTTGGGAGGAAGTTCCATGCAAATGATTCACATTACATCCCAGTTGAGTTATTCCTCAAGTCTGAAGGATCTCAGAATTCAAATGTCGATTGGACAGTTTCCATTATGACTTCCGAGAGAACCATCGGCTCCACAACTTACTCCGGTTCCGTGTGCTCTTCATCATTTGGCAGTAGTTGCGATTTTGATCACGAGATTATCGACGTAGGGATTGGCAATTCCGAATCATTCCAAGTTGGGAAGAACGAGCGACTGATAATCAGGGTCAGAGCCAGCATGTCGGGATGCGACAGTAGCGACAGCCCGTTCGGGTCAAGCTGTTCTGCAGATGTTGCATTCAACAACATCGATAATGAGCCAAACAAATTCTCCAAGATGGAGGCAAACGGAAATGCACTGATGAACAGCATCATCGTAGTCCAGAGGAAAGGTGCAAACATGGTCGATGGTTCTGAGATAGACTGGTACCCGAATGACATTGTCGAAGACAGGGAGATGCAGTTCTCCATAGATGCAATCAGCTCATTTGGGAGGGCGGACATTTCCAGGGTCGACATCCTGATGAGGGGCCCGGATGGAAACTATGAGGTCGACGAAAGAATGACTGGCGATTTGGAGGACATAGAGGATTCCAGCACAGGGGTCTTTGGCAAATTCCTTTTCACCTACGATAGTGGACTTTCTCCTGGAGAGTATACTGTATTTCTCAGGATCAGGGATGTCGGTGGTAACGAAATTGAAATCGAGCACGAACCAATAGAGATGCATCAGTTCGGAGTATCACTGAAGCACAGGTTCGATCGTTCAGTTGAGTACTTCGCCCCCGGGAAGGTCACCCCCATCCCCATGGTTCTTGTTCATAGGGGGGACTCCACCAAGTCGATGAACGTAGAACTTGAGGTTTTGACCAATTTGGGCAGCTCTTGGTTGGTTGAGTTCGACTCACCAGCAGGATACGAGATGAGCTCTGGAGGTACGGTGATTAATCCAACTGTGACTCTCACGGCCCCGGATGATCTGACCGGGATGCCGAAGAAGATTGAGATCCGAGCGGTCGCCGAGGCCGATGTGGAGGGGGTTATCTCGGTTGTCCATCAGGATACTCTCGTACTAAACGTGGAGAAGATTGACGTCTACCAGCCTCCGGTAGTTTCAGTCTGGTCTGATGATCACAAAACTCCAATAGCGAACTCTTCCAGAGGTGATGCCCTGGATTCTACCATCCCCAGATTCGCCGAGTATGGAGAATTCAACCCGTTTATTTTGGAGATTTTCAATACTGGTTTCGATGCTGATACATTCAGGATCGACATTCTGAAGAGGTCGAAATCAATCTTCCAATTGCACGATAATCTAACTGGGCAGAGGATACTTCAAGATGAGGGGGACGGGACCTTTCATACTCCTTTACTAGAGAGGCACAGCACAAAGGTCCTGATACTCGGGGTGAAGCCAAGCTTGGACAGGGAGGATGAGGATATTGGGGAGATTGAGATAGAAGTAATCAGTGGAGGGAACGCCTCTTCCACAACTACCGTTTCATTCACAATCCAGAGAACATATGGGATAAGGGGCGAGGTCTCACAGGATTGTGACGGGACTCCTCTAGGACATATGAAGGTGGCACTTTGTGCGCCCGGACAGGATAGGCCTGAATTGGACTTCAGGGCACGACTGACGAATAGTGAGACAGATCTTGAGGCAGCATCATGGTGGCTGCTTCAGAACCCCGCATCATTGGTGGAAAATACCGATAGAAACTCTGCGTATGGTCAATGGGAGTTCAGAATTACAAATTCGGACGGAGAAGCAGTTCCTCGAGTTTCCCTTGGGCCAGGGGACTTCACAGAGGTCTTCATCAGCGTAACCCTGACTAATCAGGTAGAGGTTGGGAATCATACTGTCTTCCTGAGGATTGTTGAGGACATAGAAGAAGACGAACCAAGATATTTCGATCTCCCTATGACCTTCGAAATTGAATCCGATCAACCGATGTTGGAGATTGTTCAGGTTTCCCAGAATACTAAACTTGCACCTGGAAATGACTATTCTATCCAGATGAAGGTGAAGAATGAAGGAAACAGTCCAATGACTGTTCTCCTGGAAGCTGACGTGGACGAGAGTGGATGGGATGTGAGCATCGGTGGCCTTTCGGGTTCCCCTCTGATAGAAATTGAAGCGTTTGATGAGGCCACATTTACTGTCGAGGTTTCCGTTTCTAGTTCGGCAAACAACGGGGACTCAATTTCGATTACAGTTACTGCCACCCCACTAGACACAGAGCAGAGTTTCCCAGAGTCTCTAACTGCCAAGTTCACTCTTACGGCAATAGTAGAGATCGGATCATTCGTCGATATAATTCTTAACGAAATGGCCCATCCCAGGCCAATCACTCTTGTTCTGGTTTTGGTCAGTACCATATTGCTGTTCGCTGGTATCCAGAGCAGGCTCAATAGGAGAAGGTGGGCAGCACAGATGAAGATGCTGGAGACTCTATCTGATGATGGGGTTGAAGTCCAAGAAACGACCCCTGAGATTCCCGCACCAGTCACCGTGGAGGAAGAAACTAGAGACGTAGATAAGTACGACGATGACGATGTCGAACTATTATAGTCTGCAAATGTACGAACGACGCTCCATTCTTCTTAAGACCCAAAGTTAGCGGCCTACAATACGGGACTGGCATTTATGCATATGGCAAATCCAAATTATGGAGAATCCGTGCCCTCGGCCAAGAAGAGATCAGCCTCACTTCTGACCTTCTTGATGCTAATGTCGGGAGTGGCCTCCATGCAGTTAGCCGTCTTCGAGGCCTCTGCTACTGTGAACGACCAGGATGCAGACGGACTTCCGTATGGGATTGAGTTTCTGATAAACACTCAGCCACAGGATTGGGACTCGGATAACGATGGGCTCCCTGATGGATGGGAATGGCAATATGGTTTAGACCCCCTATCATCATCTGGAGACAACGGCTCCACCGGTGACCCCGACTCCGACGGTCTCACAAATCTGAACGAGTATCTTTACGGAATCCCCTCTGGTTGGGATGAGCCATCTACTACAAACATCCTGGACAATGGGGTTTGGTGGAATGGAACTATTCCTGTTTCAAACTGGGATGAGGAGAGCGCCATGCAAGTGATTCAGGGTACTGGGTCAGACGGAGCGGACGAGGACCCGGTTGGAAACATCTGCACAGATACGTTCGACAACGATCACGATGGAATGGTTGATTCCAATGATCCAGACTTCGATGGGGATGCTGATTGTAGCTCCAATGATGATGATGGGGACGGAATCGAAGATGAGGATCCCAATGGTTGGGATACCGATGGGGACGGAATGCCAGATGGGTGGGAGGCAGCAAATGGCCTTGACCCGACCTCGAATTCAAACCAAGATGGGACTTTTGGGGACCCAGACTCAGATGGGCTATCAAACATCTACGAGTACGTCAACCCTGCATGGGGGACTAGGAATGGAACGACATTCCCGCCAACACAGTACTTCAGACCCGGCCCAATCAACATGACGGTAACTGAGTCCCCCTGTAATCCAGTACTTTCCCTCGGTCCGGGCGGGTGTGGAATTTTTACCGCTGAGGTCGATGGCATTACCCAGACCGACCCACAGAACAACGATACCGATGGGGATGGTCTGAATGACTCTCTAGAGGGGCTCATCTTACTTACTGACCCAACCTCTCCGGACACTGACTCGGATGGAATTCTTGATGGAATCGAGTACAATGGCTCGTACGGTGATCCGGCCCAAGGGTCAGACCCTAGGAATAACAACACAGATGGAGACCATTTGGATGATGGAGACGAAGATCTGAATGGTAATGGGGTGATTGATCCCGGTGAGACGGATCCAACGAGAATCAACGACGAGGGCGATTTCGATGGTGATGGGATACAAAACTGGGAGGAGAACAACTCCTGCACTCTATGGAACGTTTCCGACTCAGATGGAGGTGGAATAAGTGACGGAAACGAAGGCTTCCCAGGGCAGACCGATCCGTGCACATCAATTTTCGAACTCGTTTTCACAATTATTTCATGGGATGGAGATGCCGACACACTAACAATCAACTCCACAGAAGGGATCAATCCAGATCCGGTGGATTGGAGGGGGAATGCGCCAATGGCTTACTTCGTATCTCCTAATGGTACTAGGACCTCGTTTAGCTATGCCTCCCTGGAGGAGCCATCCTTCCTGAAAGGGGTGGATACAGAACCCCCAATCGGCACAGCAACGATTTTGTTCACCAATGGATCTTGGTGTTGGGATGCTTCTGTCAATGCCACTAACGACCCATGGTGCGATGATGACTACAAGGACTCGGATGGAGATGGCCTCGCAGACTGGGAAGAATTGACAGCAGCATGGGGGTTCCTATCTGACCCGACACTATACGATACCGATGGCGACGGGGTCAATGACCTTTCTGAAACTCTGAATCTAACTGACCCAAGAGAGCCTTGTCACAACCTCCTTGATTCCGATGAGGATGGTCTCAACAACTATTTCGAGAATACCACAGGATGCTCAATGATTTTTGGAATCGGGGGTTTTGGATTCGGAGGAAATTTCACATCTGACGTTTGGTTCACTCTTTGGAACGTAGCAGATACTGACAATGGAGGGGTCGAGGACGGGCAGGAATACCTAGACGGGACAAACCCTCAAGACAATCCTGATGACGATATCAACCCCCTCGATACTGATGGAGATGGCATACCAGATCTAATCGAGCAGGATATAGGAACTGACTGGCTCGACCCTGATTCCGATGGGGGGGGCATCCCTGATGGCGAAGAATGCCCGGAGGATTTCTGGGTTCTGGACTGCATTGGTTCTCCTGGCGATCCTTTCGACCCCATTGACGACATACAAGAGAACGCACTGATGTTCACTGCCACCAATAGTTCTGAGGGACTAGATCCAACCGTCAAACACTACTGGAGATGGCATACCTATGACTTCTACACCGGAGTCTCGTGGGGCGTGAATAGCACCCTCGTGGGCAATACCCAAGTTACTCCGGAATTCTCCACAGAACAAGGAGTGGCAGACCAGTCTTTCTGGAATCACTCAGGACCACTATCTTGGGAGATAATTTTCGATGAAGCTGGATACGTAGGTCCCGGGCAGGAACTCATACAACCTCACAATGTGGTGAATTTCACGGCATGGGTGGATAGTTCCGCCGGTCTCAACTTCTCCAACTACACTCGTGACATAATCGTCGATAGTGCCGTCATCGAAGCTCTGTATGTCAACGCTCCAGAGGTGATACTATCTGCTGTAATTCGTGAGAATTCGACAGCATTCGCTGATTCCGATTACGGCAAGGACTTACCTCAAGACTTCTTGAACAACTCAGGTTTCGTCGCTAACCTCACTCAGGATGTTCTAGATCAGTCGGGGGCAATCTCAGCTTGGGAAAAGGTCACCGCTATCCAGAATTTCATAGTGAACGGTAATGAAACAATCTCTTTCCTGAGGAATCACTACGGTTCGGGTAGGGAAAGTGGCCTTGGAATAGATAGTGATGTTTCTCATTGGATTCTAAACTCATCTAGGGAAGGAGACTGTGATGAGTTTACTTCGGTCTTCGTGACTATGCTTAGGATGGCAGGCATCCCTGCACGTAAGGTCACTGGCTTTTCAGGTGGCTCATGGGATGGCAAGGCATTCAAAGTGTACGGTAAAGACTTCACTAGATGGGCCGAGGTTCATCTCCAGACCAATCAGAACCAAGGTGAGCTAGATCTTGGTTGGATTCCCTTCGAAGCTTGTCCCCCGATGTCTGAAGTAAGTGTTAATGTGGAGTCTTGGGGGCCAACGTCAATTGAGAGGAATACAACGACATCAGAACAAATCTGGGTCGCGGGGACCTTGGAGTTTGTAGAAAACCAGACTCTGGTGGATAACATATCACTCTCTATGTACCTCGTCGAACCCAGTCAATCCGAAGAGGTGCCCGGAAGTGCCGCCATATTGGAGCACATTGTGGCCAATGTGACAACGGATGAAAATGGCTCATTCAATCTAACAGGTCTACCTCCTCAAGTAATACAACCAGGTTTCGGGTCTTTGGTAATCCTCACCACCGAGATGGGATATGTCGGCATCCAAGGGATTTCCATGCCATGGCAAATCAATATCACAGATGACGTATCCCTGTCCATCACCAGTCCAATTCCAGTAGGCCAACCAATGCTAGGGATCGGAGTCAACTCGTCAATAACCGGACAACTTTCTTGGGCAAGTTCACCTTTCTTGGACCCTTCAATTGTGGATGACCTGCAGGTCGTTCTGAACTACTCTTCGGATGTAGATGGAGAAGTGTCGGTTGTTTCCGGAGTATCCGGAGGGGGATATTACGAGTTCATAGTTCCAATCGATGAGACAGAACCTCTCGGATTAATGGACGCTGCAATTTCATTCCAAGGTTGGCATTTCGACGATCTGAACAACGCCACTCCCCCATCTTACCACGCACTTCCGGGTATCCTACCCTTCATGCTGAACATCACGTTATCCCCGAACCTAACAGTAGAGATTCATTCCCAAGGACAGAATAACTCGATTCTGGAGATTGGAAGCAATATCTATCTGAATGGCACAGTACTGAGTAGAGGTCCATCTCCTACACCGCTAAATGGGACATTGATTCTAGAGATGCGAAGAGCTGACATATCTGGTCCCTTCCAAGAGTTGACCACATGGTACCTCAATGATTCCTCATGGAGTTCCACTCCTGGAGATTTCTCAATCGTTTGGCCCTTCTCTGCCTCTGACGTCCCCCTCCCTGCGGGTCCAGTCGATGTACGTCTGCAGTTCGACTCCGATGACTTGAATTCGAATGACCAAGAACAATTTATAGATATCTACGGGATACGTAGTTTCGTTGTTTTCAACTACGAACTTCCCTTCGCCATCAGGGGGAGGGAGTATGCCGTTGACGTATTCTTAGAGGATCACACTGGCTCGTCATTTGCCCCATTTGATGGCGAATATACCTTAATTTTCGATGACGATCTCGTTTGGAACGAAACCGATCCTGACGCTGGACGGGTAACTCCAACCTTCACCCCATCCTTTGGCATGATTCCTGGGGACTATGATTGGAACCTCAGCTATGGGGGCTCCACTTGGCTTAGCCCCAATTCTACATCGGACGCTTTAAGGGTCCGAGGAATGGCCAATGCATCTGCCAGCGTCTCTAATGATTGGTCAGTGAGAGGCTCGACAAACTGGGTCTCTGGATTCGCAAGAGATATGGTGCTGCAGAACCAGATTACCGGAAACAACACTTCAGTAACTGTGCGTCTTCTAGTGCCCTCGACCCTACCCCCCACTCCCGGCGGATTCCCAGCAGCCCCCACGATCTTCAATATCGCAAACGGTTGGGTGGACGAATTAACAGGTGCATACAATCTTTCATTCGAGATTCCACAGGGCATTCCTTCGGGCGTATATGAGATTGATGTCACTCTGAGTTTCTCTGGTAACCCCCCAGTGGGTGGAAGCTACTACAACGCAGGAGATCCAACAACAATCAGTTTAGGAGTGCAGACGGAGTTTGTAGTCGAGACCGACCCCCAGTCTTCGATAGTTACTGCCGGTGAAGAATTGATCCTCCAATCTGCTGTAACAGATGTTGAGGACCCAACCGCAGCACTGTCTGGTGTGGCTTTGGATCTCTACTTCGACTGGGGTGGACCTCTTCAGACAATACTCCAATCCGGAACTACGGACTCCGAAGGAATTGTCTCCTTCGATCCAATTGTCCCTTCCACAGCTCCACCTGGATTTTATGACATTAGGGTGCACGCAGCTGACGACCTTTCTGATAACCTTACAACGCCCGAAGCAGGAAGGTGGCTCGGGAACGAGAGTTTCGTGAATCTAACAGTACAGGTTTTCAGCTCAGTTGAGATAACCTCAATTCCTTCCCAAGTTACTGCACTACAATCCTTCAACCTCGTGGGCAATGTGATGGATTCAGTAGATGCCAATAGGACCGTGGACGGCCCAGTTGGCATCAATGTATTCTTCCTCGACGAACCAGAAGAACTTCTGATCAATAATCAAACTACGAATATGACTGGAGCGTTCAATCTCATAGTTCCAACCGATACCCTAGGCAACGGTGTCCTCAGAGGAGACAGGACCCTAGTCGTTAGCGTAGTCAACGGCTCCACACCATTCTACCTGACTGGCAATGGGGATGCATCAATACTAGTGATGGGAATTTCCCAATTCGTCGACTCCAATCCGTTTGTGAATACCATTGTGGACCGGGGCGAATCGATCACCATTACGACTAGGCTTGTGGAGTTCAGCAACAACGAGAACCCGCTTTCGGGCTTCGAAGTTTGGGCCCTTTTCCATGATACTTGGCTCGATCCCGGAGTTACAGCTGCTGATGGCAGCATTGCCTTCGAATTCGAAGTTCCTCATGACCACCCACTCGGACTTGTGAATGTCACCTTCGTCTTCAACGGTTCAGTTGACCTCCACCCAGCAGTGCTGACCCTGAATACCATCACAGTGAGATCTACAGCTACGATGGTAATAGATCCGATAACTACGAACCCTCTTCCAGGAGAATTCTTCAACGTCACAGGCTCTTTGACATCTAGCAACGGCTCGGGACTATCTGACAGTTCTGGTAATCCCCTGAATCCGACACTGACATTCTCTATTGATGATGAATCAAGTACATTCATCGTTTCCCAGGTTACATTCAATGCAGACGGAACTTGGTTGGCGGAACTTAGACTCGACTTATCATTCCCACGAGGTCCACATGGATTGGATGTTTCCTTTACACCCCAGGTGACATATTTCTCCTCTGCATCTGGATTTACTACCTTCGATAGCAGAGGCTTTTCGGTTCTAACTATAGAAAGCCCAGATGATCTTGACCCTGACAACAGGACAATCAGAGGGGACGCTTTCGATATCTCTCTCTCCCTGATAGATAACGCGGGTGGGCCTGTGATATCCGCCACCATAGTGGTAAGAATCGACGATATCACCGTATGGGGCGGACTGACTGATTCGAACGGAACCGCCTCAGCATCAATACTTGTTAGGCCAGAAAGAGACCCCGGGCCAATGGTGGTCACAGCAACATTCTCAGGAATCAATGGTACTACCGGCCTTCTTGGTGATGAGACTTGGACAAGGGTAATCGTCCTGGCTCCCACGAATCTAGTCCTGAAAGAAGCATCCTCCCCCTCCTTAGCCGGTGGGTCGGTAACTCTGGTCGGTTCACTTTTGGATGAAAGGGGACAACTCCTGAAGGCCGAAGGAAACACCAGTGGCGGACTGATTCACCTGTACATTGATGGGATTGACGTTGGGCCAGCTTACACTACTTTCTCCAATGCTTCCACGGGGCAGTGGTCCATCACATACCTAATTCCTTCAGAAATGGACTTCGGGTCCCATACGGCTCGAGTAGATTTCCTAGGCGGATTTTCTTGGGTAGATCCAATGGGCCAAGGTGACTCCCTCAATCCAGAATACTACTTGAGTTCCTCTGACTCAATGGCATTCAATGTGACCCAACCAACTCAAGTGGTAATTTCCACCCCTCCTGCAGAAATTGACAGAACAGAGGTAGCAGTAGTAGAGGGCGTACTGACAGATGGCGTCGGCCGAGCCATCCCAAGTAGAGATCTCGTCATGTCGGTAGACGGGCAGGAAATAACAGCAATATCTGCGGATGTAAACGGTTCATTCACAGGTTTTGTCCCAATTGCATCAGACATGGCATTGGGGCCAATTGTAATCGGCATAGGGTTCGCTGGAGAGGATTTCCTACTCCCATCAGAATCATCCGTGGTATTCACTGTCTTTTCCCCAGTTTTCGTCACAATGGATCCAATAGGGCCAATTGCCGTAGGTGACGCCATGTTGATTTCGGGTTCTGCCAAGGATAACTTGGAGGATGGTTGGCTAGGAAGCCAAACAATCGAGATTTTCGTCGATGGGGTACTAGTGGGGATTACTAGCAGTCAGGAAAACGGTCTTTGGTCATTGGAGTGGACGATTCCCGATTCTATGGACATTGGGAACCATTCCATTTCTGCAATTTCTCCAGCACAAGGATTCTACAGGCAGGGCATCATAGAGTCGAATTTCACCGTCTCTTACCATACCTCAATTTCACACCAGGTTGAACAGACGTATGTTACTAGAGGAGGGCATTGGAACTTCAGTGGCAGACTTTTCGAATCTGACACTGGTTTTGAGCAAGGACTTGAGGGAAGGGAGATTTCAGTACTTTTGGACGGCACCCCTGTCGAATTGGTAGTCACAGAAGAGGGAGGAGTATTCTCCTACAGCCATAGGGTGCAATACGCATTGAGCAGAGGTTCTCACAACGTCTCTTTCCTGTTCGGTGGCGAGTTCCTCTACCTCTCCACAGGAGCAGTTTCGCAGGTCTTTGTCCTGTCAGACATCGTTGTCGAGGTACAACCAATCACCAACACGATCATTCGAGGCGACGCGTCTCCATCCAGCTCGATAATGATACAGGGACTCGTAAGGGAGCTAGGAGGCGAATCCGCAATCTTCGCCAACCTATCCATGAGCCTAACTTGGGGGGAATCCAACCTCCCAATCACTTCAGGGCCGTGGGATAATCCGAGTACGATGAACTTCCAGATTAGAGCAAAGGCCCAGGAATTCATGCATCCAGGTGAGAACATCATCACTATAGTTGTCGATTCCGACCAGTCGAGGTTCCTGAATGGCGTTTCCAAGGAAATCGAGATTCTCGTAATGATAGAGGTTGACTTCGTATACTCTGAATTGGACCTCTCAAACGGTCAGAGGCTGATTAGGGGGACTGTAAATGCCACTGCTAGGGATACCGGCGCTCCACTGGAGGGACTTTCCCTAACTGCTAGCCTGATGAATGGCAGCACTACTCATTTCTCAGTCTCTAAACTAACCGGGGAAGACGGTGTCTTCCTGTACGAATTCAAGTCAATGGCCCCCCTGCCCTCCTTGTCCGAACAATCGCTTCCACCAGAGGGATGGGGTCTCCTAAGTGTGATGATTGGCTCGGACTCGGAGTTCATCGATCCGGGGAGCCTCGCTCTGCTGCCCTCTTCGGGTATCGCCATATCTTACGAGGAACAAGAGGACGACTCTCTCTTTGGCAGCGCAACTGTTGCATTCGGTGCACTGTTGGTAGCAGCAATCGCCATCGCAATCGGCGCCATCGCTTTCAATACGAAGAGGAAATCAACAATCAGGGAACTAGCCAAGGTTTTGGGTCAGACCGTGGAGATGCTGGCATCTGGCGATGAATACCGACGAGCTATCTTCCTATGCTACGAGAATATGTGTTCAGTTCTAATGCGCCGAGGTTTTCTACGAAGGAACTTCGAGACAGTTAGAGAGTTCGAGCACGCAATCAGAGAGGCTCTGCCAATCAGCGAGGCTTCCTTGGTGTCTTTGGATCGAATTTTCGAGGAGGCCAGATACTCAAGTCACATTCTTGGAGACACTCATAGGGACAACGCACAACTAGCTCTCTCTTCGGTCATGCAGGAGATTGAGGCGATTCAAGACATTCCAGCCAGGGATTTACGCTTGGAGATTGAGGAGTGACTCAATCCAACTTGATTGTAATGAACTCCCCTTCCCAAAATGCTTCTGAAACGCGCCTTTCCCTTGGTAGCCGGAATGACCTGATCAATCCTCCAAACCTCTCCGGAGAAATAACTCTTACAATCTGATAATCATCGTCGTTCGTAGTGTCGATGGTGAACTCACTCTTGTTGGTAGCTAGTAAAGGTAGTCTAATCTCAGATTCCGACCATTCCCCTCCGAACTCAGAGACAAACTCGCCCAAAGTGGAAACAGACTCGCTTAGGACTCTAGACTCGATTTCAGAGACTAATGAGTCATGCACCCCCATTACTTCAGAGAGATGAGGTAACTCATTTAGGAATCCCCGATGCATGGACTCTGCATCTGTATCAAGACCTACCTTCAGATCGGCAAGACCACCAATTGACTCTATTTCTGCGTCCGATTGGACATCAACCCTAGTCCATTCCATGCATTGCCCAGTTAATCCACTCGCATGAACCCATTGTTGTTCAAATCTCGAAAAACGCCTTGACTCGCTCTGCTGTTCTTTCAGGTTTCGATGTCCGCATCTTCTGCATCGCGGGCATACATTCGCTGACCCTCTTCTCCAGAAGCCTCTTCTCTAGGAGAATAACAATCGCCCTGTCCTCTTTCTTCCTAATTGGCCTTCCGAGGGCCTGAAGAATACTGTTAACAGCTGGCTGTAGACTTGCGTACTTCCATGCCCTATTCCTATCATACTTCTTCGAATAGTACTCTAGCAAGGCATCTTGTTTGGCGCTTGGGGGTGGCAAAGGAAGACCAACGCAAACCAGAGCACTCAGAACATTTTCCGAGTAATCAATCCCCTCGGAAAGCTTTCCGCTCAGGACCCCGAAAAGAGCAGATCCACCCATTTGCTTATGCTCATAGAGTTTAGAGATCAAACTCTCTACTCCCGATTTACTCATTCGCTGCTCTTCCTTGATTATTTTCTTTGGACTCCAACTATTCTCAAATTCCCCATGAATCCTATCGAGCATAGAATAGCTGGGGGCAAAAATCGCAACATTTCCTTCCGTGTTGTCTATTACCGACTTTACATGGCTAATTATTGATGAAAAGCTCCCCTCTCTTTCAGTGTACTTGCTTGTCACATCACTAGCAATTAGTACTGGTCTATTGCCCAAGGGGAACCCCGAAGAATACTCAATACATGAAGAACGAATCCTCGGTATGCCTAGTATCTCTGCGTACATTTCTGGAGGGAATAGGGTTCCAGACATCAGTATAGAACCTCGGCATTGTTCGAAGATTGGTTCACCAACTACACTCGGATCCAGTAGATGACTAGTCACCCTTGGCTCATCGAGCAGTTCATCGAAGACTAAGGCCAATGCGGAATTTTTTCTATATCTGATACAAATTTCCAATATCTCAGAAAGCCTCGTACAGTCATTCTGTTCATCTTCCTCCGAATCCTCATCTTCTTCGATTACGACTGACAACAATCGTGCAATCATCATCCTCAGACGAGATATATCGTCCTCGGGATCTTCTTCTAGAATCCCGCCTATAGCCTTTGAAACAACATCTAGGAAATCTTGAGTGGCCACTCTTACGTCGTCCCCTTTTGTCTGTTTATTCTCGGCTTTCTTTTCTTCGAACCACTCCCTCATGCCCGCATCATCCCTCAATGCTCGGATTTGCTTCTCCAGAGATTTCGCTTCTCTAAGCTGATTTGACTCAGGCATCTCCAAATCCGCCTCTCTTTTCTCCATGCTCTCTTTGTATTCTTCAACATCAGACAAAGCTCTTTGGAAAACCCTCTCGGTAACTCTCCTCTCAAGGCCACTCCTAATCCGATCCGGAAGGTTATGTGCCTCATCGACGATTAGAATTGTATTTTCCAAATCTACGCCCATTACTGGGAGTGAAGCATCCCTGACTCCCTCTACGAAAACATGGTTGTAGTCACAGACGATTACCCTGGTGTTTTTTGCCGCCTCTCTGGCAGTTGCCCATGCACACACATCCGTTTTCCTGACTCTCTTTAGAACCTGATCAACATGCCGTGGTTCGGAATGGATGAACTCTTCCAAATCTGCCCTCAGGAACCTCCTCTCTGACTCAGTTACTCCTATTTCGCAATTGCATTTCCCTGTGGACCTGTCCACTACTTTGCACATCCCCTCTCTCCCAATGATATCTACTACTTTCACTCTGGAGAATCCAGGTGGCAGCCTCTTGTTGATTTCACGAATCGTGTCAACAACAATCCTGTGTTGGGATTGCCTCCCTGTCAGAAACATAATTTTTGGAATTTCTGGGGTTTCACTTTGATTCGCAGCATTGAGTGCGGATGCCAGCGCTGCTGCTGTCTTTCCAATACCGGTGGGTGCTGCCGCAAGTAGGAAACCCCCATTCTTCAATGCGTCAATACCATCAGAAATCATCCCTATCTGGGACTCCCTAGGAGTCTCATGAGCGAAGAAAAGACTGCCATCGGACACTCCTTCACCAGACATGGAGATGAACTGGGGAATTGACCGTCCATAAGTTTGCATCCCAATTCATAGCATTCCATCTGGGATGATTCGGGTTGCCCCGCACGCGTGGTGCGGGACGGTGTGTGTGTTGAGTTCTAACTCCGATCTGCTTTCCTGGCGATACGAGGGGCTTCGCTGGGGTCGTAACCAACTGCGTTGCTAAGCTTCTTCGCCCTGTCTCTGATGTTCCTCAGTCCGTTGCCAAATCTCCTGGCATCGCTTGATTGGTGGTTGGGGGAGCGGACACGCCGCTCCCCCGAGTTCTCCCTGTGCATCCCAACTTCGCCCATATCTCTCTCTCCTAAGCGTTTGAATCCTCATCGTGTCTGAAGCGCAACTCATCCATGCGCTTTCTCAGTAGGTCCACTACTGTGGCCCCTTCGATCATCTCCTTGCGAATCATCTCCCTTGCAGATTGCCTTAGAACAACATCCGCCGGCTCACCAACAATCTTGCAGTAGTCCCTCAGCCTGACAGTTAACTCCGGGCCTAGGTCCACTTCCACTCGATCTCCCTTTCCAGGAAGGGGTGTCGACAGCATCCGCCTCACTGCCTCTCTAATCACGTCGGACCTGTTTCTCATCCCATCGAAGCCCACGAGTCTGTCTAGTTCCAGCAGGTGGTCCTCTGGAATCCTCAGCGAAACCATTGGACTGTTGCCGGGCACCTCCTGTTCCTCCTGAGTCTGCGAGAGACGCGTACAGGATATAATTGTATTGCAATTGAAATGCAAATGAAATACAATAATGATATTATGGAAACATCCTATTGATGGCCCCTAACGAGCGATTCAAGGCACATGGTCGTCTGGCATCGCATGGTGTAACTGTGAAAGTCATCAACGATGCAATACACGGCCAATTCAAACTCGAGGGAGTTGCTCAGGATCTCCTTTCCACTCCTGAGATGAACAAACTAAGTCACATTAAGCAACTAGGTTTGGCTCATTTGGTTTTCCCAGGTGCACATCATACTAGGTTTGAGCACTCACTTGGGGCCTCGCACATCGCAGGTAGAATGGCCGACTCCCTTTCAATGGAAAGTATCGACACGGACACCCTGCAGGTCGCTGCTATGCTCCATGACGTTGGTCATGGCCCCTACTCGCACACATTGGAGCATATTCTGGCCGATAGAGGGGGGATGGATCACATGGAGGTCACAAAAGGAATCATCCTCGGGGAATATGACGTAATCGTTGATGGAGAAGGAGAGTCAATAGACGAAAGGAAATCAATTCCCGGTATTCTGGAGGATAATGGCCTAGATCCAAAGCTAGTTTCCTCACTGATCACCGGCCCCGATGCATCAGGGACGGAGAGGTCATTGCTTAGTTGGACAGAGGGCAGAGAGGATTTCTCTGGGGAGGATAAGACATTGGCACAACTTGTTCACGGACCAGTAGATTGCGATCAACTGGACTATTTGCTGAGAGATTCACACTTCACAGGAGTAAAGCATGGGGTGGTTGACCACAACCGACTAATTGAGTGCTTACGTAGTCAGGGTGGAGACATTGTTGTTGAGCAGGGTGGCCTGTCGGCACTAGAGGGCATGTTGGTTGCCAGGGGACTAATGTACAGTGCGGTTTACTTCCACAGAGTTACACGAGTAACAGAGGTAATGCTTTCTCGTGCAGTCGAGAGGGCAGGCGATGCATTGCCGGACTCTATCGATCTTCAGAGGAGAGTAGACGCGGAGATTTGGGGGGCTCTTGACAAGGCAGGTGGTTTCTCTAGGGACATGATTACACGACTCAAGTATCGGAACTTGCTGAAAGTTTGCCTGAGTCGTAGGAAGGATGACATGGGACCCGAGCAGATAGAAAGGCTAGCATCAATAGCCAATGAATTGGGTGTCAGGAGGGAAATAGAAGATGAGATAGCATTCCGTGCAGGTCTGGAACCAGGATATGTTGCAATCGATGTCCCAAGTGTGAAACTCCTTCTCTCCGAGCCTAGAATGGCTCAAGTCGATGTCAAGGTATTTGGCGATGATGGCAAGACTAGGTGGCTCAAGGAAGTCACCCCTATGGCCGAAGCACTGAGAAAGAGGCAAGTCAGTCAAGAAGCAGTCTACGTCATGACTTTGCCAGGAAACGAGAAAAGAGTGGCCGAAATCGCTAATCAGATACTGTTCGAATAACGCCACATTGACTGATTGCTTACTTGGAACATTGAAAAGGGTAACAAAGGCAGGGGCGCCCGCCCAATCAGGGTTCAACATAATCGTTGGTGACCAAATGGACAATGCGATAAAATCAGTTTACGAGACAGTGACAGCAAGAGACCCAGACCAGCCAGAGTTCCATCAGGCCGTCGAAGAAGTACTCGACAGCCTAGCGCCGGTGATTTCTGAGTACCCGGAATACATTGACGTTGTACAAGGTATGGTTGAGCCTGAGAGGGTAATCCAGTTCAGGGTGCCCTGGTACGACGATGAGGGAAACCTCCACGTAAACCGAGGTTTCAGGATCCAGTTCAACAGTGCTATTGGGCCTTACAAAGGAGGCCTTAGGTTCCATCCAAGTGTCAATCTGTCAATTCTGAAGTTCCTGGGATTCGAGCAGGTGTTCAAGAACAGCCTAACTGGTTTGCCAATGGGTGGAGGAAAGGGAGGTTCAGATTTCAATCCCAAAGGGAAGTCGGACTCAGAGGTAAAGAGATTCTGTCAATCATTCATGAGCGAGCTCTGGAGGCATATTGGCGCTAATCTAGATGTTCCAGCTGGGGACATCGGAGTAGGTGGCAGGGAGATTGGATACCTATTCGGAATGTACAGGAAAATTGCAAACGAGTTCACTGGAGTTCTAACTGGCAAGGGACTCTCCTACGGGGGTTCTCTAATCAGGCCAGAGGCAACGGGATACGGTTTGGTTTACTTTGCAAGAGAGATGCTGGCAACCAAGGACAAGTCGTTTGCTGGGGCAACAGTCGCAATCAGCGGTTCGGGCAACGTAGCTCAGTTCGCCTGCGAGAAGGTCCTAGACCTAGGCGGCAAGCCAGTCACCATGTCAGATAGCAGTGGCTACATCTACGATACTGCTGGTATCGATCGTGAGAAGCTTGCTTGGGTTATGGATCTAAAGAACAACAGAAGAGGGCGAATGAAGGAGTATGCAGAACACTTTGACGGAGTCGAGTACACAGAATCAAAGCCCGAGCCAAATCATAACGAACTCTGGAGCACCAATGTCGACGTCGCTCTTCCTTGCGCAACTCAGAACGAGATAAACGCTGCAGAGGCTCAGATGCTCGTAGAGCATGGAGCAATTGCGGTGGCCGAGGGGGCAAACATGCCATGCACTGCAGAAGCAGTCGAGGTTTTGCAAGAGAATGGCATTCTCTTCGCACCAGGTAAGGCTAGCAATGCCGGTGGAGTCGCAACATCTGGTTTGGAGATGAGTCAGAATAGCCTGAGAATGAGCTGGACCAGGGAAGAGGTCGATCAGAAACTCGAGGGCATCATGGTGAACATCCACAAGAATGCTTTCGAGACTGCTGAGAGGTACGGCATGCCAGGAAACTACGTTGCTGGCGCCAATATCGCCGGTTTCCTGAAGATCGCAGAATCTACGATGTCTCAGGGAATTCTCTGATAATCCTCATCTTGGTCCTCTTCCCTCTCATTGTATATTGAGAATAGAAAGTAACCCCCTACAGATGCTGCTATTGCTAAGGCGATAAGGGCTGGAATAATTGTGAAACTCTCTTCATCATCGACCATCGTCCAATTAACACTCTGACTAGTCGTCTGCCCCCCTCCGAATGCGAACTCATCCACGAGTTGAGTCGGTGTCAGAATCCTGCATGAAATCGAGTCCTCACCGGGAACTGATACCCTCCAACTGAAAGAAATCGTAACCTTCTCCCCCGGCCCTATTACTGCGTTAGGGAATGAAGGTGAGATTTGCGCCGTAGCATTGGTACTGAGATCCTCACAATTGATTGCCAATGATGCAGCTGCAGACCCTGAATTCGAGATTTCTGCATCAACATTCACAGAATCACCGACGGAGGCACCGTTCAGTGCCCCGTCCTCTCCGACCACAGAAAGACTATCCCAAATCACCATCGGAGTTCCGCTTTCCACCTTTACTTCAGAATCCCAGACAAGTTCGAATTGCCCCCCTCCATAGTCTCCTATGCCTGACTCCTCTGGATTCCATGCAGTTCTGTAGTCTGTAATGGTGACAATCGCCTGCTCACTCCAGATCGGGTTTTCCTCCCAAGTGTTGTCTTCTGACCATGCTATCTCGACCACTCTCTCCCTTCCACCATCGATGAAGGAAACTCCCATTTCGTTACTGAAGTTTGAATAGCTAGGAAATTTGTGCATCCCGGTGATATCGTATGTGACGAACATCGCATCGAAGGAAAGACTCTGCCTGGATATCCTCCTCTCCCACTTGTCGGTCAATCCGCCGGAACCGCTCACACCTTCCCCCCATATGATTGATGAATATGCCATTGCCCTGACGTCATGGTCATCTGTGCTGTTTGTGAATTGCGTATTCCCCCCTAGGTGAATTCCTGCATCATCGCTAGTAAGTATGATGGGTCCGACCCTATCAAGAGATGAATCGTTGATGTGAACACTTCCTGATGAGGAGATCTGCCCCCCGAATAATGAAGAGGAAATTGACTCCATGGAACCATCAATATCGATAGTGAAACCAGGTTCGCCATTCACCATCATATTTCTATGCGATAAATCTGCAGCATTGACCCACGTCCGATTCTGCCCCTCCCTCTCAACACTGATCTCGCTAAGTGAAATCGGATGGCAAAGCGGGCCAGTAAACCCCACCCAAGCATCAACCGGGCCGTTTCCGAGCGGAATGAAGTCCTCATCGCCACTCAGATCCTTAGTGTCGTTCCCAAAATGAGCAACTACGCCGTCCAGCGTGAATCCTTGAATAGGTCTTAGATACATCCTAACATTCTGGTTGGAGGATGAAGAGGCCAATACTGCTGATCTGTTCCCTTCGTCACAATATCCGAATCCGGCTAATCCAGATGGGGGTTGGCTTGCACTTATTCCTGAATTCTCCAGAGACAACGAAGATGTTGAATCGACAAAGATATTGACTCCACTGCTAATATCTACTTGCGAATTAACGAAAGATAGTGAACCCCCGTTTACTACTCTGACATTCTGAGACAGCGTCATGTCGTTCGACCAAGTCATATTCGACTCGATGATGATGTCATCCCCTTCCGCTACGGCACTACTCGGAATGAAGGCCACTGAGAATAATAGTACGAGGCACAACATAATCGGATTTCTTCTGTTCATTGCCAATCCGTCACGACAGAGGGCCATGAATATCACCCCTGCGGGCTCAATCTTTCTACAGATTTTCCACTCCCACAATCGTGCGAAGGTTCATCCTCCGAATTTCACTGCCACAGTCATGTCTTCGGATTCACTTCCTTGGGATGACCCCCTAATCGCACCACTTCTGGTGCTCTGGCTATATCTCCCGGGATATCTTTCCAACACTGCAGCAATGCTAGGGGGGAAGTGGATTCCAGATTTGACAGGAATCCCCGTTTTCACTATTGATGGAGGCAGGGTGATGTCAGATGGGAATCGAGTTTTGGGCGATGGAAAGACCTGGAATGGCCTAATTGGGGGAACCATTGGAGGTGGACTATTAGGAGTCCTAACTCATTCAATTTCGAATGGAAACTCAGTTGATTCGGCTCCATTCCTCGACCCCCTCTCGACATATGGGACAAACTCCTCAGAGATCTCGGATGCGTGGTTCTACTTCGGAGGGGAATCGGTTACCGCATTCACAATCGGCTGTGTACTTGGATTGGGGTGCATGGTGGGGGACTCAGCGGGTTCCTTCGTCAAGCGGAGACTCGGGCACAAGAGGGAAGGTAGCGTCAGTTCAAAGGCCCCTTTGCTTGACACCATCCCTTTCGCAGCCTCTGCTTTCGTCTTCGGACAATTCCTACTCGCACCGTCCATTGTGGGTAGCTCCGAACTCCTAATGGGGATGGTAGTACTCCTCCTTGCAACTCCAATTCTACACAGGTCTTTCAATATCATCGGATTTCGATTGGGGCTCAAGTCGGTGCCATACTAGGAAAAATCTCATGTGTGAACTTTATCACTAGAATAGCGAGCACGAATCATGGCCGGAATGGAAGTATTGGTGGTTGGTTCTGGTGGCCGAGAACACGCATTGGCACTGGGTCTTTCTCAGAGTGATTCCGTTTCTTCAGTCCACTGCACACCTGGAAATGCTGGCACATCAATGGTAGCCACCAATCACGGAATCCTGGTTTCTGACATCGAGGGAATCGTCAGCCTAGCAAAGCAATTGATGGTATCATTGGTTGTTGTTGGTCCCGAGGCACCACTAGTGAATGGACTATCAGATAGGCTAAGACAGGAATCAATACCCAGCTTCGGCCCTCATTCCGAGGGAGCACTCCTAGAAGGATCCAAGACTTATGCAAAGACGATCATGGAGTCACTCGGAGTCCCAACAGGGAGATTCGAGAGGATTGATGAAATTGACTCAATAGAGGCCAGCTTGGAATCATTTGAACCCCCATGGGTCATCAAGAGAGACGTACTCGCGGGAGGAAAGGGAGTTACTGTTACCTCCTCGAGAAAAGACGCGCATGAAGCACTGAGAAATGGGGTTGAGACAGATGGTTTTGTCCTCATGGAAGAGCATCTTTCAGGAGAGGAGGCCTCAGTCTTAGTGATCATGGACGAGTCTGGCTATGTGATGCTTCCAGCAAGCCAGGACCACAAGAGAGTAGGAAATAATGACGAAGGCCCAAACACCGGGGGGATGGGTGCATATGCGCCCGCCCCAGTCGTAACGCCATCAGTATTGGCCAGAACAAGGGAAGAGATAGTAGAACCAATGCACCACCATCTAAGAAATTCGGAGATACCCTATCGTGGTTGCCTATACGTTGGTCTGATGATTGATGAAGATGGAGCTCCGAGTGTTGTCGAGTTCAATGTAAGGCTGGGAGATCCGGAGGCCCAGGTCACTATTCCGTTGTTCCAGTCAGATTTGGGACTGGTTCTTCTTGCAGCCGCGCAGGGAAATCTTGCAGACATTGATGTTGAATTCAAAAAAGTCCACGCTGCAACAGTTGTCTTAGCATCAGAGGGATATCCTGGGGATGTTTTTTCTGGTAGGTTGATCGAAGGTTGGGATGCGACAATAGAAGAAGGACAGGTTCTCGGTTTTGTCCATCTTGCTGGAGCAAACAGGAAAGATTCAGGAGAACTAATTTCAACTGGGGGGCGGGTGCTCTCGGCAACTGGAATTGCGCCTACACTCGGTGAGGCATTGGAGGCCTCATATCAGATAATTGGGGGAATCGAACTGGAAGGCTCCCATTATAGAGAAGACATCGGTTTTCGTGCACTTCCGTGATGAAAAATAGCACCAATCTAGGGGTTCTTTTACCAATCCGTTCTACGAACGGTTAAAACAAGCGTTTTGGTCGGCGCGATGCTGAGTCATTGGCAAATAGGTCCGGTGGATGGGATGGAAGAGGAGAAAGATACAATTCAAGTTGTTCAATTCAACAACCTTGTCGCACCAGTTGCTATCACTCTGGCACTACTTGGATTGGCTATCGTCGCTTCCTCTCTGGAAGGCAGAGAAGTTGACGGCGATTTCCTCTCTACAGCCATCCTAATCTCACTATCGGTGCTAATTCCGGCATGTATTGGCAGGACTTCCTGGCTGTTACCTCTTGATTCCGGAGCCCTTCGTGTCGGCGCTATCACTCTCGCCCTATCGCTAATAGGAATATCCGCAAATTTAGCAGATTCAGAAAATTTCAACCATATGTTCGTTGCCACATTCGTTTTCGTTGGATTCGCTTCAGCGTCATTAAACGAATCAGAACGATTTGAAGAGTCTGCCACCTTCCTCTCAATTGTTCTGGGGATGCGCCTTGCGGCATTCTATGCAGGGGGGCTCATTATCGCTCAAAGTGACTCTCTTGCTGTAATAGACACAGTCAGGGAATCAATCGGAGCTGCATTCTTCTCATTCTGGCTCTCTTCAATATCACTCGGTTTCCTTGTGATGGTCGGACTAAGGGGGACAATGGAGAATCGGGGCAAGGGGAATCTAATGGCCAATCTTCCAAACATTAGGGAGAACCCAGAGGTAGGGGTATACGCATCCCTAGTCTTCGCTAGCTTCTTGGTTCCACTAATCTGGATTGGCCAGATTGGCTCTCTCCAGGATTTCTCTCAGCAGAACCACATTGGATTGGCATGGGCATCATTCTCTGCATTAGTGATTTTCATTCATGCATTCTTCAGAGCAGAGGGATGGCACGTATTGGGTGCACTACTGGCAGTGAACTGGATTCTTTACTCCATTGGCCATATTCATGAGATTGGTAACGAACTACCATCCTTATTCTCCGAGGACGGATTCATTGGCTCCTTCACCTGGTTCTTCCTATGGTTCTGGATGAACTTCTTCACCCTCTTCTTCGCTTCCAGAGGAGTTTTCGGAGATATCGCCCCTAGAAGGGAGAGGAGCGGCTTCAGAGTCTGGTGGGATGTCAACTCCTACGCAGTTATGGTTTCTCTTGCTTTCTTGATAGCACTCATCGTTAGAACCGCATGGAACGTAATCCCGGCAATGAATGCGAATGGAACCGGGCTATGGGACATGACTGGTGGTTCCGACCCCTGGTACATGAAGAGAGTAGTGGACTATGTTATCGCTGAGAGGAGCCATCTGATTTTCGATCATGATAGGGCTTACCCATCCGGGGGGATTAATCCAAGGCCCCCGCTCTTCTCTTGGTCCCTAGCCCTGGGTGGTCTGGCTCTCTCTTGGATTCTTGAAATGCCGGCCGACCAAGCAGTGTGGTGGTCCATGGCGGCACTACCCGCAGTCTACGGCGCCCTGATAGTCCTCCCAATTGCTGGGATAGCCTCACGCGCACACAGCAGGAGGGCTGGCATCATTGCAGCTTGGCTGATAGCCCTAATGCCAGGTCACATGAGCCGCTCAACATTCGCAATGTCGGACCACGACTCCTTCGCAATGCTTTTCCTGGCCATCGCATTCTACTATTGGATCAGGGCGATCGAGCATATCGATCACAATAAAATCTTCAAGTCAACTAGCACAAACCCTCTGTACATTTTCGCAGGAATGAGGGAGACGTGGAAGAGGAACCCTTCATTGATGGCAAATGCATCAATGGCCGGAATCGCTTTCTCAATCATGGCCCTTGGGTGGAAAGGATTCGTTTACGGTCCGGGAATCCTCTTCCTAGCTTACTCATTCCAAGTTGCGATTAACATATTCAAAGGAAGGGATAGCCTTCAATTCACCTCTGCGGCTCTTCAAATGATGCTAGTCGCAATCCTCATACCGACTCCATTCTATGCTTGGCCGGGAATGAATCTCCTTTTCGCACCCAGTGGAATGCAACCTATGTTCTACATAATTGGATTCACATTTGCCATGGGATGGGTGTCTAGCTCATTCAGGGACAAGCCTTGGTTGTTGGTAGTCCTAGGGGGTAGCGCATTATTCGGTTCGATCCTCGCTTTGCTATACATTCTTCAGGTTAGAGATCTTTTCAATGGATGGGACATTCTCTTTACTGGCGGTTTTTACTTCTCCAAGAACAAGATCTTCGGAACTATCGGTGAGGCGCAAGCTCCTGAGAGGGGTGTTCTTTTCGCATCTTACGGTCCCATAGTGGCTCTAATCGCAATAGGTTGCGCATTCTTGCTATTGTGGAGAGGCAGTAGGAAGAATAAGTCAGATCTAACTCTTCTTGGACTCTGGACCATTATCGCAACATACATGGCATGGTCAGCCGGCCGTTTCATAATCAACGCCACCCCAGTAATTGCAGTAGTAGGGGGAATCGGGATTTCCATGCTATGGGGGGCAGCAAGTTTACCAGCCTTCACCAAGGTATGGAGAAACTCTGGAATTGGGACTCCAAGGACCCGTTTCAAGTCTCTATGGCCGGCCACCAAAGCACGTCCAGGAGTTCCGGCCATGGTCATGGTTTTGCTCCTCATCACATCTCAACATGCGACTTATGGGATCGATGCTGGAATCCCAAGAGGGGACCAGTCTGCAAACGAAATCGATCAGAGCCTATACGACATTGTCCCGGACATACTGAGACAAGACTTGCTAGGTCTCTTTTCAGTCATGAATAGCGAGACGTACGACCAAAGCGATTCTGGCCTATGGTACATGGGTACTTTCGGCCCAAGCTTCAATTCACAGGGCTGGAATGAGGCATACGATTGGCTCTCTCAGCAGGATAGCGAAACGCCATTCAGCGATCGTCCCGCCTTCGTTTCCTGGTGGGACTATGGTTTCCAAGCCCTGGCTTCCGGTCAGCATCCCACGGTTGCCGACAACTTCCAATCTGGAATACCAAACAGTGGGGCAATGCTACTATCGGGAGGCCAGGAAGATACACTTTCGCTGTTCATAACAACCTTAGCGATGGGTGACAAGAGCATCAACAATGGCCAACTAGGCGATTCCTTCCTATCCGTCCTAGGAGGGCACATGACTCCAGAACAGGTCCAGGAGTTCGAAGATATCACTTCCAACAACAACAAGGGGTTTGTCCAAGACCGTTTGATGGCTGTCGTTGCGGAATATGGGGATTCCGAATTGCTTCAGGGTAAATCCCTGGACAGCAATGGGCTGACATGCTCCAATCCTTGTTTGGATACCTATGTTGTATTGGTAAACGGGGAACCATTCGGTGAAGCCACCACCAATTCATCCGAGGCAATGGCACTCTTCGATCAGGCTCGCGGGTCATCATCCGAATTCGAATTGGCAGAATTCGATGACGCAAGTCACTACGATATGGCAGGATACCGATATACCAGAGACATCATTGACGACTACGATGATCTCTCGACCGCTCTCCACAGGACAAATGCCAGGTTCGGATTGGCTCGTGCGTTCCTAATAACTGCCTTCTCGCTCGATGATCTCGTACAGATATATGATGGAATCTCATCAATCGACACGTACGAGGTCTCAGATTACGAAGAGTCGCATGGGAGCACAACCTCGAGGAACCACGAGATTCGGTACTTCGCTGTAGATAACCGGCTATATCCACTTGGAGGGATGTACTACCAGGACTATCAGTCGTACCATAGGGGACAAACTACTGGAATCTTCCATGCTCCAACCCATCTTTCTGGACTCGACATCGACTCATACATTACAACAACTTACGAAACAAACCAGGGCGATCATACGCCTGAGGAGTTCCAAAGCACGTACTTAGAGGACCTCAAGGCTCAGGCTTCCGGAGCATCTACTGCCGAGGACATGATTCAGATGACGGATATGAAATATCAGCATCTGGACAGTTTCTTCGACACGATGATCGCAAGGACATATGTCGGGTACGGGACTTCCACGTTGGGGCTTCCATCGATAAGTGGCCAAGTTGGGGATGCCGACACGCCTTCTACTTGGATTCTACCAAACTCAATTACGGGAACCCCAGGGAGCTATTTGCAGGGGGCAATGGCACTTCCAGGGGCAATGATGAACCACTTCGTACTATCCAACTGGTACGATCCGACAAACGGTACTTCCTGCGAAGAAATTCAGATAACAGGTTCTGCTTCAACAGTAGCGGGCAGTTCTCAACTTTCGGACGTCTCACTCTATTCGGAGGACAGTCTCTCATCAGGATGGTCCCAGATTCAATCAGGAGGCCCTTGGAAGGTGACCCAAGTGGAAGAGGGGGTTATTCCCATGAACACTTCAACTATCAATTATGACTCCGACGAAGAGACGCTCTCAATCAGTTCAGCAGCCTCATCTTCTGCTAATGATACTGAATTCACCCTAACAGGAAAGGTGGACAAGTATTGCGGCTCTATTTATGATTCCAACAGAAATGTAAAGATTCTGAAGTACTACAGCGGCGCAACACTACAGGGCACTGTCACGCTAGATGGAGTCGGACCAGTACCCAATGCAAGGATCCTAATTGAGAGAGACGCTTTCAGCGGAGATGAGTCCGCGGACGAAGACGGCAATGTCGTTGACAACGACTCCAGAACATACTGGATACCCATTGGGAGTACACAAGCAGACGAGGAAGGCCACTTCTCTTTCACTGCTCCATCTGGAAAGATCCGAGTCTCTGCTTTCACAGGCGATCCAGACTTGGATGCAGCCAGAACATCCCTGTTATCAGGTTCCGCCAACCTAATGTCAGAACTTTTCTCAGAGACATCCCAGAACCGTGCGGTAAACCCAGTAACTGGAATCCTGGGTAATGTCTACGGGTCAACATGGCTCTCTGAGACAATAGTGAACATTTCTGGATCCGATGGACACAGCAATGGACAATCCGTAATCGAGGCTCCAATATCGGTATCGCCATCAACCGCTTCAGGGATACTCTCATGGTCGGGCGAACTTGATTTCGACGGGGACCCCGTTCTTTCTGCTAACATTACCCTCACTCCTTCTTCAGTAGACGTAGTGATCCAACCCTATGAGGTCATGACTTCTGATGGGAGCATGGTTGGGGAAGACTTGAGATTCAGTGGAACAGGAGAGGTCACATTCCTGGGAGAGGGAACTATGGAGAGCATGGGGGCAGTATCTGTTCACGACTTCACTGGCACCCATACTCAAGCTGTATTCGATAACCACAGCATTACTGGAGAGGGGCAATTCTCTGGAAAGGGTATGATCGATGGCACACTATTGGGCGAGTTCCCAGATTGCTCTGGAGATTCAGTCCCCGAGGGTTCTGATGCATGCATTAACGATGATGGCCACTATCTCTTGGAAGGAATAGCAAACGGCTCTGGAAAGTTCACATCACAGGGAGTCAGTGAATTCACCAGGGAGCTCTCACAGGCCACATTCATCGGTTCAGGTAACTTCGCCACGGCTCCTTCAGATGACCTTGTCACATTTGGGACAATTAATGGAACTGGTACTTTCTCGGGCCACGGATCGTTCAGTGGGCCTATGGTCCGACCTGGTTCCTTCCACATCGTCGACGCCCTTCCCGGCGAGTACGTCGTTTCAGTGGATTTCGGAACCGGGGATCCTGTGGAGATCGCGCAACCATTCGTAATCCCCCTGACTTCTTCTGAGATTCAGACTCCGGTATCTATCACTGGAGGCGCGATCAAGGGAACTGTCTCGTTTTTCACTGGCAGGCCATTGTCGAGTGAGGTTTCGATTTTCTCAATCAATGGCTCTAGTGAGGATTCCAATGAAGAGTGCCATGGCGTCATCACCCAACCATGTTTCATCATTCCTGACGAAAGTGGTTCTTTCGAGGTCGGACCAATAGTCCCAGGTTCTTACATAGCAGAGGTAGATATCGATGACGACGGATTCCCAGAGATCTCCCATGCATTCTCATTCGTATCCGGATTAGCATCCCTGGTGTCCTTCCCTTCTGAAGTACCTCAAACATCTGACATCACATTCACCCTCTCCGATGACGGAACCAGTGTCGATGACCTTCAATTGCAATTCATACCAGAGGACCTTTCCAGAAGTGCAGTCACAGCAATGTTCGACAATGAGTCTAAGACTTACCACGCCGAGTTAAATCCAGGAATTTGGATACTCAATTACACACTCAGTGATGAGAAGCAACTGTGGCAGCGCATTTCTATGGGGAGTATCGATGTAAACGACTCTTTCGAGTTCTTGGTTAGCCAGGTCGTAAGTGGGGTTGTGATCGACTCAGTTAAGGGTGACGAAATCTCAGATCCAATGTTGTCCAGAGTGACCAACCAGGAGGTTTTGTTCCAATGGCAAGGCTTCACTCTCAAATCTGTAACTGACTCATTCGGAGAATTCAGCGTTATCCTTCCTCAAGGTGCCTTTGTCCATGCAACCGTGGAGAGAATGGTCGGAGCAGGCGGATTCTTCTCCAACGGAACGAGCTTTCAAGTGACAGATTCGATGGAAAATATCACAATAAAACTCACAGACTCAACAATGGTCCTCGGAGAAGTAAGCCTCAATCGTGAAGGAAACACGTACAATCAAGGATTCTCCGGGTGGACTCCCGTATTTGCCAAAGCAAACAACTTGGACGGAACAACAGACGCCGTTTGGAGGGAAGAGGTGGATGACCTCGGACGATTCGACATGCTGCTGCCTCTGGGCAACTGGTCTTTCACATTGGAAGCGGGCAGCGAAATGACCGCCAATGTCGTAGTCAAGGAAATCAACACCACATCAGATCCGATGGTCGAGCTCCTTGTCCTTCCGACAAATAGTACTGTGGAGATAGATTTCTTCATCGATCATATAGGAGATAACAACGCATCCAATGGAACTCCAGTTTCCTATCCATTCGAGATTAAGCCCCTGTCACCCAATGGTGCCGGTTACACCGTCCTAAGAGATGGTTCGGAGTGGACTCAAACAGGATTGGCGGAAGTATCTCTTGAACCGGGAAGGTATCGAATAGTTGTTGAGAGGGCCAACTCTTCTGCAGACGATCCATTCGATACCTTGTATGACACAAATGACATCTTCGAAGTCGAGATCGGGTCTTCTTCTACAGTCAAGCGTTCTGTGGGATTCGAACCAAGATGGTTAGTTAACATCACATTCCGGAATGAGAGCGGCCAATTACTAGAAAACCACGAAGTTAAACTCGAGAACGTCGAAAATGGTTGGATACAAACTTACACTACCAACGAAGATGGAGTGTTGGTTGAGTACATTGAAGAGGGAGATTGGATCGTAATTGTAGATGAATTCGAGACAAACTCGGGAGTGTATGAGGGATTGCGAAGGGCGATTTCCACTTCTCAATCGACGGCAGGATCCAGGTCAAACTTCCAGACAGCCGAACTTGCCTCTGTTACTGTGACCCTCCAATCAACTTCGGATGTGGCAGCACCCGAGTTGGTTGATCTCACGATATCTTCACAAGAAGGTCTTGGATCATTCATAAGTTCGATCGGAGGATTTGATCAACCCCTGGAAATAAGGCTTGTACCCGGTTTGTGGACCGTTGAGATTAATCAGACCAACCAAGATGGCGTAATGACTCTCTTGGAGAATTCTTCGTTGGTTGAATCCGGTGTCACCGTAGGGCCCAATCACCAAGTATTCTTGACCGTACAGAAACTAGTAAGCCTTAGTGGCAAGGTATTCTGGGACCTCGATGATGATGGTGCCCCAGGTTTCTCAGAGGGTCTTTCTAATGCCTCAGTAAACATTACCGGGAACCTTGATTCCCCGACTCATCACCTAATTTCAGATAATGACGGAGTCTGGTCCACATTCCTTCCAGTCCAAAGCTCATGGAACATCACCGTAGAGAGAGAGGGCTTCGGAACGCAGACTTCCCCAATCGAAATCGGAGAAATCTCGGTAACCGAAAATATCGAGATTTCAGCCGGCGAGGTTGAAATCTCTGGCAGCATTTCGTATCCCGACCAGACATGCATTTCTAGCGGTGAGTGGCAAGTTCAGATGATTCCATCCCATGGAATTTCAAGAGAACGCCTAACAGTGCCTGGAAATTCTCTGGGAGAGTGGTCTGCCATGATCCAACCTGGCAGTTGGGTGGCAATGGCAACATCTACATCAGAGGCTTCCGAATGCATCGATCTGATTTCTATCGAACCTCTGGAAGTTGGGGTCGATGGAGGTTCAGTCGAATCAGAACTAACAGTTGGAGGGACTCTCAGACTTGAGACCAGTTGGTTGGACTTTAATGGCAACGCGCATGATCTTACCGAGGTTGAGGATTATGACCTAGTCATAGAATACGGCCCAATTTCATGGTCCGAGGAACTAGGAAGCGATGGAGTCCTGAATCTATTAATAATGCCGGGAACGGTACAAACCTCCAGTACTTTCGAGTTGAACGAGGGCGTTCGAAACGTATCCTACTCAGGCGGCAAGGGAATTTCAATCAGGGCAGGACAGGTAAGTCCGATGAACACCCTAAGCATCGATAGGGTCTCCAAGCAGAGCGTCACCACAACAGTACTAGGGCTCGATAGGGTTGAGGTTCAAGAGGTCGATACCACTTGCACCAACGACGATGACGGTGACGGCGTAATCAATGGCGAAGACGCATTCCCTACCGACTCCACCGAAACCTCGGACAACGACAATGATGGAATAGGAGACAACCAAGATCCCGATGACGACAACGATGGCGATCTTGACGACGATGACGACTTCCCTCTAGGACAAGGGCTGCCTACAAACTCAGCAGAGGGTTGCAAATACCAGAGCGCTGAGTTCGCTGTCTCGATTGAATACGACGGACACAACTCATTCGACGAATATACTCTCGTTGGAACAGTCCCCGGTGCCGATGGGGTTGATTGGAGTGTCCAGTTCCAGAATTCATCAGGAGAATGGTTGGATTCCGTAACATTCGACTTGGGTCTGTCTGATTCAGACCTTACTGAACAAATCAGTGTCCGCGTTACTCCTGCCAATGTTGGTGTTGCGCATCACTTCCCAGATGGGCACTTGGTCCTGATCAAGATGTCCACGGAACTCGGATACTCAACCCAAGTAGAATTGAGGGTGGATGTCCCAGAATACAACGGTATTGAACTAAATGAACCAGAAAACCTCTTCTTCGGAAGGGAGGAAACAGCCATTACGATTGAGATTCCATTCAAGAACACTGGAAACTCAGACGAGTTGTTCTACTTCGAATTCGGAAGTTCAGAGTGGTGGCAATTCGCCGGCCCAACGACCCAACCAGCATCCCCATTCTCCGATGGCACTGCAACCTTCACGCTAGTACGTCCCTCTGAACCAGAACTGCCTTCCCCCTACGCTGAAGAAATCACATTCACTGTTTCGGATCTGGATAACAATACTTACTCAGGCTCAACTGTAGTGGAGACCGACTCGCCAGTACTCTCCATAGTGGGAGATACGGCAAGGATCCTTGGAGGCAATGGCTTCGCTTCTTATGGTCAAATAGAGAGCTACTCGGTCAACATTTCCAACAGCGGGAATGTAGACGCTGAGACTGTCACCTTAGTGGCTACCCTATGCTCCGACATTGGTTGCGAAAATGAGGTAGGCGTCAACTCCACATCCAGCGGTTCAGTGTCAGCAATGAGCGAATCAACATTTTACATCACCATGGACTACACCCAGTTTACCGAGTCCAAGAAGTACTGGATAATCTTCTCAATAGACGGCGAATTGCTAGATGAACAGTCAGAGTCTTGCACATCGCCGAGATCAGAAGGCCAGGCATCTTGCGTCTTCGAGGCTCAGCTATGGACCAGTTCCGAAGCGAATGACAATCTGAAGTACCTGGCATACGCATTTCTCATTATGCTCATTGCAGCACTCCTTTACTTTACTAGAAGGCCGGGTAGACGAGTCAGCGCCCCGTTCTAATACTACTTGCCACAGCGCACAATGGGGACAAACATGCGTGGAATCTCACGTCTCGAATTGATGCCTGAACCTGAAGACCCCAGTCTACTTACTGCCGTAGACAGCGATGCACCGGGCTATCCAGGAGAGGCCTACGGCATCAGTGACGAAGAGGCTAGGATGCTGAGATGGCCAATGGGGCCAATAATGAGATTCTTATGGCCTTGGGGGGCAGTTGGATTCTCCGCAATAGTCGTCTCTATTTTGCTCCTTTATCCCTCGATATACTCGCTTATTGGAGAGGTTCTGGATTCGGAATGGGCTTTCGAAGATAGCGGCATCAGGGATCTCCAGGAATCTGGAAGCCTAGGTGAAGGAGTCAGAGTATGTATGGTCGACACCGGCATAGACATCTCTCATCCAGACCTATCGCATCTAACGTTATCCGGATTTCGTGACTTCTATAGCGAAAAAGACTCTCCAGTAAGAGACATCGGGACAAATAGTCACGGAACCCTGATGGCGGGACTTCTTGCTGCCAATGGCTCATTCACTGGCGCTGCCCCAAGCGTTTCACTTTCGATTGCGATTTCTCTCGGGCCAGACGGAAAATCTGCAAACGAGAGGATGGTCTCCCAAGCGATTAGGTGGTGCCGCATTTCTCAGGACTCTGACATAATTTCTCTAAGTCTGGGAACTGCTCCCGGATCTAGCTTCTCAGCATCATCTGACACCCTTGATGCGGTCAGAGAGGCATTAGGTGATGGGATTTTCGTAATCGCAGCCGCCGGAAACAGTGACTCAAAACAGAACCTCTCCGACGTCTCTTCCCCTGCTAGCCTATCTGGTGTGATTGCAGTAGGGGCACATGATAGAAATGGGGATCCGTGGGTTGACAGTGCTGAAGGAGCACAAATCGATCCAGAAACTGGTGAGGAACGAATATTCCCAAACCAGAAACCCGAGATCGTAGCTCCCGGTGTCGATCTTTGGTCTTGCAGAGACAGTGACCGTGACCCCCCATACGCATTCTCAACCGGTACCAGCGATTCTACGGTATTGGTTACAGGGGCCCTCGCCTTGATCCTCTCATTGTATCGAGAGGAAATTGCGGGAGAAAATGGAATCATCGACCAACATGAAATGGATTTAGTCAAGGTCGCGCTTGCAAACTCGGCACGAACCGACTCAAGCCAATCTGAAGGCCACGACCCGAAGAAAGGCTATGGGCTCCTTGATGCCCAAGACTGGTCTAGACAAGTAGAAATTGAATTCGGGATAAACCAAGAAAACATATGAATTGAGGATAATTGATGAAACTCCTTGTCCCTATGGTTAAATTGTTTAGATGTAGTCCGATGCATTATGGCGCGGGAAGATAAATTGCGGTCATTCTCATTAACAGGTCTATTCTTGTTGAGCATATTACTTTCATTGGCCTTGCCAGCAGGTACCGTTGCCGCATCAAACGAGACAACAACGGGGACAATTACCGGTACTGAGACTTGGGCAGGAGTACACACCCTTACCGGAGATGTCACAATAGCCCCCGGTGCAAAATTGATCATTAATCCAGGGGCAACTATTGAGTTCCCCAACGGTACCCATCTGGATGTACGGGGAAGCCTGTGTGCCGGCGTCTCTTCATGTGGAGCTTCTTCAAACGCTGGGCCTGCAATGAGAATAACCCTGAGGTGGAGTGAACCCCTCAATTCGAGTGCAACCGGGGAATGCTATGGTATGAGTTCTGGCAACCAAGAGATATGGATAGATGATCCTTCATGCAGCGAGGGCGTTCTAATGAGGAGTTCGATAGATCTTTCTGAAACTGGTCTCAGATATGTCACATTCGATAGTGCATGGGGGATTCCTCAGTATGTCTCTGCAGTGGGTGAATTCCGCTATGGGGCACTCGTTCTAGACGGAGCTAGCCCAACTCTTACCGAACTTTCATTCAATCAGATTAACACCTCCAGTGTCCTGACAACCAACCTCGCCCAACCAACTTTCAGTGGAGGGGAATTTGTCGTAGGGGCCGACGAGAGTAAGAGCATCGTCGGGGCAGCACTGCAGATTTACTCCTCGGGATCCTCAGTAAGCCCATTCTCTCTGTCTGATATTTCACTCACAGGAACCGACAATGGATGCGGGAATAGGGATGGGGGGAGGCACACAATTTGGGCCGAGGACTCATTTATCGAGATAGATAATGCTGAAATCTCATCAGGAGATTTTGGAATCGGGCTTTGGACATCCGCGGGAAGCGTGACAAACACGCAGATAAATGTGAACTGTAACGGCATCGATCTAAATGGAAAGAAGGCAGTAGGGGGGACTTCATTCGACTTTGAAATCTTGAACAATGAAATAACTACGGTCGACGGAGCAGGAGTTTTTGCATCAGCCGGGGCACTAGTGTCCTTGATAGACAACGATATTGGCGGAGCGGCATCTGGTTCCGGAATAGCTGTTTACAATAGCGTGGCCCACATTCACGAAAACGAAATTGGACCAATAGGGGGCTACTTTGGATTGTGGTTGGGTGGCTCGTACGACGTTATCGCTGAGAATAACTCTATTTTCGACACCACTCTAACCCCAGTGGTTGCTGGGATGTACTCATACGCCATTCAAGCAGCATCTAGGCTGTACCTAGCAAACAACTCAATCTCCTATGAGGGTACTGGGACCTGCAGCAGTGAAACCAATTGGGGAGGCGAGTTTTCTTGTCCCGTCTTGCATGCATACGTGACAGGAGTTACCATGTATGACAACATCATCACTGCCGGTGGAACGGCCGATGGGATTCGAGCAGTGGGGTCCCTGTTGGATATTCAGAGGAACTCATTCGATGTGCAAAAGACTGGTGCAGTGATCAAGAACTACGACAGTGGATATGCCGAATCACAGCAATTCGGGTCACTAGCATACTTCTCTGAAAACGACTGGAACCAGGCTGAGACAGTGTACAACGTGACAAAAAGCTCAGTAACCGCCCAGTCAGAGTACATACCCTCCCCTCCCAGCGGGGAATACCCAGTCCGCCTATCATGGCCAGACCAGGAGGCTTGGCCAGACAATGAATTCCAAGGAGCGATAATCCCAACGCCAGTAAAGGACTGCAACAATTGCCAGAACATGACGCCGAGGGACTTCCCATTGGGCGTCAGCATGGATAACAACTCAACGGTATTCACTTTTGCAGATTTGACGAACTTGGACTTGTCCAAGGTCAAGATTGCAACACAGCCAACCCACTTCGCAGTACAGGTCAGCAGAGCCGAACTCGTTCGATTCCAGGCACTAATTGATGGTGAAAAGGTAAGCGATGCATTGGTCATTGTGGAGGATGCACTCGGTAACGACCTGTATCGCGTAAATACTGGTGGAGATGGTTTCACCCCATGGATCGCCCTCCCATCAAACTTTCACCTCGACTTCAGAGGACTTGGCGGAGGAGATAATCCGGATGGGTTTGCGGATGATGAGTACGAGGACTCTTGTTCAGACGGGATTGACAACGATGGCGACCTCACCATCGACACCGCAGATTCCAGTTGCGATTATTCAGCAGGAACCAGGGAACTTTCACTTTACAGATATACTGCCTATAGATTTGGATATGGCTACTACTCCGGGCAGTTCACCCTTGAGGAGAACTCGCTCGAGGAGACTGCTCACCTTGAGAACGAAGCTCCAACGGTGATAGTTACCGAGAATGATGGGCATTCATTCAGAAGAGTGGTCAACATCACTGGAAGCGCTCACGATGGGACATTAGCAAACAGTTACCTGACTGACGAGAGGGCTCAGTGGGACCAGGGTGGCTATGTTCATGCCGTCCAAGTGAGGAATCCATTCACCGGTTCTTGGGAGGATGCCGAATTCGCGGTTGATACTAGCGGTGCAGATGAGGGCGAGGTCACACGCTTCAACAGGCCTTTCGGCTCTTGGTACTACAATATTGACATGACAGGACTCGCAGGTGAAGGAGATTACACATTCGAATTCAGGGCATTTGATGGTATAGACCACAGTCCTGTGGTTTCGCGGACAATCAAACTCAATACTCAACCCCCCAGCATTTTCGTCACCACTCCCAGTTCATTCTCATCTCACGATGAAGGTTCTGTAGTCTTCGATGGCTATTCCCAGGACCCTTATGGGTGCCCGGACAATTGCAACACCGACATTGGCCTAGTATACATGCAGATTTCGGGACCAAATTACCAAGTTACCAGCCCAGTTGAGACTAATTCCGATGGGACTTGGGATTGGGAATGGGACTTCAGCACCCGGCCCAGGGAACTAACGACCTACACCTTCACGATTTGGGCATCAGATTCAGATTTCTGTAATGGGGAACTGGACGAGTGCCAGCCAGTAGTACTGACCCTTACAATCGATAACAGGAATAGCCAACCCACAATTAGCATCAATCAGCCAATTTCGGGAACAAGAATTTCCACCTCTTTGGATACCTCCCTAACCGGTGTTGCTAGGGACTTCGATGGAGGGGTTACAAGAGTAGATCTGGAAGTAATAGACGTAGCAAATGACTTTGTCACAGTTTATGAGGCCAGCACGAGTGAATTCTCCGAAGATGGAATTTGGGAGATTGAGTGGGACACTACTCAACTCCGTCACGATGCAGAGTATCTGCTAAAATTCCGCTCTTATGATGGAATTGACTATAGCGATTGGGACGACGTAACCATTGTTGTCGACAATCCTCCAAATGTGAATAATAACCAACCCAAATTCGACTCATCAGGATGGCAAAGCGAGATCATCCTATATTGCGACTCCGAATCAAACTCTGTCGACAAGTGTACCACAGTGGAGATAGATCTGAAGGAGTATTTCTCCGACGCAGACAGCACAGAGTGGCAGTCCGACATACAATTCTACTCTGTTTACAACGACACATCAATCCAATCTGACGATAGACACGCTCTTGTCGTCGGTGTCGGATCAGATGGAATTGCTCGTTACGACCCCGCAGACATGTTGTTTTTCGACGATGACATGGAGTCTTGGACTCTGAATGATGTGATTTTCATCGCCACCGATAGCTGGGATTCTCGAGCCAACTCATATCCTGTCAGCTTCAGAGTCGTCCCCCTCCAATTCACGATTCAGGAGCCCGAGCAGTCTTGGGTCGAAGTGGATGAAATGGCAATATATTCCGGCATCGGACTTCCCGGCAAGCAAGTTTCTGTTTTGATAGGTGGTAATCCAGTCAACACCACGCTCGTCTCTGAAGACGGATCATGGGAGTTGGGAATTCCAGCTTCTAGAATAAAGGGGGACTCATCAATACCCAAATTCACTTATGCCGGAACAGAGACAGAAGTTAGCGCAATTAGCAAGGGAGAGCCAACGCCCGAATCAACAAACTGGGGATTGATTGGAGTAGTTTCTGTTTTGGCCATCCTGTCTCTGGCTGCTCTTGCTTACTTCACTGGATTCATAGGAATTGAGATTGAAGAAGATGATGAGTACAAGACCCCTGCCCAAATACCGAAGGACTACGGTGACGAGGAAGAAGAGAGTGCTCTGGAGAGGTATGATGACCACCCAGGTTGGCTTTGGGATGCAGCTTCCGAGGAATGGGTCCCAGATCCGGATTTCCAAGAATAATGTAGATTCCAAGTTCTACTAACATTTGTATATTGAGTGAGATAGTGTTGGGTATATGGCAACGAGTGCTTCAACACGTCCAGGAGTCCAAGAGAGGATTTTCCTTCACCTTAGTGACTACGTAGACCATAGTGACAAGGTCGAAGTCCCATTTGCATTGTCCCAGATGGGGATAGCCAACGCTGTGTCAATCGCTCGCTCTAATGTGCCTCGTGCAATTTCTGGAATGAAGGAAGCAGGACATCTTATCGAGAGGCAGGCACATGTAACTGGGGTATCTAGGAAAAGGAAGGCATACTTCCTAACTGATGAGGGAGCCAAGGTTGCAGACGAGATATGGACAAGGGTTTCAGAGACAAATGTAAGGGTAGTTTTCTCCGACGGTCGTTCTGAGAATACTTCCCTGGTCGAAGCAATCGAGTCCTCAGATTTACCTCTAAGGCATGTCGATATGTTGAGATATATGGATGATTCAGGCACTATCGACCTATCAGGACTGACTCCCGAATTGGTCGAGAGGGATCTGTCGAAACACATTGAGAAGCAGTTAGTATCGTATCTGAACGACCTTCCAAGAACAAGAAGATTCTATGGGAGGGAAAAGGAACTAGATGTGATGGCAAATCTCCTGGAAGCCAAGTCCGCTTCGATACTTGTTCCAGGAATAGCCGGAATCGGAAAGACCGCTCTTTCGACAAAAATACTCGACAGATTTACTCACAGGAGAAATCTGCTCTATCATCGGTGTCAGGATTGGGAGGGTTCCCGAGCATTCCTCGAGGCATGTGCAGAATGGCTCTCTGCGGTGGGAAATAATGACCTTTCTGACTATCTTGCTTCATCACCAGTACCCCAAACGAACATGGCCGTCAATCTAATCGCAAACGGTTTGTCCGAAGCTCCATCTTTGATTGTAATAGACGATCTGCACAAGGTTGGTGATGAAACCCTTTACTCCATTCTCAGGGAACTTACCCTTAGGATTAACACACTGAAGGAAGTTGGGTTAGTAATGTTCTCCCGTTCCTTCAGGATGGTGGTCCCAGAATCAGACCAGTCGGGGAATATCGTAACCCTGGTAATGCCCCTTCAGGGATTGGACGCCGAGTCAAGTAGGCAGATTCTGACAGCAATGCCAAAAATGGATTCGGATCAGTTTACTCACATATATTCTCTATCTAGGGGGCACCCACTTATTCTAGAGTTGATCAATAGGGGAAATGTGGCCGAGACATTCCATGCCACACTGGAGGCCTTCGTTGAAAAGGAGATTTTCAGTAGACTCTCAGGTCCTGAGAAACGCCTACTAGGTGCCATTGCAGTTTTCCGTGAGCCCATTCCTGTTCACGCAATCCATCAAGCAGAGGGAAGCGTAGACCTACTGGACGACTTAGTCGAGAAGGGTTTGGCACGCCAATCTGATGCTGAGAATTTTGATGTTCACGATCTCGTTCGTGAATTCTTGTTAAGATCGATGGACAAGGAAATGAAGAATTCCCTCCATTCCTCGGCTGTGAATTGGTACAGGGATAAGAAGGATGATGCTGCAGATCGTATTGAGTTCATCTACCACCTCAGCCATACAGGAGACGAGGATGGCATCGCTGAGGTCCTCGTTTCGGAGGGTCATGGATTGGTTAGCACCGGTCACACCGAATTACTCACTATTCTAAATTCTCTCGAAAGCAGCGATTTTGATTCCAAAAGCAGAGGCCTAATTAGGGAACTAAAGGGAGATATTCTGACTATCCAAGGTAGGTGGGATGAAGCCGAAGAAGAATACGATGCCGCTACAAAACACATTGGCAGCGGTAAACCAGGCCACGAACTTGCACGCCTGCTTTCAGCAAGGGCTGATATTGCGGTAAAGAGAGGGGCAATGGACGATGCACTCGAACTTCACCGAAAAGCCTTGGAAATCCAGATAGGCATTAGGGATGCCGTTGGAGCAGCAAGAAGCTACAACAATATGGGGCATATATTCCGTCGAAGGAGGGACACTCGTAGAGCCTTAGAGGTGTATGGGAATGTCGAGAATCTTCTTGAAAAGGAGAAAGACCCAGGTTTGAATGATGCTAGAATTAGGCTGGCATCGGCCTTCATAGAGATGGGGGAGTTAGACAGAGCACGGGAGCACGCCCTTTCTGCTTATGAGGGCACTAAGGATTCAAACCAAGATTTCACCCATGCTAGATCAAGAGCAGTCCTAGGGAGGTACTATGCCAAGATCTCAGATAACGACCTTGCACTATTCCATTACTCCGGGGCCCTGGAGACTCTCTCTGACCAAAACGACCCACAAAGTACAGTGGAGGTAGAGATGCTGCTCGGACAGGTGCTAATTGATGCAGGGCGTAGAGAGGAAGCTGCAGAGCACTATCTCAATGGCCTAGCAGTCGCCGAATCAAACGACTTCCGTATGCTCCAGGGAGAATTACTAGCAAGGCTAGGCGAGGTAGAGTCCGATCGCTCTCAGAGGATGGACTATCTCCAGAGATCTCTTTCTCTATTCAGAGACCTAGGCGCTGTAGGGAGGATGAAAGAGGTACAGAATTCAGTCCACAGAGCAGTGATGGGGAGATAGTCACGCTGCTACAATGCTATTCGGCTCAGTTTGGCCCGTCCAATAACTAAATTCGGGACCAAGTTGCTTAGAAATAGAGATATTTCCAGCAAACTCATCGCCTATTGACATCAGAACTTCGCTCTCAGCCAAATGGGGTGCGTTATTCTTCTCTGAAAGGTGACAAAGGACAATACTCTCCAAATCGTCGTGTAAAACTTCCAGAAGTATCTCTCCAGCTTGCCTATTGGAAAGGTGCCCACCCCTTCCCGAAATCCTCCTCTTCAGAGAGTCAGGATAAGGCCCTCCAACAAGCCTCTGATGGTCGTAGTTTGCTTCAATAGAAATGTGTTTGCAACCAGATAAATGTTTGATTAGGTCTTGCGGCGCTTCTCCCAAATCTGTAACAATTGCAGCCCGATCTCCATCCCCATCACTGGCAATTAGGGCCACATTATCCGCATCATCATGAGGTACCGGGACCGGCAACATACTGAGCTCTGATGAGAACTGAACCCTCTCTAGATTACCAAATGTCGTACATTCTTCCACAAAATCCCAACCCATTTTCGATGCAGTTCCTAGATTACAGTGTAGTTTGGAATCCCACTTCTTTGAGGCTCTAAGTGCCGAACCAGAGTGATCCTTGTGATGATGAGTTACCACAATAGAATCAATAGCATTCGGCTCAAATCCTGCTATGCCAAGCCTCTTTTCCGTCTGTTTGAGGCTGAAACCACAATCGACTAGAACATTGCAGTCTCCAGAACTGACAATGGTTGCATTTCCACGACTGCCAGAACCCAAGTGAGTTATCCCAATCCCCATATTCACGTGCGGTTCCAGACGACCTTTCAACAAATCCATGCTCATGGTCCAATAATTGCTATTTTCAAACACCAGAATCCATTCTAGGCCCTTCTAACGACATATGTCCGAACGACGCTCCATCACCATGATAAATCTCTGAACACGGGATTTTGCATAGAGGTGGGCGGATGCGTAGGAAGCAAACAGCTTTACTAGTCACAATGTTGATTTTTTCTAGCCTTGCATTCATCTCTCAGACTCGTCCACAATCTCCAGTATCATCCACAGACCCAAATCTGGCAGAGGGTACAGAATCTCCAGTAACCGACCAAGACGGAGACTTAATTCCTGATCTATTTGAGGTAATTTTTGGAGAATCTGTGGAAATTGAGACTGCAACATTCCAGGGTACCATACCCGGCCTCAATCCATCTGATTCTACTGATAATTCAACTGACTACGACAGAGATGGATTAACTGCCTTGCAAGAATATTGCTGGCCTTATACTTTGGATAAGTGCTTCGAAGAACGCAATACACTAACAGGAAAATCCCCAGAGGAAAGCGAATCTGGATTGAGAGAATATCTTGATCCACGATCTTCGGATACCGATGGCGATGGCTTGCCTGATGGATATGAAGTACACATGTGCACTTTGGGGGGCCTATACAAAAAAGATCCAAATGACCCTTTGAATTCAAACAATTTCTGGGAATGCCGATATTTCGATCCACTCGATCCTAGCGATATCAATATCGATTTTGACAGATGTGAGGCGGACTTCAGTTGGGGTTGCGGGGATGGATTCGATTTCAATAGCGATGGGAACATTGACCTTGGAGAAATGTTCACCAATGTGGAGGAATACTCACTGGGGACTCCCGATGACTGGATTACCGAGAGAGACGGACTCTGGTGTTGGGGTTCAATTCAAGGACTCTCTGAAGATTCTTGTCAGACCCAGTTTGAGAGGCCAACCGGAGAATCCGGATGGATGGGATCCGATCCTAGATTCTCTGACTCTGACTACTACTTCTGGGATGAAATAGCCCCTGCTCCATTAGATGTATTGGGAGATGGAATTCCTGATGGTTGGGAGGCCCAATATGGACTAGATCCTTTGAATTCCAGCGATGCGATAATTGACAGCGATTTAGATGGATGGGACAAAGACAAGGACGGCTTCATTACGGAGGATGTAACTATAGGGACATCTCAGTGGGGCGAGTCATTCAGTAATTTCGAAGAGTACTCAGTGGACTTCGATGACAATTCAGGGGTTATCCCTGGAGTAAGGGGAATTGAGATTTCTTCCAATTCCGATAATCTGATCAATTTCGATCATTCAACCGCAATAAGGCTAGTTGACTCTGCCGTACACAGTATAATTTCAGACCAACCAAGGGAGAGGTTGTTGGTTGGAAGTAAATTTGGGATTACGGCATTAGATCCATTCAGAGGAATTTCTACTTCATTTGAATTCCCCTCGGGGATTGAATTACACACAATGGAAAGGAACTCTGTAGGAAACATAGATTTCCTAATGTTGGGGTCTAATATAGGTCTGCACACGGTGATTCTAGAAAACGGCCTCCCAGTTATGAATTCTTTAACTACTCATGAACTGGGAGAAGCAGCTGTTCTATTTCGACTCGCCTCCGACTCATTTGATCCAGGGATCCTGATCATGGGCAAGGATGGTGCCTGGAGGACGACATTCTCTGAGGCCGAACAATCTCTTTCCACTTCCGAAATGATCTTTGTAGAGTCACTATCATCAATGCTAAGCAAGTCTAACGCGACCGCAACTTCTGCAGGACATGCCAAGATTTTTGGAAGAACTCCAATTTTACTAATAGGGACTGATTTCGGCCTAATTGCCTGGAATTCTACAGATGGCTCTGACAACAATGGGATGCCATGGTGGGTTTTCACAAGAAATAATGCCGATGAATTCGTTAGCCCAGATATCCTGGATACCACTAAGACAGCAACTGTCAATTCCATAATGGTGGAAATTTCTGAACAGGGCTCCGACGATGTGTGGTTGGGGATGGGAGGGGGGCTCCATCTAATCACAATGGACCTATTTATTTCCCAACCGAAGGAGGCTATCGACAACGAGAGAATGCTCAATCTAGATGGTCTACTAACCGGTGCTAATGATATTCGCTCTATCCTTACTCTTGAGGGGATGATTGTTCTAGGTTCTTCAGACGGAACCTGGTGCCTAGAAGGGGGTTCGGACGGGATTCTGGATATTCGTCAGAATCAGACAGATATCCCCGGACTGGTTACCTCACTCACTACTCTGGAAAGAGAAGGGCAAATCTGGGTTTTCGCCGGCGTCTCACCTGGAAGATTCATGAATATAGCTCCTATGAACCCACATTCATATGATTCTGACCTTGATGGGATTCCTGATGGTTGGGAGTTCGCATACGGTCTCGACCCCACGGATCCATTTGACGCCTCTAGGGATCATGATGCCGACGGAGTCTCCATCGGCGGTGGCAGCGGCCCTGGATTCGACAGATTGTGGACCAACTTGGAAGAGTATAGGTTCGTCACTCCCTCGAATTTTGGACAAAACGGAACCGACCCCAGAATTGCAGACTCCGATGGTGACGGATTAACTGATGGCGAGGAGTATTGGGGTTGGTTCATTGACTCAACATCATTCGAGTGCTACTACCTCAATCAGAATTATCTTTGCGATTCCGACGTTGGTACCTCTGCAGAAGAAGTTCACCTCGGTGGCTGGACCGGAACAGGTTCGAGTGGCGGCAGCGATCTACCGACCGATCCGACGAACCCAGACTCAGACGGAGATGGTATGCCAGATGGATGGGAAATCAAACATCGTCGATGGATTGGAGACATCTACACAGGAGGTAATGAATGGACATTGGACCCCAATAACCCAAACGATGCTTCTGGTGATGCCGATGGGGACGGACTAACCAATCTATGCGAGTATGAGTGGGAAAGGCTTCTCGAAAGGTCAATTTCCAACGGGATTATCTCTCATGGCGAATCTCCTGATTCAGTACAAAATTGGACTCCAACCGATCCAAATTCTGTAGATTCAGATTCGGACTCACTGCCCGATGGTTGGGAAGCTCGCTATTCATGCAACTGGCCATCTTCGAATTCAGGAATCAATCCTATGAATGGCTCTGATGTATTGAATAACCCCGATGGCGATGGATTCGATGTCAACAAGAATGGGATTATTGAATCCGAAGAAGCATTTGTAAATTGGATGGAATATCATATAAAATCCGGCATCTTGCTTTCTGATTCAATATATTCAGGAAGCATGTATCCAGATAATCACACATCATCATTGCCACATTATTCATGGCAAGGCCTGGCAGACGAATCATTCGGAGAAAGAACGGGCGAATACTACCTATCTCTGTGGACAGGATTGCCAAACGAAGACATCGGTTCCTCAGATCCGTTAAATTCCGACTCTGATAACGACGGCATGCCTGATGGGTGGGAGGTCTTCCATGCAAGATGGAGTCTTTTCGATAGTGATTGGACACTCAATCCAGTCAATGGAGGGGATGGTCTTGGAGATCCAGACTTGGATGGAATGTCAAATTGGGAAGAGTACAACGCAATCGATAGCGATATTAGTGAATCAGACCCTTCCATCTCATCGCCCCAATTCTACCTGACCGATGCTGCCGGGGCTCTACTAGAGACCCCATGGATTGGCGCCGACTCGGCTCTTTCGTTTGGTCATTTCTTGACAAAAGATCAATCTAATCTGACAGGAACTTCTGCTGACCCCAACAATCCAGATACTGATGGAGATGGTTTGCTGGACGGGATTGAAGTGATTTTCACAACTTGGAATTCAAGTGCTGGCGTTTGGACCCTAAATCCACTAATCCCCGATCAGGGTGGGTTCGACTCCGATGGCGATGGTATTGGTGATCTGGTTGAACTAAACCTGACTGCAAACCTCCCCATAAACGGGGAATCTTATCCTATGGGGGCACCAACGTTTGGCGTTGAATCGAGAGAAATAGATGAGATGGCTTTCGAAAACAGGGTATTTAGGATTCTTTTCAGTAAAGAAGGAAGGGCCGAGCTAGGAATGGAGCAATACTTGGAGTGGAAATCTGGTTTGCCAGCAAAGCCGATGCTCCAGGCAATCTTTGGAATCACGGATCCAAAGGATCAGGATACTGATAGGGATGGGATGAGCGATGGATACGAGTATTGGTTCTCGGAGTGGGATCTAGAGGAAAACCATTGGACAATGAATCCTCTGACCGATTCAGACGTAGATTTCGATTCCGACGACGACTCATTCGATTGCAACGGAGATGGGGAAATCTCTGACTCTGAATCTTTCGATAATTTGGCAGAGTACGACTCTAGGTGGTATGGGAAGAGGTTGGAGGTAGGAAACGTCCCAAATGGGACTTCTGCAGTTTCATATGGAGCCGATGCAGCAAATGCCTTCATTGAAGAGGATGGTCTTTCTAATCAATCCGCATGGGGTCAACTTTACTCCTTGTTCTCATCCAAAAGCCTCAGTTCTTCTGAAAAGGTCGGCCTGATTAACCAGGTCGACCCAGACAACTTCAACAAATCCCTAATTGGAATCAGTGACCCCACTCACGATGATTCGGATGGAGACGGAATGCCAGATGGCTGGGAATACTGCTACTCAATTTACGACGAGGTCTTACCAGTCAACTCATTCCGTTGGTCATTAAACCCCCTCAACCCACTCGATGTTAATTATGATCCAGATGCAGATGGTTGGTTGGACAGGGAGATATTAGATACTCCTGCAGTCCAAGGAAATTGGGATTCCAGAATCTTCACACCACTATCGGAAGACCAGCAATTCGGAAATGGAGCCAGCTCACTTTATTTCACAAATATTATGGAATATGATAACGGAACTGGGCCCTTGGATCCAGATTCAGACTCCGACTCAATTATGATGACTCCAGTCATAGTAGATGGTGTGGTAATTGACTATCGACAAGACATGAGTCTTTCAGACGGCAGAGAGATGTTCAAGTATGGGACAAATCCACTTGACAATGATTCTGATGGAGACATGATGCCTGACTTCTATGAGTATTATAGGGGTTGGAATGAGACCAACGATAACTGGTCTTCTTTCATGAAAATCAAAGTTCAGTGGACCGAGGTGACTCCTCAGAACTGGAAGCCAATAAAATTCTCAGATGGTGAGATTACAAGGCCAGATTTGGACTGGATCTGGTTTACTCATGATCCAACCGATCCCTCGGATGCCACACAAGACGCAGATAATGATGGCGAGTGGGACTGTACGGGGAGCAGTTGCGATTACGTCCCATACAACAATTTCCAAGAGTATTATGCAGTTGTCAATGCGACCCTATCTTCACCTTCGATTGTCAGGGCTTCAACTTTGTTTGATTGCTCCGGAGAAGAGGTGGAAGAATGGTGGCAGCTTCGCGAGACTCTCCTTGGGACCTGTTCAGGTTCAAACTCCCTATCTTCCAACTATCTGCGAATCAACAAAATCAATGACGATGACCCACTCTATGCTTTGATAGTTCAAGATAATGACTTGACATACTTAGATGTAAACTCTAGTGATGACATCATTCATGTCAATGGGGGATGGACGGATGAATTCAACAGGCTCGCAGGTGATAGAAATCACTTGCCAAATCCTGGACTAGGAGAATATGCATTTGGTTGGTGGATTCTAGATATTGATGGAGACTTGGTTGCCGAGGGTACTGACCCCACAAATTGGGATACCGATGGTGACTGGTTGAATGACTTCTTTGAGATCGACGACGATCTACTTGATGGAATAAGGGGCAATAGCGGTTCACCGATTCGCTACGACGACAGGACTTCATGACCTCAACAATTCATTTGCTTCCTTCTCCTCAGATATTCATGACCGAGGGCACGCGAAACATTCCCGGACCCGAAGAACCGGTGAACGAAAAGCTCCTTTTCCTCAGAGAGAACATGGTTCACTTGACAAATCAACTCAGCATGCCAATAATAGAAGTCGCCCTTGTCATCTCGAAGTACATCCGAATCGTTATGGATTCTCTCCACAAAGCCGCCATTGAGGAAGGAGAGGAATTGCCTGACATACTCCTCAATCCACTTCCTAGAAATTCTTCACAGTCTGAAACGACCTCCGGAATCGCTTCATTCCCACTTGAGAAGTTAATTGACAGAGTCGATCAAGATAGGATGGATATACTGGATACTCTGGTTAGGACAATACTCAATGAGAGCCAACTGGAATTTGTTTCTGCACTTCGCGAGTTTAGAGATTGGGAACTCGAAATCCGAAATCAACTTTCAGACGTTTCAAGTCCCGGGGGACTCTTTAGCCCACTCTCACTAGATGATGACTTCTAGCCGTTCACTGATTCTGAAGATGCTACTATCCCACTGGAAACCCACCAAGCATCTGCTATCGACCAAACGAAAAGAAAAGGCCACAGAAATGCTGGAATTAGTGGGAACTGAATTAGAAACCACTCACCTGCCTTCCTATGTTGGCGATTGAAATGTTGCCCTAGGAAGAGAAAGGGAACAAGTGAAAGTGCCACGGCAAAAAGTGGACGTATTGCCCCCCATGGTCCAACGCCTCCACTCAACTCGTCCCAAATAGTAGAAACCACGCCCAGAGGCCTGAAATCATCGTCTTCTGCAGACTCCACTTTGACTACGAACTCCCCTTCCACGTTGCTTGCGATAATTGTAAGCGGATGAATTTGCCGACCAATATATCATAGAAAACGAGAACAATGGACGGTGTTTGCGAATACCATGCATGAGGGGGTCATAGTCACTGGATTTGAGCCATTTTCAAATTACAAGAGCAATATATCTCAACAGGTTGTAAATTTAATTTCTACAGCATCCAACTTCGATTTCAATATCAGCACTTCAATCCTATCAGTAGACGAAATCGGCTCAAGGGTGATTTCTGACAGGATAGAACATGGGGAAAATATAGGTGCAGTACTCCATCTCGGTTTCTCTGAAAATGCAAATGAGATTCTTCTCGAGAGATACGCTAGAAATCATTTTCAGATGAAAATTGCAGATAACTCTGGAAGGAGACTCTCTTCTGGAGAGGTGTCCCCAGGAAAATCAATTCTTGAAACAAAAGTTCCAAGAAACTTCATCGAAAATCATCTAGAGGGAATTTCAAAAATCAGATGGAACGAAGACGCGGGGGGCTTTGTATGCAATGAGACATATTTTCGTTCACTATTAGCATCCTCAGAAAGACGACTACCGGTTGTACTTTTCATTCACCTTCCAAGCGAGAAAATACTCCCTCTCGAAGAACAATATGCCATCATTATATCGATATGTGAATCCCTGAATAGGGTACTTGATTCGAACTAACTATCTCTTCGCCCTCTTCTAGATTCGAACCATTCCATGGCTTCCCCAGTTTCCGTCATTGCTAATTCGTCACCAACTTCCCTTGGCACGATGTCCCTCCCTTTATGCCAGGTAACCTGCTCCAGCCATAGAACAATGTCACGCCCAGTCAAAGAAATCTCTATGGTACCTCCAAGGGGACTCTCTTCCAAAACAAAGGAGGCCTTACCTATGGATGCAGATTGCCTCGAGAGGCTGAAAATGGTCCCTTCTTCATCAGCCTGCATTGCCATAGCATCAAGAGCTGTGTCTAGCACTCGGTTCTCTCTCAATATCGACATCAGATTGTTGAGTGAGTCTGCTTTTCCACATATTTCCTCAGAATCTCTTATTATTGGGAAATCCGAATGTTCAGGAGTATTATCCGGACTCCAATCTGGAAAAATTGAACGCACGGAATCGATAACTTTGCCCGGGTCATCATGACTTCTGACAATTGTAGAAACTAAGATCTCTGGCTCCACATGTACTCGAACAAATGGAAACTAATAGTGCTAACCGGTCAGAAATCGGTTTGCGCGAATATTCAAACCATTAACAATCGACGATTAGATGTGGCACAACGTTCTGGACTAGTTTCATTAGCTCTTGTTTTGATTCCGAATATCGTCCTTTTTTCTTTCAGAGTTCTCTCTCCTGGACTCCATGAAGCACTTTCAAACGATGATTTCGACCAAACAGTAGCACACTTACTGGCCCTCATAATCGGACTAATTATGGCATACCGATATTCGGTGGTCCACGATCACGAATTCCGTCGCTCTAAGGCAATCAGTGCTCTATCAAAGACTTACAAATTGGAGGATAGAGGACTTTGGGAAAAGGGAGAAGTAGCAATACAGAAGCTAGAAGCAAGGGCATATTCTGATTTCAAAGGAAGAAAGGCTACCGTCTCCAGACGGAGAATGCAGGGTAGGATCGGCGAGATTAATCGAGAATCTCCGGAGCTGGATCAAAAGTTAGGGGACCATTCAGGATTTACTGTTGCAGTCGATGGAATTGAGCAGAAAAATGAAATTGTCCAAGAACCACTCCAAGACAAACCAAATCTAATCTTTCGATTTTCAAAATTCTTTTCCTCTTCAATCGAAAGAACCGCGACTAGGAGGAACGAAAGAAGGAAGAAAGAAGAACTCCAGAAAAGCGAGTCTGTTCCCCCATTCGAGGAAGATGCGGACTCTAGATGGACAATCCCACAAGGGACCCAGATGAAAACTAGGTTATGCTCGAGTTGTTCAACGTATAATGAAGCAGAATCAAACTATTGCTCATCCTGTGGATCATTAATCGCTTGATTGGGGAACGGTTGATATGACTCCTTTAGGAGCCTAAGCCGGGAACGTTATGGCCAGTAAGCGAGACTATTACGATATTCTGGAAGTTGACAAAGACTCATCAGAGGACCAAATAAAACAGTCTTTCCGTTCCCTTGCAAGAAAGTTTCACCCCGATAAGAATCCAAATGACGAAGAAGCAGAGACAAAATTCAAGGAAATCCAAGAGGCATATGCAATCTTATCAAATCCGGAAGAAAGGCGAAAGTACGATGTTTTCGGACACGAAAGACCCGGTGGTTCGCCATTCGGCTCTCGGGGATTTCAGGGAGTGGACATTAGTTTCGATGATCTATTCGGAGGTGGTTTCGAATCAATTTTTAGCCAATTCTTTGGCGGGCAACAGAGTGATAGATCACGTGGTTCAGATTTGTTGGTAAGGCATACGGTACCCTTTCAGGCTTCAATGGACGGCCTGGAAGAAGAAATAGAAATTGAAGTTCTGAAGGACTGCAACAGTTGCCGTGGCTCCGGTTCCGCAAAGGAGGGAGGATCGCGCCAATGTCCTTCATGCGAGGGAAGAGGAAGGATAGATGAGATTTCTATGATAGGCCCTTTCCGACAACGGGTGAGAAAGGATTGTGCTTCATGTAGGGGTTCGGGAAGATTGATTTCCAACCCCTGTCATGATTGTGGGGGCGATGGCAGAGCCCTACAAACAAATCGTGTGAAGTTCTCGGTTATGCCTGGGATATCTTCTGGTAACCGCCTTAGAATGCGTGGACAAGGAGAGTCTTCAACATCGCTCAATGGCAGTCCCGGGGACCTTTACATAGAAATTGATGTTGAAACCCATCCATGGTTCGAAAGGGACGGGCCAGACCTGCTCATGGCCCTGCCCCTGAACTTCGCCGACTTGACTCTTGGGACCACTATCGAGATTCCACATATTGATTCTGACGATCTAAGGATCACAGTGCCTCCTGGTTCTAATCCAGGGGAAACAATTTCGATTCCGGGAAGGGGACTGCCACACAATAATCATGGATCGAGGAGAGGGTCGGTAACCACCGTACTAAGACTTCTATCTCCGACTAAGCCTTCTCGCAAGCTGAAGAAGAAAATCAACGAAATAAGAGCCGAATTAGAGGATTCTATTCCGCCCGTCGAGCAGAGGATAAGAGACGAAGCCAGAACGAGAAGAGGGCGATGAAAGATCACTCTTCTCCCATTTCTATCGAATTTGTTGGAACCGCTGCTATCGGTTTCCCATCCACTAGTCCGGAAATTTGCATATTGACCACGGGCGGATTTCCCAGAGTTTCGATTTGAACGAATGTGGTCGACCCCTCTTCAAGATCGCCCAAGAAAACCTCGTCATCTCGGAAAATCATTTCTGGAACAACGCTCTGGATTGAAGTGACTTCACCTAACGGCGAGAATATTCTGATAGCAGCCATTTCCCAACTAAATGACTCTGTCCTGACTCCAATTAGAAGTGAATTGCTAGAATCCTCAAATCTCCAAACACATATGTCGATATTTTCAGTAAAATGCCTGATCTCAGGTTTCCCCAATTCCTCCGAAGCAGAATTCCATGAACCCTCTCCGAGTATGGATAGAGCTACAGTAATTTCTTCTCGACCCTTTGCCAGGTCGTTGATCGAGAACCTATCTCTTAGGGCATTCAAGATGTGCTTCTCATTTTCTACTAATTCCTCATCTTTTTTTGACGAAAATAAATCACCCCTATTCCACCATAAAACGATTACTAGTGGTAGTATTAGGAATAGGCCAGCAGCCACATAGAATGGAGTAAACATCCATGCTAAATTGACAAATTCCCCTTCGCCCTCGAAAGAACCCCTATTTTCCAGAGTGAATCGATATGCAACCTCTTCCTCGAAGCCACCGTTCCTCTCTAGTCTTATTGCGTGCATTCCAGGATCAAGCCCCAATTCACCCACATCGCCATCCGCAAACTCGACAATCGTCCAAGTGCTTTGATTCAGTCTCTGTACACTAATTCTAACAGATTCGTTATTAGAAACCCAAAATCCAACCATCGTCCAATTCGTTGAAGATATTTGCAGAGCAAATACATCGACAGAGTCATTCACGGGGAATGTTCCGATGGTCGTGGAATTATTAGGCGAGATAATTTGCCATTGTTCGCCTATTTCACTGGACTCCCATAACTTCCCCGGTGCATCTCCCGACTCCTCAATTATCGAATTCTGCTGCTCTTCCCCAGCACAAGAAAATGTGAAAATTGAAGTGACAATTATCGAAGTAATTACCAGGCTGGCCCCACGCATCATGCTCGGGAAGACAACTAGGCCTTAGAATCCTTCAAGCGAAATGCTTCCATCGGCAGCCAATGGGTGAGCGGCCAATAGGAAGGAGCGTGATCTCCAGAGATAGGTTCTCCAGACTATTTTCCCTTGGAGATAGGAATGATCCTTCATCATTTGCGCCGGGATTAATTATTGGCGACGATGATCCAGATTTCCCAGTTTCAATCGCTCCATTTTCTTCTTCGATGGATAATTCCACTATTCCCTCATCAATGAAGGTATCAACTCGTGCCAATCTCTGTTTCCCATTTGATTCTCTAGACACATGGGAATCTTCCCAGGGGTTAGTCCTTCCACCGAGTCTCGTGGAGTCAAATTCAGGCGAATTTGGCACGGGGGCCGAGTTAGTTCCGGTAACATGGAACTCATTACATCACGATCAGTCTCTACTCACTATAGGGCTACAACCATCAGTAATAGTATTGACAGACTCCCCACAACTATCAAGCAGTCTTGGTTTGTTAGAACAGGCTCTATTGACGATAAGGACCAATTTTCCGTCTTCACTTATTTGGACCCCAGGGATCGGAGGTCCGGATAATTGTGCGCTTCTCTCATGGATGGGGGTAGACATTTTTGACTTGGCTCGTTCCAGACAATCATCTTCACTAGGCGTACTACTTTCTGAAACCGGCCCTAGATTTCCTGAACAATCAACAAACGAAGATTCGTCAATGGAGTCCCAAAAGGAGATGTGGGTTAGAGCAATTTCGGCCACTAGGTCCGCAATTAGAGATGGTACACTCAGGGATCTGGCCGAGAGACAGAGCACTTCGAGTCCCCGATCTGTCGAACATCTGAGAAGGCATGACCAACTCTCATTTGAGATTTCCAAGCAAATTGGCTTGTCCAGAAGTTCTGTAGATTTCGGGAAAAAACTCCGCTGCCACTCCTTTGAGAGTAGGGGTGATGTTACCATTAGGAACTGGAGAGAAGCTATTTCCGAGAATTATGAACCACCTTCTCGGCAATGTGATGTTCTCGTCCTACTTCCATGTTCTGCAAAGAAGCCGTACAGACTCTCCCAAAGCCATTCTAGATTCCGACGTGCAATTGGAAATTCACGTGCCCATGAGGTAATGGTGACAGCCCCTTTAGGGTTAGTTCCAAGAGATTTGGAAGATTTGTGGCCCGCTGCACACTATGACATTCCAGTGACAGGAGATTGGGACAACGATGAATTGTCGATAATTAGGAGAATGCTTAACAGACTTGTAGAAAGAGTGGGTTACTCAACAATTGTGAACCATTCCGGAATCGAATTACTCCTCGCAGACCGACTTGTAATTGATACTAGGATGGGTGAAAGTGCAGGTTCTAGCGAATCTCTGGAAAGACTACAGGATGCAATCTCATCCTCATTCTCGGAAGATGGCGGGGAAACTGATTTCAGCGTTAGACAGGAGAAGATAAAATCAATTTCTAGGTTCCAGTTTGGCTCAGACAAATGGCTTGATGACTGTGAAATTAGAGGTAGGCCCCCAATTTTCACTATCACAAAGGATGGTGTGCAAATGGCAAAATGGGATCCTCGGAGGGGGAGATTCTTACTTTCCAAATCAAGCCTCGAAACCATGAGGGAGCTAAAACTACTCAAGTCGGTGGAAATCAATCCCGGATTAGACTGGGTTGGAGACATATTTCCAAGCATGATCGCGCACCATGACCGCTCAATCTTAGTTGGTGACGAGATTCTGGTGATACAGGAAGGCAAACTCCTAGGCTCTGCCAGATCAGTTGCCCCAGGGTGGGAATGGCCACTAGGTCCCGGCAAACTGGCCAAATCGAGACACCGACTCTGATTGCTCAGATTCGATTGATATGGCGTAGCGGTTAAAGAGGGAGAGCAGGTCGCCCTGCTGCCCGAGGTGTACAATTGTCAAGGATGCACAGTAAAGGTAAGGGGGCCAGTGGGTCTAGCAAGCCACATTCAAAGACCCCTCCCGAGTGGTCAAATTCCGACAAGAAAGAGATCGAGGAGTTAATTGTTAAACTATCCGAGGAAGGTCATACTAACGCTTCAATTGGCTCTATGCTAAGGGATAAGCACGGAGTTCCAGACGTTAGACTAGTCACCGGAGAGAGAATTTCTCAGACTTTGAATAGGCTAGGCAAATCGTCTGGCATCCCAGAGGATCTAATGAGCCTAATGCGCCGCGCTCTGCGACTGATCGACCACCTTTCTAAGAATTCCAAGGACATCCACAACAGGAGACAACTGGAACTATGTGAGTCAAAGATCAGGAGACTTTCGAGGTATTACAGAGAAAACAATCAGATTGACTCGGATTGGACTTACAAGAGAGACCAACTAAGACTGATGGTCGAATAAACAGTAGTGATTTGTACTCGTCTCCAATCGAAGGAGGGTGGAGTCAGTTATCGACCAGGATATTTTCTCTCCAGTTCGGGATTCAATCCAATTTTTCGCTAATGAATTAATCAGCAGCAGTAAGCCAATTCTACTGATTTCAAAACCAAATTTGGAAGGGTCCCTCTCTCTGGCTCCTATTGAATCTGCCTTGCTTGATGCGAGAATCCCATATAAGCGTAGATTTTCAAAAGCGAATCCAGATCATGCTCCCTTTATCCAAATTACAGATGATATTGCTTCGACAAAAACAGAACTCTCTGGGCTGTCAATTTCTACAACCGTAGTCGACGGACTAAGGGGTAGGTTTGGGGATTTTCGTAAGGGGCCACTTAGTGCAGTTGCCCAGGCTCACGTTCTTGCTATGGAGCTAAATCCCCGGAGCCTTCGACTTAGGCGGATGCGCCCATGGATGTTGTCTGGTAATTGGATCAACGAAGCACTGGACACAACATATGACCCAGTTTACTCCTCTCTGCGGGATCATCTTTCAACAGAGGGATCAATCCGAGTAATTCCGGTGACAGAAGTTCCAAATCTTCATTTCAATAACTATCCATGGCTAGAACCCAGTGAGATGGAGGAAGCCACCAGGGAATGGGGCAATTCA
>NTJS01000007.1 GCA_002457155.1 Marine Group II euryarchaeote MED-G35
TCACCGAAGCACAAACGTCCAATCAACCCTGCAAAGGTGGAGTGGACCAACTTGGGCGAGCATGGAATTTCTCATGCTATGGTTTCTGCTGAGGTAATGATGCCCAATGGCGAAGCGAAGGTTGAGAAATTCAAGATCCCACTAAATTACTACCAAGAAGATATAGACGTTCTGAAGAGAAAGGAGAAGAAGGGCAACACAGTTCTTGTTTTCACGCACGTAGAGATAGACCCCCAGCTGATAATGGGTGTCTGCGCCTCTTTGGTGCCTTACCCAGAGCACAACTCAACTCCTAGAGTCACAGGCGGGACCGCTATGGTCAAGCAAAGCCTCGGCGTTGCCAGTGCAAACTTCAAGCTCAGGCCAGATACCAGAGCCCACGTGATGCATTACCCCCAGCGTTCAATCGTAGGAACCAGGGCAATGACGTCCACAAAGTTCGACCAGAGGCCCGGTGGACAGAATTTCGTCGTAGCAATTGTCAGCCATCATGGTTACAATATGCAAGATGCGGTGATAATAAACAGGGCATCCGTTGAGAGGGCACTCGGTAGATCAGCATTCATTAGGACATACAATGCAGAAAACAAGAGATTCCCAGGTGGCCAAGAGGAGAGAATCGAAGTCCCCGGAACTGGCCTAGACGAAATAAAGGGGCTCAAATCATGGGATGCTTATTCACACTTGGAAAGGGATGGCCTTCCCGTACCCGAGATCGAACTCACCAGCCAAGAGGGAGGTAGGGGCATACTCGTCGGTAAGACAAGCCCACCTAGATTCCTCGAAGAGTCCCATGGTGCTTTCCTACAAGCCCAAGAGAGGCGCGAATCATCAATGATGGTGAGGCATGGCGAGCAGGGATGGGTCGACAACATCTTCGTCACTGAGTCACTTGACTCAGGCAGACTCGTGAGGATAACGCTACGCACTAACAAGATACCAGAGCTCGGCGACAAGTTCGCTAGCCGTCACGGGCAGAAGGGGATTATCGGAAGGTTGGTTGAGCAGGAGGATATGCCATTTACTGAAGATGGAGTAATCCCTGACCTTCTGATTAACCCACACGCCATCCCTTCTAGGATGACTGTTGCCCACGTCCTGGAAATGATTGGCGGCAAGGTCGGATCAATGGAGGGGAGGAGAATTGATGGAACTGCATTCACAGGCGAGAAGGAGGAGTCACTTCGTTCGGGACTACTCAGGAATGGCCTTAGGCATACAGGACGAGAGTCAATGATCAACGGCGAGACTGGCGAGAGCTTCCCGGTCGAAACGTTCGTTGGGGTGATTTACTACCAGAGGCTACATCACCTGGTCAGCAGCAAACTACACGCACGCAGTAGGGGTAGAGTCCAGATCCTCACAAGGCAGCCAACCGAGGGGCGTGCACGACAAGGCGGTCTAAGGTTCGGTGAGATGGAGAGGGACTGCCTCATTTCCCATGGGGCATCGATGGTAATCAAGGATAGGTTGCTGGATGAGTCCGATGGTTGGAATCTGATGGTCTGCAACACCCCCCGTTGTGGGCATATTGCATACTACGACTGGAAGCGAAGGACCACCATCTGCCCAGTATGCGGTGATAGGTCGGATGTCCACTCGGTCCAAACATCTTACGCTTTCAAGCTACTCCTGGATGAGATGAAGAGTCTTGGAGTCGCAATGAGACTAGAACTGGAGGATAGAAGATGAGTGCCCGAGATGCAGCCAAGATACCAAAGAGGATTGACTCTATTAGATTCACATTGATGGATCCCAACGAAATAAGGAAGATGTCTTCCGTCGAGGTCAAGACTGCAGATACCTACAAGGACGACGGGCACGCATTCAAGCAGGGACTAATGGATCCCAAGATGGGAGTAATTGATCCTGGGATCAGATGTGAAACCTGCGGCAACAAGCATGAGGAGTGCCCAAGCCACTTCGGACACATTGCCCTCGAACTCCCAGTAATGCATATCGGTTTTACTGGGTTAATCAAGACATGCCTGAAGACTACCTGCAACTCTTGCAGCAAAGCTCTACTGCTTGATGCACCAGAGTCCCATCCAACCGATCCCGAGAAGTCTGAACAAGACTACTACAGGGACCGTGTAAACGACATCATACTGAAGCATGGAGTTGGAGGCAGGGAGTTCAAGAAGATCATCAAGGATATTGAGAATCTCTGTGCTGGTGCAAAGAGGGCAATCTGCATGCATTGCGGCGCTGAACAAGGCAAGATTGTCCTGGACAAACCTACGACCTTCAAAGAAAAGAAGGCTGACAAGGGAGAGCACAAGCTGAATGCCCGAGATATCAGGGAATGGCTTGAGAAAATACCCGACGAGCATCTAATTTTCGTTGGAATGGAGAAAGACGTCAGCAGGCCGGAATGGACGATAATGAAGGTCCTACCCGTCCCACCAATAACCGTCAGGCCATCAATCACACTAGAGAGTGGCGACAGATCAGAAGACGACTTGACACACAAGTTGGTCGATGTTCTAAGGATTAATCAGCGACTGAGGGAGAATCGAGATTCCGGTGCTCCACAACTCATCGTGGAAGATCTCTGGGAACTTCTCCAATATCACTGTACTACATACTTCGACAATCAAACTAGTGGAATTCCCCCAGCAAGGCATCGTTCCGGACGCCCACTCAAGACTCTCTCACAGAGACTAAAGGGCAAAGAAGGAAGATTCAGAAGCAACCTGTCGGGTAAAAGGGTGAACTTCTGCGCAAGAACAGTAATCAGCCCTGATCCGAATCTCGGAATAAATGAAGTCGGCGTGCCTGTAAAGACCGCAAAGGAACTCACCGTTCCCATCAGGGCAACGAGCAGAAACCGCGAACAACTGAGGCAGATGATCCTACGTGGCCCAGATGTCCACCCTGGTGTGAATTATATCATCAGAGGCGACAGATTCAGAGTGAGGATCACTGATAGGACCAAGTACATCTGGGCCGGCTTTAGATGCTTGAACCCCGAATGCCATTCGGGAAGCGAGGAAGAACCCTACACGGGGTACAGGCCTGACTTGAATGAGGTGCTACCAGCACCCAACTTCCTTCCCGGACTTGTTCTGAGAGAGCAGATGCGGAGAGATCCGATGACAGATTCACTAATTCCTGAATGGAGCGTCGATCTCGATGGGACACTATCGAACCTCAGGGGCGAGGGGGGCGATGGTAAGCCATTAGCCGAAGATGACCCCGATGCAGCAATTCACTATAGGTGGAAGTGGGAGGTAAATAGCCCCGAAGAATATCTTCCAGAGCACCTAGAGGTCAAGTGCCCGCACTGCGGTAGTCCGGAGATTGAGGACGAGCATGGAAATGTCTACCCCACGGACACAGAAGACAGACTAAGCACATATGACAGGGAAGGCAACCCTCGTCCTGGTGTCGTGGTTGAAAGACATCTCATTGACGGGGACGTGACCATCTTCAATCGTCAACCATCCCTGCACCGGATGTCGATGCTTGTCCACGAAATAAGAGTCATGGATGGCAAGACATTCAGGTTCAATCTAGCCGATTGCACTCCCTACAATGCAGATTTCGACGGCGACGAAATGAATCTTCACGTAATCCAGAGCGAGGAAGCTAGAGCCGAGGCTAGAATACTGATGCGGGTCCAAGAGCACATAATCTCCCCAAGGTACGGTGGTAGCGTAATCGGGGGAATACATGACCACATCACCGGTGCATACCTCCTCACCCATGGAGAGGCATTCCTGCCCATGCATGTGGCAATGGACGTATTGAGCTCAATTGGTTGGGAGGGAGACCTTCCCGAAACTGTCGAGAGAAACGGACAGACCGGATTCCTCGGAAATCAGATATTCAGCCTATTGGTCCGCGGAGGCTTCAGCCTCAACTTCAAGAATAGAGCCGGCGAAGACGTTCACGTGACCAAAGGTGATGTTTCCGGATCAATTGACAAGAGAGGAATCGGTGCAGAGGACGGACGCCTTCTAGATGCAGTAGTCCAGACTCACGGAAATGATGTGGGAGCAGATTTCATCAACAAGATGACGAAGATGACTATTGCAATTTGCACATCAATGGGCTTCACTACTGGAATTGACGACGAGGACCTCCCTCCAGAGGCCAAGGATGAGATTGCTAGAATCAACTCTCAGGCCAGCTCCGACGTAGATGCAGAATTGGAGAAATTCGGAAAGGACGGTAGGAAATACGAGGCTCGTCCGGGTCGAACCCCTCATGAGACTCTTGAAGAGAATATACTCACTATCCTGGATGCCGCCAAGGCCGAGACCGGTAATGTGGCAAAGAAAGAACTGGGCGATGACAACTCAGCGGTACTGATGGCTACTTCCGGCGCTCGAGGTTCTATGGATAACCTAGCTATGATGGCCGGATCAATCGGTCAGCCGAAAGTCAGGGGTAAGAGGCTCGAGAGAGGGTACCAAGACCGTGTCCTATCCCACTTCCCAAGGAAGGTAAAGGGTTCCAAGGAGAAGGGCTTCGTGTCTTCTTCCTTCAAGAGGGGCCTAGAACCTACAGAGTTCTTCATGCTGTCCGTGTCGGGCAGAGAGTCCCTGGTCGATACAGCCGTAAGGACGAGCAAATCCGGATACATGCAAAGGCGCCTGATTAATGCAATGGACGACCTAAAGGTCTCAAACGATACGATGGCCTCAGTGAGGAATACCGCTAACAGAATCATCCAATTCGAATATGGCGAGGACGGCACAGACCCGGCCAGGAGTAGAAAGGGAAGTCCTTTCGACGTAGACCAAGTTCTGAATGACGCATTGGGAGGTGCTAACTGATGGTAGTTAAGAGTGCAACAAAGAAGAAATTGATGGATCTCGGCATAGAGGAGGAGTATGCACACAAGCTTGCTGACGACAGAAAGTGGGATGACGTTAAGGGTCTCTCTCCCGGGCAAATTGCTCAGATTTGCGGGATAGACTCGGGAACATCTCAGAGAATCTACGATGTAATGGCAAGCTCCGTAAAATCATCCAGAGCCTCTACTGCAAGTTCTGAGAAGACGATTGTAAGGCGTCGAACCGCCTCTAGACGAAGAAGAACTACGCGCTCTCTACCGTTGCAGGATTACGACATTGATTCGAAAATGGCACAACTTATCCGTGACACTGACCACGAAGATGAGATGTTTATCCAACTAAACAACGCCGCAACAAAAACAGGCTCGAACATGACTCCAAAGATGATTGATCAACTAGTAAAGGGGCTCCATAGCCGGGGGGAGAAGAAATTGACTGATGCCAAGGCAAAGAAGATCATTAACTCTGCATACAATTTCTACCTGGATTCTAAGGCAGTTCCTCACGAAGCCGTGGGTATCACAACCGCCCAGTCAATTGGCGAACCCGGTACGCAGATGACAATGCGTACTTTCCACTACGCTGGCGTGGCAACTGTAAACGTCACACAGGGTCTTCCAAGGATTATCGAGATCGTCGATGCGAGAAAGGTACCCAAGACCCCAACCATGATCATTTACATGGATGAGAAGAATTCCAAAAACAAGCCCCTAAGGACTAATGAGAAGCTAGTCAGGAATTTAGCAGCTGCAATCGAGACCACTACTGCAATGGATATTGCCACTATCGACGTCGACGTCGCCCAGAGGAACATCGTCCTCCAATTGAACCTTAGCAATATGAGGCTGAAGAAGATGAATGGGGCTGAGGTGAGGGACAAACTTTCCCGCGCACTCCGACTTTACGTCCAAGCCGATAACGAGGATCGACCAAAGTCACTGAGGATTATTCCCGGCGTAACAAAGGAAGAGGATCTGGCCGATCTAGCATCCGATCCGCCAACATACACCGCTCTTCTCCAACTTGAAGACAAGATCAAGAAACTCCGTTTGAAGGGTCTGCCAGGAATCAGTAGGGCAACCGTACAAGGTCCAATGACTGACACGGGCGAGTACTACATTTCCACCATTGGGTCAAACCTTGCGAAGGTCAGCGAATTCGATGGAGTAGATAGATCCCGAACTTACACCAACAATATCAATGAGATCCACGACTTCCTAGGGATCGAAGCAGCCCGTCAAGCAATTATTAACGAAATGTGGGACACCTTGGAAGGAGCCGGTCTTGATGTTGATGTTAGGCACCTCATCATGGTTTCAGACGTAATGACAACCGGAGGGGAAGTTAGGGCCATAGGTCGGCACGGAGTCAGCGGGACCAAGCACTCGATTCTTGCCAGATCGGCTTTCGAAGTTACTGTGACTCACCTATTGAAGGCTGGAGTAATTGGTGAAAGGGATATGCTATCCGGTGTGACTGAGAACATTATTGTCGGCCAGCCAGTAGCATTGGGTACGGGTAGCGTTGAGTTGTTCTACATACCCGAGGAAACTAATTGAGGTGAATGAATGGACATCGGTAGACAATTAAAGCAAGGAATAAGCACTGGTAACATTGTTTTCGGCCAAAGGCAAACATCATCTGAGTGCACCAGGGGTGAGGCCAAAATGGTACTAGTCGCCGCTAATTGTCCAGAGGCATTTATCGATGAATTGAGAAATTCACACCCATCCGTGCCTATGCATCAGGTTACCATGGTGAATAGGCAACTTGGTGCAGCATGCGGAAAACCATTCCCAGTAAGCTCTCTTTGCATCATCGATGCCGGCCAGAGCGATTTACTTCAACTCGCCCCTAACCTTTGATGGAATAATCCTCCCCCAGAACATTTTTTTTGGGTTTTCTTCAAAGTCAGACACACTGGCCAATCTACATGGAAGCGGCTTTGCGAGATCTCCTCAGAATAAAATCTGTTAATCTCCGACCCCATAATGAGGGACTCGCTCCTCACGGCTTCACCTGCCTTGGAGTCGCGACTTCTATTCCAGAACTAGAAATCCACTCGAACGAGGTTTTCATATGGCATGCTCGAGCGGGCATTTTGCCGATAACTAAGAGCGAGATCATTAGGTTTGGAATGGATGCACCTAGTGGATTGAACCTAATTCTCAGTGAAAGATCGATTCAATCAGAATGCTACTCTGTAGATACTTTCGATTTCAGAATTCTCGAACCAGAGGACGTTTCATTGTGGGTCGGTAAGGCGGTTCTTTCTGGTGATTTGATTGCGACTGCTAAGGATGCAGACGATCGAGCAAGAATGGAGCAGTATGGCCATGAAAGCCCAATTGAGAAAATGTTAGTTATGAAACCAACCATTGAGGTCAACTCTTGGTGCGTCCAAAGAGGGATGGCGGGGGTCTCGTCTACGCCTGTCCTAATCTCTGCACGGCTTTGGACTGTATTGGGTGAATTGCAAGGACCCAACGGTGAAAATGAATCCGGTGAATGGACGATTCTAGAAGACCCATGGTCAAAAACCGTGACTCTACTAAATGACATCCAGAGTCTTCAGAATGCTCCTATTCTACGGACGATCGAACCGCAAGATGTCAATTGGCTAAATCCGGATAGGATAAACGAAGAATTGGCTAAGGTCATAGAGGAAAGAAGGAGGGGGAACTCAGGAAAGAGTAGTGTTTCAGGGACCGTCCGGAGTATGCTTCTCCAGAAATGGCCTTTGGATTCGGAAGGAGCAATCGTCAGCCATAGCAAGATTATGATCCCTGGGTGGGTAATCCATTTAGAAACTGAAAAGATACTGCACGGCAGAAACGGTCGTCTTTACGACTCCTAATTCCTCTGGAGAAGCATCATATCTTCATCTGAAAGTGTTTGACCTTCCATCAGCCTTGACATTAGGTCAGTTACATCAACTCTCTCGGCATCTTGATCCCTCTTTGATCCCGTTAACTTCAGAATATCTTGCATAGAATGAATGCATCTGAGGGAAATGATGTATTTGTTATGCAAATCATCGGCATTGCCCTTAGTCGACGTTAGTCCTAGATGTTCCGAATTTGCCAGTCCCCTGAGTCTGTCTACTTCATTTGAAAGCTCCATCATCAGTGAATGGGCTTCCTCGGATTTCTCTGAAGCATCGGTTACAGCGTCATGTGCCTTCTGCTGCCTCTTCTCTGCTTGCTTAACTTCCTTTAGAACAGAAGAGCTACTTTCTTCCTCTGACTTTTTGAGCGTCTTAAATTCGGCTTGCAATCTCTTCATTGTCGTGAAGAAATCCCTCTCCTTTTTAGGGCTAATTTGCCCAGTTTGGTGTCGCCACTCTAGCTTATTCATCTGCTCACGAACTTTCCGAGAACTCGGGCCATTCTTCTTCTTTCCAGAGTCACGATCATTATTGTCTACCGAGCTTCTTAGCTTTGACCTAATTTCCTTCAACTCATTTGTCTTTTCTAGTCTAATTTTCCTTAGCTCTGCAACTCTGCTGTTTGCCTCATTTCGCAACGTCTTCTGTTTTTGGACTTCGGTGATCAATTCCTTGACCTGGCCGTTAATCTCATTCCTCCTGTCCAACTGGCCCCTTACCTTTACGTTGAGTTGGTCACGCTGTGTTTTGAAATCTGCCAGCTTATCACTAACTGACTGAGTCTTCGTTTCGAAAACAGTACTAAAATTCGATTGATTGAGTTCCAACTACGTCCCTCGGGCACTTCCAATTTGCATCCCCATTTAAGGAATACCGAGTTTTCAATCAATCTACTCCCTGCGAGTAGCAACTCGGCCTTGCCTACTACCTCTTCTGGAGACTCCAATCTTCCTACTCTTTTTCCTAGGCTTGGCCACTTCTTCCGACTTTTTGGATTCATTTTCTCCCGTTTCAGAAATCGATGAGAGCCCACCAGACTCTAGCAATGCGCCCAACTCATCTGTGCTCAGAGCACCTCCCTTCGCAGCAATTCCACGAATATCTTCGATGCTGGAGAAGTCTCTCCTGCCAGATGAAATTCTGGAGAATTTCTCAACTCTTTTCAGCTCCTTACGCTCAATCTTCACGGCCCCCTTCATTGATTCAATCTTCTTATCAATCGATGAAATCCTCTTGCTGATTCGCCTAATCTCTTTCCTGCTAACTTTATCCTCTTCAATCTCTACACTGTCTTTAAGTTCGGATACTACCTTGTTTGAGACTTCCTTATTTTGATCTAATTTGGAAGAAATCTTCCTCATCTCACTCACTTTCTTGATATAATCAGAATGTGCCTTCTCTGCCTCTCTCTTTTTCTTAATAGATGCCTGAATCTCAAAGAACCTGCTGAATGCAGTTAGTTCCGGATTCAGCATTGGAACGGAAGTCAAGTCATTGTCAATGTTCGTCAAAGAATTGAATGTGTCACTCAACCACTCTTCAAGAATTTTCGACGGTGGCGGTACGCACTTGTTGATCGCATCCCGCTTCTCGCGCTGTTTTTGTGCCATTTTTCTGGATGAGTGAAACTCGCCAAGTAACTTCTTTCTCCCAGAATCAGAATTTTCAAAACCTACAATTGCAGATCTCAAGGCCTTGATTATGTGCACTTGCTCCTTCCTCTCTGACTGCAGATCTCTGATCTGCCCGTCAATTGAGCGTAGCAGAATCTTCTTTTCTTTTACAATTCCACTGATACCTTCTGCATCGAACCCCTCGAGATCGCCCCAATTGTTCATTTTTGGCCCCTCACTCATTCTTCTTCACCTGCTAATTTTCTTGACTTGTTTTTCTTCCTTGTCTTCTTCGCGAAAGAGGAACGTCCACCATCATCAACGGTCTTTCTAGCCCTAAGAAGATCCCGGAACCCTGGTCCGATATCACCAAAACCGACCTCCAGCCTCTTTTCCCAGTATTCAATCGCCTTATCACTCTGAGACAGCAATTCCCTAGCCCTATCTAACTGACTCTTGACTTCCTTTAATTCTCCTGATAATTCTGACAGCTTCTTATACATCGGTTGTGCCTTTGTAACAGCTTCAATCATCTTGGAATGGGCTTTATCTGCATTCTTGAATAATTCAGACATCTTCCTGTTCTTCGCCAAATAGATAGACATCTCTGGGTTGGAATCCTTTCTATCCTTGACCCATTTGTCGTTTTCCGAGATAAGCGCCCTCCTCTTCTCCAACAGTTTCCTCTCAGATTTGTGATCAAGAGCCGTAGTCTGAATCTTATTCTCTATTTCTTCTATCTGCTCCAGCAGCTTTTTCTTTTTCCACTTGGGGTCCAGGATAATCATCCCCCCAGAGCTTATCAGACTCTCTCTGATATCTTTTACCTCGGGAATCAACCCTCCGGCTTCTCTCTGACATCGATCCCTCTCCTTCTTGAAAGATGCAACCTTAATATTCGCTTCATCGAAAACCTTTCTCATCCGATCGACTTTTGGACTCAATGAGTCTTCTTCAGCTTCCAGATTTCGTATTACACCAGGAAGATTGTCCTTTAGGATAATCCTCCTTTTCAGGAGTTTTTCAGCGAGCTCGTTTGGCTCTACCCGCATCAGTTCTCCAGTGTCCATTTCGATTCCGAGAAATACATCCCTTTTAGGCAATACTGGACATTTTTGTGGGTTTGATTCATACGATGTCCATTCAAGCCGACCCCATGAGGGTCTTGCTAGGCAATTCTATTCTCATGTCCATAGCGATAATATTGCTATCCTGCATCAATTTGAATTCATACTCGCCACTTCATCTAGATCCGAATCAAATAGAATCCAATTACTCTGACGAGTCGACTAACTTCACAAATTTCACATCATCAGGAGGCTCTGGGTTGGCAGTTTCTGGAGAGCCGGGGTACGTAGGAGACACACTCGTTGCCTCAATGATGGTGACCAATTCTGGTAATTCTAGCGGCACCGTGTCACTGATTATCTCCCCTATTTCTGGAGATGAGATTTTCCAGGGCCTACAGATTCCTATCTCACCTGGTTCTACTCGAGAAGTTTTCACTCCCTTCAAACTGTCATCATCCGGGACGAACAATTTTGATTGGCGGGTTTCTGTGGTTGACGACCCGGATAATTCGCAATTGCAAGGGAATTTTTCAGTGGAGGTGATGCCGAGCCAGGCCCTCAATCTATCTATTGACACAATAGAATGGACTAATTCTGGTGGTTTGAATTTCGAGGCTTCGGTATCCCTGTCTAATGGAAAATCCAGGGGAATAATCCTCGAGGCCTCGTCAGGCTCCCAAGGAAGCTACCAATTATTGCAGAGCATACAGATTGCATCTGATCCGGGTCGAAGGACAATCACATTTGACCTAGGCCATCCTTCAGCAGATGAGGTGTTATTGGAGGCGATACCAATTGGATGGTCCCCTTCAGCGGATTCTGTAAATTCCTCGCAAATGAATGTTTCAGAGCCATTGGTGAATATAGACTCAATCTTGGTAGAAGCCTCCTTTGCTCCTGAAAGACCAATTCCTGGAAATAGAGTCATAGCATCCATATTCTTAGAAAATATGGGCAATTATCAAGCACAATCTGGTTATGTCCTAGTGATTTCTTCTTCCGACCAGAAAATCCTCACGGAAACACAAGTCCAATCGGTAATGCCTGGCTCAAATCTCACAACCGACGTGTCTTTGCCAGATTGGCCAGTTAGTGATAGCGTTGTTTTAGAGGTGCAGTGGCATACGAGCGGCATCAAATCCTCAAATTTTTACTCAATAGAGACGGATAATAGCCAGGAAGGACTGTACCTCCCCTTTGACATACTCGCTGCTGGTTATGGCCTTCTCGCAGGGATTCTAACAATCCTGGTAGGGACATTAGTTTGGCGTGCAGTTTCTACTAGGACCCCGTCTACCTCGGATTTCAATCTCCGGGAAACCAAGGAATCGGCAAAGTCACTGTCTAAACAGGAGAAGACGGAGATCCAATGCTCATACTGCGATCAAAGATTGATGGTCCCGCACAATCATGCCGGAGGAGTTCGCTGTCCTGCATGCTCAATGGAATTCGTAGTCGGTGAAAACGACAAACCACCGCATCCGGTCGTCCGCTCTTCCGAAGACACTCTAAATTGCCCAGAATGTGAACAGGCGTTGAGGGTAAAGATAGAGAATAGGCCAGCAATGTCTAGGTGCCCGGTGTGCAAGACCGAATTCATGGCCGAGGCCGAGGAGTCGTAAGATGTCTGAATTCAGCGAAATTGAGGAGATGTACCTGAAGACCATCTTTGAGGTTCATACCGAGACTCCTGGCGAGATTGTTAAGACAACTCAACTCGCTGAATTGATGGGAGTATCTGCTGCCTCTGTAACAGAAATGGTTCAGCGACTCTCCCAACGTGAAATGGTCACTCACATCCCATATCGTGGATGCCGACTAACAACCGAGGGATTCCAGTTAGCTGCTAGGGTAAAACGACGAGAAGGACTTCTCGAGGTTCTTCTGAAAGATGTGATTGGTTTCAAGGGAGACGTTAAAGCGGTTGCATGCAAAATGGAGCATGCAGTGGGCATAGAACTGGAGGAAACTCTCGACCGTCTTCTTGGCTATCCCGAGACCACTGTAGGGGGTCGCAGAATTCCTAGCATTGAGCGCGATTTTGATACATTGGGCGTCGGAACGCTATTGCCATTAGGACGCCTGCCAGAGGGGGCATCTGCTGTAGTGGAAATGATAGTTGCAAATGATGTTGAATCCATCACTATCAGCGATTGCGGAGTTGGGGTAGGTGAATCAGTCTTAGTGTCCGGCGGCACGATAATTTCTAATGGCAAGGTCATTGGATTATCTGATAGCATTTCAATGAAGATTTTGGCTAGAATTACTTCTATGGAGGTTTAATACGTGGATTCGAACGAGGAGTCAAGCAATTTTCACTCACCCGAGAGTGAATTGGAATCAATGGTTGCAACACTACAGACAGAGACTCCCTCTGCACCCGAAATCAAAGGAATGGTGAAGGAAGAGGACAAGGTCGTAATCAACAATAACAAGGAGACATTGAAGTCTAGAGAGGCTATTTTGACAGGAATTGATGACATATTAATCAGCAGGGGGGCACGTTTGATACTATTCCTGCCGATTGTAGTTGTTCTTCTATTCGGCCTTGCACAGTCATATCGAGGATCAGTTCCAGGCTGGTGGGAAGGGGGAGTGCAGGAACTATTCTTCGATCTTTCATTCTCGACATCAGTTTACCTGCTAGCACTAGCCCTAATGGTCACCGATCTGGTGCTATTGTTTGTACTCCATTACTTGTTGTGGACCACGAAGCGAATCTTTCAAATCGAAACTGATGAGGTAGTATCTACTGGTATAACATTTCGGAGTTCCCATGGTTATAGCGAAATGAGGGCAGTAATTGATGGCGCTTCAAACCAACTCAACCTTACAACTACTTTGATGATTTTCTCAACTGGTCTACTAGGACTGGCATTGTTTTTCCAGACCGATACTCAAGGAATCCCTGTACTGATTGCATTATCGACTGGCACTCTACTTTCTGGACATAGTGTTTACATGGTTTCCAATCGACCCCGATTCAACACAGTCGAGCCATGGGGTCTGTTGGCCGCATTCTCCCCTCCGATGCATCCTGCATTGCTGGACAAGCCATTCACAGACGTCATTAGGTCTCATGTCGATCCTCTTCTAGCCGTGCGCTTCTCCAAGTACGTCTCGTCATTTAGTGAAAATCTCCAGAGCGGTGTGAAAATCTCAGAATTGCAGGAGTACCTCCTTCAAGTTCTCGATTTGTTCCGCTCAGGATTGATCGAAGAGGATGATTTCCATCAAGCACTTGGGGAATTGGTGGATACAGCAACTATTGACCAGATTATCAATCATCCCGAGCTTGGAGAAGAGACATTGGACAGGCTGCTTATGCATGCGAGGGACCGATGCGCCCCCTTCTTCCGACTAAACGATAGGATGAGGATGCACTTGTCCGCCCATGCCAATGAGCAAATATGGTTTGATGTGGATATGGAGAATCTAACACTTGGCCAGGCAAATCTATTCGCCTTCGTCCTAAATGGGACAGGAGAAACCCAGGACCTCATTCTAAGGGTGCAGACTCCTGACTTCAGACCAAACGAGTGCGTCTACCGACTCAAAGCAGAACCACATAGTGATGACTCATTGTCGGGAAAGACAACCTACCAGAGGGTCTCTTCTTCACTGGCATCCTCTAGAATTGTCTGGCAGACACTGATACCTTCGTCTATGGGCGATGCAACGGTAACAGTGAGGCTCGAGGACTCTTCCGGGAATCTAATTTCTGGAAAGGTGCTAACCTCACAAGTACGCTCCGATCTCTTTACTCGCCTAAGGATGACAACCGGGGCAGTATTCATGTTCGGCGCCGCTCTCGCCATCATTTCCCCGATTCTTCCCTTTGTAGCAAGGTTGCTTGGCCTTTAGGTCTCTTCAATAAGGGGGCACTATTCGCAATTGCATGGATAGTGACGATGAGGTCTCTGACGATCTCCGAACTCGATTGCATGCCATGGAGTCCAAACTTAGCAGAGTTCGCGGACAGAGAGATTCTCACAATGATTCCGCTAAGAGGGCCGCAGATCAGCGAAATTCCGCTCAAAATAAAAGGAACGAGGTCCAAGAAACCATCACATCTAGGATGGATGACCAGAAGAAGGTACGTGCACAGGCCAAGATTCACCAAGCAAGCCGTGACGAGATCCAGCAGACCATTAGGGAAATATTCACGCGAAAGAAGGGGAAACGAGACCAAGGCCCTGGTAAGTCAGTAGTCATCCAGCTGTCCGAAACCGTAGGCGAGATTGAGAGGATTGAGGAACGGATCATGACCGATGGCGCGCTAACCCTGGAGAAGGAGAATGCTCTAATCAAGAAACTCAGGTCTTTAATTTCTCGAAGAGACGAGTTAATCCCTAATGTCGAGCAGCAGCGAATAGTTTCAATCGACCTGAGCGACATGGATGAATCGATTCAAAGATTGAGGGCAGAAGCCGACAACGAGCACAAGCTGATGCTCGAGCAGAATAGTCTTGCAGACGAGATTTGGAGTGAAATTAAGCCGCTATTCGAAGAGAGGGACTTCCTCAGAGGCGAGGGCGATAGGCTACATGCTCTTTTCGTGGAAGAAAGGGGCAAGGCCGACGAGGCCCACAAGGGATTAGTCGAACTACTATCCAAGGTGAATGAGATCCGTAGCGAGATCCGGTCTCAGCACGAGGAGAGGGAGAGGTTAGTCAAGGACCACAACAAATCTGTCAGGCGGGCTCTCAGAGGTCCCGATCAAAACGAAGAATTAGCAGAATCCCTTTCAGAGAAGCTTCTTGGTGGCGAATCAATCACTTTCGGCGGCATCGTTGCTACTGATTCCAGCGAAACTAGGGAAGAAATATCGAAGCCAAAGAGAAAACCAAGAAAGTTGGGCACTTCTCGAGGTAGGAAGAGTTAGCTACCAACCTCGTTCTTCTAGTCTAGTTTCCAGTGCGTCTATTTCTAGTCCCGGCATTGCTTCTCCAACCATTTCACAAGCTTCAGCAACTACTGATGCATCTTCGAAGTGATGCGTCGCAAGCACAATTGCCTCCGCAGTTCTTGTAGGATCAGAACTCTTGAAGATTCCAGATCCTACGAATATCCCATCCATGCCATGCTTCATCATCAGAGACGCGTCAGCAGGAGTTGCTATGCCTCCAGCCGAGAATGTTACCACTGGTAGGCGACCTAAGTCCGATACTTCATCGAGAACGGTTGCTATCTCCTTCCTGACTTCTTCGAGGCCCCCGAAGGGAGTAGTTTCCACTCTAGCCCCTATTTCAGATGATTCCTCTAGTCTCCTGTATCCATCAAGCATCTTCTCCACAATTTGCTCACGCGCATTTGAATCGGCATTTTTCGAAGTCTCAATCTCAGTTGCTAAGAGTCTAGCATGCTTGACTGCACTCACAACATTTCCCGTGCCCGCTTCTCCTTTCGTCCTAATCATCGCAGCCCCCTCGGCCACCCTTCTTACCGCCTCTCCAAGACTGGTGCAGCCGCAGACAAATGGAATTGTGAAGTCTTCTTTGGGGATGTGGTAGAACGGGTCTGCGGGAGTTAGCACCTCCGATTCGTCAATCATGTCTACTCCAAGTGCCTCCAGTACTCTGGCCTCCTCATCGTGGCCTATTCTGGCCTTAGCCATAACTGGAATGCTAGTGGTCTCAATGATCTCCTTGATCAATTTTGGATGGCTCATCCTTGCTACTCCGCCAGAAGATCGGATATCTGCAGGCACCCTCTCTAGAGCCATTACTGATACGGCACCAGCATCCTCGGCTACGTGAGCCTGTTCCGGGGTAACGACATCCATCACAACGCCCCCCTCCTGCATCTTCGCAAAACCCCTCTTGAGAAGCTCTGTCCCATGCCTCATATTACCCAAGTCGACCCTTTGCGGCATACGGATTCCTCTGAGCACGTATTGATGAACCTATGCGGGGGTAATTTTCCTAACTATCAGCCAGAACAGGAGAATCTCCCTCTGCTATGGGGAGGTTGGGTGACTCTTCCTCATTCTTCTCCAACCATTCCATTTCCTCGTCCGGTAAATCGCTATCAGCATAGATTGCCTCTTCTGGGCACTCAGGGATGCACGCCGCACAGTCTATGCACTCATCGGGGTCTATCACCAGATATTCTTCGGCTTCCCTAAAGGCTTCTACTGGGCAGACATGTACGCAATCTTGGTATTTGCACCTTACACAAGCACTGGTTACTACGTGGGTCATACGGGTCAACTGCCCGATAATTAGCATATGAATTCTTGTATTATTCGCCAATCAATCCCATTAGTAAATCCTCAGCAACCTCAATTGCCTTCTGTCCAGGGTAAACTTCCAACTTGAACTTCCCTTTGGCAACAGGTTCGTTTGAATTCAGTGATACGGCTCCCTTTCCCTGAACAAGCTTGCCTAGTCTCAGTCTCACATGCAGGAACTTGTCCTCGTCTACTCTATTGTCTAGTCCCAGTTCGAGCATGGAAACTAAGGACTCATTCCCCAATCTTGCCAATGAGGATAGAGCTTGTTTCCCCTTCATCTTCACACTGATCGTCTGCATCGGGGCTCCCAATGTTGAGTTTTCTTTGTGGATGATAATCTCAGATAATCCCCCACTCAGCCAACTAAGGGCATCTTCGATCACTTTGCCTTCGTCAACGGCACTCGCATGTATTCTCCATTCACCGCCATGGAGGCTCATGCCCTTCCCAGACGCTGACGTGACTTGAATGCGTTCCATGGCCATCGATATCCGCAGCATTCCGTTCAAATACTGGTTGCAGGTCGGACGGCTCGCAAACGGGGTAGCCCCCGCAATATGGAGACGTTTCAATGGCCAAAGGCGCATCAGCGAGAGCAGCAGCTCGTAGGCAGAAGGACAAGTGGAAGGCCAAGAGGTGGTTCTCTATCAGGGCCCCTCGAAATCCATGGTCGTTCAAGGTGATCGGCGAGACAATTGCCGAGGAAGAAGAGATGCTACTGGGAAGGCCGTTCGAGATCATGCAGAATGAGTTGGATGGCGACTTCACGAAGATGCACGTCAAGATCAAGTTCCGAATCAAGGAAATTGTCGGAAACGATGCAATCACTGAGTTCGTCGGTCACGATGTCATGAAGGACTTCGTCAGAAGGCAGATTAGGAGAGACAGAGGGAAAATAGACGATACTATTGATGTCGTCACCGAAGACGGCTTCTTTGTCAGGATTAAGCCGTTCATCGTTACAAGGTCAAGCGTCAAGGCTAGTCAGAAGCATGAGTCTCGGAGCGTAACCAGGAACGAGGTAGTCAAGTTCTGCGCCCAGTCTACATGGATAAATGTCCAGAAGGCTCTCATGGATGGCTCCTTGGAGGAGACAGTCTCCAAGGCAATCTCCAAGATTCAACCAGTTAGGGCAGTTTTCTTCAGGCGCAGTCAACTTATCCAGGACGGAGTTGTGGTCGACGACGGCCCCACTCTGGAGGAGATTAAGGCCGAGGAGAAGGTGGCAAAGCAGCAGGAAGAGGAGCCTCTAGAGGAAGAGGCGAATCTAGAGGAAGAGGACGTTGCCGATGAATTGCCAAATGAGGCTGATTCCGCTGAGGAAGCCGTGGATGATTCTGGTGATGAAGATCAAGATTCTGTGAAGTCCGACGATGCCGACTACGAGTCGATGACCGTGGCACAGCTAAAGGAACTGCTGAAGGAAGCCGGCAAGCCAGTTTCAGGGAAGAAAGCAGATCTAATCTCAAGACTCTCGGAGTGAGGCGATGCCCCGCATCGCGGTGATTTGTGGAACCGGGATGAGTGCATTCTCAAGCACTCTAGAAACTACAACATCCACTTCGAACTCAATGCTTGCTGAGTCTAATTGGGGTGAAGTACCCATCACATCGGTAACTCACGAACTTGGCCAGCTGTTCGTGATAGATAGGCACCACTCAAATGACGAATCAAGAACCCCCCCTCATGCAATCGAGCATCGTGCGAACGTGCATGCAGTCTCCAGTTGCAAACCAGATCTAATCGTTAGCGTGAACTCTGTAGGATCGATGATAGAGTCAATGCCACCCGGTTCCGTGGGTATTGCCAGTGACATCCTTGACCTATCTATCAAGCCATGGACATTTCACGATGACGATGCGATACACGCAGATCGGACCCGACCATTCGATCAACGATATTCTTCTGTTTGCGAGGCAGTGCTCAGAGAGAGGCAGGGCACATCTCCAACAGGTTTAGTGGTGGCCCAATGCGTGGGCCCCCAGTTCGAGAGCCCATCTGAGATAGATGCACTACAGAGGCTCGGAGCTCACGTTGTGGGCATGACCCTTGGTCCTGAGCAGAGGCTAGTTTCAGAGACTGGAATCGCCCATGTTTCCCTAGTGTGCTCTTCTAACTGGGCTGCGGGGAGGACTCCCGGGAAGCCGGATGCAGAGATCAATCACGAGGCAGTGGACGCGATGGCCTCCCAAATGAGGGCTATGGTTTCCAGTTGCATTACAGCTCTCCTTGAAGATATCAACTAGTGTAACTACCTTGATGGAGTCCCTAGTTCGTCCATTGCCATGGCGGGAATGCTGAGTGTCGATGATTGGTTGCAGGTGGAACATGGTGAGGAGCCCGATGGGGCTTGGTCGACTATGATGGCCAGAGTTGCTACGTTCCACCACAAGCACAGGTTCGCAGATGACGAGAATCATGGCCACAACATGGGATTCCGAATCGCCCTCACTGTGGAGGAGTTGGGAGAACTATCAGCAGCCATCACGAAGGGCAAGCCCGACGAGGAGGCGGCCGAGGAGCTAGCCGACCTTCTGATTCTGATACTCGGGCACTCCCTCGCAATGAACGTTGATCTAGAGGCAGAATTCCACAAGAAGATGGACAAAGTCATGACTAGGAAGGCCAGGACAGGTAAGCTTGGAATCCGAGTCACTGACTACACGGACGAAGTCTAATGAACGGAAATAAGTGCACTAATCCACACTCATTTTAGTAAATTATACTAGGTGTAGATAGGCACACCGGCTTTTCTGAAAAAGTGCGATTTTGGCCGTTTTTCGCAGGTCGGTTACCTTCTCTATTATATAGTCCAGGGAAACGAGACGAAGTCACTCGTTATACGAGGAGATGAAAAAATGAACGTAAATTGGAAAGGACTGATGAACGAACTAGGAGGCGCATTTGCGGTAATGTGGCTCGTGTTCGGCATTACCGTCTTCACCGACCCCGGCGTATCAGCTGATACGCATGTAGTTGGATTGGAGATGGCCACCCTTGGTGGAATGCTGGCACTTGCTGTAGCGTGGATGGCCTTCGCCGGGGCACACATACTGCCACCAGTGACATGGATGCACATGATCACTGGCGACGTAAGTGATGTCGAAGGCAACTGGATGGCCAACGGGTTGAGGCTTGTAGCACAGATAATCGGAGCCGCATTAGCTATCTTCCTGATGGCAGAGACAACAGCCGACTATGTCGAGTACGCCACAGCTCACGCTGATGGCCAGGATGCTTATGCATTCGAGATTATGACCACGCTGAGCCTGGTCGCTGCTGGCGCTGTCTTGGGACACATCAACACCAATGTGGACAACAGCTGGGCAATGCCCGTGGCTGTCATGGCAACCGCAGGAATCGTGAACTACGCTTCTGCAGGTGACATGGCATCCATGATAATGAACGAAACAGGGGATATGATGGCAGTAGCCGTCCCATGGATCGTAGATGGTGCAACCGTTGGTATTGGTGCATTCGTCGCTGGCATGATTGCCGACAACCTCCCAGAATAAACGCTGGATTAGGTTGCTACGAAAGCAGGTTAGGGGGGGTAACTCCCTAGCCTGTACACGAAACTCTGCCCAGAGTATTCTCACTCTATTCAATGTCAAAGAATTCTGATTGCATTGTAGCAATCTCACCCCTTGATTCAGCAGTAGAGTATGCCTCTAGTGGTTCTCTGTTCAGATCTAGGAACTGTTGTCCGAATTGGAAAGGTTGTAGGACCCTAGAAGCTTGATCGTGATGACCTAGTATTGCCAAGGTAGCAGCAATCGCCTCTACCGAAGACAACCTACCCACCCTCCCCCAGGAAACTGGGTTTGCAGCTAGTAATGCTGGCAATACCCTCCCTTCGAGCCTCGTCCTTCCGGCGATTTCCTCCAGCGATTCATCGATCCTCTTCCATGAGCAGTCTAGGACTACAATAGCAGCCCCTATAGAAATGAGGCCACGATCCTCCGGTCCAAGTATGGTTGTTGCTTTGGGATCTAGGAGATAACCCCTCTTGGGTGCTCTTGATATGGATTCGTGAATCTCTACAAGGCCATTCGCATGCATCTTCCTAGCTGTGCATTTGCGAGGGTCATCTTGGTCGAGATGAATCACATGGAGCGGGACTTCTTCCACGACCTTATCTCCTAGATCTTGCACCAGATCGGGAGACCCCTAGCCTTCTGCCCTTCTTCTTCTGCTTCTTCTGCTTGGGCTCGGAATCGGACGATTTTTTAGCATCTGAGATGGTCATCTGCCTACCGGTCTCGGAAGCTACCATTGTATGGGCATGGGAAACCGACTCGACGAATAGTCCGATTTCTAGTGCCTTTTCGAACTTGTTTAGAAGTGAGTCAGTAGGCCTTATTCCATTCTCTGCTTTCTGAATGACGCCCATCTTCTCATTCATCTGTTTGGCAAGGTCTTCCTGGGAAAGTCCTCTATGCTTCCTAGCATTCCGGATTCGCGAATGAAAGTCGTTTGCAAGCTCCAAATCATCCTTTGTCATGATGTCCACTCCGGAGACTCCTTTCCCTGAGAAAGCGCTTTGGGGTTTTGCGGTGGGGATGACTGTTGGTACCCTAACCGCCTCAACAATTAGTCCCATGGAGTCTATGCATCTATTGCAGCACTCGAGCATCGAATTATACCCCACGGGTTTCGCAATCTTCGCCCTCTTTGTAGCGATTCCCTCGGTCCCACAGAGCTCGCACGCACCCATGCATTGCCGATACGATTGAGCATCATAGTCCTTCGCAGGGGTCATAAGTATCCGTTTAGTGTGAACATCATGGCCTCTGAGGCGAATGAGAAACCAAGTGGGAACGATATCCTCGACAACAAAGAGCCTCACAAAGACGCTCTAGACAGACTATCGAAGGCCTATCGGGAGCTTTCTGACAAGGCTCAGCAGCTATTGACAGAGAAGCTATTCCTAGAGAATGAACTCACACAGCTAAAGAAGCGATCGAATAGACTTGAAGAGGAGCTAAGCAACATCCGCACTCCTCCGTTGATCATCGGTTACATCCAGGATGTGGCCAACGAACAAGCAATTGTCCGTAGTTCCAATGGGACAGTCTTCCTAGTCTCAATAAATCGTCGGCTAGATAGTACAAAAATCAAACCGGGGACCAGAGTGGCGCTAAATCAGGATACTCTGTCTGTCGTGGAGATACTTTCCGACTCTTGGGATCCATTAGTTAGCAATGCAGAGATCATTGACTCGCCAGATGTACATTACTCTTCCATAGGCGGCCTGGAGAAACAAATCAGGGAGCTAAAGGAGGCCATCGAGCTACCCTTCGAGAAACCTGAGGCATTCTCTGATTTCGGGATCGATCCTCCAAAAGGAGTTCTACTAACAGGTCCCCCTGGGACTGGAAAGACAATGCTGGCTAAGGCTGTTGCAAACTCCACCAATGCCGTATTCCTTGGCCTAGTGGGAGCAGAATTAGCCCAGAAGTACATTGGGGAGGGAGGCAGAATGGTGAGGGAACTTTTCGAAATGGCAAGGCAGAAGTCACCTTCAATCATCTTCATCGATGAAATCGACTCTATTGGATCCAAGAGGCTAGACATCGCTACTTCTGGTGATCGTGAGGTCCAGAGGACTCTGATGCAACTGCTTTCCGAGTTAGATGGATTCGAGAGTCTGGATAATGTCAAGGTTATTGCAGCAACTAATCGCCCGGAACTGCTCGACGCTGCTCTTCTACGTCCAGGTAGATTTGACAGAATTATTGAGATCCCTATTCCAGATTTGGATGCTAGGGAAGCCATCTACTCAGTGCATACAAGTTCAATGCCAAAGGCCAAGGACGTTGAAAATAGGTCATTGGCTTCAATGTCTGAGGGATTCAGTGGGGCCGAGATTAAGGCTGCTGTCGTTGAAGCCGGGATATCGGCAATATCTAGCGGCCGCAAATCCGTAAAGAAATCCGATTTCATATGGGCGATAAAGAAGGTCGAGGATAACAGGAAGGGGTCCAACGAAACCAATTCCGAGGGAATCTACGGATAAGCAAAATATCTTGACGAGCAGTCACTTCCAATGTCCATGCAGGGAACCCTAGTTGAGTGCGTCCCGAATTTTAGCGAAGGAAGGAATAAGCAACTAATTGAGCAAATTACTAGGCCGATTAGGGAGGCAAACGGTGTCTCACTACTCGATGTAGACATGGGTCACGACTTCAACAGGACAGTAGTGACGATGGTAGGTGGGCCAGAGGAAGTATTGGAAACTGTAATCGAATGTACTCGTATTGCCACTGAACTCATCGATATGAGGGAACATTCCGGGGAGCATGCTAGGATGGGTGCAGTGGATGTAGTCCCATTCATCCCAATCCAAGGGATCTCCATGGAAGATTGCGTTACACTCTCCGAGAGATACGCACATGCGGTATCCGAAGAGCTCGATTTACCTATTTACCTCTATGCCGAAGCAGCAAGAACCCCACAGAGGTCTAGGCTTCCGGATATTCGTAGAGGCCAGTACGAGGGAATGGCAGAAAAGGTAATTTCTCCTGAGTGGAAACCTGATTATGGCCCATCAGAATTCAAGCCCAAGATGGGCGTGACTGCTACTGGAGCTAGGACGATACTAATTGCCTATAACGTAAATCTAGATACCGATGACAAGTCAAAGGCTAACTCTATTGCGTCTAAGATTAGGACTAGTGGGTCACTAGTAAAGGACGAAAATGGTGAGAAGGTTATTGGAGACGATGGTAAGCCCCTCAGAAACCCCGGAATATTTCAGTCATTACAGGCAGCAGGATGGATGTACGACCCTTCCACGGCACAGGTATCGATGAATCTCCTTGATTACGACGTTACGGGGCTCCATGAAGTAACAGAAGCTATTCGCGTTGAGGCGAAAAAGATCGGACTAAATGTGACTGCGGGAGAATTAGTTGGACTGGTGCCATTAAGTGCAATGAAATCAGCTGGCAATTATTACAATAATGATAAGGGCGAGATTGATGAAGAAACAATTGTCGAAAAGGCGATTTCAGGACTGATGCTTGACAGGCTGAGAGACTTCGATCCACAATCATGCATAATCGAATGGGCCATTGCTAGGGGGTCTTAGAATTGAACGAAGGATACAATGAGGTTCTTCGCTCGATTGGTTCGTCTGACCCAACCCCGGGAGGAGGATCAGTTGCAGCCCTTTCCCTAGCCCATGCTCACTCACTTGCTATGATGGTCGCGAGACTCACAGAGGGAAAGAAAAAGTGGGCAGAAGGGCATGAAGTGGCACAATCTGTGATTTCCGAGTCCCAAGTAGGAATAGCGGAAGCAATGCGCCTAGCCGAGATAGACGCGGAAGCATTCGACTCAGTAATGGTCGCATATCGACTTCCCAGAGACACCGAGGACCAGAAGACTGAGAGGACGAAATCAATTCGTGATGCGACTATAGGAGCCGCCGAAGTCCCACTCGCCACAGCTTCCGGTGCAAGGAAGCTTCTGAGCAGCCTCGAGAAGTTGTGCGTCTCTTGTAATGCAAATGCCCTAACTGATTTAGCCTCAGCATCGGAGCTTTCCCTTTCAGCAGTAAAAATGGCTGCAATGAACGTAAGAATTAATCTGGAATTCATCGAAGGGGATGACGTCGACAGGCTCGCTTCGCAAATCAGCGAAGTTGTACACAAATCAACTGCTTCAGCAGAGGCAATAACCCTGAAGGTGAACGAGAGGCTGGGTTGGTGATGGGTCACGAAGATTTTTCCCTCGGAGGGATCCCAGAAGAACTTCCACCGTTCAGAGAAATAGACAATTCAGTCCCTCACGCCCCAAAAAGGCCCCAAGTACTAGACGAAAACGATCGTCGCCTCGCAATCGCGAACTCTCTGCGATACTTCCCTAAAGAATGGCATCATGTGTTGGCTCAGGAGTTTCTCGACGAACTAGACCGGTTCGGCCACATATACATGCATAGATTCAGGCCTAATTACGAAATGCACGCAAGACCAATTTCGAAATACCAATGCAATAGTAAGAAAGCAGCCTCGATTATGCTAATGATACAAAATAATCTCGATCCCAACGTTGCTCAGTATCCACATGAATTGATCACATATGGTGGAAACGGAGGCGTATTCCAGAACTGGGCACAGTATCTGATTACTATGGGTTATCTCAGCAAGATGGAAGAAGAACAGACACTGGTGATGTATTCTGGACATCCACTGGGTTTGTTCCCTTCAAGCAACGATTCTCCAATGGTCGTGGTCACAAACGGAATGGTGATTCCGAATTATTCGTCTCAGAATGACTACGAGAGAATGAATGCATTGGGAGTATCACAGTATGGACAGATGACTGCAGGTTCGTACATGTACATAGGACCCCAAGGAATAGTTCATGGGACAACAATTACCATATTGAATGCAGCACGAAAGTACCTTGGCAAATCATCGGAACACGGTCTTGGTGGGGTTATGTATGTTACTTCTGGATTGGGGGGGATGTCGGGCGCCCAGGCCAAGGCTGCAGTAATTGCCGGCGCCGTTTGCATCATCGCTGAGATAGATCCAGTACCAGCACGAAAGAGGCACTCTCAGGGGTGGCTATCAGAGCTATACGAGGACTTGGATGAACTATGTATTCGCGCTGAGCAGGCAGCCTCGAAAAAAGAAGCCGTCTCACTAGGATATCTGGGAAATGTAGTCGATTTGCTGGAGCATCTAGTTGTTAGGGGGATAACTCCCGAGTTAGCTAGTGATCAAACAAGCCTCCATAATCCATGGTTAGGTGGTTACATGCCTGTGGATATGTCATTTGAGGAGGGCCTGACTAAGGTGGAGAAAGACCCAGATGGCTTCAAGAGTTCTGTCCAGACTTCCCTCAGGAGGCACGTAAATGCGATAAATTCCCTCGCCGCGAGGGGAACTCATTTTTGGGACTATGGGAATGCTTTCCTTCTCGAATCTAGTCGAGCTGGAGCTGATGTCATTTCTGATGATGGATCGTTCAGATACCCATCATATGTCGAGGACATCATGGGCCCAATGTGCTTCGACTATGGGTTCGGCCCATTCCGGTGGGTTTGCACTTCGGGTAATGAGGAAGATCTTCAAACAACCGATATGATAGCCAAACAAGTCCTAGAGATGCTCTCTAGTGATTGTTCAGATGATATCAGAACACAGTACACGGATAACATAAAATGGATCTCAGAGGCAGAAAATCATGACCTAATAGTTGGTAGCAAAGCACGAATTTTGTACGCTGATGAAGTAGGAAGAAGAACCATTGCTAGCGAATTCAACAAGGCAATTTCCAGCGGTTTGGTTTCTGCTCCAATCGTTTTAGGTCGAGATCATCATGACGTTGGAGGTACTGATAGCCCATTCAGAGAAACCGCGAACATTTACGACGGTTCGATGTTCACTGCAGACATGGCTGTTCACAATTTCGTGGGAGACTCATTTAGAGGTGCAACATGGATAAGCCTTCACAATGGTGGAGGAGTCGGATGGGGGGAAGTGATTAACGGTGGTTTTGGACTTGTAATCGACGGCTCCGAAAAGGCGCAGGAAAATATCGACTCAATGATATCATGGGATGTCAATAATGGGATTGCACGAAGGTCTTGGGCCAGAAATAGTGGGGCCATATCCGCTATCAATCGAGCTATGGATTCAGATCATAGGCTAGTGGTAACAGTCCCCGAAATAGTAGATGAAAACGTATTAGATGACATCTTTGATGGCACTCGATGACTCTATTTGGCCCACTAGTCTCGCCAGTCTAATGGCAGAGATAGCGATTGACGGTAAATCTCTGACACTTGAGTCTGCATTAGCAATAGCAAAAGGTACTGCAACCGCCTTTCTCCCAGACAAATCAAGAGATAAGATGCAACAATCTCGTGATGCAGTCGAAAAGGTAGTTGATTCGAATGAGGTAGTTTATGGAATTAATACTGGATTCGGGGCAATGTCCTCCGTAAAAATCGAAAAAGACGAACTCGAGATTCTCCAGGCGAACCTGGTAAGGAGCCATGCTTGTGGAATTGGAGAAAGAATGGATCCCGAGATTGTCCTTCTAATGATGATAATCAGGGCAAATTCTCTAGCAAGAGGAGTCTCTGGTGCAAGGCCAGAGGTCGTCGAACTCATTCTATCAATGGCGAACGCAAGAATAGCACCAATAGTTCCTAGAATAGGGTCTTTAGGGGCGTCCGGTGATCTCGCCCCTCTTTCTCATATGACTTTAGGCATGATGGGCGAGGGAGAATGCCAACGGTTCGTGGGTGGTTCATGGCATCTCACCGATATCGCATCTGCATTCTCTGAAGCAGATTTGGCCCCAATCAAATTACAGGCCAAGGAAGGACTTTCTCTGATTAATGGAACTAGCCAGATGTGTGCGTTCCTAACCCTAACAGTCCTCAACATGGAAACTCTTGCCCTGGCAGCAGATGCATCAATAGCATGCTCATTAGAGGCAATAAGAGGCTCTCACAAACCATTCGATAGGAGAATTCACGACTCTAGGCCTCAGTTAGGCCAGTCAATTTCAGCAGCACGAATATCCGAACTTGTATCGGATTCAGAGATTATGCTTTCCCACGTAGACTGCGACCGGGTTCAGGATGCTTACTGCTTCAGATGCTCTCCACAGGTACATGGTCCTGTGATTGACCTGTTACGCGAGGTTCGCAGGATTCTAGAGATTGAGATTAACAGTGCGACTGATAATCCATTGGTATTCGTAGATGTTGACGGTAGCGCAGAAATAATCAGTGGCGGTAATTTTCATGGTCAGAACCTATCATTAGCCAGTGATTCAATTGCCATAGCATGCCATGAATTAGCAAGTATCTCGGAAAGACGTATCAATCAGTTAATGGATCCAAATTGGAGTGGCCAGAAGGCTTTCCTTGCGAAAAATGAGGGGTTAGAGAGCGGCCTAATGATCGTGCAATATGTTGCGGCTGCAGTAATTGCCGAGCTTCATTTACTGGCCAATCCTGCATCTACAAGCAATGTACCTGTCAGCATGGGGAAGGAAGATCACGTTTCAATGGGTGCAACTGGAACATTTAGGGCCCTGCAATCATCTATTCTACTATCCCAGGTTCTTGCAAATGAGTTAGTTTGCTCCGTAGAGGCTTTAGATGGGATTGCAGAGACGCCCGGAGCAGGTGTAGCCAAAGTTTCAGAGTGGGTTAGGAAGCATGTGCACGGACTTGATGGTGACAGATCACTTACCAAGGAATGTGAAAATTTATCCATGGCCATACTTGATGGTGGCTTAACAAGCATCTTCGGGTGATATTATTCAAGAAAAATTGCACATGCAAAGGCATCCCGGCACAGATCCGCCGCCGTTTACAACCAGAGTAGTAGAAACAAAAGAGAACTCACTTATTCTGGAAGAAACCCATTGCTATCCAAGAGGCGGAGGGCAGCCTGGAGATACGGGCTTGATTAGACTGGATGATGGAAACTCAGCTGTATTGAACGAGGTACTCCCAGGAGAAATGATTCTGCATCCAGTTGAGGAAATTGAGATGTTTAGAACAGGCCAGGAAGTTTCATGTGAGATTGATATGATGCGGAGGAATGGCCATTCAATGATGCACACAGCACAGCATATTTTCTCAGCACTAGCCGAAGATTTATGGGGCTGCGAGACAGTAGGAAACCAAATTGGAGCCGAGCAATCTAGAGTCGACCTACTCTTCGATGACAAGGAAGTTTTCAATCCAGAAGATCTGGTAGAGACTGTAAATTCTGTACTTTCATCAAATATTCCGGTGAATGTTCACGAATGGGAGAGGGAGAAGATTTTGATGCACGACCAAATGAGGCATACCAAGTTCATGCATAGAATTCCTACTTCAATCACGCATCTCAGAGTCGTGGAAGTTGAAGGGGTTGATCTGTGCCCATGTGCCGGAACTCACGTTTCAAACACTTCCCAAATTCCTCGAGTAAGGTTCCTGGGAAAGAAGAACAAGGGCAAGGGACGTCTACGAGTTTCTTATGACTTTGAATAATACTATTAATAGAATTGAATCTATTGGTGGGCTCGGCAGGAATTGAACCTGCGATCTTCGCCATGTCAAGGCGACGTCATAACCCCTAGACCACGAGCCCGGCCCTCCTTCGAATTGCCATTCACTCAAGAATCATTCTGAACAGCTATGATACAATCTTGGAGATGCGGCCACCACATCTTTTGTTGGAACATTCACCTGCAACTCGTGTTCTGCCATTGCTCATCACGATCTCCTTCGGACCATTGATAGAAACGTATGTTTTGCATTTCATACAGAACCCACTGTATTCCAGAGTCATACCCTCTCCACTAGACGCATGTCTTCAACATTTCACATTTAGTAGGGGGGTTTTATGCAAATTATCCACTTTTTTCAATAAACGCAGTACTGCGAGTCATCTTCGTAATTTCCAGTGTAATCAATTTCTGATAACCTACGTTATCGGTCCCAAAACCAGCGGATTTTTCATGCATTTTGCTTTTTTTCTTAGAATGATAGCCAATTCCTACATAGATTATTGAAAAACATAAAACATCGAATAAAATTTAGAACTCATCACTAGTAGAATCAGTACACATTATTAGAATTTACAATTTCTCCATTTTTGAAAGTATGCCTGATTGGAGATGTCCCCGGCGTTTGGCACCATGAATCGGCAGATGGTGACCATAGAATATTCAAGTCGGCAATCACCCCTTCTGAAATAACCCCTCTGACTTCTCTAGTATCTTGGAACATTGTCGTTGCTGGGTTCCTGGTGACTGCGGCGAGAGCAGTAATTGGATCAATTCCAATCCTGTGAGTTACTAAGCTCCCTATCAAAGGGAGAGATGTAATCGGGCAATTTGGATTGAAATCAGTTGCAAATGAGAATGGCCAATCCTCCTTGATGCATTTCATAATTGGAAGATCGAGGCTCTTTCCTAAGACATATGGAGTACCAGGAAGAAACGTCTGGACTGTGCCAGATTCAGCAGCACTAATTCTGGCATCATCATTTGAGCAGGCCACATGGTCTGCGCTAACGGATCCTAGCTCTGATGCTAATTGTAGCCCACCACTATCAACAAACTCATCAACATGGAGCCTCGATTCTAGTCCAAAAGACTTTGATGCGGACACTATTTCTTCAGTTTGCTCATTTGTGAACCAACCTTCTTCACAGAACACATCTACCCATTTCGCCAAGGACAACTCAGAAATAACCGGCAATTGATCAGTGATGAGGTGTTCTACGTACTCATTTCTAGTCATCTCCTTTGGGAAGTCATGCGCTCCTAACCAAGTGGCACGAACGTCACAGGGGGATGATCTGCCAATTGTAGAAATTACTTCCAGAAGCTTAACTTCAGAGTCCAAATCTAATCCATAACCGCTCTTTGCCTCCATCGAGGTAGTCCCGTTTTTCAACGCTGAATCCAATCGTCTGAGTCCACTTTCTACAAGTTGTTCTTGCGGAGCGCTTCGAGTACTATTCACGGTCTTCATAATCCCGCCCCCAATTCGTGAAATTTCTTTGTATGACTTGCCTGAATTTCTCATGGCCAGCTCATTTGACCTATCGCCAGACCATACTAGATGCGTATGACTGTCAACGAAACCAGGTACTACGGACATTCCCCCGACATCAACTACCTTCGTCCCCCCATTCTCACTCTTTGTTGGGTACCACGGCGCAAACTCTGCAACTATCTCTTGCATTGGACTAATTTCCAGAATCTTGCCGGAATCAATGAGAATTCCCATTCCTGGGGGAAAAATCAGAGACTCGCGATCAACCATCCTCTCTCCAGAAAGAGGGAATTCGTCATCGCCAGTAGAAAGATGTGCAACTTCTCCACAGTTGTACAACAGGGTCCTCATGATGTCTGGAGATTCCGATAGTTGAAAGAACTCGCGCTCTTCGAGACCTCATGGGAGGCATTATCCTAGGAATCGAAAGTACGGCTCACACCTTCTCATTTGGTAGTGTTAGTACTGAAGGAGAGCTTTTCCCATCCTTTTCATCACTATTCCGACCAGAAGAGGGAGGGATACATCCCCGGGAAGCTGCTGACCATCACTCTGAGTCAACATCCGAACTACTCAATAAGTTCTCAAGCAATGGGGATTTTTCTTGGGACTCGATAGTTGCAGTAGCATTTAGCCAAGGCCCTGGCCTGGGGCCATGCCTCCGTGTTGGGGCCTCTGTAGCCAGAACTCTTGCAACTAGGCTTTCAGTACCACTTCTAGGAGTAAATCATTGTGTTGCACACATAGAAGTAGGGAGGAATCAGACGGGCTGCATCGATCCAGTTTTACTCTATGTTAGCGGAGGTAATACTCAGGTAATAGCAAGAGCAGAGGGGAGATATCGTGTACTAGGTGAGACATTGGATATCGGAATAGGAAACATGTTGGATAAGTTTGCAAGGAATCAGGGTATGCCCTTTCCAGGTGGTCCGAAAATTGAACAACTAGCGCTGGAGCATTCGAAGATTGGGCCCCAGTCACTCGACGAGGTGTATCTACCGTATGGCGTGCATGGCATGGATTTAGCATTCTCGGGAATGCTTACTTCTGCTACTCAAAAGATTTCTGAGGGATTATCACTAGAGCAAGTGTGTTGGTCGCTACAGGAACATTCCTTTGCAACATGTGTCGAAGTTGCAGAAAGGGCCCTGGCACATACGGGAAAGACTGAATTATTACTCGGTGGAGGTGTTGCGTGTAATGAAAGACTCAGAGAAATGAGCAAAATTATGTGCGAGGAGAGGGGTGCTAATTGTTTCTGGCCAGAGAAGCCATTCTGTATTGACAATGGAACAATGATTGCAGAGCTAGGACGGAGAATGCTTGAATGTGGCATAGAAACACAGATCATGGATAGCGCCATCGATCCATCTCTCAGAACCGACAACACTGCGGTGGTGTGGCAATAAAAATAACGAACTCTTATGAGAGCCAGTCCGGCCGGAAGTTTGAGGATTGATTGGACAGTGCAGAGGAGACGTAGGAAGAAGGCTGCCCCAAAGAACATTTTCGGGTCCGTGCCCCAAACCACTCAGAAGTCAAAACCAACTAATTCGTCCAAACCAAAGACCTCCAGAGTGAGGTCTCAGATCGCCCCCCCACCATCAGTTCCCGGTGCCAAGCCAAAGGCAGAGACGACAATTACTCCCGAAAAGCCCCCCTTAGAAGCCACTACTGAAACAGCCGACAATACCCCTGCAGTGGCGAAGTCATCCGTTGTTGAGAAACCACTCATCGAAGAGCCACAATCTGTAGAAACTAAGCAAGTTGTGGATAATTTACAGGATCAGATTCTAGAAGATAACTCAAGCAAAGATATCGGCCTTGAAAATAAACTTGTTCAACCAGCCGAAAAAACCCCTGATGAGGATAAACAGGGCAAGAGTCTGAAGGCCAGACAGATTATTCAGAATAGTATGATCAAAGCTTCCCTTGCGGTAGAACAAGCAAAAACACTGAAGAAGACTCAAGTAAAGCCAATAACCACTAAAGAACCTCCAAAGAAGCCACAGAGGAAGTTCAGAAACAAGACCTCATCGTATCAACCAGCAAATAGGGCCCGAAGACTAGATAGAAGTCGACATATGGAGTATAAGTACGAAATGCGAGGTCTTCTATTGGAGATTGGAATTGACGAAGAGCATCGTTCCAACCTCCTCGCCACTATTTGGGCTCGGGGCGAAAGGCAAACTACGAAGGAGGCTAAGGAATTCCTAGTGGAGAAACTTAACGAGGGAATAATCGACGACGATCAAATGTCATCCCTGGAAAAGATCGTTGATGGATACACCGTTCGAAGATGAAAACTGAGAATGTTCATGGGTCGAAACCCTCTGGGCATAACGTGGTGGAAACGATAGACAGCACCGATGATGCATCTCAAAATTTCCCTGGGATGCCGCCATATCGTCGGGGCATTCATCCAGGAATGTATAGGGACAGGCTTTGGACAATGAGGCAGTATGCCGGTTTTTCATCCCCTAGTAACACAAACAAGCGTTTCAAAAGGTTACTAGATAGCGGTCAGACAGGCATCTCGATAGCATTTGACCTACCCACTCAGCTAGGACTTGATTCAGATGACGACCTTTCCTCGGGCGAGGTTGGAAAGGTGGGAGTCTCAATTGACTCCATCCACGATATGAGGGAGTTGTTTTCTGGAATTGATATGGGTTCTATCTCCACATCAATGACAATCAATGCACCAGCAACAACTCTCCTCGCGTTATATGTCGCAGTAGCTGAAGAGCAAGGAATCCCCATAGATCAGTTATCTGGAACAGTCCAGAATGACATTTTGAAGGAGTACATTTCCAGAGGGCTATACATCTTCCCTCCCGAACCATCCATTCGATTGACTACAGATCTCATGTCTTGGTGCAATAGGCACGCTCCAAGGTGGAATACAATTTCAATAAGTGGATATCACATGAGGGAAGCTGGTTGCACAGCATCGCAAGAAATTGCACTCACATTAGCAAATGCGATTTTCTATTCCCGGAAGGCAATAGAGTCCGGAATGAAGATAGATGATTTCGCACCAAGAGTTTCCTTCTTCTTCGCTTGCCATAATGATTTCATCGAGGAAATTTGTAAGTTCAGGGCTGCAAGACAGTTGTGGTACGAACTGGTAGAGGAAGAGTTCTCTCCTACCAATCCAAAATCATCACAGTTGAGGTTCCATACTCAGACTTCTGGAGTAACACTGACAGCACAACAGCCAAAGAACAATGCAATTAGAGTGGCATATCAAGCACTTTCTGCAGTACTTGGGGGGACTCAGTCACTTCACACAAATAGCTTTGATGAGGCTTTGGGATTGCCAACAGAAGACTCTGCCCGCCTCGCTCTTCGCACCCAACAGATCATCGCCGAGGAATTAGGTATTACCGGTCATGTGGATCCATTGGGAGGTTCTTCGACTGTCGAGGAAATTACCGACGATCTGATCCATCAGGCCCGTTCAATCATTCATGACATAGGGGGAATGGGTGGGGCTATGGAGTGCGTTAAGGCCGGATTCCAACAGAGAATGATCCATGAAAGCGCGTGGGAACATCTTCGCAGCGTTGAAGACAAGAGCGAGCTTGTAGTCGGCGTCAATTCCCATGCCGACGAGACAGAACCAGTTTTCGAAGGACTCATTCTTGACTCTAGCGAGGCAAACTCCAAGATCTCACGATTAATTGATATGAGGGCCAACAGGAACAATGAATCCGTCAACGAATCACTATCAGAACTGAGGCAGTGCTGCAGGAACGGGTCCAACGTAATGCCACCGATAATTTCCGCTGTTAAAGCAGAGGCAACCGTGGGAGAGGTCAACAGTGTTTTGAGGGAGGAGTTCGGAACATGGGTCGCCCCAAGTGGTGTTTGAATGGCCGGCGGATCTGTAAATCATATTGGAATAGCCACACCCTCGCTTGATGAATCGGGGGAACTATGGTCAAAATTGGGATTTTCTCAATCAGTTGACAATATTAGCGAAGATCAAGGCGTCAAAATTAGATACTTGCAAGGCATAGGTAATACTCGAATAGAACTGCTAGAGCCATTATCCAAGGAAACTCCAGTCGGCCGGTTCATCGAACGAAGAGGCCCGGGTGTTCAGCAGATTGCAATAGATGTGGAGGACATCGAATCAATGATTTCCGATTTGATTGATATTGGGGTCAGGATGGTATCAGAAGAGCCGGTCATTGGTTCGGACGGTCACCGAATCGCCTTTGTCCACCCTTCATCTGCCGGTGGAGTGCTCATTGAATTAGTTGAATCTTCCAAGTGAGAATCATCAAAAGGGCACCCTATCTCGCATTACTATGATTACTTCATTGGAGAAATTTTCTGATTTAGACCCTTCAAGTATCGAGGATATCGAAATGGAGAGGGATTTCATTAGAGACGCACTTGAGGTACTTAGAGCAACAGATGAAATATCCAACGACGCATTTCTAGATGCCGGAACGATCCAAGGGGGCCTTTCCCTGCTTCTAAACTTGTTATCTCAGGGAATCACAGTAGATGAGGCTTCTTTGCAACTAAACAGCCTAAAGAACAGAGCTGCAGCTCTCAATCAAGCATACCCAGGCCTAGATGAGAAAGTCGAAAGTATGAGATAATATTACTATACTATTACTACAGTAATATTATATCCATATCACATATCCCAGTACCATGCCTAAAATCAGCCTTGACATGCCAAACGAACTCCTCGAGGATCTCAGGAAACACGTGGGTGACGACAAGAAGTTCGTCAGCCTAGCTGACTCGATTAGGACCGCATGTCGCAAGCTACTGGACCAGTTGGACGAGATTGATTCCAGGCACGGCAGGATCGGGGAGGACTGATCATGACTACCAGGGATGAAGCCGTGTCCGCGATAGAGACGATCGTGCGGTACATCGAGGGGACGGATGGCGATCTCAGGGAGGGAGTCTCACGGACCCCAGAGAGGGTGATCGATTCGTACGAGGAGATCTTCGGTGGCTACTCCAAGGATGCGATGGAGATCCTGGACTCGACATTCAACGGCGAGGGATATGACGGAATAGTACTACTCAGGGACATCGAGTTCCATAGCACATGCGAGCACCACCTACAGCCATTCTTCGGGCGGGCCCACATTGCTTACATCCCAGTCGACAGGATCGTGGGGATTAGCAAGTTGGCGAGGCTGCTCGACATGCATGCCAGGAGGCTGCAGAACCAAGAGAGGATTACGAAGGGAATCACTGACGATCTGATGGCTCACCTGGAGCCGAAGGGGTGCGCTGCTATCATCGAGGCTCAGCACGGTTGCATGAGGTGCAGAGGGGTCCAGAAGCAGAATTCCGTGATGACTACCAGTTCGATGAGGGGGGCGTTCTTCGAAAAGGCCGAGGCTCGCTCTGAATTGATGCAGTTGATCCGGAGCTCGCCACTGAAGGGGTAGGATGAATGGTCAAGTATCCGATAGTCGAGATTTTCCACTCCGTTCAGGGAGAGGGCTTCCACTGTGGGACCCCCCATGTCTTCGTTAGGTTCGGCAACTGCAACCTCAGATGTGAGTGGTGCGACACCGACTTCCTGGTCTACGAGGAGAGGGAGTTGGACTCGATCGTCGATGAGGTGCTTTCCTACGGGTGCGACAGGGTGATCTTCACCGGTGGTGAGCCGGCCATGCAGGACCTAGCGACAATCGGTAGTCGACTCAAGGAGCGTGGGATCAACCTCTCGATAGAGACGAATGGGACATTCGAGGTTGATCCCATTATCGACTGGATTTGCGTGAGCCCGAAGGACCAAGTCTACCCGAACGTCGCCATCAGACAGAGGTCCGGAGACGAGTTGAAGGTGGTCTACTGCGGGCAGTCCCTAGACATCTATGACGAACTGAAAGAGGGTTTCTCACATCACTTCATTCAGCCATGCTACATCGATACCGAGTCGGTGGACCAGAACGGCAGGAACTTCCAGGTCGTGGAGAAGTTGGTGAAGGACAACCCGGGATGGAGGCTTAGCCTGCAGACCCACAAGTGGATGGGGGTCCTATGATGCGGGCGATAATGGCATTGTCCGGGGGGATGGACAGCACGGGCCTTCTGATGCGCCTTCTTGCGGATGGGTACACCGTCAGTTGCATCTCGTTCGACTACGGTCAGAAGCACGTGATCGAACTCGATAGGGCTCGTCTCAATATCAGATACCTCGCTGAGAATGGCTTCGAGGTTGACCACAGGATAGCGAAACTCGACTCGGTCATGGGACTCTTCCACTCGGCCCTGACAACCGAAGGCTTCGATGTACCCGAGGGGCACTATGAGTCCGAGCAGATGAAGCAGACTGTTGTTCCCAACAGGAACGCGATCTTCGCATCCATCCTCTACGGGTATGCTCTCTCTGTGGCACTGCGCGACGAGACGGAGGCCATTATCGCCCTAGGGGTCCACAGTGGTGACCACGAGATCTACCCAGACTGCCGCCCCGAGTTCTACGATGCTATCGGCCACGCCTTCGCTATCGGCAACTGGGACAGTGAACTAATCACTTTCCACCTCCCGTACCTTGACGGTGACAAGGAGACTATACTGGTGGACGCATATGACTCAATAAAGACCCTTGGCCTGGACTTCGACACGGTCTTCGGAAACACAAACACATCCTACAACCCAGATGAGTTGGGGCGCAGTTCTGGAAGGTCCGGATCCGACATAGAGAGGATTCTCGCATTCCACGCCATAGGGAGGAAAGACCCCGTCGAGTACGTTGGCGGTTGGGAGGATGCCCTGCAAAACGCTCTAATGGAGAACGAGAATCACGAGGGGAGTAAATGAGCTCTGGAACACCCAAATTCGACCCAGAGAGAGACGGGGAGTGGCGGTCTCGACTGTCCCCCATACAATACTACGTAACAAGGGAAGGGGGGACCGAGAGACCGATGACTGGGGCCCTGAACATGGAGGATAGGGGCGGGGACTACTTCTGCATCTGCTGTGGCAGCCTGCTGTTCACTAGCGAGATGAAGTTCCACTCTGGTTGCGGGTGGCCCGCATTCCACACCGAGCACCCCGATGCTGGTATTAGGAGGCTAGAGGACACCACACACGGAATGGTACGCGTGGAAGTCAGATGTAGTGGCTGCGATGCCCATCTAGGACACGTCTTCGAAGATGGTCCGATGCAGTTCGGCGGAGAGCGTTACTGCATCAATTCAGCAAGTTTGGATTTTGTCCCGGAGGCTGAGGAATGACTTCGAGGATCAGGCGTTGGGTCGAGACCGATACAGGTCATAGGGTACCTAATCACAAGAGTAAGTGTTGTAATTTTCACGGCCACAGATATAGGTGGGAGGTCGAGTTAGAGGGAGAGGTCGTTACAGAAACAGGGGTTTCAGAAGAAGGGATGCTGATAGATTTCTCTGATGTTTCAGAAATTCTAACAAATCATATTCACGATATAGTTGATCATGCTTTCATCGTTTTCGAGGGAGATGAGCAGGCAATTACTGCACTATCTTCAATGGGAGACGGACATCGTACTGTAATTGTCCCATTTATCCCAACAGCTGAGAATCTAGCGAGATGGGCATTCGAGCAAGTCGACCGTCATATCAGTACTTCTTATGGAAATAAATTACGACTACACTCATTTCATGTTAGGGAGACCCCTAAGTCATGGGCAACCTGGACCCGTGATTAGGCATTATCCCCTTCTCTCTCGAAAGAATCTGCAGCTTCTGAAATTATCCCGATTAGCCTATGCATCTCATCGTTCTTTGGTAACCCTCTCATGACCACACGAATGAAGGTCTCCTCAATTCCTTTCCTCTTGTGCTCCTTCGTCGGAATTGATCTGACAAGTCTCATGGACTCTTCTCTAAACCTCTCCCTTAGTGCTGGCTCAAGTAGGCGTTCTTCGGCACCCGAAGGAGACCCTGTTTGACAGTTAATGAACCAAGAGTAACAGATTATTGCTACAGCATGACTGAGGTTCAGAATCGGATAACCCTCCCAAGTAGGAATAGTAACTAGAATGTCACACATTCGCAATTGTTCGTTTAGTAGACCCTTCCCCTCGGGGCCAAAAACTACTGCAACCCTGCCTTCAACATCTGAAAGGCGGTCCGGCAACTCATCTGGCAGTAGGAAATGCCTCAAAGAGGTCTTTTCCCCCTCTTCCCTCTTACCAGATGTCCCTATTACAATTGAGCAATCTGAAACTCCCTTCTCGAGTGTGTCTACCAGTTTCGCTCCATCAAGTACTTCTTGGGCATTTTTCGCTCGTTTCCTAGTTTCTTCTGACCAATCTCCATCTCTGCCCACTATCCTCAAGTCAGTAATGCCGAAGTTCATCATACACCTAGCAACGGCACCTATGTTACCATCATGTTCGGGTTCAACTAACACAATGCAGATACTTTCGTTGAATCGCGGAAGTGAGCCGTCCCGCCTTTCTCCCATGCTATAGCGTCTCCATCATAGGTGAATAGTGATGCGTTAATCCACTCTACGCTGCCTATATCTAGTGATGTACCCTGCTATCCAGTTCCGCATCCTCTTATTGTCAACATCGGAGAACTCTGAAACAAGATGCTTGTTGGTTTCGAAGTCATCGGTGAATTGATCAGGATACATTTCCACTAATCTCAGAGCCCTCGATTTAATGAATGAAGGTCTGATGTTACCCATTTTCAATCCTCCAGTAGCTTCACTTCTAAGGGAAAACCCTCTTCTCGAGTACATACAACCCTGATTTTCCTAGGTGGATTCTGCATCCCTCTCGCCCAAATGGCATGATTTACAGATTCGTCAATCCAAATATCCTCTTCATCAGTCTTCTTCATGTGCCTCGAAACATGAATCCTTATCTCTGCCATTGCTCTCTTTGCCCTATTTGTTCGGGGGACCTTCCATGCAGCCCTAAGGGGGATTGTAAGTTCCTTTACTTCTGCCATTCAAATCTCACCTCTGTAGCTTTGAGCGACGCCACATGTGTCGCTTCGGGTGAGAATTGGTATTACGGTTTGTTCTCATCACTACCCAAACAGGAACTCTCTTGTTTTGCTTGGTAACCTTGTTCAAGCGCTTCTTCTTGGCAAATGGTTTGTTTCGAGCCATAATATCACTCAGTACCTCTCCAAACCAGGATATTTCTGCTCAGCAGCACCTCGTACTGAATGTGCAACTTCGTCAAGGAGTGCCTGACCAACCGAGCTGACGACCCTCCCATGATTCACTGTTCCAGCCGAATTCATTGAGTTTTCAATTAGACCGGACTCAGCGAGTTGTTGCAGAATCTTCCGAGAAACATTTCTTGAGCCTGAAACGGCCTTGTTCTTTTTCACACCGCGATTCTTGACCCCACCAAACTCTTGGGAAATACGATTTGTTCCTATGGGTCCCTTGATCGCCACTTTCCTAAGAATTGAGGCGGCCCTAGTATGCCACCAGTCATCTTGAACCGGGGGCCTTTCTCGATGAGTGCCGGTTTTTACCTGAGATGCCCATTCAGGGGCGATTACCTTCTCATAAGAGCTCATTTTCTCAGTTAGACCAGTAATCAGGAGATCTGCTGGAACGTCGTAGTATGTCGTCATAGCTCCACCGTGCGTCCCCGCCGTCCAACAGACCGTATTTAACCGTGATGACCTGTTTTTACTATCGCATCCATAGAAATTCACCCCGACAAGCATTCAATAATTACTTAGCACGTCGAAAAAGCGTGAAGAGATCCCTCTCAAAGAATCCGAACATGCTCCGAACCATGGTTGGTACCGGATTGACTTTGATTATCCTGCTCTCCTATGCCGTTTATTCGAATACAGTAGACTCTGAATACTATTCGTATACCACTTCTAATGAGCATAATTTGATGGAAATTTCACCAGAGTCGGAGGGAGAGGCACAATGGTATTACACGACCTACAGTGCCATAACATGGGTCAATTTCTCTGTTGAAAACGCTGCACCCGGATCTACCCTGACTGTGGAAGCCGAGGGCACCAATTGGTCTCATTCACCTAGCCTGGGTTTACAAGACCAGAGTTACATTTGCAATGAGCCAGACTCAGACTACTCGAAATACCTGGAAACATGCGAATACAGTAGGAGCCATTCCATTGTACTAGACAATGGCAGCGGAACACTTCGTGGCCGAGTCTCACTCGATCTCCCAATAAAGGGGAAGGGGTATCTCGAAAGTGATGATATCATAAATGCGCAAAATGAAGCTGAAAATTTGATTCAATCTGCAAAAAAGACAATCACTTGGAAGATTAAGATTGAGGATAATGGGCAAATAGCCTCTAGTGACGGGATTTTCGTAGAATCGGAATTCACTTCCCACGAACTATTAGAATTGGAGGAGTTCAAGCTCAATCCTGTTCAAGAGACTGTGTACAGCTTTTCTGCATTGGTGGGTTGCTTCTTCTTAGTACTAGTGATACCACTAATGATCTTCTTTTCTGCCAGATATAGGGAAAATAAGAACGAGGAGCTCCGGACCGCAGTCGAGGAAGAATGAACTTAATTGCCTATTCTTCTTCATCAAATCTTGTTCGATGTAATTTGACCAATCCCATATTAACGAAGTCAGCAATTGATCGATTCACCCTCTCAGGGGCCGGGGCAATTTTCTCGGCGAAAATTCTATCCATCTCTACAACTATCTGATTTACGGACATTTTTCCATCCATCAACATCCATAGTTTGCTATTCATTTCATCTAAAGGCCTTCTTACAGAGTTTGGTGCCCCAAGAAAATTGGCCACCCTTTCCTCCAAAGAGCTGAGTTCCTTATTGACGATAATTACTATCTGCTCCGGGGCTAGTTCTTCCCAACCAACTTCCACCCTAACAGGAAAAACTGTCAATCTATCTCCTCAGTTTGATTGTATTTTCTACAATTGAGGAGGCGAGAGATCTCACCCTACTATTGATATCGTCGTTAACTAGGAAGCCATCATCATCGAAAGCCTCCTTAATATTGGGAATAGCAATCTGCTCAGGAGTTACCCAGCCATGAATCCACCTCGCGGCAATCCTCATGTGATTGAGTGTATTGTTACTACTCTGCCCACCGAGAGTGCATATTAGCCCGAAGACCTTCCCAGAGGTGTGTTTTGAGTACAACCAATCGAGGCTATTCTTCATCACTCCGCTCATGGTGCCATGATATTCTGGACTTGAAAGAACAAAGGCGTCTGCTGACACTGCCATTTCTTGGAAACCCTTGACATTTTGGTCATCCCAGGAGCCTTCGGCCCCAACAAGTGGTAAGGGTTTAGCGCCGTGATCCCAGATCACAGTTTCAGCCCCGAGCTCTCTACACTCCTCGAGTATTATCTCTAACATTCTCCCGTTCGCGGAATCTAGATCGTAGGACCCGCAGACCCCCATCACAACAATTGGCTCACTCACGTCACTCACAGTGGACACCTAGTCTTCAATTATCTGTTCAATTATTGAAAATGTTCTATCCGACAAAACCATAATCTGTTGTTGCGAATACTTATTCATCAGAATTTCCTCGAAGAGGTTGTGGGAACCAGTTTATCCGAGTTAATGGAACTTGGAGCAGAACATGCTAGGTCAGGCAATGATTCTGACGCAATAGAATCATATCTATCGGTATTGGAGATAGATCCGGACAATGAAATTGCTTGGTACTGCCTCGGGGTCTTATACGCCAGAGTGCAATCTATGGATAAGGCAGTTGAAGCATTTGAAAATTCCAATCGACTCTTGCCAAATCATCCCCCCACCCTTGCTAATCTAGCTTACCTGCTGGCTCAACGTGAACCAATTATCGCTTCTGAATATGCAAAATCAGCCATAGTGACCATTTCAGATGATGAAAAACTATCATCAATAGCTCAATATTCAGAACCTTTGGAACCAAAGAGAGTCTTCGTCGAAGCGAGGCAGATTGATGAGGCAGATGACGAAATTGAGGTCCAGACCTCTATTTTTAATCCCGACTCTAATCCAAATAGTTACGAAGAAGCAAGGGGCCTCTCCACGACCGGTGACCATACCGGTGCCGTGGCAATCTGGAAGGGGCTCCTAGAGCAATCACCAAATTCGCCAGAAGTATGGCGTGGCCTTGGCGAAGCCTTGCGTTCAGCAGGATACGACGATCGGGCTAATCAATGCTTCAAGAGGGCAGAGAGTATAGAATCAGAACCCCCTGAGGAAATATATCATGTTGAAACACAAGAAGAGGAATTGGCCGACGCCCTGATATTGGCTGTTGAAGAGGTTCAGGCTGTCGAAATTGAACCAGTTTCTCGAGGTGATATGGATGATGCCATTGGTTGGTACAATATGGGGATCAACCTACTAGGGGAGGGTAAGAATGACGAGGCATTATCAAGCTTTGAGAAGGCAATTGGGGGGTCCCCATCATCTGAGATCGATCTTAAGGTTAAGGCACAAAATGGCCGAGGAAACGCATTATACAATTCTGGAAGATTTACCGAGAGTGTCGTCGCATATCACACAGCCATAGGAATGGACCCTCACAGCGTTACTGGCAGGACCCTATTCAACATGGGTTCTTCATATGCTGCTGTTGAGATGTTTGATGACGCCATCAAGTGCTTCACACAGGCTCTAGATAGAGGTTTAGAGAAGCAGGAGTCAGAACTATGCGAGAAGCAGATTAGCAGATGTCGCCTCCTCTCACGTGAGCAGGCTAAACGACAGTCTTGAGTTAATTCATAGGTTCGATAGTTACGATAACTGACTTACTGGTAGGGGTGTTACTAGAATCAGCAACGCTTTCGAGTGGTATTAGCACATTTGACTCTGGAAAATAGGTGGCGACGTTTCCCTGAGGAATATCGTATTCCACAAGAAACCATCCGTCCGAGGAAATCTTATTCCCGCGGAAGTGTGAGGTAATTGAAACCGCTTGGAATTCTTTCCAACCACGTGATTCCAAATCCTTTCGACTCATCAATACTACTCTTCGACCTCTAGAAATGCCCCTATAGCGATCATTTGTACTGTATATTGTCGTATTATACTGATCATGAGACCTAATTGTCATCATCAGGAACTCGTTTTCACCAATCACAATCGGCTGCAATTTATGGGTGATGATGTTGGCTAGTCCGGTTTCTGTTCTGAAAACTCGGCTATCACGTGGTGGATTGGGCAGATAGAAGCCACCATCAACCCTGCATCTTTCGTTGAATGAATCAAATCCCGGAATGGTCCTCTCAATACAATCTCGGATTCTGTCATAATCCGAAGTAAGGCTAGTCCAGGGAATCCCGGAGGGATCCATTACATCATCTATCGCGGTGGCAAGTCCAGCCACAATGGCGCATTCAGACAGTAGGTGTTCGCTGGCTGGTTTCCTTTTCCCAATTGATCTATGGACTACACCCATAGAATTCTCAACAGTGACGAATTGTGTACTCCCTCCAGTGAAATCTAGTTCTGTTCTACCCAGGCAAGGGAGGATGACCGATGTCTTTCCTGTAACTAGGTGGGATCTATTCGGCTTAGTCGAGATATGAGCCGTCAAACTACATTTCTGCAAACCCTCCGCTGTTGCTTTGGTATCAGACATCGCTGAGAGGAAGTTACCACCCATAGAAACGAATACACTTGCTCCGCCTTTGTTCATTTGTCTAACAGAGTCTACCGCATCTAACCCGCTTTCTTCGGGAACATCTATGCCAAACTCATTATTCAAAGAACCTAGGAACTCAATCGATGGATTATGGTTTATTCCCACTGTCCTGTCCCCCTGAACATTAGAGTGACCACGAACCGGACAAAGCCCTGCTCCCTCCCTTCCGATATGCCCCCCAAGTAGTAGAACATTAGCAATCTCTTGAATTGTGGCAACTGAGTTCTTGTGTTGAGTAAGTCCCATTGCCCAGCAACAAATTGTAGATTTTGATTTGCCGACTAACCTGCCTATTCTCTGGATTTCAGATTTTTCGACGCCACTGATTTTCACAATATCCTCCCAACTACTATTCATTACCTCTGAATAATAAATCTCGTACCCATCAGTAAACTTCTCTATGAATTCCATGTCCATAGAAGAATTTGTCAGCATTGTCTTGGCAAACCCCCTGAATAGCGCTTGGTCACCATTGATTCTAACTCTGACGTGCTCATCTGAGATTTCATTTCCGAAACCAAGTACTTCGAGTGGATTTTGCGGATGCTTGAACCTAACCATGCCCGTCTCAATTAGTGGGTTTATGCTCACTACTGAAGCACCCATACTTTTCGCATCCCTAAGGGCAGTGAGCATTCTTGGATGGTTTGTTCCTGGGTTCTGACCTACGACAATGATCAAATCTGCCTTATCGAAGTCCTCTAGTTTTACCGTGCCCTTCCCAATTCCAATGCTTTGTGTCAAGGCCACACCAGAAGACTCGTGGCACATGTTAGAGCAATCAGGCAGGTTGTTTGTCCCAAAGCTTCTAGCAAGCAACTGCCAAAGATAGGCCGCCTCATTACTAGTTCTCCCAGAGGTATAGAAAATTGCTTCATCGGGTGAATTGAGTTGTGCAAACTCCCGTGCAATCGTATTGAACGCCCCATGCCATGAAATCTCCTCGTAGTTGTCACTCCCCTCCCTTAGGATCATCGGGTGAGTAATCCTACCTTGCCGATTTAGCCAATAATCTGGCTTCTTGGATAATTCAGATACGCTCCACTTACTCCAGAATCCTGGATCGGCCCTTTTTTTGGTGGCTTCATCAGCTATCGCCTTTGCACCATTTTCGCAGAATTCTGCGAATGTCCTCTTTTGATCAGGATCGGGCCAAGCGCAACCAGGACAATCAAAACCATCGAATTTGTTTACGCTGGATAGATTAGACAGGCTAGCCAGCAAACCCATCTTTGAGACGCTGTGTTTTACTGTGGACAATATCGCTGGCAGTCCTGCGGCCGATTTACCGGGCGCACCTTTCCGAGGCGGCTTATCTTCAACTGGAGTCGTTGCCTCGGGTGCTACTCTCACGAGGCAAAATAATGAGCCAGGCATTTCAAAGTACTGAGGGTAAGATAATGTCTAATTGCCTCTGTCGACAAGTATGTCTGAACGAGTTCATGTTGTAACAGGGGCATTTGGATATTCAGGCAGATGGATTGCTAGGGAGTTGCTATCAAGAGGCAAAAAGGTGAGGACGCTGACCAATGCATTAGGCAGGGACGATCCATTCCAAGGAATGGTTGAGGTCATGCCAATTGATTTTTCTAATCATGACTTACTTGTTTCCTCCCTGAGGGGAGCAGATGTCCTGTACAACACATATTGGGTCAGGTACAAGAATCTCAAAGATGGATATGCACATGAGATAGCTGTTGAAAACACGCGTAAGCTAATACTAGCAGCCGAGGAGGCCGGTGTAAATCGAATAGTTCATTTTTCTGTGGCTCATCCACACAAAGCTCCCGATTGGTCATATTTCAGAGGCAAGGTCGAAGTTGAGAAATTACTAATCGAGTCTAGCCTTTCTTATGCGATACTTAGGCCTACAGTTTTCTTTGGCGGTGAGAGAGACGTTCTGATCAATAACATGGCATGGTTAATTCGTAAATTTCCTGTTTTCGGTATCTTTGGAATGGGAAATTACCCAATCCAACCTATCCATATAGAGGATGTAGCAAAGGTTGCTGTTGAACAGGGTGAGTCTAATGAGGATATTGTTTTGGATGTCGCCGGGCCCGAGATCTTCACCTACAGGGAATATGTGACCCTAATAGCAAAATCACTTGGCGTAAGGAGGTTGATAATTCCCGTACCGCCAATTGTAGGATGGGCTGTAGGGAAGGTAGTGGGGGCGGTATTACGGGACAGAGTGATTACCAGGGCCGAGATAAAGGGGCTAATGCGAGGATTGATGGCAACCGATGCAAAGCCTCTGGGCAAAATAAAATTCTCAGAGTGGGTGGCTACCAATGGAGAAGGCCTCGGAGCAAAGTACCATAATGACTTGAAGGAGAGGAAGTACACAGATCCACGAGAATCAACTAATCCCTGATTCTCCTAACTCCACTAAATATTGTAATTGACTGATCTCTCGCAAAACATCCCAGCGTCAACCCATGTTCCTTAGCTAAGTCTACTGCGAGCGTGCTGGGGGCACCTACTGCAATCATAATTGGGAATCCAGCACGTATGGATTTCTGAACAAGCTCAAATGATGCCCTTCCAGACACAAATGCGCCCAAGCCAGGCCCCAAACTCTCCTCCCCATCTAGGTAAGAACCAACTAACTTGTCAAACGCATTGTGCCTTCCGACATCCTCGAAAATTCGGTCAATGGTTCCATCACAGGAAAAACTGGCACACGCATGAGACCCCCCCGTCTTCGAAAATATCTCTTGTTTTTCAATAACTGAATTTAGGCATTTTGCCACGGTTTCCAAACGAATGTGCATATCTTCATCTAATTCATTATAGAAATCCGCTAGTCCATTCGAGATTGTTGATCTGCCACATATTCCGCAAGATGATGTCACGGTACTTCTCCTACAATGTTGTTTGGGTTCAAATAAGGCACCATCGTTCAGTTTGACCAAAATTTGGTTATCGCCTACAACCATTTCATCTATGTCTCGTGTAGACGAGATGATTCCTTCAGAATACATGAATCCAATACTCAATAGATTGTCATGACCCTCTGTCCTCATTGTAATGCCAAGCTCATGTCTGCCATGATTATGACTTTCGACAATTATCGAAAGAGGACTTTCGGATGTCACAAGGTCGAAACTCCGAAATATTCCATCCTCCGTGAGTTTTGCAATATCTCTAGTTTCAAACCCACGCATGGTTGCTGCAAACGAGCATGATTGATATGTGTGACGAGTGTTTGAAGGAACCGTTGAAATAGAACCATTTCAACAGGCAATCATGGGATTACTAGGAGGGGAGGGTTTCTCATTACCTGTTGTCTCAGAAACTGAAGTCGTAGATGTCGATCTTAACTTTACCGAATCCGCCATCGCAGCACTCAAACAGAACATGGCTGGTGATGAACAATCACACGTTCTCATAATTAGTGCTCAATCGGGAGGATGTTCAGGTTATCTATACGACATGAAGATTATCGAAGACCCGGGTAATGATGGTTTCCAGAGAATCGACATAGGGGGAATCGAGGTATTAGTTCATAACAAAGACAGTTCCATGCTGAGTGGGATAAATATCGATTTCAAAGAGACCTTGATGGGTGGTGGATTTCAAATTGTGAATCCTAATGCCGATCGCGCATGTGGATGTGGGCAGTCATTTGGCTGAGGTCGTGTTTTGTCCCCATCTCTTCCAAAATCTGAGTTCTTCATTCGTAACGAAGCCAATACTCTGATTCAAGGCCCTGATTCGCTAAATGTTCTAGACAGGATTGTCTCGACCAAAATTAATGACATGCCCGACCTTTCGAGAAGAAATGTATTATTCTGCGATTATAATGGTCGAATATGCGACGTAGGGACTATCTACACCATTACTGGCAATTTACTGATATCTTCTTCCAATTCTCAGAAAGAAGTTACTCGTAGGAAACTAGTGGATGGAACGTCATGGGATGAAGAGTGCGAAATCTTGGTAGCGGACGAGGCATTATTTCGCATATCCATCTTCCATACAGATTTAGAAGAAATAGTCGAGCTATTTGGGGCCGATATATGCGACATTGATTCGGACGTTCTATTCGAGAAAGACGATCACCTATTCGTAAAAAGTGAAACTACGTATGGGATTACTATGGATATTCTTGTGAAGTTCGAGAACCTAGAAAATATAGTATCCATATTGCGTGAATCCTCACTAGTGGAAATGGATTCAAACGGTTGGGAAAATTTTAGAATCATACATGGAATTACCGAAATATGCGATTCCTTGGGCAACCTTCCGGACGAAATGCGATTGACCAATCTTGTTAGCAACGACAAGGGATGCTATCCTGGCCAAGAGATTCATGCTAGACTCGAGAGTCGTGGCAGGAAAATCAAATGTCTTTGTAGGCTTACTGGGGATTCTCCTCTCACTTTGGGTAAACAGAAAATACCTGGATTTGGTACCATTTCAATCAGCTCTGCAAATTTCTCAGGCGGCAGAGCACTTGCACTTGCACTGATAAAAATAGGAAATTCGACTTCAGAATTTATCCATATAGAGGGTAATAATTACACTATAGAAATCATGGGTGATCCTTGATTATTGCCTCATAATCTTCATTAGATTCCAACCACGTAGATAGTGGCATCAAAGGGATAATCCTTAGTGATCCCAGATTCCTATTGAATAGGTAAACATCTGGATTGAAGATTTCTACCATCTGATTTTGAAAAATCATACGAACACCGCGGCCTCTATTTCTGAAGAAAAGAATCTCAACAGTAATTCCAATAATTGTCGCGGTGTAAAGTACTAACAGAACGCTGATAGAGAATGGAACTGGGTCAATGAGTAGCTCGCCAGTCCTGATCTTTGAACCATACATCAATTGTCTAGACAACAGGAAAACAAGACCAACGCCCACCCAAGGACCTAGCTTCTCGTCAACATAAGCCTCCATGGGGATTATTCTTCGATTAGTTGGATCTGCAAATGTTAGTGTACTTTCTGTTGCAGCTCTAATTACCGAAATTGCGGATACCAGAATTATGTATACAAATGCGCTCAGCAGAAGGACGTGAAATGAGCTTAATGGGGCGTATGATACTATTAGGTATGCGAACAAACCGAGAAATACTGTTGTGGGCATCCTATGAATTGATGCCAGTGCCTTTCCGAATTCCTTGGATCCATCATCAAGCCTTGGGATGCCTATTATCTCCCATCGAGTATATTTCTGAATCACTGTTGCTACACTGGAAAGAGCCTTCTTGTCTATCAAAATCCATTCTACCAACCTTAGTAATGGCATCATCGGAATGCTGATTATGGCAGCAAAAATTCCGACTAGCGGCCAGAGAATAAGACTAGGAAAAAGGAGGAAATGCTGAATTCTGAGCCTATGCAGAAGGTCAGATTCGATCCTAGCCTGCCTATCTGAGGATAGGTGGACCCTTCTTGCTTCAGCATCTAACTCGCCCCTGTATCGTACTAGTGGCATTCCGGCATCTAGTACTCGGCGAACCTTCTCCCTGTAGTGTTCGTGTTCGGGTTCTATACCAACCCACCACCTCCATGCAAAGGAGACCGGCAGTGCAAAGAATACTGGAGATACCAGAATGAGAACAGATGCAATCATCGCCTCGTAATCATCAACCACGACTTCGCGTGGTGTCTAGTAACTATAATGAAATGGTAAACATTGGTATTAATCGGCCTATAATGCCGACTCAAAATTTTCCGCGACAGTCCCCCAGTCGACAACATTCCACCAAGCTTGGATGTAGTTCGCCCTGCCTGGCCCGTAACTCTTGTAGTATGCATGCTCCCATACATCAATACCTAGTATCGGGATTCCCGCACCAGTCATAAGTGGGTTATCTTGATTCGGAGTAGAGCAAATGGACAGACCTCCGTTATCGACACACAGCCACGCCCACCCACTACCAAATCTCGTCATTGCAGCCTTTGAGAATTCTTCCTTCATTGATTCAAATGAGCCGAATGAATCATCAATTGCGCTTCGAAGAGATCCGTTTGGTTCTCCTCCACCATTTGGAGACATTGTTGACCAGAATAGACTGTGATTCCAGTAACCACCACCATTATTCCTGACAGCTGCATTATCGAATTTTTCCACCATCAATTCCTCTATTCCCATAGCATCCATCTCAGTTCCCTCTATTGCAGCATTAAGCTTAGCAGTGTAGCCCGCGTGATGCTTCGAATGATGCAGTTCCATTGTCTCAGCATCAATATTTGGCTCAAGTGCGTCGTATGCATATTCTAGTTCTGGCAATTCAAATCCCATTGTATCTAATACTGAAAAAGGGGTATTGATTATCAAACCACCGGATGCAAATTCAAAACGTTGATGCACATCATTGCGCAAGTAGTGACATGGCTCGCATAGCCGTGACGGACGGGATGTCCCCCGATGCCGTAGAGATGCTCGAAAAAGAAGGCCATGAAGTAGTATTGCGCCATCATGACCCAGACGAGATATCTTCTGGATCCCTGGCTGTATTCGACGCAGTAGTCATCCGTAGCGCAACAAAACTTCCTGCAGAGCAAATTTCTGCTTCTATCAAAGATGACGGTGGAATACGCTTCATTGGAAGAGCAGGCGTTGGTGTTGACAACATAGACGTCGATGAAGCAACAAAATACGGAATAGTTGTTTGTAATACGCCTGGGGCTTCAACAAGAAGTGTCGTGGAGATGACGATAGGACATCTCATCGCATCGACTAGGAATATTGCTACTGCAGACCGAACTCTAAGGGATGGACTCTGGGCAAAGAAGAATCTCAGGGGTTCTGAGATTGGTGGGAAAAGACTCGGTCTGATAGGCTTCGGAAGGATTGCTCGCGGCGTTGCTCAGGCGGCCAGGTCCTTTGGAATGGATGTTCACGCATACGACCCATTTGTTACTGATTCTATTCAAGGCATTACCATGCATGAAAGCGTAGACGATATTTTCGCTAACTGCACACATATCTCTGTTCATTGCAACCTTACAGATGAAACTAGGAACTTGGTTAACACAGAAAGGATATCGACTATGCCCGGAGTAGGCGCCGATGGTATCCATTGTGGCAACCATATCGTGAGTTGCGCAAGGGGGGGGATAGTGGATGAAGAAGCAGCACAAATGGCCTTGGAATCCGGCCAATTGCGAACCCTGGCGTTGGATGTCTTTGAATCAGAGCCCCTCGGACGAAGCCCCCTGCTTAATCACGACTCATTCCACGGAAGTCCACACATAGCAGCATCAACTCTTGAAGCTCAAGCCAGAATTGGCACAGAGATGGCATCATTGTTGATCGAGTTCTTCGAAACGGGCAAAACAAGCACATCGCTAAATTTCTGATGCCGTGACAATATTGATGCCTACTGCCACAATGTATGTCCATGGAGGCTGGGGGGCCGTGCACATACTTCGGTTGTCGACGGACTGCACAGTTCAACAGTGATTTCTGCTCCGAACATCAGAATGAAGTATCTCACATATCTATTATTTCAGATGAGGTTTCATCAGATGATGGGCCGGGAATTAGCAACCAGGTAATTAGGTTCGAAATTGATGGTAAAAAGAAGACCGTGGATTCCAAGGAAATTGAACACCTCCTCAGTCGCTTGAAAACGGCCAAGAAATTCTGGATAGTAGATCTGACAGTTGACGAAAATGAGTTTGTACAATATGCGATAGAAAAGGGGGAACTAGAGCATTGGGACAGATTGGAAATGATAGAAAGCAAGGAAATGACCACAGAGGATGCATTCTCCACTCTTCGAAGCAAGATAATAGGCGACTATTCGGGGCACGAATTTTGGTGGTCTGAAGATGGAAAACTCCTCTCCGACGAGTCCACAGGACTTCGATCCGACCTATATCTTCCTTCGGGACCCAGCGAAGACGAATTAGATCAACAAGAGAAAGATCATCCGATATTATTAGGTGCCGGTATCGCCCTTGTTGCTGCTGTGTTAATTGCAATGATCATTTCAAATCCCGCAGCGTTTGTCGGCGAACTGTTTTGTCAGGGAATATGTGGTCTAATATTTTTAGTCGGCGGAGCAGGGGCTTCTACACTTGGAAGATCCGACTCTGGCAAATTTACCAAATAACCTATTCGAGGTTGTGCATCTGTTCCAGAGTCTTGGAGAATATTGACAGTTTCTCTGGGACAACTATTCCCGAAATAGGAGATCTCAGTGATACGCCAGAATCCTTCTTGGCCTTCCATACGATGGAATTGAAGGTCTCCAGCTCTTCGGTCAATGAGCGAAAATCATCGAAGATTTCCCTGTTGATTGATGGTGGCAATTGTGGAAATTTGTTAACATCAACTGCACTATTGCCGTATAGCGTCGTACTGAGGTAATGAGTGAAGAATGGGCATATCGGAGAGAAGACACTCAATAGGTCTCGAACTATACGGTGCAATGTCCATGCGGCTGAAGCATTGCCATCGTACAACCTTGTTTTGGACATCTCCAACCAGTGGCTAGGTAAGATTCCAGTGCCAAAAGACTTGATTGCCTGGGCGGCCGAGTAAATGTCGACCTCTTCCCAAGCAGAACTCACCACTGAAAGAGTTTCGTCGAACTCAGCAAGTATCCAAATATCTTCTACCTCTAGTTCTGGCGGAAGCTCCAAATCGTCAGGGACATCAAACTGACTAGCAAACCTTGCTACGTTGAAAATCTTAGTCAATACCCCATAATACTTGGTTTCAATCTCCTCCGGATTGATATGGAAGTCATCACCGACCTGAGCATCGCATGCCTTCCATAGCCGGAAGCATTCACTTCCGATCTTGTTGGCTTTCAACACTACTTGCTTGCCATCCGCGCCCTTAATCTTCCAAGAGCCAGTACGCCCCCCTGCTCCACATTCTAGTACGCTATCTGCATCAATTCCATTGCCTAGAGACTTGGACATTTTCCGACCCCATGGATCCATTCCCAAGCCATCTACCCAGATGTTCTCAAAGGCTGGTTTGTCAAGCAGCAAGGTGCTTTTCAGGAGAGTGTAATACAGCCAAGTCCTGACAATCTCCTTACCTTGTGGGCGTATGGAGGTTGGAAAGGCCCGTTCAAACAGGTCCGGGTTATTGAGATAACCCGAAACAAATAGGTTTGAATTCGATGAGTCCATCCATGTGTCGAAGACCTTCTCCTCACCAGAAATCAAACCCAGATCATTTTCTAAACTGGCAAAGGAACCAATGATCACCTTTGTTCTCCTGTCAATTACTTCCGATTCCCCAGGGGGTCTATCCCGCCAGGGTTGTACGTAGACCCCCTTCGGGGGGACAATCACCTTGGTACCATCTTCGGAGTACCAAATGGGGACCTCAGTGTGGTACCATCGTCTCCTACTAATAGGCCAATCAATTGATATCCCATCGACCCAGTCATGTAGGAACTGCCGGTTCCTTTCTGGGATGAACCTACTGCTCTTGGATAGTTCCACGAGTCTCTCAAGTACATGGGTCTGCCTGACATACCATTCCTTCAGTAGGATAATCTCAATCGGATTCCCCCCCCTCTCGCTTACAGGGATTTCCTGATCCCTTTCCTCAATAGATTCTAGACAACCAGATTCCTCCAGAATCTTCGTTGCCGAAATTCGCGCATCTGAGACCTTCATACCACTAAGTGGACCAGATATTGATGTCATCTCTCCATTCAGATCAATAGCAACGAAGGGCCTCATACCGAGTTCCCTAAATATTGCCACATCATTCTGGTCACCAAAGGAGCAAACCATCAGTATCCCACTGCCGAATTCCATTTTTACAGAGGGGTGTGCCAATATTTCCACACTCAATTCCCTCTCAGAAACAGGCAAGGGGAGGGTGGCCCTCTTTCCGACTAGGTGCGAGTATCGTACATCATCCGGGTGGACCATCACTACCCCACAAGCACAAATCAATTCTGGCCTAGTTGTTGAAATTGTGATTTCATCGCCATCTTCAGTTCTCCAAATTACATTACAAAGCTTAGTTTTCCGTTTAATCCTCTGAACTTCTGCATCGGCGATTGTAGTACCTTCTACGGGGTCATAGATGTTAGGCCTTAAATCCTCAACAATATCGCCATTCTTGAATAGATCAACAAATATCGACTGAGAAACTGCGCGATAATCGGGTGAATCGGTAAGGTATTCGTTATCATAGTCGCATGAGAGGCCGACTCTTTTTGCAGTTTTGCGCATGGCTTGAGTATATTCCTCAATTGTCAATTCACAGAGATTCAGGAACTCAGCCCTGTCATAAGTCCTCATTTTCCTTCCAGTTTTCTTTTCAACTGTAAATTCGATATTGATTCCATTGCGATCTACCCCCCATGGGAACCTAACTTCCTTACCGAGCAATCGTTGGCTCCTTGCTATGACGTCGATCATACTGTATTGTGCCACCGCGCCAATATGCCAAGTTCCACTGGGGTATGGGGGCGGTGTATCGATTACGAAAATCTCCTTATCACTTTGAGGATCAAAGCTATATCGATCTCGATATGAATCCTCTTCGTAGTGCGACTCCTGGATACGCTTCTCAAGATCAACGCTCCATCTCTTGTCAGTAATTTTTGGCTCACCCACAATGTAACCCGATTATTCGTAAAGTCCAGCGTTCTTGACAGTTACCATTGCATCAAAAATATACAAATCCCGGAACATGTTTGCCGAGGGGTTGAAGGTATGCCGTTTCACGTCGAAGCAGGAGTGACATGGCGAAGAAGGGAAGAGGCGATTCATTGGGCGCCTCTGTCAGTTCTATTATTGACAAAACAAGAATGGGTATTTCCAATACTAACTCAGAGCAGATTAGGGGCTCAATCACTAAGATACCCAATCGAATAAGACGTCGTTTCAGAGAGTCTGAGAGTTCTAGTTTACTTACCATGTTTCCAATCTGGGCAGTCTTGATTTCACTTGCGTTTACTTTGTCATTATTGCCACACTCTGGCGTCCTTGACTGCAGGGACGGTTTTGACAATCCGAATTATTGCAATGATGAGCCAGCACTCAATGTAAATGGAGATCTGGAAGTCTACCTCCCCACTGATGACGACCCACATAGTGTAAAGAATCTAATTGCTGAAGTCGAAAAGGACTGGACGACAAACGTGATGGTGATTTATGTAGAATCATATAACTACAATGTCACTCAGATTAACATTCTTGATCAAATCGACAAAGTGGAAAGGGTGATCAACAACCAGACAAACGATGGAGGGGCCGATGATAACGTAATCTATGTCCTATCCATTTCCACGGTAGTAAAGGAAGTCAATTCCAGTGGTGGCAGGGTAGTCAAGGCATTTTTCTCCGGTTTAGCGGAAGCGACTGGTAATCAGCAACTTTCAGATGAGATAAATGAGACCATTGACGCCCAAAGCGATTTGATTGGGAATTACGCAATTCCTGATGAACAACAGAGAGTTGACCAGATCCTACAAGAAATGCCACAGAACGCATTGGACAAACTTGTCAGGGATGTCGGCACTGCCACCGAAGAAAGGGCATTTCGATGGAACCGCGCTGTAATAATCATTGGAATTGCCGATGATACCGGTGACAAATCCGTTGGAGACATAGTTTCTGAAACACAGGGCAAAATAAACGAAATTGCTTCAAATAACAACTGGGGCACTCCGGATTCCCAGGGTAAGTGCGATGAAACGAACAACCCATTGTGCCTACGCATGACTCTCACGGGTCCAGCGCCACTAACTAATGCTGTAACAGAAGAGTCGTTCAAACTATTCTGGCAGGTCTTCCCCGTTGGTGTTGTAATCGTAGCGTGTATGCTTTTCATATTCCACTGCGATTTACTGCAAACAGGACGAATTCGATTCGTACAAGGAGTCAAGGTAGTCATAATTTCCGGATTACCCACACTTTGTGCAGTGTGGGTCACACTGGGTCTGATTGGCCTATTGGACTATGAAGTAACCATGACCGTAATACTCGTTGGCCCTATTGTCCTTTCACTAGGTGTCTCTTATGGACTACACATAACTAACAGATATGCTGAATCCAAGGGAACTCCACATGAGAAAATGGCCGCCGCACTGAATTCTACCGGTCGGGCCGTATTCCTATCTGCAATGACCACGATAATCGGATTCATATCCCTCACATTCGCACCTATGAAACCTATCCAGACTGTCGGCTGGGCTTTAGCCGGTGGAATCGTAGTCGTTTACTTCATGACTATGCTTATGGTTCCTAATCTTACCATCCTTCTTGATCTAAAGAAACCGTCACACCCCCCTCCCAAGGTATTCGTTGCTGCAGTAAATATGCCAGTAAAGTGGTCCCGGATTACCCTAACTCTATTCCTAACTCTGATGATTATCTCTGCTGGATACAATCGACAAAACGTCGAGGAAAATATCGACTTGCTAAAAATGGCCCCAAATGAGGTAGAAGCGGTACAGAAGATGGACGTCTACTCCACGGAGTTCGAAGCTGGACAACCAGGATTCTTGTTGGTCGAGGCTGATATTAGGGCCGAGCCCGAACTAGGAATAGGATCAGTTACTGCCGAACACCCATATGCTAATCTAGAAGGAATAGAGAATCTGGAAGGCAAATGTAACGACGTAGAAAACGCTACTGCGGTATCTATTGTTTTCCTGATGAAGGCCATTGCAGTAGGAGTAAATGTCTCCGGATCACCAATCAATGATATCATAGAAGATACGCCATTACCGGACCCCATCAAAGAGGTCGCAGAACTGATTTTCGATCGTGGTCAGTCTGGTAACGTTTCATTCTGGACCATTCTCGACACATTGGATGCTCAGGAGGATGACGGCGGCAGACAAGTGCAGAATTTTTTGCTGTACGTTTTCTACAACAGTATGACAGAGGAAATGCGCGAGTTATTCATCTCACCTGACTATCAAAGGACTCTGATATACATCGATATGCCATTCATGGACGTCAAGGGAACTGCGGCGACAGCTGAGCAGATCAATCTCTGGGCGAAGGCTGCAGGAGATTCAGAAAACCCGATATCAGTACTTGGAGATACACTGATTGGTGTCGCATCAATAACTATCGAAGTAAATAATCTGATTGTAGACTCCCAATGGACATCACTTGCATTTGCATTGGGTTTCACTGTAGTCACACTTGCACTCGTCTTCAGAGACATTAGATACGCTTTACTTACGACTATTCCAGTTGGGTTTACAGTCGCTATGCAATGGCTAGTAATGGATTCAGGGGGAGTCACCCTATCTCTTGTTACTGTGATGATCGGATCAATACTAGTTGGCGTCGGAATTGACTTCTCAATTCACATCGCTAATAGGGTCAAGGAATTAGGTGGGTCGTTAGACGCCATTCGCTCTGCTTGTGCGAGTACCGGGATGAGTCTATTCGAGGCTACGACCGTCACTGCTGCAGGCTTGACGTGTGCGTATGGAATCCCAATCGAGGCAATCACTCCCTTCGTTACAGTAATCATCATCCTGCTGATTATCGCTGCACTTTCGGCATTACTCCTTTTGCCGGCAATATATTCGTTCATGGTAACTTCTAACCTTGGTCTAACTGGTGGATCTTCTGCCATGGTGAAGTCTTCTGGGCTATCCCAAGGCGTGACCAAGCGAGATATTGAATCGATTGATTCCACTTTTGAATATGCAAAGGATGCATGGTGAAAGGCAACCTTGATTTCTCCCCTACCGGTAGGAAGAGCATGGTGAATTACTGGCTAATGAAGAGTGAACCTCACGTATACCCATGGGACCAGCTTGTCACAGACGGATCTACCCATTGGGATGGGGTGAGAAACTACCAGGCTCGGAACATTATGAGAGATGATATGGCAGTCGGCGACTACGTTCTTTTCTATCATTCAAATTGCAAACCACCTCATATTGCCGGCGTCGCTAAGGTTTGCAAGGAGGGATATCCTGACTTCACAGCTCAAGATAGCAATTCAAAATATTTCGACCCCAAGGCAACTCCCGATAACCCACGCTGGATTATGGTAGACATTGAGCCGTTTTCTCCACTAGAACTAGTAGGACTACCAGATTTACGTGCAAATGGCGATTTGGAAGGTATGCCGTTGCTTCAAAGAGGTCAGAGGTTATCTGTACAACCCGTTTCTGAAAACCACTTTAGGATAGTATGTGCGATGGGCGGACTAGAAAATTTTGAAGATTAGGCGATTCTGTGACTTATTCAATTGTTGCCAGTTGTCCCGATACCGGACAAATCGGAGTAGCCGTTCAGTCACATTGGTTTGCCGCTGGAGTAGTTTGCTGGGCCAAAGCCGGCGTGGGCGCCGTTGCGACCCAGGCTATGGCACTAATTGATCATGGGCCCTTGGGAATCGAGCTAATGGGTGGTGGTGCGAAACCCGAGGAAGCGATGGAGAGAAGGCTTTCATTGGACCCGACTCCACAAGTAAGGCAAGTTGCAATGATCGATGCCCAATCTAGAGTATCAGTTCATACTGGTTCTGAGACCATACCTGAATCGGGACATTTTGTGGGTGATGGATTCTCCTGCCAAGCCAATATGATGTGGAATTCTTCGGTTTGGGGATCAATGGCAGATGCATTTGTTGGTACCAATGGTGACCTGCCCACAAGAATGCTCGCGGCTCTATACGCAGCAGAGTCCGAAGGCGGAGATATCCGAGGAAAGCAATCAGCGCGTTTACTTGTGGTGGAATCAGAAATCCATCCCCAACCTTGGAAAGGAACTATTGTGGATATCAGTGTAGATGATAATAGTGAACCTCTGGTGGAGTTGGATAGGCTCCTAAAAATGCATAATGAATATGTAAATATCAACAACTTAGACGTGAGTGAAATTACACATACCAAACATACAAGAAATCCTGAAATTGCATTTTGGAAATCAATCGGACTGGTTCAATCAGGTCGAATAAATGAGGCTAGAGTTCTGGCCTCGATTGCATTCAAAGAAAATAGTGGGTGGGAAGAGCTTCTTCGTAGATGTGCCAATAATGGCCTGGCCGGAGTTACTGACGATACAATTAGTGCGTTGTTACACCCAAATCAAGACGATTGATTGGTGGGCGTGTCCTCGGTGGACGCTCGTCATCAAAGAGACTTGCACGCCAGTCTTCTCCGTCCCGAAGTCCCAAGGCATCCAGCATCCCCGGTCGGGCTGCTCGCTTCCGCGCCTGACCTGGTTCCCGGGCGTAAGACGTTTGGAAAACCCCTCCGGGTTTCCCTCCCGCCAACCTGGATCTCTTGGGGGCGAGACATCGCAGTCAACTGGAGTAATCTCAGTGGTTCGTTTGCGCCGCCCTCGGACTTCGGGTCACCATTTTCGACGATTTGTGAAAAATAGAGCACGTCAACTCCCCCCCTAGCCCATATAGTGCTCATAGAGGTCACCTATGAACATGACAGTTCATGATTCATATTTTGAAGGGCAACCTGTTTGAATCTCAAACGAGTCTATGGTCCAAATTCCATTTAGTTTCACCAATTCTCCGCGTACAGCAATAGTACGACCTTCGTTGAAACCATCGGGAATTGGTGAATCGGTGAAATCT
>NTJS01000008.1 GCA_002457155.1 Marine Group II euryarchaeote MED-G35
CGTTGGAACCGGACTTGTATCTTGCACCTCTGGCCATCTGAACTGCGACCTTGTGGGAAACTGCGCCTGAGCCATCGTTGTCGAAAGCGGACTTTTCGACGCCCAATTCCCTCATTTTTGATTCGTTTGAGTATACTATCCAGCCTTGTTTGAACCATGAGCTGGCCCCTGAAATATCAGTTAGCAGTGATGAGATTAGCCCACCGGTACAAGATTCGGCTGTGGAAATTGTCCAATCCTTCTTCGTAAGGCGATGCTTCAGTCTCGAAGCCAAGGCCGCAGCCTCTTCTACCACGGAATTCTGTCTCAGCACACACTATTGACCTTTTCAGTGAAGAAAGGGCGATTAATTGGAACGATTCTATGATAGAATTTCTTGGTGGGTCCGGCAGGAATTGAACCTGCGATCTTCGCTTTGTAAGAGCGACGTCATAACCCCTAGACCACGGACCCTGTGAGGTCCGAGAGGCAATGCATTCAAATCCTCTATGGTGGTTATCACTGACTAGAGGGAGTTACATTCATGCCAATGTCTGAATTAATCCAGAGGCTTGAGGCAGCAGGAGTGCCTCTGGGTGATTTGACGAAAATTGCAATGGAAAACGTCAATCCGGCGGACTTCACTGATTTCGATCTGGATCCCTTCTGGGATGATAGGCCGGTACCGTTCCTGTTCACTGGCTTTGGGGCGACGAGAACGATTTCCGCGCCACATATGATAGCAACCCTTCTTCATAACCTTGAGATTATTGAGGGCCAAGACATCATGCTGATTGGTTCAAAAGGCGGTTATCTGGCAGCAATAATAGACAATATGGTAGGCAAAGATGGTTCAGTGACTATAATAGAACCGCACGAAGAGGTCAGGGAATACACCGAAGAGAGGCTTAGCATGCACCAATCTTCTGGACTAATTAGGGTGCTTAGGCCACATGACATGGAGAGCAGCGATGAGAATTCAAGGAGTTTCGGAAGAGTTCTGATTACTGGTTCAGTGAGGGAAATACCCGAAACAATAGAGCACATGGTAGTTGATGGTGGTTTTGTTCTGGGGCCATTTGGTGGCCCTGTCCACCAAAGGCTGTTGAAAAAAGAAAGGCAAGGAGACGTGTGGTTTGATACCGATCTGGGAGGAGTCGTTTTTGGACCGATGGATGTGGGGGAGTCGGAATCCGGACCCCTAGATCCAAATTCACTTGCAAATCACATCGAGGATGCCTTTGACCTCGTTGGGGGTCTTGTCGAAATAGAGGAAGTCACATCCGAAAGAGTCCGAGCCCTAATTAGAGCCCTTAGAGAAATGCCTACTGATCTGCCGTTCATCGATGAGGAATCCACAGAGGAGGAAATAATGGAGCACCCCGTGGTAGACCTTCTAATGTCCGAGATTGACTGGTTGGGACCACTATGGCCAATTTTCAGCGAGTTTCTGTCTATAGACATAGCGAGCCCCGGATCAGAGGAAGAAATGCCCGATTTCCTAGGTGGTCATGAAGACTTAGTTCCTTGAACAGTTGATTGTGCGTTCAAGTCAGACTGCAGGCTGCATTAGTCTGGAAAGTGGCACAGAGATAGGAGGAAGGTGGTCCGAGAGCCTGTGACGACTGGTCTTGGGGTGGAATAGATCGCCCTGTAATCCGGCTTGGACAACTTCTTCCTTTGTTATGGAATCCCTTCCACAGTTCGGCCAAACATCGAGTTCTACAGTTTCATCCCCCAGATAATCAACTTGGACGCAAGGGAGGCACTGGAGGCCCAACCTCAGTGCGACTTGGTGTCGGTGGTGTCCATCCAAAATCACCCCAGTATTCTTGTCGACAACTAGGGGGAGGACATATGCGTTCCATCGATTTGTCATCTTCTCTAATTCATCGACCTTCTTTGGACGGGTTAGCTCGTGGGGTCGCAGAATCTCCATTGGCACTAAATCTACCTGCACAGGCCTCGGAAGGGCCGTGGTTCAATATATCTGCTCCTCTGGAAGCGGGATTATGGAGGGCACGCGAAGGCAAATTAACCTCAGCCTCCTTAGGGAGGAGGACATGATTGTGCTCGATAGACTGAGGGGCATTGGCGATGCGTGGATTGTTGGGGGCTGGGTTAGAGACGTACTTTCAGGCTTCTCTCTAGATCAAATTACCGATATTGACATTGCAACTAATCTAAGGCCTGATGAGGTGAAGTCAATTTTCCCCCGATCAATCATGGTAGGTGAGAAGTTCGGGACTGTCATAGTTAGAATTGACGAGTCTGAAAATGCTGAGTACGAGTGCGAAGTAACGACCCTCAGAGAAGATGGGGGTTATTCAGATGGTAGAAGACCAGAAAACGTTGTCTTTGGTGAAGATATAGAGAGTGACCTGGACAGGAGGGATTTCACAATCAATGCAATGGCAATAGAGATCAGTGGGAAAATGGCCGGTAATAGCGAACCTGTGGGTGAATTGTTGGATTTCCATGGGGGCGCGGTAGACTTGGAGGCTGGATTACTGAGGGCGGTTGGGGACGCCGAGAAGAGGCTTGGAGAAGACGGTCTGCGAGTTATTCGGGCATTCAGATTCCTAGAAAGAGGCGAGGGGGGGCTCAGGAAGCTAGATCTTGATCTGAGCAATGCGATTTCGTCAAATCTGAAAATGCTAGAAAGGGTCTCGAAAGAGAGGGTATGGGATGAGCTGCGAAGGATTCTGACCGGGCATCACTCTAAGGAGATAGTCGAAATGATGCATACTCATGGGGTTCTGGATAAGATTCTCCCCCGAATCTCAGTGAACCTTGGGGTTCGTCATTCTCGGGACCATTTGGTGAATCTGGCACTAATGTGCAGTTCTGAAACGTCGGACGGATCAGAATTATCGGTGAAGCTTACTGAAGATTTGAGACTCTCTAGGAAGGAAGCCTCGACCCTATTTCTCCTACATGAGCTCAGAGACTTGGAGCTAGACACCTCTATCAAAAGCGTCAGGAGGTTCATGGCTACCCTTCCGAACTTGAGCAGGAAGAGGATCCTGGACTATCTTTCGGGTGCTGGAGTAGAAACGGAGGAATTCGAGGCTTGCTACCAAAGTGCTGTGGAGTTGCGTGCCGGAAACGCCCCATTGATAGATGGAAACCTTCTTTCTAGGATTACTGGACTAGGTCCTGGGAGGAAGCTTGGTAGGTTGAAAGACTGGTTACACAGAATACAAGTGGAAGAAGATATAGAAAACAGAGAGTCACTAATCGCGATGGTGGACGAAATCGGATGGGAAGAGTCGGAATTCGAGGATTGGCCTGTTCTTTGTTGGCCTTGAGTCAGATTTCGTTTAGGTAATCGATGTATTCTGATTGATCCAGATACAGGTCCTCGTCCCAATCATGAGGTTGCACTATCATACACCATCCGTCTTGGTAAGCCTCTTCGTTTACCAGGTCCGGATTATCCTCGACATCACCATTGAGTTCAACGATCTTGCATGGGAATGGTGCATTGATCAGAACCCTATCTTCACTGGTCCTGATAGTAATCATCAAATCGTCCACGTCCAATTCGTCCCCCCTTGAGAGAAGGGTCGGGGGTGCATCGTCGTCGTTTTGTGATTCGTCGTCGCCGGCATCAATCTGGAATTCACTATCGTCCTCTGGTTTGGAAAGTACTACTCGAATAATATCACCATATTCGGCTCTAATGAATTCACTGATTCCAATCTTTACAGTCATGTCTTCATCGTCGTCGTCAAGCGTCTGGATCCATAAGTGATCCAGCGTATATTTTCTGTCATGGGCTATGCTAAATTCGAAATAATCGCCGCTATTCATCTGAGTATCGTCCGCCCGCGGGACAGTTTCCAATTTGAACTATTCGATTGAAGAGAAAATTATTGTTTCAGAGAGATTAACAATATCTTCTTCATCGGGGATGTCGGGAACATGGATTTTGAAGAGACTGATGAGCAGAGCATGATTCGGGAGATGGTTAGGGCTTTCGCAGAAGAGAAGCTGGCCCCGACGTGCCTCGAAAGGGATAAGGAACAGCGTGCACCACTCGAAGAATGGTTGGAATTCTGCGAAAATACTGGCCTCCAAGGAGTCACCATTCCTGATGAATATGGAGGTAGCGAGGTAGATGCTGTTTCTGAAGCTATTATTGTTGAAGAGTTGGCAAGAGTTGATCCCTCTTTCTCAGTGATGTACTGTGTCCATGTCGGACTATGCTCAATGACCATTGCTTTGCATGGCAGTGAAGAACAGAAGAGGAAGTACCTGCCTAGATTGGTCGGAAAAGAAATCGGTGCCTACTCACTTTCTGAGGCTGGTGCAGGGACAGACGCAGCGGCACTTGGTTGTAAAGCGAAAATCAGCGAAGATGGTATGCACTACTTATTGAATGGAGAGAAGATGTGGGTTACGAACGGATCTAGTGCGGATATCTACGTACTCTTCGCTAAGGACATTGACCATCCCGACTATGGGGAGAAGAAACATGGCGGAACAACTGCATTCATTGTTGAGAAATCGTTCGAAGGATTTTCGGTTGGTAAGAAAGAGGACAAACTGGGAATCCGTTCCAGTGATACTTGCTCTTTGGTCCTTGAAGACTGCAGAGTTCCGATTGAAAATGTACTCAAGGGACCTGGAGAAGGTTTTCCGATCGCGATGAATGCATTGGATAACTCAAGGATTGGAATCGCGGCTCAAGCTCTTGGAATCGCACAAGGTTCCTTCGAGGCAGCCCTGAACTATGCGCATGAGAGAGTTGCATTCGGCAAACCAATCGCGCATCACCAGAGTGTTGGAAATTATCTAGCAGAAATGGCCACAAAAACCACTGCTGCGAGACTGATGGTTTACAAAGCAGCATTGGCCAAAGAAAGGCATTATGGCGAGGGAGCCCCCCGCCATACAAAGGATGCAAGCATGGCAAAGCTGTTCGCTGGGGACACAGCGATGTGGGTTTCTGAGAGAGCAGTCCAAGTCCTAGGCGGCTATGGTTACACAACTGACTTCCCAGTTGAGAGGTTCTTCAGAGATGCCAAGATTACCCAAATATACGAGGGGACACAAGAAGTCCAGAGGATTGTGATCAATAGATCAATTTCCCCGGAGTAGTGGTTGATCAAGTGTACCCAATCGAGAATATCAGAAGTTGCTTCCCATCGCTAGGAAGGATTGCTGGAGGAAGAGAGGCCGTTTTCTTTGATGGTCCCGGGGGCAGTCAGGTCCCCTCTTCGGTTACTGATGCAATGAGCGATTACCTATTGAGTAACAATGCCAATACTGGGATGAGTTTTGCGACATCATTGGAGACCGATGAGTTGATTTCGGACGTATTACAGGCATGTGCCGATTTCATAGGTTGTGATGACCCTGCAGAGATTGTCTTCGGGCAAAATATGACGAGTCTGAACTTCCAACTAGCTGGTGCTCTTAGCAGAACTTGGGGCCCTGGGGACGAGGTGGTAGTAACCAGGCTAGACCATGACGGAAACGTTGGCCCCTGGTCTCTAGCAGCAGAGTGGTCGGGAGCCACACTAAGAAAAGTAGACATTAGATCAGAAGACTGCACTTTGGACATGGAATCAGCGTATGAAGCAATTACGGAACGAACAGTTTTGGTCGCAGTAGGAGCTGCTTCCAATCTTTCGGGAACGATTAACGATGTTAAGAAGATCATAGAAATTGCACATGGTGTTGGTGCTGAGGTAGTCGTTGATGCTGTCCATTTCGCGCCACACGCACTGATTGACGTCTCTGAGTTGGGGTGCGATTTCCTTCTCTGTTCTCCATACAAATTCTTCGGACCTCACCAAGGCCTACTGTGGGGCAAGAAGGAACGTTTGGAGGGCCTTCCTGTAGCAAAGTTGAGAGTTGCGACTGAGGAGTTGCCATTCAGGTGGATGACTGGGACTCAGAGCCACGAGGGGATGGCGGGGACCAAAGCCGCTATCGAACACATCGCATGGGTCGGGAGAGAGGTCAGTGGCAATCCCGATCTAAGTAGGAGAGACGCCCTAATCGAAGCATACAGTGCTATTGAGGAGTACGAGCAGGACCTTTGCCTACGAATGCTAGAAGGCCTAGGCAGTATTGAGGGGATTGAGGTTTGGGGGATTACCGAACCAAGCAGGATCTCAGAGAGGGCGCCAACCGTTTCATTTACACATCCGTCAATGAGTGCAAAGGAAATCGGAGAAAGGTTGGCGGAAAGAGGCATTTTCGTATGGGCTGGTAATTTCTACGCCCTGGAGCTTACGGAAGCCCTGGGGCTAGAGCCAGAAGGGGTCCTCAGGGCAGGGGTTCTACACTACAATTCAATGGAGGAAGTGGATTTCTTCGTTGAATCTGTTGCAGAAATATTAGAGTGAGTCACTCGATCCACTGGTATCTTCTCTGGCCTTCTAAATCCCCTTCCAAGCCTACGCTGACCAAAGCGAATTCGGTGCTTGGTTTAACCACGGAACGCTTCCTCTTGCCCTTATGCAATGCCTCGTAGACCGTCTTATTGATGGCATGTCGTGTGGATAAGCGTTCAAAAAGATGGAAGCGAGATGCGATCTCCCTCCATCCAGGCTGAACAATTCCCTCGAACACCTTGGCCTTTGCACCTGACCCATACCCGCACAGTCCGATCCTATTAGATTCAATTTCTACATCCTCCAGATAATCTGATTCCATGGCTGACATCAACGCAAGGAAGATAGAGCCAGTGTACTGGTTTCCGATTAGGCTTGAAGCTCTTTGAGTCTTCTCAATACGCTCGTGAACGAAGACTTGGAACTCGTCAGTCTTTGAAATCAGTCTCCTATAGGAGTCGTTTGCTTTCTCGAATTCCTCAATCCCATCGGGAGTATCTGGATAGTCCGATGGCAACGGCTCCGAGCCTATCTCTTCTACAATCTTAGACCACATCGGGAGATTCCGCCGGTCATGACGGAATACGTCAGGAAACATCCTCTTCCCCTGGAATGCGTATGGGAGGTGGACAATGATGCGACTCCATTGATTGGTCAGAATTTCATCGGAATCGGGTTCGTACCTCCCCTCATCTATTGCCTTCCGACGGAAATCGATGAAAGCCTGCTTTACCGATTCGGAGTAGCATCGATTGGAAAACTGGCCATCGAAAACTGGAGTGTCCTTGTGTATCATAATCTTCTCATTCTCAAAAATCACATCGTTCTTCTTCTTGGAACGAGGTAGCAGTTTGAGAATCTTCTCAGCCAGGTTTGAAGTGATGCGGGCTCCAGATTCCTCTGCAAGTTCTAGAACATTCTCCACTACTGTTCTTGTTTCTACCTCCCTCCGGGGCTTGAAGAAATCATGGACTGGCATTGTGGAAACCCCCCAAATATCTGGAATTGCCAATAATCTGGGGTTGTGGCGAATTAGTATTGCCCCCCCTCCTGCTCCCTGGGTGTATTCTCCAGAAGACCCAAGGTCGTACTTTGCGTTATCAGCGAAAACGACAATCCCTATTCGATTTCTATCCTCACCCCCCCTAGCCACCCAATCAAGGGTATTATGCATTGCATCCACTGCTCCAATGCAAGCGAATGTCATATCAACAACATCGCAGTTTCTGAAGCATTTTGCACCGAACTTTGGCGAATATCGCTGTTCCAGCATATCCATGATGTAGGTCGCGGTAGGTTTTGCTCCGTCAAGGGCGGATTCGGTTCCAAGATATATTCGGCCAATTGAAGATGGATCGAGAGAATTTCTGTCAATCAATCTGGAAACAGCATTTGCCCCCATGGTTGCAGTATCCTCATGGACATCTGGAATTGCCATTGCCTCCAGACCCAATCCCTTGCTAAGTTTCCCATAGTCGGCTCCCCTGAATTCGGCGAAGTCCTGCATGGCAAAGTAGAGCCTTGGGAAGTGCAAGGCGATGTCATCGATTCCTACTTCTGACACCTTTATTCCCCCCTTTCCGTATTGGCCTACATTATCATACCTGTGGAATAACGCCCCTCTAGTGGTACATTAGGCTTGGGACTAGTTTCCACCGGTGATGTTGTTGACCGATTCCAGAAGTTCTTTTTGCCCGGAAAAATGGTCAGAAATTGGAGATAATACTTCTGAGAGGCCATCGGCAATCGCCATCTTAGCATCCAATGGGTGAATTGTTCCATCTGAGACTGCGTCGATGAAGGACTGAGCATCTTCCCACTCCGAAGCCTCTCCGTACTTGGGATCTGGGGAAACGGTAATCTTTCCTATTTTTGGAATAATTACATATCTGGAAATTTCGAAAACTGGAGAGTTTTGGTTCCCGACCTCTAGGAAGGCCTTGCGCATCTTGGACCTAAGTGATTCAATATCATCATCCAGCAATATTGCATTCCCGGGGTCGGACTTGGACATTTTGTGATCGAAAGAGTCCATTCTCCCCCCGGGCCCCTTTAGCCCGGATAACATCGGAGTGTGGATGCAAGTTGGCTTAATCCAGTGGTTTTTCTCTGCTACCTCACGCATGTACATGTGCGCCTTTCTCTGATCCATTCCACCGAATGCGATATCAACTCCCAACTCGAAGATATCTGCAGCCTGTAGAGCAGGATAGTAGAATGCTGCAAGATCATGGTCCGATGAATCCTCGTCGCGGCCCATTATGCTGAATGTTCTGCGAACCCTTGAGAGGCTCATGTTCTTTGAGCACCTTAGAACCCTCTCCCAGTATTTTCCCGAATCCATTACCTCAGAGGCCCGGACGAATTGTATCTCCCCTGGGCCCTTGCCTTCCGTGGGATTTCCGAGAATTGCCCTAAACATCTCAGACATGTACTCGGAAGCTATGGAAATCTTCCCCATGTCTCTTCCAAACTTGTCATTTACCCATGCATGCCAGTCAGCGAGCAAGATGATTACATTAACGCCCTCGTCAATTAAGTTTCTAATTGTATCAGCAAGTATAATCCAACCAAGATGAGCCTTGCCACTTGGCTCCAGGCCCACATAAGCTACCAAATCACGGTCGCCAGAGTGACTTGATCCTCCGGAAAGTACGGATTCTACATGATTTATCCCAACGATCTCTTGACACCCGGAGAACATCCTCTCAATTCGTTCTCGGGATTCTGAGTCTAATTCTAGAGGCTTTTCCTCGGACATTTGGTCACCTAGTTGAACAGCTTGTTGAGCTTCTGAGCCCTGCCCGCAGCCTTAGTATTGTCATTGGCATCTAGAAGTGTTTCAATCTCCCCTATGAGGGATTCTGCCTGTTCTTTCTTCTCCTCTGGGATACTTTCTGACAACTCCATGAAGTGTTTTGCAGCAGAGACTGCGGACTTTGCCTTTGAGGCCTTCTTCGCCCACTCCTTCGCCTTATCCCCACGTTGCTTAGAATTGTAACCAGTCGCCTTGTCTAGGAAGGCCGTCCACCTCTTCCTATCCTCCATAGCGGACTTCATCGCTTCTGGATCTTCGAAGTTGGGGGCAACATTGGTGATATCAACAATCATTGCTCCATTTTCATATCTGGCTTCGATGGATGTCATCACTCCATGTGAAGCCCCGAAAGCGTTGTCCGCGGGGCTTTCGACTTCGTCGAAGAACTCCTTTGCAAGAGCAGCCAGTCCGCCGCTTCCACCTACTTCCTTGATTAATCCCCTGCGAACGTCGAATCGCTCCATGCTCCTCCGAATGAACAGGGTCTCTTCAATACTGCCGACCCAGAATAATATCTCGAACTAGTACAAGGGCTAAACGGGCACAGCGTCTCCGACGCACATGGGCAAGGGATATTTGCCGGTAATAATGGGAATTGTTGTCCTACTTTTGTCACCACTGGTAGGCGCACAGTCGGTGGTCGCTATGGAAAGTGTCGTAATTCTTGACGACCGGGATCTTGGAATAGAGGGAGTGGCAGTTTCTCCGGATGGAAAGTCCATTCTAGCCCATGGAGCCGAATCTGCGATATTCGTAATGGAGTCTGAGGCTCCAAGAAACAATTCGAAAGTTGATTTTATTGGGGGTGAAACTCTAATGGATGCTTCATTCCACCCTAGTGGCAATACTGCGCTTCTGGTTGGCGAAGAAGGCCTGGTATTGAGGTTTATTTCCACCAATAACACCATCGAGAACGCAGGTGGTGCTTCGACCTTCGGGAGCACTGAACTCAAGGCTATATCGTGGAATGGGGATGGCAGTTGGGCCTACATTGGTGGCGAAGGTGGTTGGATTTGGAGATTCAGGAGCCTGGATGGAGGGGGGGTGGAGGCGATACCTCTCGAAAATAGGGGTGAAAGCGACGTGAATGCAATTTCTTGCCTTCGGGGTTACAACATCTGTATCGTTTCATCAAGCGTCGATGGAATTGGAGTGATAAACCAAGAGCATGAATTATTCTGGATCGGAGGATATGGCAATCCTTGGGTTGACGTCGCGTGCCCGTCAAGTATCACAATGGAATGTATTGTCATCTCCTCCGACTTGACCATTGCCAGGATTAGGATGAACATTGAAGATCCATCAGAAACTACGATTTATGACAATGATATCGTACAATTACAAGGATTCGAGGGAGTTATGACTGGGATCAACATCCAAACAGATGGCAATTCCCTGATTTCACTGGCCCCCTTTGGATTAATCGAACATGACCTAGATGAAGGAAAGTCATTCCACTGGTTGGATAATACTGACGCGGTGGATTTCGACACTTCAATCTCGGGACAGAGGGTTGTTTCAACATGGGGGACGGGGGCCTTTGATGGATGGATAATCACCGATAGTGGGACCATCGTATCATTCACAACTGCTACCCAAAGCGAGGGAGGGGCAATGCTTGAAATCTGGATTGGAATTATCATTCTTGGAGGGACAACTTTGATGATTGTCTCTCTGCTGACCAGTTCTTCTCCAAGACTTAGCAGATGGATTACAAAAAAGATCGGCAGTGAAGAAGAGCGGAAAAGTGTGATTAGGGAAGAAAGGATGCTTTCGAGGAAAAAAGGACGAGCATAAATTCATGTGTAAACTTGCTCGCGAAGGGCTGAGAACATGGCATACGAGGCGTTAGACTTCTACGACATCGATTCCTTACTGACCGAGGAAGAGCGAATGGTCAGAGACATGGTACGAGACTGGGTGGAAGATAGGGTTCTACCGAATATTGAGGATGCATGCAGAGATGGGGTTTTCCCAGACGAGTGGAGGGTTGAGATCGGAGAGATGGGCATCCTTGGAGCTCCTTTGAAGGGATATGGTTGTCCTGGCCTCTCTTACATTGCATACGGGCTAATTTGTCAAGAGTTGGAGCGTGGGGATAGTGGTGTTCGCTCATTTGCAAGCGTCCAAGGCTCTCTAGCGATGTACCCCATATGGGACTTCGGAAGCGAAGAACAGAAGGAGAAATATTTGCCTGGGATGGCAAAAGGAGATTTGGTCGGGTGCTTTGGCCTTACTGAGCCAGACTACGGGTCCAATCCCGGAGACATGATCACTCGTGCGGAAGACAAGGGGGGCCACTTCCTTCTGAATGGGGCAAAGATGTGGATCACTAATGGAACAATTGCAGACTTGGCGGTTGTCTGGGCCAAGCTCGAAGGGGAAATCCGTGGTTTTATTGTTGAGAAGGGAGATGAAGGTTTCAGTGCCCCGGAAATGAAGGGGAAGCACTCACTCAAAGCTAGTGTTACCAGCGAGTTGGTTTTCCAGGACTGCAAAATCCCGAAGGATAGGATTTTACCAGATGTAAAGGGCCTAAGAGGTCCATTCAGCTGCCTCAATAATGCCAGGTTTGGAATCTCTTGGGGGGCTGTTGGGGCTGCACAATCATGCTTCAACTCTGCGAGAGAATATGCCCTAAGTAGAATTCAATTTGGACATCCTATTGCTTCTTTCCAACTCGTTCAAAATAAACTCTCGTGGATGCTTCGCGAGATTACCAAGGGTCAATTACTGGCATATCACATTGGGAAGAAGAAAGACGATGGTAGTTGGATCCCAGAGCAGATTTCCCTAGCCAAGATGAATAACGTCGACATGGCTCTTGAAATCGCTCGCATGTCAAGGGACATCCATGGTGCCAATGGAATTCTCGATGAGTATCCAGTGATGAGGCATATGGCCAATCTAGAGTCGGTCAAGACATATGAGGGCACACATGACATCCACAATCTGATACTGGGAAGACATATCACGGGCATTCAGTCGTTCACAAGGGAGCCTTGAACCGCAAGATCCCGCCGTCCCAATATTGAAAGAGCCGCCTCCGACCCCGAGTACTGGGTAGCATAATGGGAGTGGCAGTTCTGCTGAAACAGGTCCCGGATACTACTGCCAAGATTGGCATAAGCGGAGGCAGGGTAGATGAGTCCTCGATCACAAAGTGGTCAATTAGCCCGTATGACGAGTATGCCCTGGAGAACGCGATCAAGTTGAAGGAGTCAGGCCACGGTGATGTTGTGGCGATTACATGCGGCCCTGCACGAGCCGCCAAATGTCTCACAGAGGCTGCAGCAGTGGGAGCGGATCGTTTAATCCATATCCTGACTGAGTCCTCATTGGACAGCATCCAAGTCCAATCTCTCCTATCTGCAGCCGTAAAGGAGTCTGGTTGCGATGTGGTGATGTGTGGCAAGCAGGCAGCAGATACCAATAGCGGTTCCACTGGACCTGGTTTAGCTAGCTCTTTGGGATTCTCCTGTGTAGGCGGAGTCACGGGCGTGTCAATGGAAGGAGATGTGGCCTCTGCTACTCGTCTAGGCCCTTCAGGTTTGGAAGAGGTGGAAGTTGGGGTGCCCTGTGTTTTCACATTTGACAAAGGAGACACGGAGCTCAGGAGGCCAAATGTCAGAGGAATAATGATGGCCAAAAAGAAGCCAATAGATTCCCTAACACCCGATGATTTGGGAGTCGATGCAAGCAATTCAAAGGTCAGCATCAAGTCTCATTCTTCTCCACCAAAGAAGCAACCGGGGCAGAAATTCGTTGGTTCAGAATCGGTTCCCGAGGTGGTTAACAAGCTGAGGGAAGAAGCTAACGTTATCTAGAGGTGGAAAAATGAAAACGACAGTTATTTCAGAATCTAGCAATGGTGCCTTGCACCCGGTAACAGCACAACTAGTCGGAGCTGCATCACCACTAGGAGGCCAAATCACAGTCATCTGCCCTGGGGGCGTGGGGTCCTCCGATGCGGCACATATTTCTGGCGTTTCAAAGGTCATCTCAGTAGAAGGCGACTGCTTCGAGACCTACGATTGCTTGGCTTGGTCAAAGTCCCTGTCTCCATTGGTCGAGGGGGATCTTATCCTCTCTTCGTCATCCGCAATTGGTAGAGAGTTGATCTCGTCAATAGCTGCTTCAAAGGGAATCCCGGTCGTGCAAGATGTGATTAGCCTAACAGATGGTTTTTCGGCGACTAGGACGATATACTCGGGTAAAGCGATCGAGGAAGTTAGTATTTCACCACCCTGCGCAATCAGCCTAAGGGCTAATTCATTCGAATCTGCAGGAGAGGGTGGTAGTGCAGAAACCACTACGGTTGATGTCAGCCAGGAGGTTTCCGTTGCAGTCAAAAGAGCACTGGCAAGGGCGAGTGAAAGGCTCGATGTTTCCGAGGCAGATATTATCATATCAGGAGGGAGGGGGATGGGTGACCCAGCAAACTTCTCCCACCTAAACGAAGTCGCAGACGTACTTGGGGCTGCAGTTGGAGCGAGCAGGGCTGCAGTGGATACTTGGGATGAGATTCCGCATAGCATGCAAGTCGGCCAAACCGGGAAAACAGTCACTCCAAACCTATACATCGCAGTTGGGATAAGTGGGGCGATCCAGCATCTCGCTGGGATGCGTTCGAGCAAATTTATCCTAGCAATAAACAAGGACCCGGAAGCCCCAATCTTTGGTGTCGCGGATTACGGAATCGTGTCCACGTGGGAAGATGCACTGCCAGTGCTCAAAGACCATCTTGCAGAGCTAATGTCAAACTGATGCCTGCTCCTTCTCGGAGTCGGCCCTAATTTGTCCGATCCTGCTGAGGTACTCCTCGGTAACCCCTCCGGTAACATATATTCCATTGAAGCAAGAGCAATCGAAATCCGCTGGAGAGTCTGCACCTGCACCCGTACAGGACTCTACCAGGTCCCCTAGTTCCTGGTAGATCAGCCAATCGGCCCCTATAGAGTTGCAAATCTCCTCATTTGTCTTACCATAAGCGACATATTCCTCCCTAGCCGGCATATCGATACCATACACATTCGGATGAATGATAGGGGGCGATGATGAAGCGAACAGCACTCTTGATGCTCCGGCACCTCTCGCCATCTGGACGATTCTCCTAGAAGTGTTCCCTCTGACTATGCTATCATCTACAATCAGAACTGTCTTTCCTTCAAACTCCTCATCGATTGTATTCAGTTTCTTCCTAACCGAGTCCTTTCTTATCTTCTGCCCCGGCATTATGAAAGTCCTCCCTATGTAACGATTCTTCACAAAACCCTCTCGATAGGGGATACCCAATGCGTTAGAAAGCCCTAGAGCAGCGATTCTTCCGCTATCTGGAACTGGGATCACTGCTTCGATTTCATTTTCCTGGAATGAGTTTGCGACCCTCTTTGCAAGGGATTCCCCCATTCTCAATCTTGCCTTGTGGACTGAGATGCCATCAATTACAGAGTCTGGTCTGGCAAAGTAAACATGCTCGAAAACGCATGGTGTGTGAGTAACTTTGGGATGGCAGACCTTTGAAATTATCCGACCGTCCATCCTGACGATTACTGCTTCACCTGGATCTACGTCCCTGTCCATCTCGAAGCCGATTGACTGGCAAACTACGCTTTCTGAAGATACTAGCCTCTCCGTGAAGTTGCCGACTTCTCTCTTCCCCATAAATAGTGGACGTATGCCATGAGGATCCCTGAATGCAACCATTCCCCAGCCGGTAATTAGGCATACTACACTGTAGCTTCCTTCTACTCTCAAGTGAGTCCTCTCGACTGCTCGGAAAATGTCATCCTCGCCCAGAGCGTCCATTCCTCCTGGCTGGCCATCTACTGATCTCTGGATTTCTGCGGCGAAAAGGTTGAGCAGGGCCTCCGAATCAGAACTAGTGTTAATTCTACGATGATCGTATTCTAGAAGGCCAGAAATTATGTCAGGAGTATTGTTCAAATTTCCATTGTGGGCTAGACTGACTCCAAATGGGGTATTGGTGTAGAATGGTTGTGCCTCTGCGGAAGAGTTGGATCCTGCAGTTGGGTATCTCACGTGCCCAATGCCCATTGAACCGACTAATTTCTTCATGTGGTGCTCAAGAAAGACATCTCGGACTAATCCATTTGCTCTCCGGTGAGAGATATTATCAGAATCGCTGGTAACTATCCCAGCTGCATCTTGTCCTCTATGCTGTAAAACAATAAGGCCGTCATAGACAGAAGTAGCAACTTGAGATCCCGGAGTTCCAACTATTCCGATGATTCCGCACATCGGCTATCATTCCCGGGTGTGCAACCAAGCCTTAGGCATTTCCGGCATGCATCATTTCTTCTGGGACATGGACCTATTGCGCTTATTCCACCTGAACTTCCGAAGTCTAGCTGTATCGCCATACCCGCAACTTGCGCATTGGCCCTTTTGCTTGTGATACGAGTGACGGCCACATCTCCTGCATCGAATATGGGTGGATTTCTGCCTCTTGCCCATACTCGGTGTACCCTTTGACATGCGTTTCACCCTACTAAGACGACGCGTCCACCGACCGATTTGTTAAGAGGCTTATCCTGAATAATGCCAATGTAGTAACTACCAAAAAGATGGGTAATAGTTCGAGCAAACCTATTATTGCCGAGGTCATGGCTAATTCCAAGGATTCCGATTTACTGTAATTTGTGGAATTGATGACTGAATAGGAGGAGACGATCCCGATGACAATTGTAGAAGAAAATGCAAGAGAGCGGTTGTGTTGATTATAACATGAAGCAAAATGGATTAATGCGAACGAGGAGAAAAGGAGACCCCCACCTGAAACAAGCAGCAGTGCTTCGGAGATTTCTACGCCCATACTAATCCCTCTCTAATCGCCTTTCTAGAATCGTCCTCACAAGCACCTCTTCCTCATTCGAGAGTGGATCAGACTCATTCCTAAATCCTGATTTCCCCTCAATTAGTGACGACACAATGATAATTGCAATTAGGCTTGCTAAAACTCCCAGAATTGACAAAGCTCCTCTAGTAATCCCTAGTATAGATAATGGGTTTCTCACATAGAAAAGGACTGTCCACGAAACGGTTACTAAGAGCCAACCAGAAACAAGTCCTGGCATACTAGGTTCACCATAAGTCGGAGAATTGCGAAGAATAATAATTGCACCAATTACAAAGGGGAAGGAGATGGAAACCGATTGTAGAATCGACTCATGAAGCTCGATTCCTCTTTCGGTTAATTCATCGGGCAGCAGGATAAGGCAAGTCAAGCCCAAGAGCATCAATGGAAAACCGAATCGACTCCTCTCAAAGGACGGGCCCATTCGATGAAAGCTATACCCTATTGCCATGATCATGAAGGACAGCCAGATTATCCCTTCGCCTCCAAACATGAATTGCGGGCAAAGACTAGATTCTTGTGTTTTTCTTGTGTGTGGCCATGGCATCTGGTCGAATCGCTCGACTAGATTCATATACGGGTCATCGGTGGCTCGCGGCGCACAAGAAGTGAGGTGGGGCAAAAATGGTCAAGATGCCGAGGAAAATTATGCGTTACAGCCCCTATGCCGGAAAGCATACCGAGCACACCGTTGAGAGAGTCAAGAAGAGGAGGGCTAGTGAACTAAAGTGGGGCCAGAGGCGATTTAGGAGAGTCACTGCTGGGTACAGGGGTTTCCCTAGGCCAAAACCATCGGGAGAGAAGCCCACAAAGAGAGTAAACCTAGTTTTCAGATGTACTGAGACCGGGAAGGCCCATTCCCCAAAGGGCAAGAGAGCTAGGAAATTCGAACTTGTGGACAACTGAGGTGAACTATTGGCCGGAAAATTCCTGAGAGTTAGTTGCAAAGACTGCGGAAACGAAGCCACTCTCTTCGATAGGGCTTCGACTGCAGTGGTATGTCCAATTTGCGGATCGACCCTTGCAGAACCAGCTGGCGGGCTTGCCAACCTAACTGGTTGTACCGTGGTTGAGGTTCTGAACTAGAGGGGCAGCATCTTGGCGGATTTAGCGAACGACTGGCCTGAAGAAGGCGAGTTGGTCGTTTGCTCCGTGAAGAACGTTAAAGAGAACGGGGCATATCTAAACCTAGATTCCTATCCAGAGAGGGAGGGTTTCGTATTCATTGGAGAGATTGCTACCGGATGGGTCAGGAACATCAGATCCCATGTTAGAGAGGGCCAGAGAGTGGTGGCCAAGGTAATCGGGATAAAGAGAGAGAGGGACAGTGTCACCCTCTCAATAAAATCCGTCTCTGAGGAGCGAAGGAGGGATGCACTTCAGTCCTGGAAGAACGAGCAGCGAGCATCCCAAATAATGAGAGTGGCCGCAGAGAGGATTGGTTGGGACGGAGTCAAGACGACTGCAGTTTCGGAGGAGATGAAGGAGTCATTTGGCTCTCTTTATGGGGCTCTAGAGGAGTGTGCCATAACTGAGAGTGCTCTAGAAGAGGCTGGTTTCGAGGGGGCCTGGATAGCAGTTGTAACAGAACTTGCCATCGAGAATATTGTTCCGCCATTCGTGGAAATTAGGGGTTTGTTTGAGATCAAGGTATGGGGTCCCGAAGGAGTAGAGGCGATTAGTGGCGCCCTACAGGCTGCAGAGGATTGCGCGGATGGAGAGGATGAAGTAACCCTTACTTGCCATTATGATGGCGCACCCAACTACAGGGTTGACATCAAGGCACCAGATTACCCATCAGCAGAGGCGGTGTGGGAAGCAGCCCAAGAGGCTGCGTCGAAGAAGATCGGGTCCGTAGAAGGCTCGATCGCAATTGAAAGGCTCTGAATGGCCCAATTTGGGAAGATACTTCATGAACCTCATCGATGGGCTCGTCTTCGTCCATGGCTAGAACTAGACTTCAACGCTGCACCAAATGCAAGTCATTTGGCCTCGGAGCGAAGTGCAAAGAGTGTGGCGGGAAGATGGAGGCAGCTACGGCTCTGAAGTTCTCCCCAGAAGACCCCCAGGGGTCTAGGCGTAGGAAACGACAGGATGCTGGCAGCGAGGAATGGGTCAAATCTCTCCCGAGCCCAAGGAAGGATGATGATTCGTGAATAGGACAAGAGTCCATTGGCTTGAGGGAGACGGCCTCCCTATGCATTCCATGGTTCTAGAAGCGGTACCTGGAGTGGGCAACGTGGGGAAGATTATGGTTGACGGACTAATCGAGAAGCACCCCTCAAGAACCATCGGATGGATTCTACACCCTGACTTCCCCCCTCATGCAACACTATCTGGCGAGGGTTTGATTGGACCACCTAGGTTGGACATAATTACGGTTATTCTTCCTAATGGCGAGAACATTTGCATTATCACGGGAGTCATGCAGCCTATGACTGCTCCCGGGCAGTTCGAGGTCGCGGAGGCGATTCTTGGATTGGCTAGTGATTCTGAGGCGAGTCGTGTGCTTGTCCTAGCGGGATTGGCTGCGGAACCAGAATGCCGATCGATTTACGCAGTCTGCTCCGACAAAGGTTTCCGGAAGATCCTCGAGAAGGAGGACATTATCGTAAGTAGGGATCAGCCAAAGGGCGGAATGATCGGAGTTGCTGGAATGGTACTATCGTTGTCTACGACATTGGGGGTGCCATCACTCGGTGTCATCGCAGAGACGGTCGGAGCGAGCTCCGATGTCCTCGCAGCGGACAGGATGGCCAAGTGGATTGAGCAGGCCTTCGAAGTACCGCTGAATCTAGACCTTGACACCACTAAGGAGACTGCTGCCAGGCTGATGGAGAAGATTGGAGGGGATGGACCCCTTGAGGACTACCTTGCAATGGGGGAATCCGAGGCATCATCTGACTTCTATGTCTGATTCGGTTCGAGACCCTACCTTCTTCGTCTTCTCTTGCTGTTCCCTCGTCCTCCGGAGGAGGATTCCTCGACGGAAATTCTCCTTCCCTTGAATTCCGACTTGTTCATTGCCTTGATTGCTGCCTTGGCTTCATTCTTGTCTTTGAATGTGATAAATGCGAAACCCCTCGGCTTCTTGGTTTCCTTATCCATTGCCATATGGACGTCATTCAGTTTACCATGTACGGAGAATGCATCCCTTAGTTCATCTTCCGTGGCATCGTAAGACACGCCACCGATGAACAGTTTTACTCCGAACTCCTTCTGTGCCTTGCCCCTTGCTTTCTTCATGACCTCCCTCTCCTTGGCTAGGTCGTCCTTGCTTGCCTTTCCAGACTCCACCCTGTCCATGCAGTCACGGCATCTGAGGGGTTTTCCGGGAGTTGGTTTGAATGGGACCTTCGTCTGTGTTCCACAAAGGGTGCATTTTGCGGGATGCATCTCCCTCTGAGGTCTTCCACCGCCCCTTCCTCTCGAAGATGGCGATCTCTTGGCGGATTCTGGGATCTCGTGAGACCAACCCCTCCTGTGATCTGCTACTGGGGACAAGTATGGCCTTGCTCCGTCATGCCCCAGCATTGACTCTGCTTCGCTGGACCAGCGCTCACCGGGGCGGTTTAACTTCTGGATATCTGAACCGGAGGGGATTTCGAAACCATGTCCGAAGCCATTCGAGAGAGCTCTGAAGCCCCTGTAGTCGCAGCGAGGGCACTCGACGTTGAAGTCTGGAGTGGTCTCGCTTGGAAGCAGGTCCTCACCACAAGGCGGGCAAGCAGCATAGAGGACACCCAGTTCAGAATCTCCCTTGGTGGTGGCCTTCAGCATCGGTTCGACATTGATGATCTTGGCACGGACGATGTCGCGCTTCCTCATCGTGTCGCCCGCCGATGGAATGAATCGGTCCACAATCTCGGAGACAAAAACGTCTGCGAATAGTTTCAGAGCAGGGACGGCTCTGTGCCCGCCCTCGTTGGTCTCTATGTGAAGGACGCGGAGCTCCGCGGTTTTCTCGTTGAGGCGATTCACCTCTCCGATAATCACATCCCCCATCTTGGGAGAATTGATTGGGGGTGCTGATGAGTCTACGGAAATAACTCCAGAGTTGCTCACGATATTGCCAGAAAGAACCGCCACAGGCCCCCGATCCGTCATATGGAGGCCATGGCCCAATTCTTCTCCTGAGCCAACTTCAACAGAAAACCCGGGGGTTACTTGGTCGCCGACCGATGCTGTCATCGGCTCGCCGAACCGAAGACCCCCTATGAACGGTACGGCTACCGAAAGGGGCCCCCTCTTGGAGGTGAAATTCTCCATAATGATGCCCGAGTTCTGCCCCTCTTACTTGCATGGTGTTCATAGGTTGCGGGCAGGGCAAAGTCACATTCTCCGTATTTCTCTGAAGACCAACCAATATTGCTGAAGAAGTTCTGAATGTGAGTTGCCTCTGCACTGTGCATAATATGTGCGATTGTTCCGATTGAGAGTATTGTTTCAAGAAAAGGCCTGTCTGCTGCTGCTCTTTGCGCCCCCCATGGTGGATTCGAGATAACTAGATCCGCTGCATAGAAATCGGACTCTTTTTCACCAATTTGGGAATTTACGATCTTTACCCTTTCACTAAGGCCTAGGGACTCCACATTCCTCCTACATACTTTGCAAGACTCATCATCGACTTCCACGAGTGTCGCTGATTCTGCCCCCATCAGGATGGCACCAATTCCTAATATCCCGTTTCCAGAACCCAGATCAACCACCCGGCATCCATCGACGATATCGTTGAATGCTCTGATGTCGAACAACCATCTTGCCGCTAGTTCTCCTTCGGTCTGATATTGCTCCAAATCCAAACTCGGCACCGATATTCGATCCAACTTGGAGAGTTCAATAGCCAATGAGCGGAGGCGCATGACTCTCCATTACGCCGGGGTGTTTGAATTAATCCAAAGATGAGATTTTAATGCATAGTTCAAATACTCTCGATTATTTACTCTTGATATGGAGGTACTGGGACTGGCCTATGTTGTTCTTGGGCTTCTTGCTGGCGCCTCTTTTGGGTGGGCATTGGCCAGGACAAAAAGCACCGCAGAGTCAATTATAGCAGAAGAGGAGTTGATTCGTGCCAGGGCACTTCTAGAGGTGGGGAGCAAGTCAGAAGAGAAGGTACGAGAGCAGATGCTTGATGGATTCAAGCTGGCCGCTGGAGAGGCATTTTCTCTAGCTGTTGAGGCGGCTGACAAACAGAAAGAGTCGTCATTCAAGAAGGCTACAGATGATCTAACAAATTCCATTGGCGAATATATTTCTGCGATTCAGGAAGCTAAAGAAAAAGACATTCAGAGGGCTGCCAAACTCGGCGAGAAGGTCGATAATGTCAGTTCCCTGGGAACGACTCTTGCCCATGAAACCAGGGAGCTAGCCTTGGCGCTTAGAGGGGACTCGCAGGCTCAAGGAGCCTGGGGCGAGGTTGTGGTGGAGAATCTGTTGCAGAGCATGGGCTTTGTGGAGGGTAGAGACTATGTCAAGCAGGAGTGGGACAGAGGCAAAGCCGGCGGAAGGGGGAAGCGAGCAGACTTCATTCTGAAACTTCCTGAAAATCGCCAAATAGTTATTGATTCGAAGGTTTCTCTAACTGCCTACACGGAATATGTTAACGCTGAAGATGAGACAGTTTCTGATTCGGCAATGAAGGCACACTGTAGATCGATTAGGGAACACTCCAAGAAGCTGGCATCGAAGAACTATGAGGAAATGGAAGGCTACAACACGCCGGATTTCGTCCTTATGGTGGTTCCGTTGGAAGGTGCTTTCATCGATGCGATGAGAGGCGATCCATTGCTATTCCAAGATCTAGTGGCCAATAGGAGAGTAAAGGTCGTCAGTGGATCGACGCTGATGCTAACATTGATGTTGATTCAGGAATTATGGAAGCGAGAAAATCAGTCCAAAAACCAGCAAAAAATTGTTGAGAGGGCTGGGAAGCTCCATGACAAGGTGGTTCTTTTCTTGGAGTCTTTCAGCGCCGTAGGATACGAACTTGGGCAAGCTTCTGATGCTTATGAAAGGGCAATGGAACAGTTGAGCTCCGGAACTGGGAACGTGATTAGACAAACTGAGATACTGAAGGAGTTAGGTGCGAAGACAAAGAAGAACCTACGAGAAAAGAGTGGTTTGAGGAGCCTAGCAGAAAGGGCAGAGGAGGAGGAGTCATTGCCAGAGTCCGCTTCGGAAGATCATGATTCACTGGGAGAGGCACCGGTTCAGTGAAGTCGTAAAACTTCCTGAAGAATACACAGTGCTGGATCTTTCTATGGGACAGTGGAATACTCCGAAGACCGTCTTCAGCATTGGCAAGTATGACGAGCTCAGACCTGGGATGTACAATACTGAGATTTTCCATGGTGAGCGCTTTCTCCATGTGGGAATAGACATTGGAGCACCCGTTGGAACCCCTTGCATGGCATTCATGGATGGGGAGATATCCCACTTCGGATACAATCCTGAACCAGGGGACTATGGGAATGTCCTGATTACCAAGCACGATTTAGACGGAGTCGCCCTTTGGGCATTATATGGTCATCTGAGCTCTGAATCTATAGAAAACAAGAGTGTAGGTCAGAAGATAGTTGCTGGAGAGGTTATCTCCTGGTTTGGAGAAGAGCATGAAAATGGAGGTTGGGAACCCCATCTCCATTTTCAGCTATCTTTGGTGAAACCTGAGACGCATGACCTCCCGGGAGTGGTGGCACCCAAAGATAGGGAGGAGGCTTTGAAATGCTATCCAGATCCTAGGCTGGTTCTAGGTCCACTCTACTGAATTGAGGCTAAGTGCGCCTTCAATGACTCTATCGCAGGCATTTCAGATGGGTCCTCACCAGTTAGTAATGCTAGCCCTATTGACACCCAATCTGTAACGTGAGCAGCATATAGCAGCCTCTCCAGCAAGCTTTCCCCTTCGCACTCAATTACCCAAGTGGGGGAGGATTCTATCTCTTCGAGCATCCACTCAGTCCTTGCACTTGTCCTCGGATGCAAGTCTTCGCAAGAGAGTAGCAATAATGCACGGTTTGTCGCGCGCTTGCTAGTCCATGCCACAATCTCGTTGTGATTCATCTCGGGCACGTCCGTGGCACCTGCGAACATCGCCGAATTCTCATTCAGCTGGCAGGAGAAACGGTATGCTGCTGGCCCTAGGCAAGTGGGGGCGACTATCCCAATTTCTCTTCCAACCAGGGATCGTGATAGTGTGGCGGCCATTCCGGAGTTAGTGAACAAGTCTGAATCTGCGGATGCTTGAGAGAGTCTGCCAAGTATTTCAGAAATCTCTTCTTGACTTGGCCTTGGGAGGATGCCAAGTTCCCAGCATGCTGACAATTGGGTTCCGAAGATATGCCCAAATGCTGAGCGGGGCATTTGTCCGGGAGGAACGTTGAGGCAAACTGAATCTTCGGATTCCGAGAGAATATCCTCCAACTCACCACCGGAACATATTCCGACAACGGTCCCGCCTGCTGAAAGTACCTCTCTTACGCCATCCAGAGTCTCTTCCGTATTGCCGGAATAAGAGGTCGCCATAACAAGCCACTCTGGCCCCCACCAACTAGGCACGCCATAGTCTGTCCAGACTACGAATGGCAGTCCTCCAGAGTCATCTGATAGGGCCTTCAAGAACAACCCTCCTGCTCCTGAACCCCCCATCCCCAGGCAGAGGACTCCGTTCCAGTCGGAGTCTTCGACCATGCCTGGGCTCGTGGACATCGAGGCCCGTAGATCATCTACGAACGTCCTAGTGAATCCTGCCATGTCTCGAGGGTCTAGTTCGGAAAGCAATTCTTCGAAATCGGGCTCGCTCATTTTACTCCCCCTTTGCCTGAGACTGGTAGTGCCACCCATCCCCCATCTATGAAGCCGATGCGCAATTCAACCGCCTCACCATCATCGTCGTATGGGAGACCAACTGTTGAGACCTTGTAGTCAGAAGGATCCATGAATTCAGCAGCAGAACTGTCGCGATTGAGGACCTGAACGGTGCTCTGTTCGGCAAGTGCGCACACCACACTGGAAGACTCCATGTCCCGCCACGTCGCCCCGGATCTCTCAAATCGTTCCACCTTCCTGAGAATTGGGCCATCCTTCTGCCAACTATCAACTATCCAGAGGGATTTCTTGAATCTGACCACGTCCCCGATAGAGTAAGCAGGCTTCCTGTAGCTGAGCGTCAGCCTTGTGACCTCGATCCCCTCGCTGACCCCTACAACAGTTGAGCTCTCCTTGACGGATCCGCCGAACGATCTGGTTAGTTTCCTCCCCCATGTCCTTGCAAGGCTCTTGGAGCCCAATTGGAGATCCCACCCCCCTGTGACAGGACCTTCTTTTGTTACGAAAAACATGGGATTTGGCTCCATCGACTGAATCAACTCGTCCAAGGTCGATCTGAGGCTGGAAAGTTCTTCTTCGTTCAGTTTCCTACCTGCTGACCTTAGTTGGACCGTGGCCTCGAAGTAATCCCCATCCTTCCTCGTACAAGGGGTGCAGACCGCGTTGCTAGTCTGAAGAAGAGGAGAGTGGGAGTCATGGAATTCGTAACCATCAATGGTTCCGGAAACCTCAACATGCAACCTGTTTGTTCTCTGGTCAATCTCCTGAACTGAGAAGTCCACTGCGACCTTCTTGGCCCTCTCCTCAAGTATCAGGTTCTCCCTGATCCTAAGATCTGCTATTCCGTCTCTTTCCATCATGGACCAGCCACCCCTGATTTCGAATGAGTCGCACTTTGCACACCGCCTCTGCTGAATTGTTTCTGGCATCTTCGAGAGAATCGTCCTCTTCCTGAGGCAGGACTCGCATAGCCTGTCTGTGGATAATGGGGGATCTGCGCCGCAAGTGATGCAAAAGGCCCCTCCAGACATACGATTACCAGTGCTCCGCCCAGTCCGCCCCGTTAGAAGGCTTCCGAGAGCATCTGGAGTCATTCCCCTGCATCTTGGACTGTTTTCACTGAGATCTGACTCTTGAGGTGGAAGAGCATTGAAATCCTGCTGAAGGAATAGTACCCGAGAATGGCAGACAACAGTGCATAGGTGACTAGGGCGGCGATTTCTCCAGTCAATTCGCCCCCTCCTTGTCAATCTCCCTGTTCAATGACTCCAACTCGGCCCTTAGGTTGTAGATCGAGTAGTTTAGCAAGACTAAGCCAATGAACAGAACCATGAATGAAATTGCACCGAAGCCCATGACCTGGAGGATCTCCGGATCGACCCCGGTCTCCTCCGACTCCCTAAGAATAACTCCCGGATGCCGATTCCTCCAGAGTGTTGTTGCAGCAGCGGTAATTGGGACTAGAATGAAACCGAACAAACCGACGGCTGCTAGTGTGTCCCTTGTTTCTTCCCCATCAGGCTGACTCCTTAGCGACATCACAAGGAACAATGCCACAGAAGACAGGAGGGCGTATGTGTTCAACCTAACATCCCCCCAATCCCATGGAACGCCCCATTCGACAGAACCCCAAATAGGACCTGAAATCACCACCCCTAAACCAAAGAGAAGACCTAGTTCGGAGCCGATTACAACCATGCTCCAGCCCCTCTCTGAGCGCTTAACATACCATGAAACTGAACCAAGGAATAGTAGGCAGAAGGACAAGAATGAGGACCATGCGAATGGAACATGCCAGTAGAGTATCCGATATGCCCCGGGTGCATTCCAAGAGTCAGGGTCGACCAAGGGGGCTTGGAAGAAGCCAAGGAAGGCCGTGATTGTAGCGCATAACAGCCCCACTAAGGTAATGATGACTGCTGAGTCTCTGAAATCACTCACAGGCCTGCGAAAAACAACATAGTGATGAATGCTGTTGGTCAGTAATCTGGAATCAACACGGCTGAGAGCCACACTAGGGCGGATAGAAGACTAGCAACGATACAAGTAACCAATGGATCGTGTATGGAGAGTCCCCACGTCATCCCATTATCGATAATGGAAGAAAGTGCATCTGTCAACTCCAGGAAGGGCCAGACCATTACTACCAGCAGGAGCGGAGCAGGGGCGGCTGAAGACCTAGAAAGATCGGAAACCAACAAGTGGAGGGCAGTGGATGCAATTGCCAAGTCCATCATAGCCAAGGCAGGTATCCACAACCAAGTCAGAACCTCGGAGGAGACTTGGTCGTCAACGGAACCGGAAAGAACGAGCCAAGAAAGGTATGTTACTGGGATGGGCAGTAGAATCGATGCTCCGGAAATTGAGAATGCAGGTCGTGCCATCGGTCCCGATACAGCATCCCACCAGCGACCGCAATCAGACTCAGAAAGTCTGGATACCAGTGCTGGTGATGAGATAGATGCGATAAAGGCCGGAGCGAGTACCAAAGCGGCGAGGAGTCGGCTATCATGCGACTGGAGGTCGTAATCCATCATCAGGGCGTAGGAGAGAAGAATGGCAACTATTGCCGGAGTTGCCCTCCCGACCGTTTCTATAGGATTCCGGAGCTCCATCCTAATCGACCAACGAATTAGAGACGAGATCGCGCGTTGCTCGCTTGATTGGACTGGTTCGGGCAATTGGGAGGGATCGCCTGATGATTCCCCCGTAGATTCACTCAGAATCCTGTCTTCTATTGTCAGTATTCTATCTGCACATGACGAGAGATCTTTGTCATGAGTCGCCACCAATATCCCATGGTTCCGGGAAGATAGGGCCCTAATCCATCCCTTCAGTGTCTCCTTTGCGGAGTCGTCTAGACCTTCAGATGGTTCGTCTAGAAGGACTACTCTGGGAGTCTCGCTGAGTACTGCAGGGGCCAAACCGCACAAAATGGATAGGCGACGCCTGAGCCCTCCGGAAAGGTGTGCGACGCGATCTTCGGACCTATGGCGGAGGCCCCATTGCCCCAATAGATCCGCTATTTGCTCTTCATGGGAGTGAATTCCTGCGACAGAAAGGGATACTGCAAGCCTCTCTGAAACGGTCTCTTCTCCGGAGATTCCGCCCTTCTGAAGCGTCAGACCCATAGGAGGAGGGGGGTTTCTGCGGCCATCTGAGTCTCTAACCAATATCGATTCCCCCCTCTCGTGCCAGATTACTTCACCAGACCTCAATGGCAAGATTCCAGCGAACGCCTCGATCAGGGTCGTCTTTCCGGACCCATTGTTCCCCATCACTGAAACTACTTCTCCGGCTCCTAGGTTGACTGATACTCCCTCCAGAACCTTGGATGGCCCTCTGTGTACTTCTATCCCCTTTACCTGGGCCAATGGAGATATGGGCATATTGTCTCGGCAGGGGACTGTCATATTGAGTGTTCCATAACTACGAATCCCTCTTTAGAGCAATCATCTGGGGCCAATCAATGGCCAGAGACATCGACTTTCTCTGGGGTCAGCTAGAGGCGATCGACTTTCTCTGGATTACGGTTCTCTTTTTGGTTGCAATCGGACCTTTGGTTTACGCCGGAAGTAAAGGAGATAGTTTGGCGCTTGCAATGGTTCTTTCACTACTCCTTGTCCATTTCGTCCAGTACTTCTTGTCGGTTCTACAGCACGAGTGGTTTGATTTCTTTCCTGTCGATATTTTCGGTTTAATCCCTGTTTTGTCCGGAGAACCTTCTCATTTCCACCGGATGTTCACTTCTGCATGGTTGCATGCCGACTTTATCCATGTTCTTGGGAACATCCTCGTAATAGCGTTGGCTGGAGTGCCGCTCGAGCAGAGAATGGGGGCAAAAAGGTGGGTTGCTGTGTACTTCATAGGGTTCCTTGGTGGGAACATTGCATGGGTCTTGTCCCACCCAGATTCAAATTCCCCAGCAATTGGAGCTAGTGGAGCTGCATTCGGACTTCTAGGGGCTTACTTGGCCTGCTGGCCAGAGGACAAGATCGAGTTTCCCCTACTTTTCCTAATAAGGGCTTGGCCCGTGTGGCTAATTGCATTCATCCGACTAGGACTCGAGATTTTCCAGATGTACTCGATTCAAAGTGGGACGGCGGGAGAAACCAACATAGCGCATATGGCACACGTAGGTGGATTCTTCCTAGCTTACCTTGCCGCGAGGCCCATCGCAAAGGGTGCTCCGAGCCCGATTGGCGATATTGGTGCTTCAGGAAAAGCCTCTTCATTGTCAGATGACATCAGAAAGCAGGCCACTGCTAGGATGGGAAGCTTACAGAGCGATCCTTGGGGTTCAGCAGGAAAAAACCTGGAAGGAAGAGCTGCAAGAATTCTTACCAGATTGAGGGAAGAGGGTGACGAGTTGGAGACTAGGAGGGCTTGGCTAGAAGAGTTGGCTGAGCACACAATTTGCCCTGTTTGTGATGGGGAAATCGTCGCTATAGACGACAGGGGGGTGTGCAGATTGAATTGCTCCCTGTCCCCGAGCCACATTAGGTGGCCATAAGTGGCAATCTTGCAGGCACTTACAGGTTGGAGTTATACAGGTCTTGACTTTGGCTCTCTTAGAGAGCCATGGTCAGAGGTCCAGGAAAGTTCTTCCCGTTTGCCATTGCGATTTTGGTTTTCTTGCTTGATGTGCCCATAGGAGCAGCGCATGTCCCTGATGTAGAGAATTCTGATTCTACAGTTTTTTTTGAGGGTGAAACTCCAACCATCACATCATTGATTTGCGGGGAAGAAGAATGCCAGAAAGAACGCAATCCGACCCATACCCCTCTCGATTCTAGTCCTCCAGTAATGGAATTTGGATGGTGGAATGGTTTCTGGTCCGACTCCGACTCCAATGGTTTTGATGACCGTCTCCAACTTATCGTGACAGGAGAAAGGGAGTCCGTCTCAGTAACTTCAATCGTTGGTGATGATGGCAGAGGAACTGTTGCTATCATTGTCCACTATGCGTGGCACCCAGGAGTTGCGGACATCGACTCGTTAAAGGGAGTAATCGAGCAACACGGCTGGGAAAACGAGGGGTCTTGGTTCATGGTAATGGACCATCTAGATGCTATCGTCCTTGATCATGTCCCAGTGAGTTCTCTTATCGGCATATGGGGCCTAGATGGAGTTGTCCTTGTCGAGGAGCAGAGCGTCATTGTTCCTTATCTGGACAAAGCCACAAAGGGCTCTAAGGTAAGAACATCGGGAGTTTATGACGAGGCTTTGAGGGGGCTTGGGTACCATGGTTCTGGAAAGGTGATCGCCATTCTTGACACAGGGGTCGATAATGAGCACTTCTCACTTGACGATTTCTCGGACAATAACAAGGATAACACAAAGGATCCAGATGACATAGAGGACCCCAAATGGGTTGGCGGGTGCGATGCAACGGGAGTGGGGCAATCAGGCTGCAACGAGGAGGACCCGGATGATGGCGACGGGCATGGAACTCACGTTGCTGGAATTGCCCTAGGGACCGGAGACTCCAGAAGGGTGAACCAGGGCTACTCCCCGGGCTCTTATCTGGTCGACGTGAAGGTCATGGAGGACTACGGCGGAGGAAACTCCCAATCTATTCTTGCCGGCATTCAGTGGGCCATTACCAATAGAGACACCGATTGGGGCAACAACGCATCAAGCAGAGGAATCGATGTCCTCTCTATGTCCTTCGGTAGAGCTAGCTCTGCAGTTGGGGACAACAACGAAGACGGGTCGTCGGCAGAAGGAAACCTTGTCAACCAAGCCTCAGAGAATGGTTTGGTCTGTGTAGCGGCAATTGGAAATGATGGGGCCAACAATGTCAACTCCGTCGGCGCGGCGGATACCTCGATCACCGTTGGATGGCTGGATGACAAGAATACGATAGCCCGCAGTGATGACTCCATTAGCTCAAACTCCAACTATGGCCCGAGGACCGATGATGATGACGGAGACTCATGGGATGAAATGAAACCATGGGTAGTGGCCCCTGGTTCAAACATCAACTCGGCACAGCATGCCGAATCTTCTGGAATAATCCCTGGTTCTGAAGTAAACAGGGCTAGTGATGACTACACGCAGTTATCGGGATCTAGCATGTCGACACCTGCAGTAGCAGGACTCGTTGCAATAATGCTAGAAATTGGCGAAATGCGAGATATGCCATTCATGGACGAGGGCGAGCCGGGAATAGAGAGATATGAGGCGATAAGGAGTTTCCTTGCAAGTGGTTCTGAGTTCAGAAATGAATGGTCCGAGGACGATAGCTGGGAAGGCAATAGCTGGAACACTAGGTATGGATTCGGGATCATTGATGGGGTGGAGGTTGCCAGCCAGATGTTCGGTGGCGGGGGGGTTACCAACGATTCGGGAGGGCCTCAATCACCTCAAGAGGGGCATTGGGTGGAAATCGAGAGCCCTGCGGCTTACTCGTGGCTTGTCGAGGGTAAGTCATACAACTTGCGTGGCCACATAAACGAGCACGGCGAGGACAATGCGACCATAGAAGAAGTTGTAGCAAAGGTAGAAATGAAGTTCAAGAAAGCAACAAATACACCCAAGGAGAAGTTGATTCTTGTAAATTGGACAAGAACGACTGGAATTACAAACTGGACCATTCCCTTCGAAGTTCCTGATCTGCCTGACGAATATTCCGATGTCTCAATCACAGGGATGGTTGCGGCGAGAAACGACATCGGCAGATGGAGCAATACAACTGAGTTCTTTTTCCCTGTCGGAATTGTCAATTTCACCCTAGAGGGGCCAAGTGGCCTTGCCGATATCCAAGGCTCGGTGGAGGTCTTCGGGCAGTTCCAGTCTATTGGAAACGCGACAATCCAATGGAGGGTCGATAACGAAGACTGGCAGGATGCCAGCAATTACCATGATGGTCGCTGGACAGAAGAAGACAGGAAGGGGCAAAAGCACTCCTCATCCAATAGGAGGGGAGATGGGAGCAATGACCCAGATTTCCAGGGTCACGCGTACTGCACCCATATGTTCAGACAGGCAGAAAATACAAACACGCAGGGAGAGACAATAGTCGGTTGCAAGGATAACGATCGTGGATGGACCGGTTGGAGTTTCGATTGGGACACGACCCAATACAAAGATGATGAATACAGACTCTCGGTAAGGATAGTCAGTGCCATAGGGGTTTTCTCAGAGGAATTGAGGAGGTTTGTGCAAATCAACAATGTCGAGCCAATGCCAGACTTGGTTTTCGTTAGTAAATCGATTTCGGTTCAGGAATTCGGTATCCCAATGCAGGAATCCTACGTCAACACATTCTTGGAAGTCAGGGCGACCATTAGGAATACGGGAGATCAGGCCGCTACCGGCGTAGGGGTCATTCTGGAAGAATGGGGAGAGAGACGGGATGAATACGTCATTTCGAATATAGATACTGGGCAGTTCGTTGAAGTTGTACTTTACTGGAACCCCATGGATGCAGGCGATGCTCTGTTATCCATTTCAATCGACCCTTTGAATTCGATTCAAGAGTTAGACGACAACAACAACGAACTAGATGGGACTTTCTCTGTAGTCCCAAGGCCACCAGGTGTTGATCTTGCAATTAGAGCTGGGTCAATTTCAGCTGCGACAGTCTCTAGCCCGATTCCCAGGCCAGACGAGTCGGCCGTTGTCCAAGCAAGGGTGGACAATCTAGGATCGCAGGACGCTGTCGGAGTCTCGGGGACTCTGGAAATGATGACTGAGAGAGGTTGGGAATTCATTGGGAATTCAACTACTCCATTGGTTCTGGGCGGGTCTCATTCGATGATTTCTTTTCCCTTTGCTCCAAACATTTCCGGACCACTGGAAGTGAGGGTGAGTGTCATCTTGGAAAGCGGAGGGGACAATGACTGGTCCAACAATGTACGGGTCAAGACCCTACTTGTTGACAGTACGACTTTGTCTGGTCCGAGGGATGCTGATCTGAATCCCGGAGAGAGCCCCATTGCCATTGTAAGTCTGGATAGCGAAGAGGGTGATGATCTGCTGATTGGGGAGAAGGATGGAACTCTGTTAATGTACAAACTAACTGAGAGTAAATCGTTAATTGAATGCAATAACGTGATTGAAGAACGGTGGTCTGGAGATATTTCGATTATCGGAACGGATGAAGAGTTTGCCCACATTGTGTGGACGAGGCGTTACATGGGGCCAAACTGGTTCCTAATGCAGACCCTAAGTTACTCCACTATCGACTCTAGTTGTAGAATCGCCCCCCCTCAGGACTTACTCCCGGGGATTCCACTGTCCGATGGCAAGTATTGGGGTATTGACATGGACATAAGGGACTCCGAGATTCTTGTTTCTGGCTACCACAGGGATGTTTTCAGCGGAGGAAGTCTAGAGGACGAGACTAACATCTTCCTAATTCATTCAGAAAGCCCGCTCTCCTCGGACGACTGGACTCTGCAGACTGGAATAATCAAGGACATCGATGCTGACCCTTACCAGATTGATTCGCTATCAGTTGAATTCGGACATGATCAGGCACATATCCTCTATCAAACGATCAGGAACGACACTACTGGAAAGGACCGCCTTGGGGTCTGGTACTCGCATGGAATGATTGATCAGGAAACGTGGGCATATCGAAAGGCGGTGGGTGACGAGTCAGCCATCCCAATGCTGACCGTGATTGAAGATGATGATGGCGATACTTTGGTTTCGCTTTGGAGAGAAGGGGACCCCCAAGACTCCGAACTGGTCGTATTCGTGACTGATTCAAATTTCATGACCAATGGCGAAATGGAAACGAGGATTCCAGCAAGAGGGTTGGCGGGAATAGGCGTGGTGGAGTCTGAGAGGGGGATTCAGGTTCTATTCGATCGGGTTGGGGCAAATGGCCCTCAAGTCGAGTACGGGCTGATTGATGTTGATAGTGGTTGGATAGGTCTCTCAGACACTTTGGTCAGAGGGCAATACAAATCGATGGATAGGTCCGAAGATTCTGGAGAAACGATGATGGTCGTCTCATCATCTGACGGTTGGCAAATAAGGACTCTGATAGACGATGGTTCTTCTAGACGCAGTGGGAGCCTATCTGACCAACTAAGATCATCCCTCGGCTTGGACCAAGAGAGTTTCGAAATCCTAGTGATTGGTGTCGCATTGGCCGTTCTGATACTTGGAATGGTAACCTTAGTCGGTCTTTCCGCACAGGGAGTCAGGTGGGTCGGAAGGAGAGGGTCGATTGACAAGAATGCTAGCGTGGTGATGGAGGATGACGTAGTGGACCTAGTGGGGGAAACAGATCTCCCGGTTGGCTCAGATGAGGTCGAAATTGTCCAAGATGATTCTAATGATGATATTGCCGTAAGCGGACGTGATAGTAGGAGAGCAAGGAGGGACAGGAGGAATTCCGAAGAAGGTGGTTTGCTAGACACAACTGGTTCTGGCACTATTGAACCCGTATTGGAAATCCAGATGCCAGATTCCCCCATGGCACCACCGATTGCTGGACAGGTAACATGCCCTGGGTGCAAGAGCAGGTTCGCAACAGAACCAGGAGTCATGTCGATGAAGTGCCCAGTTTGTGGATCGAAAATTGATCTCTGAGGTTAGGGAATGACTGCAATTCTACTCGCTTCTGCCTCCGAAAGGAGAAGAGGCATTATGGCAGAGTTCTCTGAAATAGATGGAATAGAATTGAGATTCAGCGTATTGAAAGAGCCCGAGCCCGAGCCTTCGAATAATCTTGAGGTTCATTTGCAAGTCGAAGCCTCCTGCATGCATAAGGCGAGATCTGCTGTATCGGAGCTTGGTTGTTTTGAAAACTCAGATGTAGAAATGATAGTGGTTTCTGACACGCTGGTAGAGGATCCTGACGATAGTCGGGTCGCATTGGGCAAGCCGGAGGACAAGGTTAGCGCAGCTTCCACCCTGATCAGACTCTCTGGCCGCAGACACAAAGTTTGGTCTTCGACGGCAATCATCACTAGAAATGGGACTGGTTTGGAAGTTGGTGCAGGTTGGCGAGCGGCGGTCTGGACTGATTTCTCAATAGTGGAATTTGATGAAATAGGAGTGGACGAAATGGAGGATTTGATTGCCAGTGGATCTTGGTTTGGGAAGGCTGGCGGGTATGATCTAGCCGGGAAGGCTGGTTCTTTCTCAAGGGTAATCGAAGGGGAGGATGTGACTGTTCTAGGTTTCTCATCCCGTGCATTCGAAGAAATTGGGGGAGTACTTCTCTAGACGAAGGCGACGCCCCCGAACTTCAAGACGAAATCGCGCTGAATCTCGTCGAACCAGTCAAGCATTGACGAGGCAAAGCGGACTTTGCAGACCTCATCATCATGCAGCAAGTCGTCTTGGATGCCCTGTAGGGTTCCTGGAGCCGCTCCACAGGAAACGCATGCCCCGTCCAGATCGATGACTAGTGATAGGGCCCTATTCCCGTCACTTCTAACCTCAATTTCCCCTCTAGAAACGACCAGGGCCCCCCCATGCCCCTCCAGGGCCGCCCTAACAGGGCCAAGTCTTGCCATCAGCGCCGGGACCAATGATTTGTCTTCAGACTCAAATAATTCAAGAAGCGACAACGAAAGAAGCCTAGAAGTCTCGATTGGGTCATTTCTTTCTGATACCCGACGTTCTGCCTCGTTCTGGATGGCCTCGCTAATCTGAGACCTATACTTGTCCTCTAGTTCATCTGGGACCCCAGTATCGTCATCTCCATTATTCATCAATTAATGCGAATGAGTCAGCCATTATAGGGTCACCTAAGGGAGGAAGAGATTGAATACTCAATTAGTTCCGCTAATTCTGAGAGATAACTTGAGACTCCCATTGCTAGAGATCAAAGACCTGCATGCAGGCATTGACGGAAATGAAATCCTAAAGGGGATTAATCTGAAAATTGGACCCGGTGAAATTCATGCCATTATGGGTAGGAACGGAAGCGGAAAAACCACTGCTGCCAATGTCATAATGGGGCATCCGGACTTTGAGGTAGCGGAAGGGGATGTGATTCTGGAGGGGGAGAGCCTACTAGAAATGGAATCTTGGGAAAGGGCTCGGAAGGGAGTATTCCTCTCATTCCAATACCCTCAAGCAGTTCCAGGACTTCAGGTTGGAAATTTCCTCAGGAAGTCTGTTGCTAGCATCAGAGGCGAGGAGGAGGCCAAGGGCGCTGCCTTCAGGGAAAAGTTGACAATGGCGATGGAATCTCTCGATATCCCTCGTACTTTCATGTCAAGGTATGTCAATGATGGTTTCAGCGGTGGTGAGAAGAAGCGTTTTGAAATCCTACAAATGATGCTCCTAAGTCCTCGCCTTGCAGTTCTCGATGAGACTGATAGTGGCTTGGACATAGATGGAATAAGGACTGTATCCGAAGGAGTCAATGCCGCTATCAGGGGGACTGATTCTGGGGCATTGATAATCACCCACTACTCTAGGATTCTAGAACATGTACAGCCAGATATGGTGCATGTCCTATTAGATGGAAAGATTGTATCTTCAGGAGGCCCTGAGCTGGCTACAAAACTTGAAGAGAGAGGCTACGAATGGCTGAAACAAGAATGAGGTTCTGAGATGGAGGAAAACAGTGATGCTCGTGGGGCAGTCGGGGAATACAAGGCCGGATGGCATGATCCAGAAAACTCAACGATTAGATTCGACTTTGGCCTTTCAGAGGAGGTAGTTAGGGAAATATCCCGTCTAAAGAATGAGCCCCAGTGGATGACTGAGATTCGGGTTAAGGCATTCAAACACTTCATACAAAGGCCTATGCCGACATGGGGCAACATGTCGATGTTGGAGGAAATTGACTTCGACAATATCTGCTACTTTCTGAGATCATCTGATTCAACCAAGAATGACTGGGATGACGTGCCGGATGACATCAGAAATACATTCGAAAGGCTTGGAATACCAGAAGCAGAGCAGAAGTGGTTGTCAGGAGTATCAGCTCAATACGAGTCAGAAACAGTATACCACAGCATCCGTGAGGACTTGGAAAGGCAAGGGGTAATTTTCCTAGACATGGACAGCGGACTGAGCGAATACCCCGAGATCGTGAAAAAGTGGTTCTGTTCGGTAGTGCCTTACTCCGATAACAAATTCTCTGCGCTAAACACCGCAGTCTGGTCAGGTGGATCGTTCATATATGTCCCAGAAGGGGTTCATGTTGAGATGCCGGTTCAGGCATACTTTCGGATCAACGCGAAGAATATGGGGCAGTTCGAGAGAACTCTGATTATTGCCGACAAAGGGAGCAGCATCCATTACGTCGAAGGATGTACCGCCCCTACCTACTCGACTGACTCTTTACACTCAGCAGTAGTGGAATTGATAGCACTTCCAGGCTCACACATTCGGTACTCTACTATCCAAAACTGGAGTTCAAATGTATACAATCTAGTAACAAAGAGAGGGATAGCGCATGAAAAGGCGAAGATTGAGTGGGTTGATGGAAACATCGGAAGTAAACTAACCATGAAGTATCCCGCTGTGATTCTTAAGGGAGAAGGGAGCCATGCAGAAGTGATTTCGGTCGCATATTCTGGAGAAGGTCAGCACCAAGATGCAGGGGCCAAGATTCATCACCTAGCATCCAACACAACCAGCAAAATCCTCTCAAAGAGCATTAGCAAAAATGGAGGCAGGGGGTCTTACAGGGGCATGGTGACAGTTTCGCCCAAAGCGAATAACTGCAAGCTTAATGTTGTCTGTGATGCCCTAATCCTGGATGAGGGGAGCAGATCAGACACGTACCCTACAATGGAAGTAGCAAACCCAACTGCAAGATGCGAGCACGAGGCAAGCGTTTCCAAGGTTAGCGATGAGCAATTATTCTACCTTATGAGTCGTGGACACACAGAGGAAGAGTCCCTAGCAATGATTGTCAACGGTTTCTTCGAGCCCTTCACCAGGGAACTACCCATGGAATACGCAGTGGAACTCAATCAACTGATGGCTCTTGAGATGGAAGGAAGCATAGGTTGAGGCCGGATTATGGATTCGGCTTCGAGGTACCTCAGTCTGGAGAAGCCAAACAAGGCAGATCATCTCTGGAGGTACACACCCTGGAAGAAGGTCCATCCCACTGGAGACGTGTCCGAGATCCCCCTACTAGGGCAACCTGAGATTAGCTTGGGCGTCATTGATGGTTCGGACCTCCCTCCAGGAATCGAGTTGAAACTAGGCGCAGCAGGGGAGCCTGATTTCTCCAGGAGTAGTGCTTTTACAAATTCATTCCTTCATGCCTCGGCAGAGTCTTCTCAATGGACGTTGGTCGTGGACAAGGGTTTCTCTTCAGAGAAACCAATCATTCTTGAGGTTGATACAGGCGATTCCCCATCCATTGCACATATCTCATTGGAAATAGGGAAGACATCGGAATTTGAGTTGATAACCAGAGTCACTGGTAGCAGCGAATGGTTCGGACTACTTAGGACCGGTCAGATTCAAGATGGAGCAGTGGTGAATGATGTTGTAATCGGACTCCTAGAGAGGGGAACTATGCTGCGCTCCGACAGTATTGACATTTGCCGAGATGCTCAAGTAAGAGCGGGTACTGTTTCTTCCGGTTCGGAGAGGACGAAGAGCGATCTACGGTACATTATGGGGGAATCTGGTGGAAACATCAGGGTCCTGGGATCGATCCTATCTACGGATTCAATGCACTTGGATCACCACATAGAAATCCACCATGAAGCGCCGGAAACATACAGCCGGCTATCGTGGCACTCTGCTTGTGGAGGGAAAAGCAGGACCATAGGAACTGGGATGCTAACCATCAGAAAAGGCTCCAGAGGAGCAGATGCAGCACAGATTTTTCACAACCTACTGCTTTCCAAATCGGCAGAGGCCGATTCTATCCCAGAACTGGAGGTGATGGAGAATGACGTCGTTGGTTGTGGGCATGGCACGGCAAATGGACCCATTGACGAAGAGCAGATGTTTTACCTCAAGACCAGGGGATTCGATGAGGATGATGCAAAGAGATCATTGATTGCGGCGTTCCTCAATTCAACTCTCTCGGAGATGGGAGGGGAGGCCCTACACGAATGGCTCGTAGGCGAGTTATCTCTCCAACTGGAAGCCCTCAACGCGTGAGAAGGGGAAATTAATTTAGCCCGATGTCAGACGATTTAGGCATGGATAGTGATCATTGCAAGGATTTTCTCTGCCTATGTGGTTTCAGGGGGGATGCCATTCCAATGCGGCAGCACATGGAGTGCCCTCGTTGCTTCAGAGTGGTTGAGGCGTGTTGCGAAGGGGTTCCCGAATATTGCTAACCTAACAAACGAGTTTGGATAGTTTTTACTGATGGTGAATTAGTGAAATCTATGAAGGCAGTCTTTTCAGCGCCAATTGGGGAACAAATGCTTCTGAAAAATGGATTGCGGGACAGGGGGCACGAGGAGAGGGTCTCCAAGATTCTAGGTGGTGTCGCATTTGGATACCTTGCATTATGCTTCATAGCTCCCTATCTTCTTCCCTCGGATTCAGTGCCAGAGCTCTCAGGAAGAGCAAATGCTATCGATTATGCATTCGAAAACAGTTGGGGAAATGATGGTCATGAAGAAGGGGGTTCGGTTGGCCATGACCAGTCGCTGCACGGTGGTAAATTTGTGTGGAGTGAATTGAATCCAATTTGGGCACTGGCATATGGTTTTGGAGATTTGAATTGTCATCAAAAACATGAGAGATCGTGGGAAATAAATGGCAATCAGATGCCAGTATGTGCAAGGGACATCGGAATATTCCTAGGATTCTCCCTGGGTTGCCTTTTCTTCTTGTTGAGAGGTGTCAACAGATGGACTGTTAGGGATACGTTCCTTTCAGTATTCCCTGACAAATGGCTATTCGAGATTTACGAGAAAGACAAGCGGATGATTGTGATGCTATCGATAATGGGCATGGGGTTGGTTCCAATGGGGATTGATGGTTTCACTCAATTGCTTCTCGGTTCATACGAGTCAAACAATTTGCTCAGGATCATCACGGGATCAGGTGCAGGGTTCGTTGGCGGTTGGTGGTTTTGTTCGGCATTCTCAGCTAGACCCAAATTCTTCCAAGAAGCTGCCAACGTCACGCTTCCCGCTGGTTCCAGACTAGTAGTAAAGTGATTTCACTTTCCTAACCACCAATCGACCAAGGATTCGATATTCTCGGGGGCTGGCCTCCCCTCTATCCCACTGCCTAATATCGACAATCGGCTGATTGTTTCCATCAATGCACGCTCATGCCTCCCCGATTTGACCATCTGCCCCAAGGAGAAGCGGATGTGCGTACCCGGGTTGAGAGACTGCCATCTACTGATTTCCTTACGAAGGGGCCAAATTGCGAGAACAAGACGTCCAAATGGGAAGATCTCCTCTCTTAACTGTGATTTTGGTGCCTCTCGCCCGACTAGATTCTTCCTCCTGTAGACCCAACCCAGTTCTTTGAGGAACCTGATTATCCTCTGCGTGTGCCTTTTAGAAACAGATCGAACCGGCCCCATTGAAGATCTGAGTTCGGAAATCTCGGCCGAATTGATTAGAGAAAGAGTACCACATACAGAGGACATTGAGTGGTTTAGGATGTTTTTTGGATAATTATGGTGTTCTTTTTCCATTGAGGAAAGGGACTTTTTATGGCTCTCCTGGGTTGATTTGAGGACTTTCCATGGTGCGTCCCCGTCCAACCATCCCAACTTTGTCTTCGGTGGTGCAATGCCAATATCTGGAAGTGTGCTTTGGTTTTGTGATTCCCTTACAATAGCCCTAATCTGTAATTGGTCAACTTGTTCAATTTCGACATTGATTGGAGTTGGTCTGCTGTTCATGAATGAGCGAATTGCCTCCCTCAGGGAGTTACGAAGTTGATTCTGAGTCCCTTCGTTTGAAATCGGGCCCAGTATTGCACCCATGTCGAATGGGGTTGGCATTTCCATTTCTCCTGAGAGTAGCTGCCTGTATCCATCTCTGATCCGAATCTGTAATTCTGATGTCTCAAAGTACTCTTCCTTGCTGGAGAGGTCGCGGAGAGTTCCCTTTGAGATTCTCTCCAAGGCGATTTCTGGATCGCAATCTACCCAGATACAAAGATCCGGTATTAATGCGGCAGAATTAATCTGAGCGGTCCTCTCTAGTCCGATTCCGCCAACAATTCCCTGATACACAAGAGAAGAGTGGACATTTCTCTCACTTACTACTGCCCTGCCTTCCTGAAGGCGTGGGAGGATCCATCCATGGGAGTGATCCAACCTATCTGCCGCGAAAAGTCCTGCCTCCTGCTCAGGCGATAGTGTCTGTCTCCTGACTGAATCTATTGCCAGCCTCCCTAATGCGTGATCCCTCCTAGGCTCGGCTGTTACCTCTACAGATCTGAAGCAGAACTCGGATTGGAGAACCTCGTGCACAATCTGTGTGGCTAGGCCTTTCCCACTGCCATCCCCGCCTTCAATTGAGAACAGATACATGCGACTCTCCTGATGCCTAATGGCGGCTACCAGAAAACTGTTCCTTAGACAATGTCACCAGCCCCATGCCAATCAAAATTAGTAAAGGGCCGATGAAAATCATCCCCCTGCTCCAGAGACCTAGGAAGGAAAGCCACCACGATCTTCTGTAGCTATTGCCACGATAGGCCTCGACTCCGCCATAGACTCCCATTAGTCCTAGAAGCACGGTCATCAAGGCAATAGCAGTGGCAATTGAAACCGAATTAGACTGGTAACTCTCGCCACGTCTGTCGATTACGTTCTCGCCATTTCCCTCAGACATGGTGATGACTATCTGGGCTTCGTCTCCAGGAACGAAAAACAACTTAGTCGTATTATTCCCGCTATGCGTAAACGATAGTAGAGCAGGTTCTCTACGGATTTCAGGGACAGTGAACCTACCGTCTGAATCTGTAAATGTCTCCTTTCCGGTAGTTGCACCCTCCACAGAAAGAAGCCTCACCCTCACTCCTTCGACTGGTTCTCCGCCCGAGGCATTTCCAGTCCTTTCTGAGATTACGATGCCGGATACGTCAGAATATTCCTCGGATGAGTCTAGAGAAGCTGAGAGAATCTCATCTGGATTTCCTGAGACGAGGAGGATCCCCAACTGCACGCCGAGAAGGCTACCGATAATGATTAAAATCGCCCCTGCAACCCTCGTCGATGGTTCTTCGGAAATGTCTTCCATGAAATACTCGAGATCGATGCCTCCGTCGACATCTTCGTCGGCCATGTCACGCCCTAACGATGGGAGTCCTTGAAGTTGGGCGTTTCCAGATCTTTCTTCTTGGGGATAATTCGGAATATGAAAGGCACCAATACTATCGTTACTACAATTATCGCCATCAATGTGAACAATTGTGAGTCATCGTCAACACTCAATTTCTCTTCTGGGATCGTGAAATTGACCAAGTACATCTGCGTCCAGTTCTTCCCCGTAATCCAGAAACTCCCAGAGTTCTGATCAAATGCGATGCCATTCAATACCTCTTCATTGCCATTTCCTTGAATGGAAGTGACAGCCAATGGGGATGAGAAAAAGTCCACCTTACCTGAAGTGGATGAGATTCTCAGGATTGTCTCCTCCATCCAAATGTTTGCATATATTTTGTCATCTACACATTCCAATTCATTTAGATTTGGAACGGGAACTCCATCCCAAGTTACCATTGTGGTGAAATCTATTTCAAAGCTATCTGGATCTCTAAATGAAAGCTCAGAGGTCCCATTGGATGTAACGATGTGCTCTCCATTGTAGCATATTCCCCAACCCTCGCCTTCGAAACTGAAGTTTCCAATTATACTAAAATTCGAGATGTGAAACTCCAATGCCACTCCTGCCCTCCAAGTCAGCATAATGATTGACTGGTCCTTTACGGTGATTCCTTCTCCGAAGTAAGAGTCATCAATCTTAGTCTGTCTGATGATCTCTCCATTTTGTGAGTCGATCTCGCTAATTCTAGAATGACCATAAAGGCCCGAACTCTCGAAAATTGAGTTTTCCAATACTTCCAGCCCTTGTGTGAACGAAGATGAGTCGTGAGGCAGTGTTCGCAATATCTCAATATCCCTCTCTTCGGCCATATTATTGCCCTCCTCGGCCATTGACATCTGTGAAAGGAGGATGAGGAGCATTGCGATGGGAACGATTGATGGCCCCGTCCCCCTGCCCATGTACGAACGATGCTCCATCGATGTTAAAATACGTCCTCGAGCAGTTTGGAGCAGATTGGTAAACGAGGTGCTAATGATGAGTGGTGGTTCGGAAATCTACTCTACTAGGAAATCTGTGTTGGCAGTAGTTTCGTTACTAGTAGTTTTAACTGCCCCCATTTTTTCCTCTGAGGGGCTAGCGAGCACTGGAGGACAACCAAGAAGTTGCCTGAATACATGGTCAGTGGACGATACAGACAACATGACTACCAATGACGGGACCTTTGCTGTAACTGTGGAGAAAATCTCCACCAACGCAGCGATTTTCGTAGAAGACGGTCAAATCGTTTCTTCTACTGTTTTGAATGATATTGTGTCAAACTGGGAGTCCATCATTTTCCCTTCCACTACTAACTACTTCGGGACTCCTCCGGACATTGATGACAATTGTCAGATAGAAATTGCCATTCTATCAATAGATGGGCCTAGTGGGGAGGAGGGTTATTTTGAATCTGGAGTTTCATCGATACGTGAGGCAATATTCCTAGATATCGATGATCTGTCGGAAAGAAATCGAGTTATGGCGCACGAGTTTGGGCAATTGATTCATCACGAGAATGACCCTTTCGAATATATTTGGATCGATGAAGGCGCAGCGGGTCTTTCTGAGTTTATTAGCTTCGGAGAGTCGGTGGATCTAGAAGAGGAGGCAAACTCATGGACTCTGAACTCGAGTACAAGTTTGAGATGGTGGGACGGAAGAAATTCTGATATCGGTTCGAGTTTCCTGTTCTTGGCATATTTGGCAGACAAATTAGGCGGACCTGCTGCAATCAGAGAGTTGGTCTCTAACCCATCCCTAGGGGGAAATGGGGTTGAAAGCCTAGCCAGAAACCCTGGTCCGGGATCTACCCCAATAGGAACCTCAATGAGTGAGATCTTTGCAAACTTCAGTGCTGCAGTTACTCTGGATAGTGCTCAGGGTGCGTTTGGTTTCTCCGATCTTGACTTGGTCGAGGATTGCTCAAATGGTGGCTTCTGTAGGGGATCCGTCAGCGCGGAGAACGATCAGTGGTCAGAGGCGTGGCAATCTCCAGGACACTCAGTAGAGGGATGGGGGCTCAAATCATTCAGATTCACACAAGGTGATGGTTACCCGTTGAGCATCATGGTTCAACCGGACAGATTCGGTTTCGAAGGAGTCGTTCTTTCCAAAGAGGAGTCTTCTGGGACTTGGACTATGGACAAACTGAGGATTGATTCGAGCGATGGTAGAGGAACTGGACTAGTTCACGGTTTTGGAAATGCCACCTCCGAGGTTCTGCTCCTAGTCTGGTACAACTCCCTTGTCGATGACTGTGATTTCGACTTTGCGAATTGTGGAGTACTTTCTGGGGGCAATTACCCAATCGGGTCATTTACCGTAAGTGCCAGTCAGGTAACGAGCCCTGCTGAGGTGTCGATAGGATCGATAGATGGTTTTGATCGGGACGGTGACTTCCTTGATGATAGCGTGGAAATTGAAATTGGCGTCAGTTCGAGTGCATTTTCAGAGGCTCTGTCTGTAGAATTCTCGGCATTCGCCAATAATTCACTATATGATTCTGCGGATTTCATGGTCTCAGTAGGAAACTCTGAACCGGAAATAATCTCAGTTTGGTTTACTCCCCCATTTACCAGTGATTGGACATTTACAGCTAAGGTCAGAGACATTACTGGGGAATTGCAGGACTTGGCCCAATCACTCCCTCAACAGATTTTCAACATGAAACCAGTTGGATCAGGAACAATCTCATCCAATGAAACACAGACATGGACGCAAACGTACATCTTTGGAGGGGGTTACGACTCTTGGGGATTCGGTTTCCAAAACGGTTCTTTCGGGCACAATGATACCCCGCAATCGTACATCTGGGATCTGGGCGACGGGAATTCTTCGAGTTTGAAGAATCCTGTTCATTCGTTCACGGAGGAAGGGGACTACGTGATCACCCTTCTAGTCAGGGATCATGGGGGTTTCTTTTCTGAAACAATTTCATGGGAAATCTCGGTAAATGATACCTCTGAGCCGATTCCTGAAATTTCTGTGGATGGTTTGGCTATCCAAGAGGAATTGACAGTTCAGACGAACCAGAGAATACAATTCTCGGCCTTCGGGACGTCTGACAACGTTCCCGTGGACAAATTATTTTTCTCATGGAACTGGGGTGATGGATCTGGCGACTCTGGCACGGGAATCTTCGAAATTGGCCATTCGTGGGTAGATGGCAGTAGCGATGGCACTGCATACTCATTGGAGCTGTTGGTCAGTGATGGTCACCAATCGGCTCAGAAGTCCATCCTAGTCACGGTTCTAAACCGGGCACCTTACCAGATTTTCTCTGAAGATCTGGAGGGCTTTGCGGTTACTCCCCTAGAGATGCCGGATGTTTTCGAGGACGAAGATGGGGTAATTGCCGAATTCAGATGGACTTTCGAAGGAGGCGTCAACTTGGGAGGAGTGGGGGTCTCACTTGCATCCGATTTCACCGAAACGAGTTCATTCGAAGCCAATCCTATCGTCAGTTGGAAGGAACCAGGGGTGAAAAACGTAACACTAGAGGTGGCTGATGATGATGGAAACACATCCATCGCGTACTTGGAAGTAGAAATCCTAAATCAACGACCAGTTGCACTTTTCGAGCGCCCTTCTGATGGAGAAATCGGTGATGCTTACATTTTCAGTAGTTCATCGTTCGATCCTGACGGAGATTCGTCTGCATTATCCCACTACTGGACTTTCTCAGACCGAGGCTCACCCATTGAGAATACCACTTCCGTAAGTAGGACTTTTTCTAACCCTGGACTTCACAGTGTTTCACTAGTAGTCGTCGACGAGAGAGGTTTAGATTCGGCTCCGAAGACTTTCCTGCTGTATATCGGAAACCCATTGCCAGTCCCAATAATGTCATTCATCTGCCCTAGTGATGAGGGGGGATTATTGTTTGAACTCCCTGATGATGTGGGAGAAGTAGTTACCTGGAAGATCCCAAGGACAGCGGAAGGAGGGGCCTTTGTTGCACCTGGTAATCTCATCAGATTCGATGGCAGTGGGAGTTTCGACGCTGATCCGGAATTCGAAGGAATGACATCCTCAGACGTCAACAGCCCGGATTGGAATGGGATAGTAGATTGGATATGGGACTTCGGAGATGCTAGTCCCACTTCATCTGGACCTCAAGTTTGGCATAGCTACGAGAGATCGGGAGAATATACAGTCAGACTTACTGTAATTGACGGTTTTGGGAGTGGTGACTCCAACACTACAGAGATGAAAGTGATAGTCTCTTCAGCCCCTCGAATCGAGACTTCAAAACCCATCAGCACCGAGTACGTTGTCGTCGGAGACTTGGTCAATCTGTCCGGAGCCGCCTCCGACTCCGACTTGGAGGCTGGATTAGTAGCATGGATGGACAATGACGCGTTTTTCGATAGCGATGGAGATGGTGACCCTAGCAACGATAGGGACCTCAATCTTACAGAGACTCTAGAGTTTGACTGGGACATCAATGTATTCGTGGATGAAGATTGCATGACCCTATCGGGGTGTGATGGTGATCCGAGGAACGACTGGATCATGCCAAATCAAACCTGGGTCATTCCCGGTGAAGTACGAATTTCAATGACGGTCTGCGATGGCTTGAGTGTCTGTGAATCTAAAGACTTCGTAATCACAGTGCTCTCCGTTCAGGATACTGCCCCGCCGAAGACTCTGTCGGACTTGACCATGGAAGATCTTGTCCCGGGTAGAGAAAGTGCAGGCTTACTTGCTCTTGTTGTGCTAGTTGCAATACTGGGATGGATGATACTCAGAGAAAGGGACGATGATGAGATGGATGCCTTGGACAACGTCAAGAAATACGATGTCGAAGAGGTCGAGGCAGAGGGAGGTCTGCCTGGGATGGATCAACACAGCCCCCCTCCACAACCAAAATACCTTACTGCTGACGAGCGCACCAACAAAGAGTCCGGGTACGTGCGACCGATTAGAACGAGGCGAAAGAAGTGAGGATGAAAACGGCCGGTGGGTTTGGCGTAAATCTCCTATTGGCGGGAATTTTCTGCTCGATTATTCTGATTCCTTCACCTGCCAGTTCCCAATCAGTGGCCTGCGATGTTGCCCCTAGTAGCGATTGGAATGAGACAGAAGACCCCCGAGAATACCTATCGGTCGAGGTTCCTGGCTCAATCGAAGCATTTGGCTTTGGAAGGGACTCTGGACTGAAACCGCTAGACAAAGACATCAGTACGGAATGGTCTGATGGAGCATGGGACAGTTTTCCCGGAATACACGTTGAGAATGAGTCTGCAACGACTATCGCACTAGTTCTGGAACCGGGCTATAGATACACATTCTGTATCGACTTCAGCTCCAAGGGAGATGTCTATCTGCTGACTGACTCGAATCTGGACATGTACACAGTAGACTTCTACTGCGACGAAGATGGGTGGGAGTTGATTTGTGAAACGGAGGGTTTAGATTCCGTCCCGGTTGAGTACAGAGACCTGTTCACATGGGTACCATTCAGAGATGCTCATGCTTACGAATCGATTTCCTATCAGGAGTTCTCAGTGGCAATAGACTCTTCCGGGTCTGCTTGGTCTTTTGCTGGATTTGGAAGCTCTGAAGGACAAGTTCTGCACTTGGTCCTAGATGGATGGGACAATAGCCGGGAAGGGGATCATCCAGCTTCTGGAAATATGAGCGTGGAGGTTCTAATCGATGTAGAAGAGAGATTCACACTTCCGAAGACCGCAGCATACGTCCTAATCGGTGCACTTCCTCTTTCGTGCATAATAATCCCACTAATTATCCACTGGAAATATCACTCATCTGCATTGGGAACGAGAGATGATGAAGAGTTGGTAGAGGTCCCCTTCTTGAAGGAAGGTGCCTAGGAGTATTCTAACACTTCCCATGCAATTCTCAGGTCCGAGGCGTTGATCTTCCCTTGCTGAGCCAAATGCCAACCGGACTCAGTAGTTGCAAAGACTAGTTCCTGACCTAACTCCGGCGCATGTATTCTTGACCAATCGCCACCGGGCCCTAGTCCCATCAATGAGTAGTTCGCACCGGAAGACTTCAGTTGTAAAGAGGACTCAAAAATCCGTAGCGCATCCTTTCTATCTTTAGTGAGAAAACAAGCCTTTACCAAGTCTCCCATTTCCTGAGCATCCATCACATCCTGAGTGATCTCAGAGACTGAAGGAATATTCTCCAATGAGTGTATAGATGAAATGACCCTAGTCTCCTTTCCTGCTAATTTTACTAGTTCTTCCCTCTTAGGGGGGTCTATGTCAACTTCAAGATCAATCCAATCCGGCTTACTTGCTATTGCTGCTTGGAGGACCGAAATCCTATCATCCTCACTTCCAGGATAGTGGCCCCCCTGCCCCTGTGGCCTGCAAGTAATCAATAGTGGAGCTTCAATTGTGGAAGAAATTGCCTTGATTGAGTCCGCCACATCAATAGCATCCAATTCTAGGTGATTCACAATAATCTCGATGCTCTCTTTTTCACCCTCTTCGGATTTCTTGGTAGAGGTCGTCTTTTCTTCGGTGGTCCACAGAAGATCTAGCCGGGCTTCCACCATATCTGCCCCCAATTTAACTGCCTTTGGGGCATCGTTGCACATTTCTTCTACGGTCCTTCCCCTCAGTGTGACGCATACCAAGGGCTTTTGCATGTGAAAGGCCGAATTAAGTGGCCTGTTTAATCATGCCGAGGGGGAGAGGTGAAGTGAAAGGACCACTTAGTCGAAATTATCCCCAATTTACGGGTTATTGACTCGGAAAATGGAGAGTGTTATAGGCCGTGCCTTCCTACGATTGATGATGAAGTTTGAGGGTTCCCTAAGGGAACCCTCAATAAAAGGACGAAAATATGTCTGATGAATATAGTGCAGATAGCATACAAGTCCTAGAAGGACTAGAGGCTGTTAGAAAGAGGCCGGGTATGTACCTGGGGGACCCTCACGATGGTTCGGCCCTCCACCATTGCATCTGGGAGGTAGTCGACAATGCTGTCGATGAGCACCTAGCTGGTCACAATCCGACAGTGGAATTGAATCTGGAGAGCAATGGCTCGGTGACTGTGATTGACCATGGAAGAGGGATCCCTGTAGACAAACATGCCGAGGAAGGGGTGAGTGCGGCTGAGGTGATTATGACCAAACTCCATGCTGGTGGGAAATTCGATAATGATGCCTACAAAGTAGCAGGTGGCCTCCATGGAGTAGGGGTGAGCGCAGTAAATGCAGTTTCTGAGAATCTCTCGATGACGATATACAGGGATGGCAAAGAATGGTTCCAAGAGTACTCAAAGGGCGAAAAGAAGAGTGCACTGAAGTCCGTTGGGAAATCTGAGATTACTGGAACTTCAATCAACTTCAAGCCTGATTTGACAATCTTCAGTGATGTTATCGAGTTTGATTTCGAACAAATAAATACCCGTCTGAGGAGGACTGCTTTCCTGAACGCAGGATTGCAGATAATTCTGCGTGACCTACGAGGGGACGAACCGATTGAAATCGAACACCAGTACCAGGGTGGACTGAAGGAATACGTCCAAGCAATGAACAAGAACAAGGAAGTCATCCATGAGGGAGTACTTCACGTACTTGGGTCCAAGAATGGGGACAAGGGAGAGGTTCACGTCGAAGTGGCACTTCAGTGGACTGACGCATATTCAGAATCGATACATTGCTTCACAAATATCATTCACAATACAGATGGCGGAACTCACCTATCAGGGCTAAAGAGTTCCCTGACTAGGACAATAAACTCATATGCGCAATCTAGGAATCTACTGAAGAAAATTAGTGGACTATCGGGCGATGACATCAGAGAGGGTTTGTCTGCCGTGGTTTCGATAAAACACCCTGACCCGTCCTTCAATGCGCAGACCAAGTCAAAGCTGGTTACCAGCGAAGTTGCTGGCATCGTCGAACAGATTGTAAATGACAAACTGGGAGAATATTTCGAGGAAAATCCAAGCATAGCCAAGTCTATTGTTGAGAAGGCAGTACTAGCTAGCAAAGCAAGAGAAGCTGCCAGGAAAGCAAGAGATCTGACTAGGAGAAAGGGCGTTCTAGAGGGAGGTGGGCTCCCTGGTCAACTTGCAGACTGCCAATCGAAGGACCCAGGAGAATGTGAGATATACATCGTAGAGGGAGAAAGTGCTGGAGGATCGGCTAAGACAGCTAGGGATCGTAGGACTCAAGCCGTCCTCCCACTTCGAGGGAAGATCCTGAATGTTGAGAGAGAGATGAGGAATCTGACCAAGGTATATGGGAACGAGCAGATTCAGAGAATGATTCGTGCACTAGGTGCTGGAGTGGGTAATGAAGAAGAAAGTGAGGGTGCCTTCGATCCCAGCAAACTCAGGTATGCGAAAATAATCATTATGACTGATGCGGACATAGATGGAGCTCATATTCGGACATTGATTCTGACTTTCATGTGGAGATTCATGAGGAGGGCGATAGTGAACGGGAACGTCTTCATCGCGGCACCGCCACTATTTTCAGTTTCTAGAGGAAAGCACTCTGAGTGGGTCCACAGTGAAAAGGACAGGGACGAAGTGGTGAAGAGATTCCAGAAAGAGGCTCCTTCTTCCAAGATTGATGTTCAGAGATACAAGGGACTTGGGGAGATGAATCCCGAACAACTCTGGTCTACGACTATGGATCCAGAATCTCGGACGATGATGAAGGTGGAGATCAAGGATGCCGAGGAGGCTGATTCACTATTCACCATTCTGATGGGTGACGATGTGCCGGACCGGAGATCTTTCATCGAAGAAAATGCAACAAAGGTAACTTCTCTGGATGTGTGAGGACTAAATATGGCTGAAGATCTACTTAGAAGAGACATCTCGGAGGAGATGAAAGAGAGCTACATCAACTACGCGATGAGCGTAATCATCGGAAGAGCTCTTCCCGATGCCAGAGACGGATTGAAGCCCGTCCATAGGAGAATTCTATGGGGGATGCACCAAGCAGGGCACACACATGAGAAGGGGTATAGCAAATCGGCTAGGTCAGTTGGCGAAGTCATGGGGAAGTACCACCCCCATGGCGATCAAGCACTATATGACACAATGGTCAGGATGGCACAAGACTTCTCGCTCCGTTACCCTCTAGTCGATGGCCAGGGAAACTTCGGTTCAATAGATGGTGATCCTCCTGCGGCAATGAGGTACACGGAGAGCCGCCTTGACAAGTTGTCTCGCCACATGCTCGATGACATAAACAAGAACACAATCGATATGGAGCCAAACTTCGATGACTCTGAAATAGAACCGACAGTCCTGCCATCCCGACTACCAAACCTGCTGCTTAACGGGAGTGATGGAATCGCAGTTGGGATGGCAACAAAAATTCCCCCTCATAACATAAACGAAGTTGTGGGGGCGATAAAATTCCACATCGGCAGGGTTATTGAGCAGGATAGGAAAATTGGCCTAGACAATCCCCCAAAAATAGATGCGCTGGAATACCTGAAATTCCTGAAAGGTCCGGATTTCCCAACTGGTGCTACGATATTCGGGATTGACGGGATTGTAGACATGTACAGAACAGGAAAGGGCAGATTCCACATTAGATCGGAAGTAGAGGTCTTTGATGACTCGAAGGGGAAGAAGTTGGTCATTCATTCGATACCCTATCAGGTGAAGAAGGCAAAGATGCTGCAAGGAATTGCTGAACTGGTCCAGAATGAGTCGGTTAAGGGGATTCGCGACATTCGAGACGAGTCGAGCAAGGATGGAATAAGGGTCGTAATCGAAATCAAACAGAATGCCGACCCTCATGCTGTTCTAAATCAGTTATACAAGTCCAGTAGACTTCAGGAGTCATACTCTGCAAATATGATGGGGATCCTCAGAGGAGAACCGGTTCAGCTTGACCTGAGGACGATTCTGCACACATACGTGAGGCATCGCGAGTCAGTAGTCGAAAGAAGGACGAAGCACGATCTGGACAGGGCAGAGGCCCGTGCACACATTCTCGAGGGGCTGATGAGGGCCCAGGATAGAATGGGAGAAATTATCGAAGTAGGTAGAAACTCAGAATCTAGAGACCAATTCGAGAAGTTCCTAAGAGGCGAGGAGAAATACCCGAAGATCAAGAAGTTCGACTTCTCCGAGAAGCAGTCCAAGGCAATCGCAGAGAGAAGGTTGTATCAACTCACGAAATTGAATGTCAAGGAGGTTTCCGACGAGCTGGAAAGGCTGGGGAGGGACATCGTGGACTACGAAGACATCCTAGGAAGCAGAAAAAGAAGACTAGATATCATCTCTGGAGAGTTGGAAGATTTAGTCGAGAGGCACGGTGACGAGAGGAGGACGAATATCGACCCAACCCCTCTTTCAATGGACCGGGAAGACCTAGTTGCAGAAGAGGCGATTGTCATCTCACTAACACGGGACAACTACATCAGACACTTGCCTGTAGAGTCGTTCCGGCTTCAGAACAGAGGGGGGAAGGGGCTCAAGGGAGTTGCGACGAAAGATGAAGACGCGCCCTCGAAGATTGTAACATGCTTCTCAAAGGACAGACTACTTATTTTCACAGACAAAGGAAGGGTATACGGATTACGGGCATGGGAGACCCCTCCGGCTAGCAGATATGGAAGAGGGAGCCACATCCGAAACCTCTTGAGAGGGATAAGGGAAGATGAGAAAGTAATCTCAATTCTCCCAATGGACAGGTCACTAATTGAAAGCCCAGAAGGTCATTTCCTGATGTTCGCAACTGCGAATGGCAGAATTAAGAAGAGCAAACTCTCGGAATACTCGAGAATTAATCGCAATGGCAAGTACGCTTTGAGATTCGCAGATGGGGACAACGACAACCTTGTCGCGGTTAGGCCTGCAACGGACACCGATCACGTTGTTCTAGTATCCGCATTGGGGAATGCCTGCCGATTCATGCCTTCTGAGAAGAAGACAAGGTTGTCTCCTGAAACCGGTGAGGTGGTTACAACTTACGTCGTAAGGGTCCAGGGAAGGATTAGCCAGGGAGTATCTGGAATGAAGCTTGCAGGCGGTGACAAGGTCATTGGGATGATTGTAACTGATGACTTTGATACGAGCGTCCTTACCATCTCCAAGTACGGGATGGCAAAGCGTAGCAGACTCGGTTCTGGGGAGATGATGCCGCTATCGGAAGAAGGAACACAGATCTTTGACGAATTGGGTAATCCGGTTCTCGAGAGGGATGGGTACAGGAAGACAAACAGAGGGACCAAAGGAGTACGGACTATGTCACTGAGAGATGGCGATAATATTGTCAGTGTTAAGCAAATTCCTGACTTGGAGGATCAGTTGTTCATGCTGACGGGGTCTGGAATGATGATCAGGATGGTTTCAGGGCAAACCAAGGAGACCCTGGGCAAGGTGACCAAGGGCACGAGGATAATGGAATTGCGGAGTCAGGATCGTACTGGTTATGTGGATGAGATCGTTTTCGTTGCTAGGCTCCCTTCCGAACTAATCAGCATCGGTGAAAGTCTGGAAGAAGAAGAGTAGGGAGACCGTTCTGCTTAAGCACGAATCTCTAGTCGTCCAATTACTGCGGCAGTCGCATAGCCTGGCCATTGCGCTGGATTGCTAATCCAGTGGTGTTTCACCTCGGGAGTTCGAATCTCCCCTGCCGCGCCACCAAAAAGAGGGAGGATTCATCCATCTTAATGCCCTCAGGGGGGCGTGGTCAACGCATGGAGCATCCTTGAAGCGGGAGCAATTCTGATTCTCCTAATTGGTGCGATAGCACTATTATGGGCCTTAATTAGGCATCTAAGACTAAGACCTTCTAACGAAAGATCATGGGTGAATGATAACCAAAGGCTGACAACTGCTGAATTCGTTGATGGTGTGGTGACCGTTCGCAATGTTAGGGATTTCGAATGGCGTAGCGGTAGGGATTTCGACGAAAGATGGGTAGATATGAAGATAAAACTGGATGAGGTATCGAAAATCTGGTTCGTTTTGGAGTACTTCGATCCATCTAGGAGGCAAATGGCACATACGATAATGAGTTTCGAGATGAGGGATGGTACGAGACTGGCCTGTTCGATAGAGGTCAGGAGGGAGAAGGGAGAGAGGTATCATCCGATAAAGGGCCTCTTCAGGCAGTACGAGTTGATTTACGTCTGGGCCACCGAGAGAGACGTGATTGGGGTCAGGACACGATGCAGGAAGAGGTCTGTGACCCATCTTTTCGAAGCTGTCGTACTCGGACCGGGCAATGAGAGGAGGATGTTGGAGTCTTATCTGAAAAGAACCAACAAACTCTGCAATAGTCCAGAGTGGTACAATACAATCACCAACACCTGCACAACAAACATAGTCGGGCATGTCAATGAAGTATATCCCGGGAGGGTTCCTCGCGCAGTAGCGGTACTCCTTCCTGGACTGAGCCCAAAGCTACTCCAGAGGAACAATCTGGTGAAGATAGATGGGACAATTGAGGAAACGATGAGGAACAGCATAATCGATGAGAAAGCAAAGTCTTGGGATGGCGTGGTCGATTTCGGAGATTGGATCAGAGAGCAAGGCGGAGGGGAGCATTCAACTGAGTGACTCTGATGCGATTTTGTGCTAAACATCCGGCCACTCGAAGACCCCGAAAGGGTGCGATGGTCCCTGCCACCCTCGAAGAGTCACATGATTCGCTGGATTGCACTTGCATCCCAATCCGAGTCGCGGACCAATCTGTTATTCCAGGGAGAACCTGGAAGTGACATCGAGGCGATGGCGCGATGCATGGAGAAAATGGGCGCCTCCATAGAAAGAGGTATTGGAAGGTGGACCATTCGTGGAAAGGAAGGAGGTCTTGATCTACCCAACTCGACGTTGGATTGTGGGAATTCCGCTACTACGGCGAATTTTGTCTCTGCGATTGCTGCGTGCATGGATGGCCCCATAGAGATTGATGGAGATCTTTCTCTTAGGAATAGGGACCTATCCCCTATGACCTCGACATTGAGGGAACTAGGGTGCAAAGTCTCCTCCGACCGGTTACCATATACCGTTTCTGGACCGATAACCAATGGAAAATCACACATAGACGAGTCTTATTCGAGTCAGACCCTCTCTGGGATGGTTTTGGCTTCTCCTGGATTTCCAGGAGAAGTGGAAATAACACTCAATGGTGAAGCGGTTAGTCGATGGTACAGGGATCTGACGTTCGAATCTAGTAGATTGAGTGGGTGGGGAGGAAAATATGGAGAAGTCGTCCACCTAGATCACTGGTCTGTTGGAACACCAGAAACAATCGAAATTCCGGAAGAATCTAGCCTGTTTCCAATTTCACTACTCTTCGACAAACTCCACGGAACAGAAAGTTTGGATTATGGGAAATTCGAAGGAACCCATGTTGCAGATACAATTGAAGTGGCGATTTCGAGAAAATCCAGGCAGGTTAGCCTGAGAGATACTAGTGATATTATATCTCCATTGGCTGCAATGATGGCAATTGGCAATGGTGGGGAAATCGTAGAAGCGGCCCATGCACGGGGAAAGGAGTCGGATAGAATTTATTCAACAATCAGAATGCTATCCTCATTTGGCATTGGGGTCGAGGAAAGAACGGGGGGTTTGGCAATTCTCGGAGGCCAGCAACCGAAACCCCCGACTGAGGCTATTAATTGTGAAAACGATCACAGATTGGCAATGACGGCTGCCGTCCTGGCCACGAAAGTTGGGGCTGACTTGTCTGGGCATGAAATATGTGATGTCACCCATCCTGGTTTCTTTGAGATGATTTTTTCCTTGACGTAGGAGTGTGAAATTATGTTGCGCAGTTATTGGAAGAAGAACCTTGGTACTCATTTGCTTCTAGTCCTAGTCGCGGCGATATGGGGGTCTACTTGGGCAGCAGGCAGATTTCTGAGTTATGGATTGAACGAAGATAGCCCTGCCACTCTCAGTCCTGCAACTTCTGCGTGGCTGAGGTATGCATTCGCGGTTTCAGTATTCTTTTTCTGGTCGATTTCAAGCAGGGGCGAGAGGTCATTCAGATTTCTCCCTCCAGATCGGAAATCATGGGTTTTCTCTTTTTGGCTGGGAATTCTAGGAACTATGGCATACCAACTGTTATTCATGCATGGGATGCGTTGGACTGCGGCTGGAGATGCATCTCTCATCATCCCAATGAATCCGGTTTTTACCATCCTTCTGGCTGTTCCGATGCTAGGTCAGAGGATTTCCGCAAGAATGTCTGTTGGACTATTGATTGGCATCTCCGGAGTGGCGGTTGTTGTGGGTTGGAGTCCCAACTCTGGAATACCACTGGAACATAGGATTCTAGGGGATTTGATGATTCTCTGTGCTGCACTCTCATGGGCGGCTACTACAAATCTGACTAAGATTATGCTTTCCTGGGGAAGTGGTCACTCATCGCTCGAGATTGTGGTCTGGTATTCTGTAACTGGCTGGGCTCTGCTCTCTCCGTGGGTAATCGCTGAGAACTGGGGTTCGTCGATTCCAGAGCCAAGTGTAGTAGAGTGGCTTACAATTGCATATCTAGGAGTAATCTCCACCGTCTTATCCTATGTATTATTTGCAAAGGGAATTGAGGTCATTGGACCCACAGCTACCTCTTCATACGTCTTTCTTGTACCAGTCTTCGGAGTTCTTGGAGGGTGGTTACTTCTTGGCGAGGAGATTGGTGCCTCCATGATACTCGGATTCGTCCTAATCGTGGTTGGAGTTACAGAAGTGCAAAGGGAAAACGATAGATTGTCGGCCATTTCCTGAAGTATACTACTGCCTCACCGTTAAATACGGGGGGTCGGTGGCCGGCCAACGAGGTGATTGATTGGCACGCAAACCAGCAAAGATGTACAGGCAGATCAAGGGTCAGTCATTCACTAGGAGGGAGTACACCGGCGGTGTTCCAAATAACAGGATTCTGCGTTACCACATGGGCAACAGGAAGAAGGCAGAGACAGGTGGTTTTCCAGTTGCAATTGAATTACGAGCGGATAATGCATGCCAAATCAGGGACTCGGCCCTAGAGGCTGCCAGACAGGTTGCAAACTCTACGATCAGAGAAGACGCAGGGCCAATGGGGTACGCACTCAGGATGCACACCTATCCTCACCAAATCTTGAGAGAGAACAAGCAAGCCACCGGTGCAGGTGCCGATAGGGTTTCACAGGGGATGCGCCTATCATTCGGCAAGAACGTCGGAACCGCAGCAAGAGTCCAGAGGGGGCAGACCGTTATTTCGATTAAGACTGAGGCTGAGAGTTACATTGCGGCAAAGGACGCATTGAGAAAGGCAGGTTGCAAATTCCCCACTCCTTGCACAACCAAGGTCGTACAAGGGTCCGAGCATTTGAAGGGCCTAGTGTGAGGCCAAGGGAGCATGTCCAAAAAGGATCCCCTCACGATATTACAAAACTCGCTCAGGGGAGCACCCATAATATGGAAGGGCGAGTACCCTTACTTCATCCACCCAATTTCAGATGGCATACCAAGAATGGAAGCAGAGGTCCTTAGAGCAACTAGGGATCTGATTGTCAGTATGGTTGATTGGTCACAAATAGACCTGATTGTCAGTGTTGAGGCCATGGGACTTCCGCTGCTAGCAGCCGTAGGAGAGATAACTGGAAAGCCGACGGTGGTTATCCGGAAAAGATCCTATGGGATGGAGGGCGAGGTCAGAGTTGATGTTTCTACAGGCTACTCCAGTTCGACGGCCTACATCAACGATATTTCACCTGGAGAGAGGATTCTGGTAGTTGATGATGTAATTTCGACCGGAGGGACACTAGAGCCCCTTCTCGAATCACTCGAAGGGATGGGAGTAGTTCTCCAAGATGTAATTGTGGCGATAGAGAAGGGAGATGGGAGAGATAGGTTATCGAAAGAGAGACCTGAGTGGCCAATTAGAACCCTCGCCAGAATAGACATAGTTGATGGGAAAGTAGAGATTGTCCAGTAGCAGGTGATTAAATGGATCTGAATAGGCATGAGTTCGAACTCGATGACCTGATAGAGAGAATAAAGGATAATGACAATCGCCTTGTTGCACTTCAGGTTCCAGAAGGCCTCAAGATGCAGGCACTGGAAATGATGGATGCAATCGAGGAAGATACCTCTGCTAGAATTATTCTAGCAGCTGATCCCTGTTATGGCGCTTGCGACCTTGTTCATGACAAAATGCAGCGAATGGGCGTGGAGCTTGTTGCTCACATGGGGCATTCACAAATGAATATCGATTCCGGAATGCCTACTGAATTCATCAACGTAACTTACGATGGCGATCCTGCAATTGATCCTGTCCTTCCAATTCTCTCGGCACATCGGGAAATAGCGCAGAAGCGCCTCTCCGATTCTTTGAATGAGGGTGAGATGAGTGAGGAAGAGGCCCAGGAGAGGTTCATGGATGCTGTAGGGAGGGTAGCGCCTCTGAAAGGAGCAAAGTTGGGTCTGGTTGGGAGCATACAGCATCTCCATCTCATCTTCGACTACAAGGAACGACTGGAATCTGCAGGATTCGAAGTCGAGGTTCCAGTTGGCGGGGCCCGTCTATCATTCCCGGGTCAGGTTCTAGGATGCAATTATTCGGGAGATAGCGATGATATCGGTCACTATCTTTTCCTCGGCAGCGGTGATTTCCACCCTATTGGTTTGGTCCTACACACAGGAAAACCACTGGCAATGCTGGACCCATACACTGGCGGGGCCGAGGAAATGTCATTCCAAAGGATTGAGGGTATCCTGAGGCAGAGATTTGGGCTGATTATGTCTTGTGACCAAGCAAAGA
>NTJS01000009.1 GCA_002457155.1 Marine Group II euryarchaeote MED-G35
GATGTGGTTCTGGCCTCTTCCTATATCTTATCGCAGTGTATTGCTTTCTTCTACCAATCATGGCCCTATGTCTGGTCATTTACATATTAATCAGGCCAAAAGGGGCGTAAGTGAAAGTGAAAGTGAAGTTAGGAGAACTATGGCGAAATACAACGTTTTGAAATAGAGATGGGGCCTCCCCAAGTTACCGCTCGTGTGGTGTAGTTCGGTCCATCATGTCGGACTCTCGATCCGTCGACCCGGGTTCAAATCCCGGCACGAGCACCAAATTGGAGTATGACGATTACAGTCATAAGTCCACCTTCGTTGGAGAAGTAAGGTCATATGCGAATAGAGCGTGATCTGAAGCTAACTTTTGATGATGTACTAATTCGCCCCAAGAGAAGCACCTTGGTCTCGAGGTCGGATGTAGACCTAGTCAGGGAATTCAAGTTTAGGCACACAGAGGGTATTTGGTCAGGGATACCAATAGTGGCTGCAAACATGGATACAACGGGACTATTTTCGATTGCTCGAGTGTTGCAGGGGCACAAAATGCTGACCTGCACGCAAAAATTCTACTCCACCAGAGAATTCTCAGAGGCATGGGAAGAAGGGATCGACCCAGAATGTATCGCAGTTACATGCGGTTCAACAGACGAGAGTTTCGACCTATTGAAGAGAAAGATGGCGACCAACAAAGAACTGAAGATGATTTGCATCGATGTTGCAAATGGATACCGAGAAGTATTCCTACAATTTGTAAGGAAGGTCAGGAAAGAGTTCTCTGACAAAATAATCATTGCAGGAAATGTTGCCACTAGGGAGATGACAGAGGCCCTGATACTAGCTGGAGCAGACATAGTAAAAGTTGGAATTGGCCCTGGTTCTGTATGCACGACTAGGAAGGTTGCGGGCGTTGGCTACCCGCAACTATCGGCAATTTCAGAGTGCGCTGATGCTGCTCATGGCCTTAATGGGCATGTGATGTCAGATGGTGGCTGCTCATCCCCTGGTGACGTTTCCAAGGCATTCGCGGCTGGGGCTGACTTTGTGATGCTAGGGGGGATGCTAGCAGGTCATGACGAGTCCGGAGGGGAAGTGAACGATGATGGAAGTGGGGGTAAATACAAGTCGTTCTACGGGATGTCGTCGGCAAAGGCAATGGAGACTCACTACGGAGAGATTGCTGAACACAGGGCTCCGGAGGGGAAAGAGGTCAGAGTCCCCTATCGAGGATCACTTGAGGTCACAATACAATCGATTTTAGGAGGTTTGAGATCAGCCTGTTCATACGTTGGCGCCAGGAGGATCAAAGACCTTCCCAAATGCACCACATTCATTCGTGTTAGTATGACGACGAACGAAGTATTCCAGAAATTCAACGTCGATTAGTCGAAGTCGTTGCAAAGCTCGCCTTGGGAGGGGAAGCTGGTTGGATCCTTCGGGTTGGTGTTCCATTTGCTCTCGCACCGATTAACAAAACCATCCCCATCGGAATCAATTAAGGAATCGGATGAGTCGAAAGGGTCGTATCCGAAATAGTACTCCCAACCAGCCCACATGTCATCGTCGTCCTGATCTTGGTGGAAGACCTCGGACCCATCGTTCCACTTGTCCCCATCCGTATCGTTATTGATGGGGCTAGTGCCATTCTGGTACTCTTCGAAATTGGTATAATTCTCCAAGTCATCATAGAACAGCGATCCAGCGGCGGTAGATGGGTCGATGTGACATTCGAAATCTTGGGCGTCGTCCCATCCCGGGCAGTATCGGTACATCAGATTGGTCCTGTTGAGGCCGTCATTATCCATATCCTCGCTACCATCGTTGATTCCATCGAGGTCCGAGTCTGGCATCCTCGGGTCCATTGGGCCTCTGGATCCGAGCGCATTCAGAGTGTTGTTGTCGACGAGGCCGAGCTCAATTGCCTCCTCAGAATAGCTCACCTCCCAGCCGTCTGGGAGCCTGTCTCCATCTGAGTCGTCGTCTACGGGGTTGGTGTCCCATCTATCTGGAGCCTCTAGAGAGTTCTGTAGAGTGTCGTTGTCGATATCGTATATCGAGTCCACGGGAGAACCGAATGATGGGTCTAGTGCCCATCTCCCCTGTTCAGGAATCGAAAATCCGGACAGGTTCATCTCATGGAGGAAGTATTGTGGGTCTAGAACCCCATCGCCATCCCTATCGCCCGAGGAATCGAAGCCTGAGACATAGTTAATCCAGATCCAACCCCCGGGCCCCTTGCCGCATTCAATCATTGATTCGCACCCAGGGGGGAGCCATTGGTTAGTAGATATCCATAGGCTGTGGCTGTTTGTGTTCTCCTGGACCGAGAAAACCTGCATCTCCCAGCCATCAGGTTGCCCGTCCCCATCGGTGTCATTGAGGAGTGGATTAGTTGCACCCTGCCAAGGACGAGGGACAAAGAGGACCTCGCTCCCATCGTTAAGGCCATCACCATCGGTGTCGGCATTGTTACCATGGGTGATGTAAAGGTCGAGCCCGTCTACAACCTCCTCTCCATCCTCGAGGCCGTCGTTGTCTGTATCAAAGGCGGAGGCATTCGTGTAATAGTAAACCAATGTCCCGTTATCGTACCAAGGATGGCCATCAACGGCCTCCCTATAGTCTTCGAGTCCATCGTTATCGGTATCCTTATCCGTTGCGTTAGTGAATGTCTCGTAGTACTCAACTGAGTCGGACAGTCCATCTCTGTCCGTATCGAAGACTCCGGGATCTGATCGTACAATGACCTCTCGAACGCCGAAGTCGACAATGCGAATCTTCCATCCGATGACCTCGATGCCATCTATTAGTCCGTCTGCATCGGTGTCTGCGACGAGTGGGTCGGTCGACCTCCCATCAACGACCCCATCTCCATCTCTGTCTCTGGCATTGTACTCATCCAGATTTGTGAACCTCTCGTGCTGCTCGACAACAGTGATTAGTGATTGTAGTCTGCTTTTTACCTCTTCATCAATCTCCACATTGATGTGATAAACCCAGCCAGCGGTTTCAGTCTTCACGGGGATATTGACGTAATTGCTATCCACCACCGTTCGGACCCATAGTACTGTCTTGTTCGCCTGAACATATTCGCCAGGGATGACGTCTATCCTCTCAATCGTAGTCGCACCGATCATATCTTTGTATGTTACAGAACCATCGTTGTCAGCGTCATAGCCATCGAAGTCTGGATCATCATCGGCATTGCTGCCATCATTGGGATGGATTCCGCTTTGGAACTCCCAGCCATCTGGCATCCCATCTTGGTCAGTATCTGGATTGAGGGGGTCAGTGAAGTTTGAAGGCCCCCATTCGTAAGAAACTGAGAATTCTTCGACATTGTTCAGCCCGTCTCCGTCAGAATCACCATATGAATCCGTAGAGTTTGCTGGATTTAGGAACCAGTTGTAATCTGAATCAAATGAATAGCAGAATTCGAATCCATCGGGCATCCCATCTCCATCCGTGTCCCAGTCCCCTGGTCCGTTCAACCTGCCATCGCCATCCATATCCTCATTGAACCAGTTGGGGTTGTCCAGCGGGCTCTTCTTCTGAAGAGTTGTCTGAATTCCGCCATTTGGCAGAGTCTGAGCGGTAAATTGGATTTCTGAAGCAAAGGCACGGATGTGCGGGGCTGGTAGTGTAAGGGTCCCGAAGGTTGGACGGCCGCAGAAAGATTCCAGATCTACCAGATGAGTCGAAATCTCAACTAGATCGTCTATCAGGTCCCCATCGCTGTCGGAATCTCGCGGATTTGTATCATATTTCTCCTCCACGAAGTTCCTTAGTGTGTCTGGCTCGGGAAGTTCTAGATCTAGAATAGCATCACAGGAATGACCGAATTGGGAACCCATCTCATCCCATAAATCGTCGCCGATATCGAGTTTTATCTCTGCCTGCATAGAGGGAGTCAGCAATGGGCAATTCCAATTCCCATCAAGTGGGTCTAGTAGGGTAATGATTCCTGACGGAGTAGTAATTTCGTGAGTGTGCCTAGATTCCCACCGATCATTCAGGCCATCCCCATCAGTGTCCTTCAGACGTGGGTTCGTTCCCAACTCTGCCTCATCTAGATTTGTGAGGCCATCTCTATCTGGATCGCCAAGAGGTCCGTTGTCAGGATTTGGGAACGTCTCATTCTGCTCTCCTGTCTCCCTCTCGGTGTCTACCGAAGCTACTGGGATGTCTTCGCATTCTACCTCGGTGAGCCCCTCGCCTATCGTTATGCATGGCTGTCCAGTATCAAGAGGATCGAGCCCATTCTCTATTTCCCATCCATCGTCTAGGCCGTCCCCATCGGTGTCCGCTTCCTGCCAATTAGTCCCGTAGAGGGTGCTTTCCATGCGATCTGCAATCCCATCGCCATCCCAATCACAGCCTATCGTTGGAATGTCAGGTGGGCACTCTCTCTGATTCCCAGGGTTCAACTCCAGGTCTTCCACAGCTGATTCGAAACCACCGCTATTTGTACTTGAAAGTCCGGCACCAACTACGGTGTAAAGACCAGCCAAACACAGCGTTGCAGTAATCGCTGCGACTGCATATTGGTTGTGTGTTAAGGCCGTACAAACACCCCGCCCTCATGGAGGGCGTTTCATGCAACTTGGGTTCGGCTATAATGATTCATGGAGATTGACTGCTGGAAAACTGAGGATTTGGTGTACAGCATAGTGAATTTTCATCACTCCCCCTTGAGGAATGCATCGATTCTGTCGAATGCCTCTGAGAGCAATTCCACTTCCGGCAGGCATACCATCCTGAAGTGCCCTTTGCCCATCTCTGGAGAGAAACCAGAACCATGGACGAGCAGGACATGCTTCTTGTGAAGGAGGTCTAAGACGAAGTTCTTGTCGTCCGATGCCAACGTTGGATCTGTGATTCTTACAAATAGGTAGAATGATCCTCCTGGAGATTGGCACTCTAGTCCATCTATAGATTCGATTCGACTCAATGAGTAATCCAGTCTTTTCTTTATTAGTTCTCGATGCGAGGATAGCCAATCTTGGTCTTCAACGAGACCTGCAAGAAAACCATACTGAGCGGGAGTTGAGGCACAAAGACGACTACGGAGCAGTCGCTCGACCCCGTCTCTGACATTATTCAGAACCCCCATTGGATCATGCCATGCCATGTACCCAATCCTCCATCCTGGTGCGAAATAGACCTTGGAGACTCCGTTTAGGGTGATTACGGGGACGTCCGTCGATCTTGATGCGAGAGAAACAAAATTTCCTGAGAAATCTAGTCCGTCGTATATCTCATCTGAGATTAATGTACACTTTGGAAAATCTCTGGCGATTTCAATTAACGAGTCTATTTCAGATGGAAGAGGGACGTTTCCCGTCGGATTGTTTGGGTTGATTAGAACCAAGAGTCGTACTTTTTCGTCCATCTTTGAGCGGATATCATCGAAGTCGATGCGCCAGCAATCCTCCGAATCTAGCTTGTATTCGATTGTCTTAGCCCCGTACATCTGTGGATATGCCATGTATGGGGGATAGTGTGGCCCGGGAGCTAGAATAGAATCTCCCGGTTCAAGGAAGGCTGCAAACAATATCTGTAATGCCTCAGTTACTCCATGGGTCACGTAAACATCTTCCTCTGAGCATGCCCATCCTTTCCTGGACTCGGTAGTAGCAATTGCCTTTCGTAGGGGGGTTATCCCATATGATGGCCCATACCCGTTGTCTTGGGAGTCAAGGGCTCTCTTGTATGCATCAATCATGTGCCTCGGAGTCTGAAGTCCCTTGTATGCCAGCGGATCCCCGATATTCAGCCTGATGATCTGGTGCCCCTGCTTCTCCAGCTCTATTGCTGGAACGACAACGTCCCTGATTGCGTACTCGATAGAAGAGGCCCTCTTGGAAGCATCAACTGAAACGCCCATTTTCTCACAAACCTAGGAGCTTCCGTGCAGAGTCGAGGGCTGCTGGGATCCCATCTGAGTTGGAACCGCCCCCTTGTGCCATGGTTGGGCTTCCCCCCCCACCCCCACCAATATGGCTAGAAATTGAATTTAGTATTTCTACGGCATTGTGAGCCTCTGCGGCTGGAGTGCCTTCGGTTATAGCAACGATAAGCTTCCCTCCGCCATCCCTAGTGCCGAGAACCGCAAGTGTGGGTATTGATGGGTCCCTGGTTAGTTCCCCAAGCATTGACATTAGTGCCTTAATGCCTCCCTCTACCTCCATAATTGAATAACGAATTCCATCCCTCTCAACCGCTCCATCGCCGCCACCACTGGTCCTTAGTCTGACGATTTCTGCCTCCAATGACTCTATCTTCTTCTGTTGGGACTTCCATTCTTCAAAGAATCGGGATACGGCCGTAGGTAGATCTTCTGAGGAGACGCCGAGAACCTGGCTTGATTCTTTCAATAGTCGCTCTTGCTCCCTTGCATGCTCGCGTGCCGTCTCACCTGCCACGATTTGCAGACGCTCCACCCCGTCTTGGACTTGACTGGACCGAATGATGCGCAACTCCCCAATTTTACCGACTTTGTCATGATGCGTCCCCCCACAGGCTTGGACGTCGTGATCACCGATTCTTATTACCCTAATCTGACTAGATATTGGAGGGCCTCCCTGATACAGCTCGAAACCGAATAATTTGTCCGCTTCAGCTCGAGTCATTTCGAGTTTCTCGACCGTGGCATCAGAAGCAATTACATCGTTAGAGTAATCCTCAATTCGATTAATCTCATCTCTCGAAAGACGGGAAAAGTGAGTGAGGTCGATCCTAGCGTAACGTGCTCCCTTGTTTGAGCCTGCTTGCCAAATATGCGGACCCAGTAGAGCTCGAGCACTCCCTCCGACAATGTGCACGGCCGTGTGATGGTCCATCAACTGACGGCGTCTGTCCCAACTAACAGTTCCAGAGACGTCACCGATTGGTACCGGCCCATCTGTTAGATGGTATATGGTGCCATTTTCGACTCTAGTATCACAGACTAGAACATCACCTAGAGAGCCTTGATCCCCCAACTGCCCACCTCCCTCGGGATAGAATAGAGTTCTATCCAGAACTACATAGTGAGTAGGAATCTTGGTGACCTCACTAGACAGTTTTAGAGAAGATAATTGCGATTCGGATAGATTGCCGCAACCTAATACGGATGCTTCGAAAGAAGTCCTGCTAGTATTCTCATAGTAGTCCATTGATGTTGAAGGGTAATCCTCGGAGAGGAATAAATCAGACTGGGCCTTTTCTTTGGCCGCGGACTTGGTCCTTTCTGCATTCCTGGATGCCATGTCAGCAGCGAAACCAACTCTGACGGCCAACTCTGTCCAGCCTGCTAGTTTGGCTATGGAAATTGCCATTTCTGGATTCAAGCCACGTTCTTCTGACAATCTAAAGAGAGTCTCATCTGGAGCTTCTGTGGATCCTAATGGCAATTCTCTGAAGGCTGTCTTTACCGCCGCTTCTCCCTTTCTAAGCATTTCATGGTATCTTATTTCCTCGAGTTCCAAGATTCTCATCACGCCATCTTTAGATTGGGTAAAATTGGTGAATTCTAGATGTTTTTCAATGTGATGAATACCGAGTTCAGATAGTGAGACCCCGAGAGTCAATTCTTCCTTCATCCTGCATACCCTTCTTGCCAGCATCCTGACCAAGTATCCGGCCTTTGAGTTGCTTGGAACCAATCCATCGCCCAACATATTGCAAATTGCGTGCATATGATCCGGTATTGCATAGATGCTGGATAATGGTCCAGTAAGGCGCTTGAGTTCTTCGATAGAAACTTCTAGGCCCGACTCTTGTAGCCTCTCTGACAGTTTCAAGAACAGGCCCTCGACATCCGTTCCGACATCGATATTCAGGATCCCCGCTAATCGTGATAACTCCCCCAATAGAAGATCAGTATTGGCAGAGAGTCCGAGTCCCCTAACCATCTCCTCGAATCCGGCCAGATCTTTCAGCCAATCTACCGACTCCGGATAAATTGCATCATATATCGTCGGCGTACCTGCTGCGGCCCAGCAGAATCTCTCGAGTCCGTAACCAGTATCGATAATCTGCAAGTCCATCTCACGATATCTGAGTCCCTTAATCTCAACTTCACCCCCTTCATGTTCCTCCAGGTTCATGAAAACCAGTGTGGCCAGCTCCAACCCCCCAACTATCACTTCCAATGCTGGGCCTGCATTACCTCCTCCCGACCAAGGATTCTCAACATAGGTCAATTCCGCGGGACTGATGCCGAATTCTCCTACGAGCATCTCGTCGCAATACCTAACGCATTGGTCAATCCAATATATCGTGTCATCTTCTTTGGGTCTGTTGAAGGCATGATGAGCCATCATCTCAAATGTTGATAGGTGCCTTCCAGACCTTCCCACGGCAGCTACATCGGTTAGTCTAATGCAGGGTTGGCTGATTACCAATGGATTTGCAGGGGGAGGCACTAGTCCGCTAGTAACATGAGGTTGGAAGTCTGCAATACTGGCGATTGTGAGATGGATATCATCCCTCCATCTCGCTATAACCGGAAAAGGGGAAATTCTAGAGTGGCCCCTCTGTTCGAAGAAGTCTTGGAACTTCTCTCGCATCGCATCCTTCAGTTCCTTCCCCCTCATCGAAAATCCGGAGATAATTGGATTGCCGATGAATGTGTATGGGTCATCTGTGCTGTCCCCGCAGGTCCTCCTATTTTCGTCCCTAGTCCAAAATCTGGCACCAGTCACAGAACATTTCTTGCAAACATGTCCCGATTCTGACCAGAAGGGAATATCCACCTCTCCGAAGTTCACTACGCCTCCCTCGGCCACTCCATTGGACAACTGGTCTTGAAGTCAATGCGCGAAATGGCCCCGGTGTGTTGAAAGGAAAGCATTTGCCAGCGGGATTGATGGATGACTGGGCCCGGTTTCTTGAGGAAGATGGAGATTCCCTGATGAGGATAAAGAAACGAGGAGAGATGCTAGTTGATGCGGTGATTGTCTCGGATAGTAACCATGTTGGGAAAAGCGATGACAGGTCTCTGGAACAACTGACCAACACTGCATCTCTGCCGGGCATAGTTGGTGAAGCCTGGGGCATGGCCGACTTCCACCAAGGATTTGGTTTCCCGATAGGAGGAGTTGTAGCCACCGACATAGACAACGGCGGAGTAATCTCGCCCGGTGGAGTTGGATTCGACATCAATTGTGGCGTCAGACTTTGCTCGATAGATCTTGGAATTGAAGACTTGAAGCATCTGACTAGGAAGAAGTCAGGCAGTGGGAGTAAGGAATTCGGGAACCGACTGAAGGCCAGAATTCCGGCTGGGGAGTCTGGAAAGAGCGGTCACAGCCTTAGTTCAAACGAACTTGACGAAATCCTATCCGATGGTGCAAGGGCTGCTGCCGAGATTGGCCTGGGGCATGAAGAAGATCTCTCTAAGATGGAGATGAAAGGAAGATTGGAGGGGGACTCTGGTAGTATCTCAGATGTAGCGAAAAGAAGGGGCCTATCGGCTCTTGGATCAATAGGAAGGGGGAATCATTTTCTTGAGATCCAAGTAGTAGACCAGATTTTAGACCAGAGAGCTGCTAGAAGATTTGGATTGGAGGAAGGGAGGCTTACTGCGATGATCCACACTGGTTCCAGGGGACTAGGGTATCAAGTGTGTTCAGAGCACGTCAAAGGACTAGAGGGGAAGTTTAGGAAATCTGATGGGAGATGGAGATCTGAAGAATGGGGGATCTCGATTGCTGACCCACAACTCGCCTCGGCTCCTTTCTTTTCCAAAGAGGGAGAGTCTTACTTCGATGCTATGAAGGCGGCTGGAAACTATGCATTTGCGAATAGGAGCAGTGTGACTCATCATCTGAGGAGCGCGCTTAGGGCCCACATGGGGGGCGAGGTAGATGTTGGGGTCGTATACGATGTTTGTCACAACATTGCTCGTGTAGAGGACCACGTAGTCCACGGTTCTTCTTGCACCTGCTGCGTCCACAGGAAGGGGGCCACCAGGGCATTTGGAGGGGATAACCATGAGATATCTGGAAATTTCTCTGGAATCGGGCAACCAGTTCTGGTACCGGGAGACATGGGGACCGCGTCTTACGTAATGGCCGGACCGAGTAGTGGGACAAATCGTGCATTTGGATCATCATGCCACGGTGCTGGAAGGGCGATGTCGAGAACCGAGGCCAGGAAGAAGATTGACGGGGCGGCAGTCAAAAGAGAGTTGGCCGAGAAAGGGGTCGCGATATACGAAACGCATGAGAAATACCTGTCTGAAGAGGCACCTGATGCATACAAAGACGTGGATGAGGTGATCAGGCTCACAGAGAAGGCAGGCCTTGCCAGACCCGTGGCTCGTCTAAGGCCACTAATAGTAATCAAGGGATAGTGAAATCTACTTTGAGATAAGAATCAGCTCTATGTCATCGTGATCCAACATGATGTATTCCTCGAATTTGTCATTGGACTCCCCGTTGACATTCATACTGATGTCATACTCTTCCCAATCTGAAATGCCGCTTCTGTCGATATCGAAATTTCTGTCACCAACCAGAGATGGGCCTCCATCCCTTCCCCATATCTCAAAGAAAGCCCCGAGAGGGACATGCATCTTGTCGGGAGTCTCGATATGCAACTTCGTGAATCCGGTTTCGGAGGAATCGTGAACGTGAACCCATCTCATCCCCTCTCGACATCCTATCTGATCGATCCCGGTATTGGAGTCAATCATAATCTGCTGCCCATCCATGACTACTTTCAGATTTGGATGGTAGTGGAATGAGATTCCGACATCGCTATGCTCCAGGCCACCGAGACATCCATCAGAAACCTCCCAGTCCGGTTCAGGGTCAAAAATTCCCGGCTGCAATAGTGCTACGCCCAAGAAAGTCACAGTAGCCAATGCGGCTGCAGAAAGTAGCCATTGCTCGGTTGTCAATGAAATTTTTCCCATATGTGACCGAGATGGACATTTCACTTGAACTATGGGGATTAGAACTACATTGAGTATCCAATTCTAGGTAAATTGGTTTGTGGTTGTGCGGAACCCGATTGTACGCCATCCGCCTCTTCCATAATTATCGTCAGCAGGGTGTTCACCAGTGCTCGTAGCTCTTCCAACTCCTGCTTCATATCATCTAACTTGGTTACCTCTGTCATAATCGCATCCCATCCGAGGAATCTCTCCCTCGTTCACCTTTATTCCAAATTAGCCTATAAACAAGACAGGGGTTTTTCAGAATCGACGGGGTTTTTCAGACGCCACAAGGCAAGGTCGTTTTCCCGCTACTCGTAGTCCTCGCCGTAGTCCTCGTCGTAGTCCTCGTCGTAGACGTCCCCTCGTCCGGATCCCCTGATTATGTAGAACGCGGCTCCCATCAGGGATAGCAAGATAACCAAAGATCCGGCTATCCAAAACATTCCACTGTTGGGACCAGAACCCTCGGACAAAGAGCTTACCTCAATATCGCTAATCTCCACATTCATGTAGTTCTCATTTCCATAGTCATCGTCCACTACAAGAACCAGAAGCGGTTGTCCAGACCGACTGGGGCTATACTCAAATTCGGCCCTCACACTGGTACTACCTGGGGCAAGATACAGTTCGACCGGACCATTCATGATAGTGGAAATTGATGGTTGGAATGTCCCATCTATCCTCTGTTCGTAGAGGCCCACGGTGATGGTCCCCTCACTCTTCCCAGGATTCTCCCAGTAAGTCACAATGGTGATTATGTCGCCAACTAGTGGATTCTTCGTAGGAGTGATTTGGGAACGAGTGTACTGTCCATCGAACTCCACGATTCGGACGGTTGGGGTCCGAGGGTTGTCCGGCCCCCCAAGGCCGGCTACTTCGTTTCCTGCCTTGTCTGTCGATGTAATCCAGAATGACACCTTATCGCCATCTTCAATACTGAACTCGAGGGATGGCCTGAAGTCAATCTCTCCCCGATAAACATGGACCCCTTCTGTGCTGGAGTACCAAGGGATCTCTCCACTTTCTTCTGTACCAGGAATAATTTGGCCACTCCTCTGGAATGCCCAAGATACTTCTAGGGGTCCGTAGTTCATCCCTATCTCCTCGTTGATTGTGATTGTTACCAGGACTGAATTCATGGAATCGGTCTCGATGACTGTGAGGGATGATTCTGGGTATTCCTCAACATTGAACAGCGCAGTAGGTGGCTTTGTGTCGACTGTTGCCGTGGCATCAGAATTTGACACCGAATATGAAGATCCGGGAGTCCCTATCAAGGATGTAGTCAATACGGTTGTCGGTTCTTGTGGCTGGAAATTTGGCAGGGACATCTCGACTGTGAAGTTCCCGGATGATTCTACTGCGGATAGGGCCTCGTAGTTCCCACTCCCGTATACCATCGATAATACGACCGTCAAATCTGGATTGACCTCTGCTATCGGGGCTCCGGTTCCTTCGTGATAAACAGTACCACTTACCGAGAAAGAGTCCCCCTGACCGAGATAGAGGGAAGGTCCCAGTGCCGGAATTATCGGAGCTGTGAGATCCTCAGCGTAGATCGGGATAGCGACAATCCTGTTATCCAGTCGCCAAGAAAGTGAGCTTAGAACTTCGGATTCTATCTGATCCAGGCCGTCCTCCACCAAGACTCTGGGCTTGCAATCGAAATCTTGCTCATCGAATGGCATATCCCATGACATCTTGAAGCGGACACTCAACTCGGTCACGGATGAGGTGATGCCCTCGGTGCTTGCGCTGATGGTCTGCAGCATGCTATTGCTTGGGGTAGACAATGTTGAGGAGAAGGGTTCGTAGGAAAAGACTCCGAAGTCGCTGCTATAACCACATAGGAATACCGTGATGTTATCGATGGTACGGAAGCCGTTTGGCTCGTCCAAGCGAACCTTGAACGTGTGTTCCTTCCCTGGAATTAAGAAGTAATCGATGCTGTCTTGAGTTTCCCTATCCAGGGAGAATGTTGAACCTCCGCCGGAACCCGTTCCTAGTCCTGCTCCTGCAAATTCCACCATCACGTCCTCTGCGACTACCACGGAGGCCCAGGAGTTCTCTGCACCGGGTCCACCTCCGGTCCCGCCATCCTGGTAAGTCAGGCCGGCCCAGTCCGTCCCCTCGACGTATAGATGAATCATTTCGTTGTCAAGTGAAGAGACATCGATTCCCATGAATTGAACTTGCTGCTCCCCAGTTAACCCAATGCTCAGATCACTGTTCTGGAACTGGTACTCGTCTTCATCGGCTACTCCATCACCATTCAGGTCATCTAAGCCCTCTCTCCAGTACTTCAGGGTCAGGGTTTCCCCTCTGGCTTCACCTTCACTAATCGTGATGTATGGGGAGAAGGTCGTAGGAGGTACGACCATCCCATCAACATACTCGAGCCCGATAGGTGTTTGGACTTGCATTAAGCCGGCCACAGGTGGATTCGTGTCCACTTCGATTTCAACTAGGGGGGGCGTCCCCGTGGTGTCTTCTGCCCCATTGGTGGAACTTGATGGGCCCACTCTGAGCATCAGCGGCGAGAGCGCAATCGAGCTAACATCGCTAGGTGTCGAGACCATGCCGGAGAATTGCCCGTCGTCATCGGTCTGCAAGGCATAAATGGCTCCAGAGAGATTCAGTGCTACCGAGAAGTCGGTAGCAGACGGCCTCTTTGCTTCCTGATCTTGGAAGCGGACCGTTCCAGAAATGTTTAGCATACCGCCATCTTGTACCGGGAATGGGTAAAACAGTGTGTCGTATGTATTCGAAATCACTCTGTCAAACTCATCTCTTATTTCGAATGAGTCTATCTGCAGGTCGTTCTCGACAGCATTCTCCCCTGAACGTCCACTTTGAGATATGGCGGGCCATATTGTGTCGCCATCCGCATCGTTTGCTCTAGCCACCCATGTGATACTGTCAACATCGTCCCAGTTCCAGTCTATGTTGAATTTCCAGTGAACTTCTATGTCCACATAACCATCTGTGTGAGTTGTCTCTGCGACATAGCTGGCGCTGGCCTCAAGGGGCGCTATGGATGACCCGTAGGATTGTGAGAACTGGGGCGGAACTGAACCAGAACCCCAGAGTCCGTCTGCACCATTCTCGACCTTGAAGCCGATTGTGTTCCCATCGGAAGAAGACCCATAGAGGGTGATGTCGGCTATCTGTGAGTTGTCAGTCAGATGGTGATGGCTCGTAACTATCTCCACGAGATTTCCATCGGGGTAGAATGTGTTTGGAACGGCGAACTCCCTGTTTACGAACATGAAGTCGTAGATTAAGGAGCCATCCACCGAGATCGCCCCATAGTCAGAAGTAATGCTCAGCGGGATGTCAGTCTCCTCTTCGAAATCTTCTTCGGAGATTCCTTCGAGGTAGTCCCCTATTGACGGACCTAGACCTGAAACATTCTCGAAGAACATATATCCGACTCCAATAGATGAGACTGAAACGGTCTGAGCGGATGTTGATGTAACTGATAACGGAACCTCTACCCAATCCCTCCCGGTGGAAGAATCGGAATGACTGGCACTGAGAAGCCCTATGCCAGACATCTGTGCTAGACTTAGGGTGCTAGTGAATGGCGAATCGCCACTGCCGCCTGAAACTGAAGCTCCAGCGATTGTAATCGTTACAGGGGCATCGAAACCATCCGAATCGGGGGCGATGCTGACGAACCCAGAGTTTACGGTAGCCGATTCGGGGATCATCACTGTAAGGCTCTCGGGGTTCGAACCATCTAGGGACAAGGAGGTGCTTCTCGATACCGAGTCTCCCAAATCAATCCAGGACTGCCACCCCAGATTCCCATATGCATAATCGTCACCATCGAACATAGGGAAGGACCATTCATCGGTTCCATCGTTAAGAACGTCTATACGAGAATTGGAGGATGGGTTGGAGAATGTTGAGGAAATCCCGAGGACGTCTATCCACCCATTGGTAGGCAGATTTACTGATGCCGCGAAACCGACCTGCTGGTGTGAGAATTGTATTGTCCCGCCCTTATTCGCTGAACCTAGAGAATTGCCCAACTTATCGAAAACTGTTACAGAAACAGAACTAGAGATGTTTCCTTGGATTGTTACGCTCTTGATGGGACGTGGGGAGAAAACGAAATCGGAGGTAATAGTCCCAGTTACTGCTGTGGCATTTAGGAGTCCGTCCACAACTTCAACACCTGCACTAAGATCCCACCCATTTTGTCCCGAGTCGGCGTTCAGTATCCTCTTCCCACCGATTGTGACTCTCGACAAACTAGGAGTCTGCTCGATATCATTGGAACCCATGTGTATCTTCACCCTGAGCTGTGGGTATTGGTCTGAATCGATACCAGCGAGGCTGATGGGGAATGACAAATTTGAGAAACCAGGAACTTGGTTCCCTGTGCCCCCATCCAAGATGGACCCACGAATCCACCCGTCATGTGCCTGACCCTCGATATCGACAAACCCCAGATTGAATTTCTTTGCATTATCCAAAGTGAACGAGGGGCTGACCCAACTACCAGGGGCGCCGTAGTTAGAAATCTGTACTCCGGCGTTATCGATGAACCATCCAGCTAGGTTCCAGATTGCGTCGGATCCGAATGCGAACTTGAACTGGACTGAATCGCCTTTGTATGAATCTAGATTAGCCCTAAGGTTAGTCATCTGGCTGGTTGAAGACCAAGAACCGGACGATGCTGTTCCAGTACAGTGGTCCATTGAAAAGATCGCGCTTCCTGCCAAATTGTGCCCAGCAGACGTATAGGCTGTACTCGAGTACCAACCTGGATCGAAATGCATCCAACTGCCGCCGTTGACCTTGATGAATACCGCACCCCCATCCCACGAGGCTTCGGAGCAGGACCAGTGGTCAAATGTGAGGTATGAGGTCCCGTTCAATGGTATGTCATAGACGGGCGAGACTAGCCTGGCCTCATTGATTCCGTTTTCATAGAGGCCAGAGAAACCGACTCCGTACGCATACGGGAAAGAATCGGTCGTTGGAGGTCCCGAGTTAGAAGAGACTCTGTTAAGAGTGAATTTGCATTTGTCAGAACTGCACGTTCCGCTGGTCGACCTAGTCCATCCTGGAGCATCGGAAACTGAAGGGGTGTTGGCTGATGAGTCTTCGAAACCGAGCATCACGGAACTCCCTCCCTTGCGGATAAATCTGTAAATCCAGTCATCAGGAGACGGGTTCCCTTGGGAATCTTGCCGCCCGTAGTGAGACATTGTGGAGGAGGAGTTGAATTCATCGATGAACAAGGTACTGCCACCATAGTCTACTACTCTGATATGAGAAATTGTCAGGCCCTCTCGTTCGTCTTGAGAAGTTCCCCCATAATTGAATGAGGAACTTGTATCGACAGCGATCCTGATGTCCACACTCGATTGGTTCTGGAATCCTGATGGTATGTCGAATGACACCAGTCTGAAGTCGTTGCTCTGATCGCCGTGCGATTGTCCGCTGTCGTCAGTGTAACCGTTTCCAGGGATTGCGCCGGACCTCACCGCGCAATCTGACGCGGTGCTACTTGTGCTTGAGGATATATCGGCCCATGTGTTCCCATTCAACGAAAGTTCGACGCATGCGTTGTCACTAGTCCCCCCCTCCAGATCCCATTCCATGTTGAACTCAATCGTGGAGGTGGAGTTGGTGCCCGTCAGATCGAGGTTTCGCTCCAGAATACCATATGCATTGGCGTTATAGGTGCAAGAAGTAGATGTTGTGGTGTAGCAACCGTGATGCCAGACATCCAGATCTACTCCCTGGTTGATAAGCTGAATGTTGTCGATGAACCAGCCGGGCCTTTCGTTTACGGCATCGGGATGAGTCCAGATTAAGAATCTGAACTGGATCTTATCGGAGTCATCTATGCCTGAAAGTGATGAAATCGTGAAATTGCTAGTAACCCATCCACTGTGAGATGGAGAGGCAAATACTGGAACAGGGGAAGTCGTCCCGTTTGGAGTTGGGGCATCTGTAGAGAGGGTGCTAGGATACCCGCCCTGAGGCTCAATGAAGTTCCAGTCACTCCATGTGGAGTCTGATTGTAGGCGATATTCCACCCAAGTACCATCCCCTCCCCCAGAGGAAGTGCTGTCTACATGGTACCAGTGATCGAAGGTGAGGTAGAATGAGTTAATGTATTGGCCTCTTGGAACATTCTGAGCTGGAATAAGAAGGTGCCCAGATGTCCCTGCCGGAACGGGTTCGCCAGGAAGGGTCCCAGCGGAAACAAGACCTTGCGTGGATGAAGAGGGGACAACGCCGTGCGTGAGGGTCTGTTCGTTGCCGTAAATACTTCCATTCATATCTTGAAATGTCGTAGCCCCCCAAAGTTTGCTACCGTGACAAATAAAGGAAGTATCTGAGATCTCAGAGTCATCCAGATTCCTATTCACATTCAAATCTAGGCCCGATAGTAGCTTGGTTCCCGCATATGTGCAATTATCCCCACTGGGCTCGGAAATAATGTCTATTTCGTACTCGTAATAATCCCCGAGAATGGATGTTACATCACCTCCAGAACCGCCAGAGTCACTGATAACAATAGTGGGGGGAGAGGTGTAGTTTGAACCACCATCTGTTACCTCCACAGAGTGTATGACGCCAGTAGAGTATACATTTGCTGACAGGGATTCCCCAGTCCCGTTTGCTACGCCAATTGCAATGACGTCTGAAGACTGATATCCAGACCCGGGAGAGTCGATTGTAATCGATGTAATTTCTCCACTGGAGTCTACCGAGCCAACAGATGCCTGTGCACCGGTTCCATCGCACTGGCACTGTATAACAACCTGATCAGAAGTGTCGAATCCGGAACCGCCATCGTTGATTGTGATGCTCTCTATTCCAGAGCTCACAGTATATGTCCCTGAGAAACCCGACCCGCCTCCTCCTGTAGCTGATAGGTTCCCGGAGGCATAGCCGTCCCCTGGGTCGTCTATTGACAAGGAAGTGACGATGTCGTCATTAGCGAACGTCTCACAGTAGAATATGGTCTCGATGATTTCATCGTTATCCAGAGTCTGGTCAAAGTCGTTATCTAGGCCATGATCGATATAGTCCCCTGGTGACCCGCCGCAGTCTGACAAGTTAGTAGACGCGGATTTGATGAGTACCCTTCGCCACCCTGGGGAGTACAGATATGCAGGATTGAGGGATACTTCGATTTCTCCTACATCGAACGTGCTTACATTGGAGCGTGACCCATCGTCCTTTAGGACCATCTCGCCCTCATCATTCAACTCAACCCCAACTAGATTTCCAGAGGAAAAGTCGTCGTCTTCCCAGGTTATCCCGGAATCGGAAGAAGAAGGTAATGGGGAGTTAGTTACGTGAACCCATCCATCCATGATTGTAGAATTGGTGGGGACTGTGAATCCGTCTACTACCGTGGGGTTTCCTTCGCTGTTGATAATAGAAGGTCCGGACCAATTTGAGACTCCGGCATATGAAATAGGGGATAGCATCATCATTAGTGTCATTACGATTGCAAGTCTAGCGCGTTCACTGTGCATGCTTATGCTGTGCATTATGTCAGTTATGAACCAATCTGCGTTACTACCCGAAAAGTGACTTTTGAGTGGAGCCACTGGGGGGAATTGAACCCCCGACCTTCGCCTTACCAAGGCGACGCTATACCTCTAAGCCACAGTGGCAGCGCGGCGACGACCGAAGGGAGTGGTTTAATCGTGGCGACTATCGAGAGACAGATAGTCTTCGAACGTCAGGGTGAAAACCAATGGGTTGGTGCGCCCCAGTAGCCGAGGTCGCATAGCCCGGTATTGCGCGGGCCTGGAAAGCCCGTGGGATTTTTCCCTCGCGAGTTCAAATCTCGCCCTCGGCGCCAATATCCTCCAAATTGATGCCAATCACAACACTCAGGGGATGAGTTTCTTATTCAATGTCAATGGCCTGAGAAGAACATGGAGCAGGCGGGTGAGGGCGATTCGATGGATGATAACGAAGAACGCCTGATGGATAGGTTGAGTGATTTCTCAATCGGAAATAGGTTCTCCCGAGTGAACCAGCGACTTAGCATACTTGATTTGCTATTGACGGAAATAAGATACAATATTCTCCTAGTCAGCAAATTCTGGGGAGTAAAAGAAGGAGTAATGATTGGCTTGTTCGTTGCAGGATTCTTTCTAGGATCATGGGACTTTGGGATTGGGGAGATTTCAAGCGGAGGGGACTACAACAGGTGGGGCATTCTAGGGGGGGAGGATAGTGGTTTCTTGCATATGAAGGACCTAGCACTGATACTTTCCCTACTTTCGGTTATTTGCTGGGCAGGATTCTTTGTTATGCTCTGGAATAGTTATCCAATTATGAGGGAGAACATGGTCTACCTTCTAATCGGGATGTTTGTCATTCAATTTGGCCATATCAAATCACATGCAGACAATCCTTCTTTTCCATGGGATTCAGGAATTGGTGGTTGGGTCTGGATCTTGGTTTCGAACCTAGTGATGCTATTTCTATCGATTTTTGTAGTTAGGAGGGCCGTTGTTGAGACAAGAGACATACATGTCCAAAGAAAGCACTCCCACCCTGACCCAAGAGTAATTGACAGAGCATGGAAGGATCATAGTCTACTAGCTTGGAGTCTTGGAATTGCTGTATGGATAGTTGTACTCAATATCACCTTCTGGAGTAGCGCCCATTCCATAGCCCCGAGCCCGGGAGATTTGGACTTCAGCTATTCATTGGTGTTTCTACACATTTTTTCCGGTATTGTGGCAACATTTCTGCTCCTAGTAATAGTCTGGTTTCCCGAATTCATGCTTGGTTCGACTGAAGCAAGAATCCAGACATCCAGAGCACGCGAGGTTTCGGGAGAAGTCTTCGAACCAAAGAAGGCGGAACAGGGAAAATGCCCGGTTTGCAACCAAAATACAACTGCTATTCAGGAGATGACTGGGGAGATCAGCATTCCCTGCGAATCGGATGATTGCTCTGGAAAGGGTGTGACTGGGTCGGAATGTGAACAATGTGGAATTAGGATACCATCAAGAGTTGTTTGTGCGAACTGCGGATCCAATACGCCTGTGGGGAGCCACTTTGGTAGGGTTGAAGCTTGGTGAAGGGGCAAACTGACGAAATTATAGATTCTGAAATCGGTGATTTCGAAGATTTTTCGAAGAAAGATGCAGCGAGCATGGTTGTCGCTTTCAGTCTATCACTCCTCGTCATTTTGGCTTCTTCCATTGCGATATTGTACATTTGGAAAGGGGATGAACTTGTTATCGAGAGGCCATCCCCGGCCCTATCCTCTTGGGAGATGGAATACAAGAGTTTGACTGGAGTTAACAATCAATCACTATCTGGACTGAATGGCGACGGCGTCGTTCTCTGTATCGTCGACTCAGGAATAGACCTCAGTCATCCTGATCTCGGTGATCTTGTGCTTAAAGGGTGGCTAGATTCTGTAAATGGCATCGATGAGCCCTATGATGACGAGGGGCATGGGACTGCTATGTCCGGGATTATTGTAGCCGAAGGAGGTCTGAAAGGGATTTCCAGAGGAGTGGATCTACTAGTCGCGAAGGCGATTGATAACGAAGGCCAGGGGGATGCCAGTTCGGTTGCAAATTCTGTAGACTGGTGTGTTCAACAGGGAGCTGACATAATTTCACTGAGTCTTGGTGGGGGACAGAGTTTCGGATCTGGATTTTTCACAACCGACGAATTAGAACAAGCCGTGGATGAAGCACTGGATAGCGGAGTTTTCGTAATTGCTTCCGCGGGAAATGACGGCGAAGACGATGATGGGGATGTGGGGTCACCGGGATCTATAGAGGATGTCATTTGTGTTGGTGGTATTTCTCGTACTGGAGGCATCTGGTCAGGAAGCTCCGAGGGGGACAACGACGGGAGGCTGTGGCCAAATCCAATTCTCCCCAGAAATAATCCAGATAAAAAGCCGGAGATAGTAGCACCGGGACACGAAGTACCAGTACTGATGGCATCAGGAGTGGGGAACAGCGGATGGTGGGGTTGGTCCAGTGGCACTTCCGCTGCGACGGCATGGGTCAGTGGCTCTCTAGCACTCTTGTTGCAGGAGGACCCGAATCTTCAGAGGGAGAATTCTTCAGGCAGGGAATCGGTAGAAGAGGTCAAAGTGGCAATTACACAGGCCTCACAAATGATGGATGGCCAAGACTCCCATGATGATCACTATGGCTACGGGCACCTTAGGATCGACAAACTAGTCTCATATTTTGATGATGAGGTCTAGAAATTCTTCAGAAGAGCGACTAAAGTTCCACCCGTCAAATCTGTAAATCCGACAGAGTCACTATCATTGATTCTTTTGACCAGTTCAATCCATTCGTTGAACGACTGAACCTTCAACTGGGCAGGAGTTGGTTCCAGGTCATCGAAAATATCACCTACGTCTCCGGTGGGTACGGTTGGTTCCAGAAGAAGGACAAGGCCTCCAGGAGAAACCAAATCAAAAGCAGCTGATGCAGCTGCAACCCTTTCCCCTTCGGGCAAGTCAATGAGTATCAGATCAAGAGGCATTGGAAGTATTGAATTTACGGCGTTCTCAGGAATTGCGATGTTAGAAGCTCTTGATGAAGAAGTCTCGGCGAACACCTCTTGCCACGTCATGGAAACCGACTGCGCCCAACCTTCTGCATCGTATCTCCTAATCAATCGGTCTATAATCACACAAAACCTTGTCCCTGGTTCAATAATCCTGAAGGCATCTGGAGGGTTAATATGCCCTTCTTGGCCATTCTGATCACTATTGGACCAGAGGTCAAACAGCCAGGCAGCTAGATGCCCTATACCTCCGCCGACAAGAGTGACGTTTCTGGGTTTGATTCTAGAGCATACGTCCCTAATTCGAGCCCTCACAGATCTAGGCAAGAGTGGTATGTCCATGTGAAGCATCTGCTCTCCGATACTGGAAGCAATCTCTGGCTCGGACTGATCCCTCTGGAGATTCTCTGTGAGAAGCCGCGTCATGACATCTGCATCTGACATCTGAGGGAGGTCGTTACCATTGCTGTCATCGCCCACGGTTCGCTCTGACGAGTGTTACTCTTCAATAATACTCTAGGATGGGTTGAATACCCTGCCTCATCACGATTAAACATGAGTGATGAAGACGAGGGCGCCTTTTCCGAATGCCCTAGTTGCGACGAAGTTACTGGTCATTCGATAATCAAGAGGACCCCCCAGGGGGAGGGAGAAGATTTCTTGGTCAGATGCATTACATGCTCATTTGTTCATAAAATAATGATTCGTCCTCCGAAGCCAGTGATGGTGAAGACTACTTTGTCGGATGGGAGGGAGAGTTTCGGTGTAGAAATTGAGGTCGACGAGGATGAGGAGATTTCTGTTGGTGACATGTTCGAGCATGAGGGGATAACTTGGATGGTGACAAGAATTGACAATAATGATTCACGGCCACAGAAAGTCCTCAGTGCGTCTAAGATTTTATCGATGTGGGCGACCAGATCCGATAAGACCATAGTTGGAATTACTATGACAAGTGGTGAAATTAGTGAGTCTGGGAAATTGGAATGTGAACCAGACAAAGTCTTCTCTTGTGGAACAATAATTGACTTTGCAGAATCTAGGTGGAGGATTAGGGCAATTCATACTGGCAAGGGCAGGACACTGACTGGAAGTAGGGTTGCAAATGAAATTCGTAGAATATACTTGCACCCTCCGGACAAAGAGTATTGGTAGGCCTCTAGTCATCACCCAATTTATCGGATTTGTTTGAGTATTCGAACTCATATTCATCCATGTCTTTCTGCCTAAGTCGAATCACTGAGAGGGTCAGCAAACCGATTAGCAAGACTACGACCAGAGACAGAGCTGTCACAATGAATCTGGAATTCTGTCCTCCTGGGCCATTCTCGTTTTGGGTCTCAGAGCCAAGGACGAAAACGTGAGCGACTAGGTTTGTAGAAGCATCATTGTCAAGAATTGCCCTTACCATAACTGTCTGATTCCCCTCAATCTGGTTGCCTGGCAGGTATTGGAGTCTGTCGACAAGCATTGTGTGGCTAATGCCAAAATTTGAGTCGCCTTCAGAGAACTCTGGGTGGCTCATCCAGTTATCCCTCATATCCCAAGTCCTCCATTGGACCTCCATCGGAGAACCCTCTACGGAAACGAGGAAAGATTCGCCGGGAGATAGGTTGATTCGATTTTCTTCCGGGATTTCTTCGTCTATGCTCAGATTTAGATCTGTGTTAAGGCCATAAACGTAGTTGGCAGCTTCAAGAAGTGCAGGTAGACCTTCGACGTGTCCATGACCATAGACGTTGTTCTGCCGATTCTTAGGAATCAGGTCCTCAGCGCATGGCTCATTCGCTAGCATATAGTGACACTGCCGATATGTAGATGTCTCCTGCATTATGTTACGGATATCAAAAGGCGAGAGATCGGGATTAGCCTGGTACATCAGAGCAGCGAGTCCGGCTGCACCGGGCGTGGCCATGCTAGTTCCTGAGTAACCTACGTATCCGTCTCCGGAATTGGCCTCCGGAGCCATTACACTCGATCCTACAAATGCGATGTTTGGCTTCACCCTCCCCTCTTCAGTTGGTCCTTGGCTTGAATACACTGCAATAGAAGTGTCCTTATCTAGGGCTCCAACGGTTATCACATCCTCAGCAGAACCAGGAGTCCCTATCTGGGCACTTACCGCTGAGTTTCCTGCAGCGATGAACAGGGCCACTCCAGATCTAACCATTTCATTGGCCATCCTGTTTACGCTTTCCTCCTCACTAGACGTCCACTCAATTAGACCGAATCCACCAAGGCTCATGCTGGCTGCCCTGATATTGAAATCGTGTCTCTTGTCAACAGTCCACTGCATACCGGCCATAACGGTTGCAAAGGATCCTGAGCCCCCTTCATCTAGGACCTTGACTCCAACCAACTGAGCCTTTGGTGCGACGCCGACGTACTCGTAAGTAGGCGCACCGGTTCCGGCAGTAATCCCGGCACAGTGGGACCCGTGTCCCTGATCATCATAGGCCTTCACTTCAGTGCCATTTGTCTTGTCTGGATTGTTAACTGCGTCGTAGAATGCGATTACCTTCGAGTCATTTGTTGAGTTGTCGTCATCCATATCGTCGAGTCCTACGTGTTCTGAGTCAATCCCAGTATCAATGATGGAGACGACACTGCCCTTGCCCGTGTAACCTGTATCCTCCCAAATCATCGGGATTCCATGTATATCCTTCACGTCATTCATTTGGATTGTTAGAATTCCGTCTAGTTCGATTAGGACAACCCCGGGAAGATCCGACATTTCCACGATATCATCCACCGCTACTCTTCCAGCAATGCTATCGATCAGATGGTAACGAAATTGAGTTCTGAAGTCGACCTCGCGCTCTAGCATCTCCTGATCCTCGGACGTGGGCTGATGGTCAAAATCTACGATTACGCTAATCGTGTCATTCGTGTCGACCCAGTCATGGAGATCACTCCCAATTGCAACCCAAATCGCGTCATGTATCCCGTCCCGATCCAAATCCATCGATGTTGACTCCCACCACGGAGAGTCTTCTGCCGAATCTGAGATGGCCACGGTGGATGAGGAGAGTAGGGGGGAAACCAAGACTACGAGAATAGCTATCGAAGCGGGTCGCATGATTCGTTCGAGAAGCGGTCAGACTTGAATCAGACGGTTCCAAGACTATTGGACTGTGGCATCATGCCGAATAGTGGCGCAATAGGGGCAATGATCCCCGATTACGTAGTATTCGGAGTTCTGCTCATCCAATGACAATGGTTCTCGGCACTTGAAGCACATCTGAATGTCCGTCTCTGTCAGATCAGAATCTATAGCAACACGTTGATCGAAGACGAAACAATCCCCTTCCCAGTATGAACCTCCACATTCTTCGAAATACCCTAGGATTCCACCTTCAAGTTGCTTAACATCCTCGAATCCAGCATTCAGCATGACTGCAGATGCCTTCTCACATCTGATTCCGCCGGTGCAGTACATCACTACGGCCTTAGACTTGTACTCCTCGGGGATGGATTCGATGGCATTTGGGAAATCCCTGAATGAAGAAATCCCTAGCTCAAGAGAGCCCTCGAAGGATCCTATCCTGGTCTCATAGTCGTTCCTAGTGTCCAAAACCAGGAGATCTTCCCCTTCATCCATGAGATGCTTGAATTCAATTGGTTTGATATATGCTCCTGTAAACTCGGATGGCTTGATTTCAGACATCCCTAGCGAGATAATCTCGTTCTTCCTCTTGACGAGCATGCGACGGAAGGGTTGGTAATCGGTAAGACTGAATTTTATTGGAATCCCAGAGAATCTCTTGTCCGACTCCAGGTACTCGATGAATGCCCTCACTGATTCCTCAGAACCTGCTAGAAAGAAGTTTATCCCATTGGGACTCAAGAGAATTGTCCCCTTCAGTTCCAAGGAGGTGCACTGCTCCATGAATGGGTCACGTAATTCGTCCCGGTCATGAAGATCGACGAATCGATATCCTGCGATGTTCAATATCTGGTCGCTCACGATTCATTGCGAAGTGTTTCTGTGTAAGAAACTCTGCATCATCTTCGATTGGTCCAAGGCATAAATAGCGACTTAGTGACGTGTACTGCAACTCCTGGATTTTCTCGGAGTCTGCGCATCCCATACTCGTACCATTTCTCACCATATGGCAAGTAAATCCTTGTCCTATGTCCTTTGTTGGAAAGATCCCTCCTGATGTTCCCCCTCACTCCCAAAAGGAACTGAAATTCGTAGCCCGGGCCCTTTCCTTTTCTCATAGGAACTGGAGGATTGTGACGAGAGTCTTCCTTTCCGGGGCCAAGACCGCGGGATTCCAATGACTTCAGGGCATGTTCAATTACTGGAATATCATGAGAAGCGATTGCCGTATAGGAACCGGAGTCCAACATCAGATCTATAGCACGATTAGTCGAATCTACGATGTCAAGGTAGCTTGTGTAGGAGATTTCTGGAGGTTCTAGGTATATCCCCTTGCAAATTCTAAAATCTGACTTTGCACCCAGTAATTTACTCATTTTTGAGATATCATCTGGAGTCCTGAACATCCTTCCCTGGAGGACAACACCTATGTTCTCAAGCCCCTGATGCTGAATTGTTAATGCCGCATCAATTGTTGCCTGAGTAACTCTGTTATCTTCCATATCTAGCCTAACGAAGATGTCGTCTTTCGCCGCCTTTCGAACTATTCTTTCAATGTTTGAGAGGGCTGATTTCTCGTCGATAAGGAGACCAAGGGCAGTTGGTTTGATTGAGATGTTGGCATCGATTCCGCTATCTACTATTGAGTCGATGACAGATTCATACTCATTGATGAACCATGATGACTCGTCGATGGACTTGATCTCCTCGCCCAGAACGTCAATCGTGAAGCATGCGCCCTCTGACGAGAGTGTCCTCATCAGTTCAAGTGCCTGGCCTAGGTTTTCTCCTGCTGTGTACCTCTTAGCCACCCATCCTACAATAAATCTCGGAGCAAGGGGGAGGAAGGTGACGATGGTTCGGCCGAAGAGACCCATGCCTACCACAGCGTGGCTAGAGACTTGACGATTACGGGGGGCAAATTTGCTTTCCCCGTAGGACTGGTACTCCGAGTTCGGAAAGAAGAGTGGCCAATGCGGATCTTTGCCACCCCTTGAATGACTTACGATCTAAGTGGGCGAAAATATCTCCACCAGGGAATGCAAGCCTGGTTGACTCCACAGCAGTTCGAACAGAGTGAGCCCACGGGCCCTGTGGCAATGGAGTGTCCGACTGTTCTTCTTCGAAGACGATTGCATAGTTAGCCAAGATGTGCCCAACCCAGACATCTGATTCAGCGATCACAGCTTTGTGGCGAGGGGCATAGTGCCCGCCTCCGAGACCAATCATTACACTGCCATGCCCATCCCAATCCGTCTTGGTAGAGCGTTCTGACATCCCCAGACAAAGGGCGATTGTCTTCGACCACACCCTAGCAGCTCTGACATCTTCCCATTGTTCTAAGGTTGATCCTATTTCGAGATATAGCGTAGGGGCTACTAGAACCGGACCATGGTGAGTAGCCTCTAAAGTGAGGTCGTACTCATTTTCGAGATGTGCTTCCTTGGCTATTATGCACATATTTCTGAATAGTTCTCCGAATCTCGTAGAAGGAGGGACGGCCGTACCGGTTATTCCTCCTGATCGAGCTTTTTCACCGTGTGGAAATTCACCTGGGACCCCTATTGCATGGAGGGTCAGAGCAGGGGTCTCTGATGCGGAAACGTGTCTTGAGAGAACTAAGACCTCGTCGACATTCGAACCAGTCAACAATGAATGGGTAGCATCGATGCCATCTGCCCAAATGTGCAAATCATCAATCAGAAGTGCCTCGACATTTCCGCACGAATGCCTAGTAACCTGACCATGTTCAAATTCTTGTGAGCCCCCCCATCCACCTATGCCCATTAACTCCGTCAGGATATTCATCGAGGCGGGGTCTTCTGAGGAAGCAAGAAGCAGTGAGACCATGGCCCGTGAGGGCGATTGTATCTTCAATATTCTCGGGCACTCTTTCAATAGTTGTTCTGCTTCGGGAAGATGTGAGAGTACGCGGGGATGTGTCACGCCTGCTAGGCCGGGTTGTGCGGAGTTGGCTCTGGGAAATTCCCGAGGTACCAGATTTTTCTCCTGAAAGAGTCTCAAAGGGTAGCGATATCCACGTTTTGTCTGGAACTCAGGGGGAACTGGTGAAGATAAATCGGCAAGGTCATCGCTTGGGAAGCGTTGTAACCCCATTTCCAACTCCAATAATTGATGGTCTGATCATAGACCAAACCTGGATTGGGATTTGGCTAGATAGGGAATTCAGACAAGCTAGAATGGCTGCGCTACCTATCGATACTGAATGGGAGGACGGTTCAAGCAGAGAGGATTTGCGCACTGCGATTAACTCCCTGAAGGGATCTGATGTAGTGCCCTCAAACTCATTGTGGCACAGGGTAATGGACTCAGAACCAATGAAGATGGGCAAATCTGGAAATAACGTGGTTTTTGCCACTGTTTCAGGAATTTATATGATTGACCACCATGCAAATGAAGTCTGGAGAGGTCTGCTACCTAGGTGGCCTTCTATATCCAGTATTTCCGCTTACGACCAGATAGTCGGGGTCGTGGAATTTTCTGGAGGAATATCAATTTGGTCCAAGGCAGGTGGGGTGTCGGTTCTAGATCCCTCTAATGGCCTAGAGATTTTCTCCAGCGTAATTGACTTCGGGGACAATGTTTCCGGCGTAGTTTTCTCTGATGAGGGAGGATGGTTTGTGATGCTCCACGAGGGGTCAATTGCAATAATGGACAAAATAGAGGGGGAACATCGAATCTACAGAACCGGGAGCCCGGTACTGGATGCCGAGTTCGAAAATGGTGACTGGAGATGGACGGGATGGAGGCAAGATGGTTTTCTGTCCAGTTCGGGAGTAGATATTTCGGAAAGAGAGAATGTAGGCATCGCCATAATAGACGGAATGGTATTGGCCAATGATGGCTCGTGGAGTGGCTTCCAGGGCTATTCTGAGTCACCAGTTATGGAATGACCGCACTTTCCACAGACCTTTCTATCGCTGTGCTCGCCCATGAAAACCCCAGGTCCGCAATTGGGGCACTCGGTACCCTTCCTGACCAGTTCGCCACCTTCTACAGAGTATTTTGATGGTTTTGATTTCTTCCACTTCTCTCCAGAACCACCCATCAAGCCTCATCCCCCTCTCCGGCTTCCTCGGGTTCTGGCTCCTCTGGTTCCGATTCCACGGCCTTTTTCTCCTTTGATTCTGTTTCATTCAATGACTTGTGCCTTTCAATGACGTAGTTCGGCTCAATTGAAGCCGACTCTGCTGCACCGTATATCAGAGCCATCCCCGATGTTCTGGACATGCCGAACCTAGTGTTGACATTCTTGACGAAGACCAGTTTCTTATCGGCCCCTGGTTCTGCCTTAGCTGCTGCATCGACCATCTCGGATAGGGATGGGGTGGACTCCCCAGAGTGATTCCACTGGAACGTCAGTTCGACTCTGTCAAGCACTGCATTTTCCTTTCTCTCAATGACTTCCACATTTCCACCTACCTGATATTTACCTTTAGGGCATAACTTCCGGGTCTATCGATCTGGAGCCTCTTGGCGACTTCTGATCTGTCTGGGTGCATTATCACAACAAACCCCTGCCAGTCAGTGGTCACCGGGGCACTGGGGCAGTAATTGCACTGAGGAGGATCTGACTTCTTCTCAGGATCCGGGAGTATCATGTTGCACTCCCCACATGCGAATGGTTGCTTGACCATGTTATTCATCCCCTCCGACCCAGTCGAACGAGCCGAGTCCATCCATCTTGCAGTTTAATCCGATCTTACTTGATCGAGGGTCATTGTGGTTGATCGACTTGGAAACAATCCTTGATCGAACAAATGAGCCTTCTTCCAGATTCCTACCACTCTGAGAACCCTCGATCCTCTTTACTCCCAAGTTAACCTGAATTGGTTCGTCAAGAATCTGAGACTTGTGTAGTAGTGCCTCCATGGGGCCAATCCTCACGAATGCACCGTACTCGGATACCTCGGAAACGGCCCCATCGACAACCTCATTGTTGTCCATCGAGAAAACCAGCGCCTTGAATCTAACATTTTGGTAAATAGCACCATCTCCGTGGATTATTTTTCCTCGGCCAACGGCCTCGTGATCGAAGGTCAATAGCGTGAAGTTCTCATCCTCGTCAAACCTGCACTCAAATGCATCGTGAGCTAGCTCATCTATGTGGTCTTCTAATCTGCGGCCTCTGCGGATGTACTCTGCAGGTATACGGATAGTTGACTCTCTTGTCTCAAGGGTGTACATTCTTTTTCCTCCTATGCGGAACCCTTCCTGAAGCCGGACAGAGGTGGGAGTCGCCTCCCGTCCCTCATCGGCCATGCCTCTGGAGGAGAGGTCCGTGCGACCCGGCCACCGACCCCTCCTGTATAAGCACAACGGATTGGAAGATTTGCCCGGCTACTTGGTTTGTCCATCAGACCGTAGGTCTGAATGTGGGTTTGGTGCGAATGTTCAAGTGGACTCCAGATTGCATCTCAGATTCTGATGGTGCCAGCAACCTTAGTGCAAGCGTCGCGGCGGAAAGCGATTTGCGCCATAGTCGTTGCATCTCTACTAGCAACTCCGCTGGCAACCACCAATCTGGATCCGTCCAAAGAAGAAATCCTTGGAGGGGACCTAGGCGTAATTATGAGCACGCAAGGAGAGGGGGACGAAGTTTGGACCGATGGGGGCCAACCCTGGCCTCAGTCTGGCAGAACCGCATCTAGGATTGCAGATATCCCCAATCATGGCCCATCAGGTGGAGCGGGTACGGGAAACCCTGCCGACTCTGAATCGCTTCTGTCGATCGTGGAGCCGTCTGTGAATTGGGCCTATGGCTCAAACTCGATTGGGACTGATTCTCTTGCAACTCCGGTTGCTGATTTTTCTGGTTCTATCGAAGTGGGCCCTGGAGCATCACAGAGGTGCGGAGAGAGTTCTCTGTTCACAGTATTGGTCCAAACAGAGGATGTTTCGGGATCGGACCACAGCATACTCCGACTAATTGAGGGGGAAGACTCTGAGCTCTCATGGCAGGTTGATTTGGGGGAAACTGAGAAAATTAAGGCGGCTCCTGTGATAGTGGATATCGATGAAGATGGGAAGGCCGAGATTCTAGTCTCATATGATGCCGGAGGGTCGTTGAACGTAGATGCCTGGTCTCCGAGGCTCTCATGCACGGTTACAGGGTGGTCATACTCGGGACATTCGGAGGAGTTGCTTTGGTCCTGGAATGACGACTCTCTGATGATTAGCAGTGACGAGGGGCCGTACACAAGTGGAATTCTTGGCGGTCACAAGCCTACTACTCAACCCCTGCTTGCCGATATTGATCTAGATGGAGATGCTGAATTGGTCATCGCTGCCATAGACGAGGTTTCTGAAGATCCCGTTGTCCTCGCTTTGCCGCTTCAGGTTAATGGGACTCCGAATTCAATTTGGGAAGTAGCATTGAGCAAAGGTAGTCATCCCTCCGATCCGGCTTTCGCCCAGGTTGACGACGACACTGGTTACGTGATTCTGACTACCATTGAGGCGAATAATGGCGGGATGTGGGTTTGGAAGATAGATTCAGAAACTGGAAGTTCGGTCTGGCAAGGTGGACTGTCTCTGAACAACCTGGATGGTGATACGAATTCGCCCCATATCAGACTACCCGGCCCTATTATCGCAAACCTAGATTCAGATGAGGACCCAGAAATCATCGTTACAATCCCTAGTGATGCTGATGGCTCAGCAGCAGTAGATGGGGCTGAATTTAGGGGATTGGAGATCTCCGATGGTTCTCAATTGTGGGAATTCGATGCATCCAATGGCTTCGCTGATGCCCCCCCAACCGCGATTGACACCAATGGCGATGGGACTCATGATAGGGTATGCTGGAACACTTGGTGGCAGACAACGACGGATAGGCATGGTGCTGCTGGATGCCATGACGTTGGAGGAAGCACCCCTAATCAAGAATGGGTCCAGGACCTAGAGCAGAGTAGTGGCAATCCTAACGACGAGATTGCTGTTGCTGCCCCAACATGGATGGATATTGATTCCGAGGATGAGCCAGAGTTACTGGTTTCCTACGGAAGGTCACTTTGGGCTTTCGATGGCTCTACGGGATCCCCTGCGGGAATAAACTCAGAATGGTCAGACGAGATCGAGCTCGAACATAGGACTTGGGCATCCCCTTCCTTGGCCGATGTTGATGGGGATGCAACTCTCGACATAGTTCTTGGCAGCATGGTTATTTCAACTGCAATGCCCGATGTAAGGCCATTGACGGATGGTAGGGGGATCGAGTTCAATCCGAGCGCCCCGGACCCGGGGGAAGATGTCACAGTGACCGTCTACATCGAGAATGCAGGTACGGCTGAGACTGACGAGGTTGTAGACGTGGCCCTATATGCCAACGGGGAGAAGATTGGGGGGGCCGGAATTTCGTCCATGACCCCGGTGGAGCCCAGTGGTCCGGGTTCTTTCTCGTCTTTTAGCTTAGAATGGAGCGGGGGATTGGGAGAACACACGTTCGAATTGGTTCTGGACCCATATCTCAACTTGAGCCAAGCAAGATATGACAACGATATCCAGGTTCGTACACTTTCCATTATCCCGACTTACAATGCATCATTCGAAATCCCGACCGAGCCTCTGCGAATCGATCCCGGCAGTGAGGGTTATGCAGAATTTGGAATTAGGTCGACGGGTAGGCTGGCAGGAACTTGGTCGCTAGACGTGGACGATTCTTCGCTGCCAAACGGTTGGACGTGGGTGGACGAGACTCCCGGAGGCATTACCTCAGTAGAGATTGACGTAGATGAGTTATGGAGTCCGGTTCTCAAAGTTGTCTCGCCCTCAGGAGCTCTGGGCTCCGATTCCGGTTTCCTGGCACTAACACTCTCGCATGATGACGGGCCTGCTGAAATATCCGCTAACATACCAATAGAAGCGAACAGGACCAGGGGGGTGTCACTCAGAGGCCCTGACGGGACGGCTCAAAGTACAGGTTTAGGGCTGGTGTCCGAAGATGCTAGGGCTTGGTTGATGATTGAGAACGTCGGCAATGCAGCCGAGGAACAGATTGCGATATCATGGGATGGTACCGATTGGGGCTCTGACCTCAGAATTTTTGACTCCAAGGGGGATGAGATTAGCGCACTTTCTCTTGGTCCGGGAGAGATGAAGGAGGTGACGGCAAGACTAGTCGTACCGAGCGGCACCGATCCCGGAGAGAGCGTCAGCACCCCACTAAGCATGTGCGTCGGATCTGGGGAAGAGCAAGAGTGCAGCCAAATCCAACTAGAGTTTGTTGCTTCTAGATCGACCGTACAACCCAGCCACATCAGATCTGTGCCCACTCAGAACCTGACTTGGGAGATTTTGGCAGACTTGCCCGAGGAAGATGGCCATGTTAATTGGTCACTGGTCGATTCTGGGATGGCCATCCAAGGCTGGTCATGGACCGGTAGCGGGCATCTATCAGTCACGGGGGATGTGATTTCCATATCTGGAGACCCTGGTTCGAGAGTTAGTGGAGCACTTTCGCTTGACCTTCCAGAGGATGCACGTCCTTCTTTCCACCTCTTCGAGGGCAGTGGGGGGACGACTGGTTCTGAGTCGCCATTGTCCCTTTCAATAGAGGTTCTGCAGATTCATCGAGCTGGTTTGGAAATCAACTCCCCGACAACACAGCCATTCGTAGTGGACGTTGAAGACTCTAACCTGGTTGTACTACGTCTTGAGAATCCTGGAAATGGCGATGATGCATACTCACTCTCCCATGAGTTAATCCTCGACGAGAACATCACTTCCGACCCAGGGATTGAGGTTTCTTTCTCCAGCAACCCGGTTGAACTTGGTGCAGGTAGCCTCAGGACCGTTCCAGTTAGCGTGACATTGTCTGAAGACGCGCCGGCCAGGGTCCCCATTTCCATCTCTTTCACCATGACTTCGCAGGGCAATGATACGGTGTCTGAGACGGAAGTGGTGATTTTCGAAGTCAGGCAGGACCATAGATGGGAGATTGACCTACTGGACGATGGTTCTCCGATTAATGGTTCGACCTTCCTGCTATCTCCGGGAGAGAGCAAGACTTTGTCGATAAATGCCACAAATACGGGGAACTTGGTTGATGACCTATCTCTCCTTGTTGGAACCCAGTTGTTGCTGATCGGTTCGGATTCATCGCAGGACTGGAAGGCAAACGGAAGCTCTTCCACAGGGGTTTCGGTCAACGGAACCGAGTCGCTGTCAATCTCTGCTTCGGTGCCAGAGGATTCCTGGAATGGGTCAATTATGAGGGTGAACGTAATCGCTGATGCCAGGAATGAAGTGGTCATGGAATTCCACTTCTTCGTCGAAGTTTCTAGGATCCCCGGTTGGGGAATCTCCTCATCTATGGCCGATTTGGAAATAGATGCCAATGGCTCGTCGGTAGAGATCGAGATAATTCAGGAGGGAAATAATCCGAGCACGCCCTTCGTTTCGGCCTATATTTCTGGCCAGAACGGGTGGGTGATCGATGGATTGCACGATCTGCCAGAAGTCGAACCAGGCTCTTCGACTACGTTGGCATTCAATGTCACCCCTCCAGAGACGGCTACGCCAAGCAAGACTGTTGAATTGCACATTAGGGTCAGAGATGGTGACTCCCTTGGGCTAATGGAGATCACCCTTCCCCTGAGGGTGTCATCGGAGTTCAACTTCTCTATGGGGGGTTCTGGTCCTTGGGTCGTTTCGCCCCTGGGTGGACTTCCCAACGCAATAGTCACGAACACGGGAAACACTCCAACGACAATAGAGTTCCAAGTACTCGATCTGCCTCAGAATTGGGAATCAAAGGGTTCCATGAGGGTTGTACTCGGAGTTGGGGAAGTAAGGGGTGTTCCGATTGAGATCGTCCCTGACGAGGATTGGAGAGATGGCGAGGAGAGTGTCAGAATCTTGGCCATGGATACCAGAGGGAACCAGAGGGAGATCTCCCTAGAGGCCCAGTTTTACGAGCACTCGTGGGAGAGTTCCCCGTACTTGTTCTCCTACGAGGGGGACGATTCGCTAATCAGGGTCCATGGAGCAAGTGAGAATTCAATAGTGATCGATGGAATATCCGGAGACCAATTGGAGTGGAGCGGCATGGGATGGCGACTCCCTGGCGAGTCAACCACAAATGGAAGCCTGACTGTTGACGGAAGTACTACACTGAGCTACTCTCTGACAATTTTTAAGTCAGAGCCCAGAAGTGCAATTTGCTCATTTTCGGGTGGTTTCGAAGACGTGCGCGCATCATGCTCGATATCCAATGGAAGCGAGTCGTTTGAATTTCAAATTCTGCTAATTGGGGATGACGGGGTTGTTCTGGATTCCATTTTCGGTACCCTGTCGGAGAACGAAACCGCCCAATCCATCAACCTTAGCGGTTCTGATTGGAACCCGGATCCGGGCAAGAGGAGCATCAGCATCCGTCTGCTAGACGGAAAGGGGGCATTGATCACATCTGAAGAAAGAACGTTCGATGTAAGAAGAAGCGATTGGAACGTCGGCATTGGGGTCGTGGAATTGGTAGGAGAGGGTTCGAGTCAGAAGATCAACATCGGAACAAAGAGACTCAACGAGAATGTCTTGGTCGATGCCGACTGCACCATCACAATGAGTGCTGAAGACTACTTCTCAGAGCATGTGGTCGACATGACCCAGGCATTCGTGCCGGCTCCGAAATTCGATAGGCCGGATGTGGAAGATGGGGAGGTATTGGTTGTAACCATTGGTTGCTCGTTCCCATGGGACGAGGATTCCGACCCCACTGACGACGAGACTAGCCTAATCCTTAGCGGCGGCTCGGCGCTAGAGGACAAGTTCGATGAGTTCGGCACGGGTTTGATTGTGGCCATCCTTGTCGTTGGAATGTACCTCGGCATTTCTTGGATCGCTTCTAATCGTAAGGAAGGGAAGCGGCTTATGGATCTGGCACAAGCAGCGATAGATGAGAAGATGGCAAAGAACATGCCAAAAGGCGGTAACGATGATTCCGAGACTCCGGAAGAGACTGAGCAATCGTTTGAAGATGAGGCCGAAGAAGCGGATAGCGATGAAGTGGAGTTCGTCCAGCAGGGAGAAGTCGAGGATGGAGATGAGTATGATCAGAGGCTCAGAAGGCTTCTTGACAGATAGCTAATATTACGAATCATGGGGAGTTACATCCGTCCTTCTTCGTTCCATACTTTCGACCCAATAAGATTGGCGCCCGACTCCCTGATTAGCGCCATAAACCACTCGATGACAGGGAGTCACGGAGATCTGCTGGGGCTCGTAGAAGGATTTGACGTGCTGCCTGAATTGATAGAGGGGGACCCATCGCCGATTGACAGAGCCACATCGCTATTCATCTCGGCACTGGATTGGCAGGATGGGGGAGGAGCCCCAAGAGCCTTGGACGGAGGCCATTCAAGAGAGCGCCTGGGGAGATTCCCAAGCAACGACGGCAATGCAATAGAATACCTTCTCGAATTCACAATAGAGAGCAAGGGAGAGTCAGTCCTGCATCCCCTTCTGGGAAAACTAGTGAGTGGTTTGAGCGAGGGTGGCATGTGCCAATCAGGATTCAGCGAGGGTGCGGGCGGTATCGAGCTACTTGGTTGGCTAGATTCCGCAGATGTGGGGGATCTGAGGAAGGAGATAGAGCGAGGAGGTTGGTCAGTGAAGTCGGATGAGCCACTGGACGGAGGAGTTCAGGATGCCTTCAGGCACCTCCTGGTATTCCTGAGATCGGCGAGCAAAAGAAAATGTGGGATAATGATGAGAAGGCATTCCTAGGCACGGATTCGAGTCTCCCTGAGTTTCTGATACAATGGCATGGCCTCGTCCAAGACATCTGAGAGTTTGGCGCCCAATTCCCCCTTCCTAGGAGATGGTGCGGCGAATCCTGAAGACGTCCACACTGAACCGTACCAATACTTCGCCCAGATTCCGTCGCAATTCCTTGGTCCGGGCTCCCATGACAGCATTTTCTCGTCGAATTTGATCCCTACCGAATCGCACAGTTTCCCTAGTAAGGCACTTGGATTCTCCAATATTTCCTTCGAGTCAAGAATTGGGGCGTCCAATCCCAACTCCCTAGTGACATATTCCACTATCCTAATCTGCTGTGGGAGGCCAGTCGACCTCAGGTCAATTGAGTCGGTGATCTTAGACAGTGAAAGCAGTACCTCCCGGGGATCTCTGATTAGGAAGCAGTTGGTTAGCCCGCCAATCCATGAGATGTCAGAATCGTCCATAACATGGTGGCACATATGCTTCTGATACCAGATTGGATTTCCTCCTGGTATTGGGCCGGTGATTTGTGAGATTACTTGGTCGAGGTCGGTCTCATGGTTCTCCATCACCATTTTGGCGCCAGGATGATGGGTTCCTGTTGACAGTAGGAAGTTCGCATATAGTGGCTCATCAGTGGCATGGCAGTCTATTCTATTGTCGAATGCGTACATCATCGCAGTGGAGATGTTCCGTGGGCCGGACCACATTGCTATTCTTACCCCGTCAGACAAGGCACTAACCCCTAACGAGTTCCTGGTAAAGATTCTGGAGTTGTTCGCACATTGGCCCCCTCTTACCATCTCCAACTGGGCTTCCGTCGAATGAAACCACAGGAGTGAGGCCTGCAAACGTCCCAGTTACGAATGCCTCTTCGGCTGAATTCACATCTTCGAATGTGAAGTCCGTCTCGGAGAAGGGGATTCCATTACTCTCGCATAACTCCAATACCTTGCCTCTGGTTATCCCCTCTAAGCAATACTCTCCGGACGAGGTCCAGACCTCCCCCCCCTTTACCATGAAGAAGTGGGTCGAGTTGCATGTAGAGACAAAGCCATGAGGATCCATCATCAGACCCTCATCTCCTCCCTTCTCGGCCGCCTCAATGCAAGCTGCAATGCAGTTATGCTTGGAAAGGCTGTTAATCCTTGGATCCTGAATCTCGGGTCCGCTCCTTCTTACCTCCACGGAGACTAGACTGATTCCTTCGACTGACCTCATGGGGTTTGCTTCCTTGTACTCTGGAATGATAACAATGGTTGGAGGGGATGAGATCACCCATGGTGCTTGGTATGGTGTAGGTTTCAGACCCCTGGAAATTATCAGTCGCAGATGGACTTGGTCGTGCATCTGGTTCGCAGAGATTACCTTGTAGATTTCATCCAAAATCTGATTCCTAGACTTGCCCGGGTCTAGAGAAATCTCTGAAGCGCCGCGAAAGAGCCTATCCATGTGATCTTCAATGAATACGAGTTTTCCCTCATGGAGTCTGAATGACTCCCAGATACCATCACCCAGGAGGAAGCCAGCATCGAAGACGGAGACCATGGCTTCGCTACGAGGGAGAATTTTTCCATTAACGGATATTAGTACCGTCTCGTTTCTGGGATCATCTTCGTACTCATGGGTCCCCATCAGAGTGCCTCTCCAGTGAGGCGCTGGAACATACTTGCGTATAGTTCAGCCGTACTTTCAATTATGTCATCTGGGAGAGCTGGTATTGGGGGTTCATCAGTGTTTGACTGCCTGGCCTCGTAAAGAGCAGCATGATGGCCAGATTCGATGTAGTGCTTCCTGACTGCTTCCTTCGAAAGTTGGACTATCTCCCCATCCTCGTATGCGTCTGCATCCCACCATCGATCTTCATCCAATGTACCGAAAGAGTCGATCAGGATCGGTTTCCTTCCAGCCCCCAATGCAAATTCCTTCTTTCCGTCAACATGAATTAGGCCTCTCTTTGAAGTCTCGCGTTCGATAACAGAGTCCACCTCAAGAACAATTTCTAGAATACCATCCAACTCCTCGGGATCGAGATTAGAAATCTCCAACGCTTCCCCCCTCTCAAGGTTACGATCGAATTTCTCGAATTTGGTGGAAACTTCTAGGAAGGGCTCAGGAAGCCTCGCCCCCTCATGGAGGACGTCTCCCGAATCGAATCCAAATTGCTCTGCGGAGGCCTCTCCCCTCTGGTACCTCCTCCAAGCAGTTCCGGCGAGGTAGTGTCTGCAAATTACCTCCAAGGGGACGAAGAAGTTCTCAGCGTCCTTGGAAATAGCACCTGGCTCCCTTATGACGTCGAAGCGCCTTGCAAGGACCCTGTCTGGAGCATTCATCTCGATTACATGGGTCTTGCAAATTCCCTCTTTTTCTATCAACCCAAACCAGTGACAAGAGGCCCTATTCAGTGACTCGCCCTTTCGAGGTATTAGACTGGGTATGACCTGATCGAAGACCGAAATCTGATCGGTGTACCTGAATTCAATGACATCTGGATCTTCTGTGCTCCATACCTGCTTTACCTTTCCACTGTACAATAATTCGCCCATATGCACCATCGGAGAGATTTCCCCCATCAATATTGCCCAATGGCATTCTTTGTCGGAAACTAGGTCATGATGGTCGGCTAGACTAAATCCTCGGAGTCCAGCGAGTGACGGGGCAACATGACGCCGGAAGCATCTACCGAGAGCGGGCGGGGGCTCGCCCATGGCTCCAAAATTTTTCTGCCGGTCGTCCTATTCCTCCTATTGATATCGTTCAGTGGGGTTTTGGCTCAGGAAGTTAGGAGCGGATGGGAACTAGTTGATGGGGGAACTGATTCCGATTTGCACACCGCCGAGGCGATAAACGGGGAGATTTGGGCATTTGGAGATGGAGGGGTTATGCTAAGGAGTCTAGACGGAGGCATCACATGGGAAGTGGACTCCACGGGGAGTCACGAATGGTCGCATTCCGATTCGGGGCATAATTCAATATTAATTGCGACCGATGAAGGAGTGGCGATAATTCTAGAGAACATAGGGGGCGGTGAAGATGACAGCAATCAGGAAATCCCAATTTTCCCAGGTCATTTTCTCATTAACGATGTTGCTCTAACCGGAACTAATGAGTTTGTAACTGTAGGAGAAAATGGGGAGATATGGGAGTTTGACGGCGATGAGTGGATTAATCGTTCGATTGGGATTTCGAATGATCTTCTTAGTGTCTCTTTCCTAGATGGAGAATTTGGCATTATTTCGGGCGAGGATGGGACTATTCTCGCTACAGATGATGGAGGATCATCTTGGGACTACAGGGATGCTCCTGGTGAATTATCCGCAGTGGATATCGTTGACATTGAGTACTATAGCTCCATCAGAGCATACGCAATCTCCGAGGAAGGACATATACTGAAATCGTCCCGAGAAGGAAACCTCGCAGTAGGTTTCGTCTGGAGCATAGTGGAAATAGAAAGGGAGTACCCCGCAGGGGGTGGAAATGAGTTCGTTGCCGGTGGTACCGAGCTTGACAATGTTGCTTCATCACTGGAAGTCCTATCCCAGTCCAAGATAATGCTAGCCGGTACGAATGGCTACTTGTCCCTGAGCAAAGATGGAGGCAACATAGTCTCGCAACAGATGATTCCTGTTTCGAACGAAACTGGTTTCAATGCATTTGCGATGCTAGATGGCTTCACGGGCGTTGCTGTAGGCGATGAGGGAGTCATTCTCAGGACCGAAAATGCTGGTTCGGAGGAACTCATTGGATTCGAGGTTGCTGACTTCGGTGACTTTGGGCAATTCGTCGACTACTCTAAAGAGAGGCTGATGGACGGCCTGCTTGCAACCGTCAAAATCGTCTTTTTCGGCATTATTATGGGATTCTCACTGGGAATCATTCTTTCGATGTTGAAGACCTCTCCGACCACTCTGAAGAACGTCGCGCAGAGCAACCGTTACCAATTTCTCCAATTACTGGTTTTGGCTACATTAGGTCCATTGTGGATCATCCTGAAAGTTCCTCTTTCGGTTCTAAATATCGTCGGACATTATGGGATCGGAAGAAAATATCGGACTATTGAAAACCCAATCAAACTCGAAAAAATGTTGATTTCAATAAAAGGCAAATCAGCAGATATTGCGGCTAGTGAGCCACTGAACATTTTCTCGATTAGAGTTGTGGGATTGATATTGGTTGTTTTCGGAGTCTACCGGATATTCTCCAATCTTGATGAAATTAGTGCACTGAATCTAGATGGGTGGGAGCACATATACTCCCCAATTGGGGCTCCGACATCTGTTTTCTGGATTATTCTCGGACTGGCTATAGCAGTTCTAGGGGGGATTTTCCTCTCCTGCAATGGAGATTTCTCGATTCGTGACCTAAAGATAGGGAAGTCAGAATTCTCATTGAACCCATGGGGGATTAGGCCACTAAACGCAATCGCTACGGCATACACCGATATTTTCCGCAATACCCCACTACTGGTGCAGTTCATGTTCATCCACTTCGGATTCGAGCTGGGCAGGCGGATGCAGGACCCCGGACTAATGCTATTGAACTTCGAATACCTACAGGGAAATGCTAACTTCCTCACTGACATCTTTGTTGTCTACGAGACCAATCCGGAATCCCTGGCCTATGGGCGTCCGGTTGGTGGGATCTTAGAAGATAGGGCGTACATTAGTGCAATCTTCGCACTAGGATTGAACTCGGGAGCCTACCAGTGCGAAACCATCAGAGGGGCGATTGCTGCCATCCCTTCTGGGCAGATGGAGGCAGGAAGGAGCATAGGCCTGAACTATATGCAGTCGATGAGACTGGTAGTAATGCCACAGGCAGTAAGGATTTGCATCCCGCCATTGGGTAACGAGATGGTCAATCTTGTGCTGAACTCATCTTTGGCTATGATCATAGGTTATGCAGAAATAACTAGGCAGGGCAAGTTGATCGTAGCGACCACTTTCCAAGTATTCTGGACATGGGGGATGGTACTAGTGTCCTACTTCCTAATCACTTGGACACTGGCTCTCTTCCTAAGGTACCTAGAGGAAAGAACCAGGATTCCAGGGCTAGGGATCTCAGGGGGTGCTTGAATGTCTGAGATAATTCTCAGTGTCAAGGACATGGAGAAAACCTACGTCGGAGGGGTCCATGCAGTCAGAGGTGTCTCGTTCGAAGTATCCGAGGGAGATTCACTGGCAATCATCGGTTCGTCGGGAAGTGGGAAGTCGACAGTCCTCAGGTGCATCAATAGACTGATCGAGCCGACCAAGGGGATAGTCCAACTGAAAGGCGAGAGGATAAACACCCCTGCAGCAGACATCAATGACGTGCGTTCCAGAATCGGAATGGTCTTCCAGTCGTTCGAGCTATTCGCCCACTTGAGGGTGATTGACAATGTATCCCTAGGACTAATTCACGTAAGGGGGATGAGCAAGGAAGAAGCCGAATCGCAGGCACGAAAGGTACTGGACAGAGTAGACATGCTTGGCAGAGTCGATGCTTATCCAGGCAACCTCTCAGGAGGCCAGAAGCAGAGGGTTGCCATTGCTAGGGCACTTGCAATGAAGCCCGAGGTAATGCTGTTCGATGAGCCGACCAGCGCTCTAGATCCCGAGCTAATAGGTTCGGTTCTCGAGACTATCCAAGGGCTGGCGGAAGAAGGAATGACGATGGTAGTTGTTACTCACGAGATCGGCTTTGCCCGGGACGTTGCTGACCGAGTGATATACATGGATCAGGGCCTTATTGCTGAGGAGGGCCCCTCAACGATTATCGATGATCCGAAGACGGAAAGGATGAGAGAGTTCCTCTCGAGCATCAATGACTGACTAACAGCTTGATACTGATGCCCAGATATCGTTTGAATTGCTCGTGCTGTACTCGTAGTAGGAGGTATCAGAAAGGGAGTTAGAGCCTTCTTGGCTGACTGTGATGATGAAAGAATAGCAGCCATAGTCGCCTGCAGAGTCGAACTCGTCCTTCGGCACGTACTTCCCAAAGTTTGCATCGAAGACCGACCCCCCCATTGCAAATTCAGAACCGTAGTCCCCCCAATATCCGGATCCAGAGCCAAACAAACCGCCATTGGAGTCCCAAGTGGCGACGGTGTTAGCAACCGTAATCGTAGGATAGTCGATTGCTACGTCGTTCCCTTCCATGAGCACTGCTTCAACGGTGAAATCGGCGAATGGCATTCTGGCCGGATATTCCGCCCCGGTGTCGAGTCCCGCCCAACCTGACATCACCACTCCGACAAGGCAGTTCTGGGCATCTCCGCTGCATCTGTCGGGATCCTCCTTCACGACACCTCGGGCAATACCATCAACACCTGTGATGTCACGAGTGAGTGCGTCGGCTCCTGTCCATTGGGATGAGTCCCACTGTATCGTGCTGTAAGTCAAATCTCTAGTGTGCTCCTTTCCATCGATAGTCACCTTGAGTGTGTAAGGAGAGTTTGGGAGGGCGTTTGAAGAGTAGAATTCACTCACTTGGATTGTAATCTCACCCCTCCCATCGCTGCTGTCGATAGTCACATTAGCGGTGGAACCCCAGACTTGGGATCCCGACTGCAAAACAACGAGTTCTGCCTCCAATTCCCTGTCTGACATGGTAGTCTGCAGAATGTTGACTGTTATCGACTCGCCGTCCTCACTATACTCAATTTGGCCAACGGACAGATCCCCCTCCAAGAAAACCCCTAGCACCATTGGCAGGAGGAGCATCAGCAGATATGAAACTACCACTACGGAAGCTGCTACCGATCCAGAGCCAGAAACTGCGAGGCCCGTAGTTGTCACTAAGCCAAGCCTCCACATGACGAATACGAGTGAGGCGAGGAAGACTATCGCCATCACCAGAGAAATCGATGTGAACGGCAGTACCAGTTCATCTATACCCCCGGGCAAGTAGACTAAGATGGCCCGGAAGAGAAGGAGGGGGAACAAGCCGAACAATACCACTGACTTTGCTGCTTCAACAGGTCCGGCTACTTTTGGAGCCTCCTCAGAAGGCATGACGGCAACTGGGGCCGGGCTTGGATTCTGCTCAGCAGCCTTCTCAAGTAAACCACCTTCACTCAAAAACGTACACCCCTAAGCATTCTACGTTAGACCAGTAGTTATCAATCCGTTGCCTTATGGCTCTTGGAAGGGGGCTTCTAGAATATCCTACTATCTAGGGGGGTGACGTTTCCATCTTCATCGACGAGTCGTTCGTCATTGGCTTGGTTCCGCCCTATTGCAGCACCAGCAAGAGCGGCCATCATCGTCGTTCCCACTAGCTCGAATCCAGGGAGGTAGACACCTCTGATGTAGATGGTCATGACCTGAATCTGGTAATTCGGAACTCCTTCTGACCTAACCGAATACTCAGAGGTGGCCTTGAATTGCAGATTGAAGTACTTGTCAGTCCATCCTTGGTTCTTCGGAGTACGCATCTGCACCCTGAACTTCTCCGGAGGTGCGAGCGAGTCAATCTCCTGCGAGATCAGAGGTAGACTCAGTTGGAAACCCTCGTCGTTCAACTCGTCGTAGTTCTGGATCTCCACATTGAACTTGTCCCTTGCATTGCCATCGTTGTACACATCGAACACCAGGGTGTAGTCGACTTTCGGCCTCAGTTGGATGAAGGCCAGCTCTGCACCAACCCTTAGTCTGCTAAACTGCTTGAATACAGTCATCACCTTTGCTTCAGTGGGAGTAGTAGCGGTTGTTACAGGTGCACCTCCCCATTGTGACACAACAGCAGTGATAGTGACAACTTGTTGCCCCTCTGGCTGCCTCAAATCCGCTCTAGCAGCTACTTGAAAGTTGGTGTCGCCAGGAGGAACCGACGCAGAACCCGGGCCCGCAACAGAAATTATCCCTTGCTGATAAGTCAGATCGACCTTCTCGGTCAGAGTAGTTGGATTCGTTAGGGTACAGTAAATGATGGTGGAACGGAGAGCGCCCGGATATACTTCGATGGGAGCCGGTTGGTCGCAAGTGAGCGAGACGTCTGGAGATGTCTGTGCTTGAACTGCGGCCACTCCCGAGCAGAGGCTCATGAAATAGACAACCAGTATCATCAACGGTACTCTAAACGATGCACTCATCACAAAATCCTCCGGTCGAACCATATTTGAGGCTTCGCCCAAGTCGGACCCTAAATGTGTCAATATTGCAGGTTGCAATTATGGTGGACCCGACCGGATTTGAACCGATGACCACTCGGTTATGAGCCGAGCGCTCTAACCAACTGAGCTACGGGTCCCCGTAGCCATCGCCCATGAGTATCGAAATGAACCTTATCTTGCGAGGGTTGTCCCAGTGGTATCAGGTATCCATGACTAAACCTGGTGTAATGGTTTATGCCTAGTCCCCTTTTCGGATGTCTGAGTGAAACTATGGAGAACAAGGGAACTATTGCAATTATAATTGGGGCGCTGCTTCTGATGGTAAACGTCGGAATAGGCGTCACAGGGACTATAGACGGCATCATCGAAGGAACCGTAGCAGATACGGTAGCAGGAAGCTACGACGGCTTGGATGATGATGGAAACCAGGATTACACGGCTGACTTCGATGACGACTGGATCAACGCATCTTCCGAGAAGGCGTACTTCGGCAACTCGATCACCAATCTGGAGGAAATACTGGCGGATGCGACGGTTGAGCCCACCTATGAGATGTTAGGCCCATTCATCTACTACGAGAACACGACTCGAGAGGTCATCGAATTCGACTATGACGAGGGCTCGATCACATACTCGGGATACGAGACCTTCGAGTGGTGCGAGGATTGCACCTGGGTGGATGACGATGGAGTGGAGCACGATTCGTTATCCGGAGACACCGTAGTCAACCAGATCAACATCCTCTGGAACACCCAGAGGATAGCAGGAATGGGGAGCGGTATCGAGTACGGGGAGATATTCGCTAAGGCGATGTTCGCGGCTCAGATGATCGAATTCGACCTCTCCAACAGAGCACCTAGCATCTGGGCCTCTGAGGATATTGGGGGCACGGTTGATGCAGCCGGAGGAGGCAAGTTCGGAAACATGAATGCTGAGTTGAACATTTCAGCTGCTTCATATTCTGCCACTGGTCAAACTAACATCTGGACAATTCCTGATGATCATGACCTAACTCCCATAAAAACTGCATTTTATACTGCGAATGACGGTTATGGGAACTGTATTGCTCTGACCTGCGACATCGGCCCGGTTCTGATTGCGGGCATGGGGGCGCCAAGTGACACAGTGACTCCGGCCAGAGCCGCTCTCCTTGGATACAGTGACTGGACCTCTGCAGTAGAGGACACAGTTGCATTGGATTGGGCTATCTACTCATTGGCAGCGTCCAAGTTCGTCGAGCATGGGGGAGGGGCGGAAATAAACAATCAGACCCCGCAGTTGAAGGAAAGGTTCGCAGAGGTCAGTGGCCTAACCATCAGCGATCCGTCATCACTAGAAAACCTGCTATTCAACGAAAGCGTTGGGATGCTCACCTCATTCGAAATCAGTGGGATCCCTCTTCCGGGCATGGTAGTTGGATTACTTCTGCCTCTCCAGAGTGCAGACTACTTCGGGGCTATGACGACATACAACGTTGGCCTACTCACGATTGCTGGCCTTGCAGATTACGTGGAGCCTTGGGTCGGCTTGGGGTTAACTGGTGCTCCCACTGAGTTCGAGTTGATTCTTGCTGGTGGACAGGGGACCATGGCCTCCAATGATTGGTGGCTGACTGCATTCGGGGACTACGATCCATTGGGTGGTATTTACATTCCAATAGGGCTGAATAGAGACAGTTTCGCAGGTATGGCAGAACTGACTCAGGAGCAATCTGACTTCATCCTAAACGACCCGGAAATCGGGCTCAAGTCATCATTCCCAGGTCCATTCATGTATGGTGAGCTTTCCGGGTTGAGCCTTCCTGATGCAGAAGGGGTACAGCACGTCTGGGACGATGCCTATGTCGCAAACCTGTACGGCATTACTGAGGATGCGGCTCACGCACTTAGGGACTGGGTCGCCAATTTCTACTTCGACACGGTGATGCCAGTTCTGCTGAACTTCGTAACAGGCAACACACCCTACTACTCGATGCCCATCAGCAACTGGCTATACGGATGGGACGATGCTGTTAGCGCGTACTTCGGATTCTTCTCCTGGAACAGTCTAGAGACGAATGCAACCTACTACGGATCGGACGGTATCAGCACCGGAGACTGGTCAGTGTTCAAGATGAGCACGAAAGGTGACACGATGGGCCAGAGGATGGCCCAGGGCTACATCAATTCTGACGGGAATGGGCTTTGCGACTTCGACTACGACGACAATGGGGACTTCATTGGCTACGACCTCGCATGCGAAGATGGGCAGGTGTACGGAATGACCGAACACCTGACTTGGAGAGCCCCTCACAGAGAAGAGGGAGCAAACGGGCTCCTGACTGACCATGCTGGGAATTCTGATACTTCGTTGATGGGGACCGCTGGTTCGTTGGCAAGCCCGAACGATCCATTCAGCTTTAATGTGGCAGGATACGCAGTTGCGACCTCCGAGGTAGGGAGCAAGACGACGTACAAGGGAATCGACATGGTAGAGCATACAGTGACAGTCGAGCCCACCAATACACAGATCCAAGGGAAGCTGATTGGCTCTTCCACCTACGTTGATGTAATTCCCGGTGCACTACCAGTGTACCTCGGAGCGGACATAGACCTGAAGGTCGAACCAGTTACTACAGCGATAATGTATGGGAAGGTCAAGGTTACTTTCCACTTGGACACACGCGGACCCGGTTTCTTGAATCCGGACCTTTCGGAAAATAGCACTGAGTCGATGCCAGTATTCGAAATCCATGTTTTCAGTGAGATCGATGATGAGGGTGCCAAGGACTTCACTGGAGCGGTCTCGGACAACCTGGGGCCCATGGGTTGGACAAACTTCGGAGGAACAGCCGGAACCGCATTGACTGCCGTACACACGGTTGTCGCTCTAATGTATGTGACTTCGATTGCGTCCCTGGCATACGGCCTTTCGGACCCAAGCACCAGGGCGATGCTGGGAATTGGAAAAGACGATGATGATGAGTGAGTAGATTTGTGCTTCTCCCGAAGCATCGTTTTCTGTCACCGCTCAACTAGGTGCAACCGTTGCGAGGTGCCAGCATGAGGCTCAAGCACATAGACAGGATGAGGGCTATCGCGGTCCTCTTCATGGTCGAGGTCCACACAGCGGCGATCATCCCCCCCAGTGGGATTACTGTAGGTCATCCTGCAGCATTCGTTGCAGCTGCCTTCGGAGGTATGGCGGCACCGATGTTCATCACAATTTCCGGATGGGGGATGTACAGTAGTGCCTCCAGAAGATCCTCAGAGGGGCATACGGCTAGTCAGTGGGCGAATTGGATTGTTCCCCGATTTGCCCTTCTCTGCGTGTGCCAGATCATGGTTAACGTCCTTCTGAACGTTGAGAGGGGAGGGAGGTTCGAGTGGCACACGCCGGGAGTTCTAACGATGCTTGCCATTTCGGCTGTGATTTGTCCTGCAATAGTGAGGACTAGCATGGGGGCCAGAACGATGTTGATGCTCCTATTCTGCGCATCTCCCTTGGTTCTGGGAGCGAACTCCGGTCCCGAAATGGGTTGGTTCGAAAGGGTCGATTCCATCGGCATGGAGGAGTGGGTTGGAAGACTACTGTGGAACGGGACCTATCCGGTTTTGCCATGGTTCTTTTACATCCTCCTTGGGACAGTTCTTCACGACCTACGTGGCGACTGCAGAGCCAGGGAGAGAGGGATAGTTTTGGGAATAATAGCTACTTCAGCGACATTGGCCTTGTCCGTGGTCGAGGGGGTCGACTGGGCTCTGACTTCAGGAGATGCCATCCTCACATTCTTCCCCGCTAGTATGCCCTTCCTGGTCGTCTCGGGAACGATGGTCGCATTGGCCCTTAGGATTCTTGAGGGAGAAGAGGAATCCGGGGGGGAGCCGCTAATGGGAGATAGTCTGTCAGTGTTGGAGCCTGTCGGGAGGCTGTCCCTGACGGTCTACGTTTCTCACTTCGCAGTTCTGGGCGCAGTGGCCCTACTGATGGATGGTGAGCCGAGGCTGGCCCTGGTTCCGGCATTCCTGGTAACCATCTTGCACACGCTTGTCTGGATACCACTGGCAGTTATGCATGAGAGGCACATCCCCTGGCTCTCCCTTGAGGAGTTGCTGAGGAGAAGTCAGTCGTCCAGGTAGTCCGTAGTCCACGTGATTGGCCCGAACCATGTCTCCCCGGCATCATTGGCGGCCCTGATCCGTGCATGGTACTCGGTGCCACAGCAAGATAGCCCTGTTATCTCCATGTTCTCGTTTCCGACTTGAGTCTCGCCGATCTCGACATTGTCCGACCATGCAGATGGTTGGGTCCCGCCATCCGTCGTCCCGTAGAAAGCAGTGAGCGTGATGTTGGTCCCGTTGTCGTAGGTCTCCCATGAGATGTTGACCGAGTTCGCATCGGATATGCTGGGTGATTGCAGGTCCCTCAGGATTGCCGGGTACTCGTAGAAAACGCCCCTGAGTGGGTCGTCCGTCCAAACGGGAAGGTGTGCAAGTGCGTCGAAAGTGGTCTGTTCGAGAGGGAAACCCCAGGCAGCGTGGTACGGGGCGAGGTTGAATCCCGTCGAGTTCGACAGATGGAGGACCCATGCGTTGAATTTCTCGTCGTCCGTCGAGGGCACCTCCGCTGCTGGTAGGTCATAGTACACCGATAGGGCGGATGTGATCTCGACCCATGACCACTCCTCCTTGATCATCAGGAATGTCTCCAAGGCGACCCATACGGACCAGTCAGCGATGTTCGCCCCGTTGTCGAAGTACGTCCGGGTCCTAGACTCACGCTGGTCCGGGGAGACGGCCCCGTGTCCAGAGACGCCGACCAGGTCCTCCATCAGGTAGATGCTGGCGAAGTTGCATCCAGTTTCGGTCGTACCGGGCAGGGTAGATGGCATCCACTGGTGGTTGTGCCCCAGCTCGTGGAACATTCCCCAGTCTCCCTCGGTGCTCATGTGGGTGACGTTGACCACTGCCGGGACACTGAGGTCGTGAGCCATGAAGGGGTAGCCAGAGTGCATCCAGCCGGCGGATATCTGGGCATCGAAGACTGCCCGCTCGACCCTCGTCCAAGGGAGGAAACCGTACAGCTCGTGCTCCATCCCCAGGGCCTGATTCCACCACCCCATGAGGTCGTCCGGCCCATCTAGGTCCCTGATCTCGTGGCTGGGAACGGAGAGGATGAACTGGTCGCTCCCTATTTCCGCCCATGGCGCCGGTGCATGCCGGTTAATCTGGATCCAATCCTCCACGTCGGTCTCGCCGTGGTTGTAGGTAGGCGCCTCTACGGCATTGGATATTGTGACTTCGAAGACCCCCAGTGTCGAACCAGGCTCGATGGCCACGTAGATGGGCCCGCCGAATGCGTTTCCGACTTCCATGTCGGTGTCGTCGACGTACCACCAGCGTACTATCTCCGGATGCCGGTGCAACTGGTCCTTCCCCCATAGGTTGTCACTATGCGCACCCACGAGGATGTATGTCCCAGAATCCACTATGCTAGGGGGAAGTGTGACTGCGACTACCTCTCCCGGGGCAGCGTATGTACCGGTTGTCATCCTCACGTGAGCCCTCGCTGATGAGTAGCCGAAGTTCGATGGGAGTCCGCTCTGGTTGCCATCTACTGACACGGTTCGAACGACCCTGCTGGCGTTGGTGGGAACTTCCCCCGGGAATTCCTGATGACTCGGATGCGATGTTAGCTGGTCTGCTGGCAGACCCTGTGTCAGGGCAGTCTCGACCCTGAGGATGGTGTCTGCTACTGGGTCCTCCCCGAGATCGTAGCCTACGTCCTCCCAGAGCGTGCCGTACTCGATCACAGTCCATCCCGTCTGGTTTACCACTTCCCTGAGGGGCGCCCAGAAGTCATCGAAGTCGAGGGAGACCACACTAGTGCAGAGGGAGAGTGTAGAATCGGCTATTGTCGCCTCTGCGATTGAGAGAGAATGGCCTTCGATTCGGTCTTCCCTGATTGCTTCGATGGCGGCCCTGGGCCGTGCTAGCTCATGGGGGACCTCGCTCATGTCCACGTCGTTGTAGCCCCATGCACTGGAAACGAAGAGGCCTGTTTCCTTGGCTATCTTGTTACCCGGGTAGTTGTGGGCCAGGTCTGTATTGGAATATGACCAGTACCAAGCGTGACCACCCATTATCACCCCTCCGCCATCGAGAAGGAAGGAGGTTATGTTCTGGTTGTCGTCGTCGTCATGGCCATTCCAGAACTCGTCTAGAAGACAGTCCAGTCCAGACAGGTTATCGGGGGAAACTGAGTTCCGTACCGTGTGGCCCTGTGACTCCAAATCGTCTTGGAATCCATCGAAACCGGCACCATAGGAAAGACCGACTACTGCATTGGCCCCACAGACCCACTCCACTGCCTTGAGGGAGAAGGTGGTCTCGTCCGCCCCGCCGCTTCCGGAGACCCAGCTCTCGTGCCCATAACCAAGCATCCTTCCCTTGCCAACGTGACTGGCGGATATCACTGGGATGTCCGAGGTATATCCCCCTTCGGCGAATGCCACTGGGAAGGACCACTCGCCTATCGGGAGCACGGGAGATGGCCAGCCACCCCAACTGGTCTGCCCCATCCCCCGGAGTAGGTCACTCTGATCTGCAGCGAGGTCGTGAACTGCGATCCAGATGCTGCTGGAGGTTGTGCCTCCTGAGTTGTTGGCCCAGAGTGTGTACTCGGACCAATCGGTTCGTTGATCAGGGGTCCCTGAGATGGTCCCGGAGTCGGAAATGGTTAGTCCGAGAGGGAGTTGTGGGTCCACCTCCCAGGTGTCAATGGAGGGCCCCGAGTATTGGGGTTGGATGGATGCGCTCTCGTTCGAGGCTAGTGCGAACTCGTTGTCGGGCCATGTCACGGCTTGCGGAGGGAGGCTGATGATGTGGAATGAGACCTGGGTTGAGTCCCCCCCTGCGGAGTTGTTCGCCCAGATTGTGTGATAGGATGTTTCCTGCAAATGGGTCGCAACCCCCGAGATAACTCCGTTCTCCTGGTCGAGTGAGAATCCAGTAGGTAGTGGTGGGTGAGCCATCCAGATTGTTGGGCTCCCACCGCCCCATGAGGGCATCACCGAGCCGATGTCATCGCCAAGAGAGAGGTTGAATGTGACTTGCTGGTATTCGAGGTCCCAGACTGGAAGGTCGATCACCTCGATGTATATGGTGGACTGGGTTGCCCCGCCCGAGTTCTCAGCGGTGATCGTGTATCCGGTGGCTTCCTGCAGCACGTCAGGCGAACCCGAGATCGTGCCGGAGGGAGTTAGGGAGAGGCCCGCTGTCAGATCGGGAGCAATCTGCCAGGACGTGATTTCCCCACCAGTGGTGCTGGGGGAAATCGAGATTGGTTGCCCTAGTGAGAATGTGAAGTGAGATGCCCCGTAATCGATTGATTCAGGGGATGCATGGGTGGTGATTATCCTGAGTGTGGATGAGGCCTCGCCTGCGCTGTTGTAGGCCGTTATGGTATGGTTGCTGTCGCCGATCTCGGAAGGTGCCCCAGAGACCGAGCCGTCAGCACCCAACATGATTCCCGATGGCAGGGGGGGATCGGATGCCCAGTTTTCTGGGGTTCCGCCGAGGAACGACGGGGTTTCCAAGTGACATACCTCGCCCCTCGTGCAGTAGAGGGTTTCCGTCTGGAGGTCGATGGAAATAATTTCAGGGGGGAGAACTGTGATTTCCAGCCTGAACGATGACACCCCCATTGCGTTGGATGCGATGATAGTGTATGACTTGGGGGATGACTCATGGGCCGGGGTTCCCGCTATCACCCCGGAATCTGGGTCTATTGATATCCCATCTGGGAACGATGGGTTGACAGCCCAAGAACTAGGGGCGTCCCCGAGGAAGCTCGGTGTCATCTGCTGGATCTCTGCACCTATCTCCAGTGTTACCTGCGACTCGCCGAAGTCGAGCATCTCCGGCCTCATCATGGTCCGGCACAGTTCCCCGGTGAAGACCTGCTGCTGTGAGCAGTCTTCCTCGGTGACGGTGTGCTCGAAGCATCCGTCCGCAGTTGGATCCTTCGCACAGTCTGGTTCTGCCGGCGTGTCAACTTCGCTTTCGGTTAAAGATGCGCATCCGGGCAGTAGGAGGAGCAGAGATATCGTCACGGCGAGAATGTGTTTCCCATGCACGTACCGCACAGGGGGTGCCAACTGAATATCTTGTGCATCCCTCAAAGTCCTGGGTAGGCTGGACCGGGTTCGAAGCAGTACTGTACGGTCTGGAACTCGGACTTGAACGCCTTCACATCGCTCTTGACGGCGGATGGATCCTCACCCCCAAGCAGAGCCCTGGCGAAGAAGCGGGCGACATCCTGCATTTCGTCAGCCCCCATTCCGACCCTTGTCAGTTCCGGGGTGCCCAGCCTGAGGCCGCTCGGGGTCATTGCCTTGGTATCCCCTGGTAGCATGTTCATGTTGGTGATGATCCCGGCCTCCTCGAGGGTTGCAGCAGCATCCCTGCCCGCACCTGAGTCGACCTCCCCGTGCCTCGTGACTACTTGGTGGCTAGCGGTGAAGCCCCTCTCCTCTGCGATTACGTCGAATCCTTCCGAGGAAAGTGCCGCACCGAGAGCCTTGGCGTTGACAACTATGTCCTTGGCGTATGAGTTCCCGAACTCCTCGAACTCGGAGAGGGCTATCGTCTTACCAGCTACGTGATGCAGGTGGTATGATGAGCAGACTCCTGGGAATATCCCGCTGTTTAGCCTCCGATGCAGCTTCTCGTCCTCAGAGTCTGATAGCACGAACCCTCCTTGCGGACCTGGGAACGTCTTGTGGCTGCTCCCAGTCATCACGTCTGCACCCTCCCTTAGTGGGTCTTGGAACTGCCCGCCGGCGACGAGCCCCATGACATGCGCAGCATCGTACATCACGGTGGCACCGGCCTCGTGAGCAGCCTGAGACAACTCCTCGAGAGGAGTTGGGAAAAGGAATACTGATTGGCCGAAAAGTGCAATGGCCGGCTCCTCCTTGCGAATCAAGGAGGCTGCTGCATCAATGTCCGGCTCCATCCTTTCCTCATCCCAGGGGTATGTGACCAAATCGAGCCCTCTGAGCCCTACTGCTCCCATCCTAGCATGGGAGATGTGACCCCCATCGGCTGTGGACACAGCTGTAATCTTGTCACCGGGCTTGGCCAGAGACTTCAGTGACCCGATGTTCGAATTGGTGCCTGAGGTCGACTGTATATTCGCGAACCGGCAGTTGAATACCCTCTTGGCACTCTCAATCCCTATCTCCTCGATCGTATCGAAATCATCGCACCCCTGGTAGTATCTCTTCCTGGGGAGTCCCTCTGCGTATCGCCCGTGAAGGTCCGAGTCGCATGCCCTCCTGACCATCGGGCTGAGGATGTTCTCGCTTGCTATCATCGGTAGGCTGTCTCGGTAGTGCCTTCCGGATGCCCCTATTGCCTCTACTACGTTGTCGGCTGTCTGCCTGTTGCTCATGGTGCGTTTGAGGAGGGGGAAGCAAATGAGGGTTGGGAGTGTGAGATGGCGCCGACAGCAGGACTCGAACCTGCGACCTGTGGATTAACAGTCCACCGCTCCACCAACTAAGCTATGTCGGCCTGACTCAGGGCAGGGCACATCATTCATCAAAGAATCGGATTACTCCCACTCGATTGTTCCCGGTGGTTTGTGCGTGATATCGTAGACTACTCGGTTAACTTGGCCCTTTAGTGAGTTGGTAATCTCGGTGCTAATTTCCGCGAGGAGGTCGTGGGGCAGTGGCGAGTATCGGGCACTCATCCCGTCCAGGCTTGTTACTGCCCTTACTACGACAGTCTCCCCATGGACTCTCACATCGCCGTGGACCCCCACACTTCTGACAGGAAGAAGTGCTGCGAAGTACTGCCATGGCAAATCGCACCTCCCCTCGGATGCCGCCTCTCTGATTCTGGTCTCCACTATGTGGCATGCCTCCCTGCATGATTCCACCCTATCTGGGGTAATCTCTCCGAGAACTCTGACTGCCAGTCCTGGACCGGGGAATGGCTGCCTCTCGCTGGATTTGATTCCGAGTTCCCTAGCCATCTCCCTGACCTCGTCCTTGTAGAACTCGCGGAGCGGTTCCACGATGGTTAGGTCTACGTCATCTGGAAGTCCGCCGACGTTGTGGTGAGACTTGATCACATCCCTCTCCCCCCCACCAGACTCAATCCAGTCTGGGGCTATGGTGCCCTGGACCAGGTACTTCGCATCGCATCCCTCTTGCTCCTCTTCGAATACCCTGATGAACTGCTCACCGATGGCCTTTCTTTTCTCCTCTGGGTCGGTGACTCCTTCCAGATTCTGGAAGAACCTCTGTGATGCGTCGACGACCTTGAGTTTGATCCCCATCTCGGAGAACATCTCAGAGACCTCATCCGACTCTCCCTTCCTCATCAGTCCCGTATCGACGTAGACGCAGTGGAGCATGCTGCCTACAGCCTTGTGGGCAAGAACCGCCGCGACGGAGCTATCTATTCCGCCTGAGCATGCGATGATCGCGGTGTCATCAATCTGGGTGCTGAGGGCCTCGATAGCCTCGTCGACCAGGATCTGGGTCTGCATTGTCGTATCACCCTTGGATCGATTTGTCGTCAGCAATTACCTTCTGGGTCATCTCGGACCTGAATTCTGAGTAAGTTGCTGCTAGTGACTCGTCATTTGTGGCTAGTATCTGCACTGCTAGCGCTCCGGCATTGTCACCCCTATCCACCCCGACCGTGGCGACGGGCATCCCCGGTGGCATCTGGACTATGGAAAGGAGGGAGTCTAACGGGACCTTGCCACCTACAGGAACTCCGATGACTGGCTTGTCCGTCATGGAAGCAATTACCCCGGGGAGGGCTGCGGCTACTCCGGCCATTCCAATGAAGACCTTGCAACCACCTTCCTCTGCATCCTCGACGATCCCCTCCAGGTACTTTGGCGCTCGATGTGCGGAGGCGACCCTGATTTCGTACGATACCTCGAACTTGTCGAGCACGTTCCGGCACTTTTCGGCTATGGGCAGGTCTGACTTTGAGCCAAGAATGACGCAGATGTCCATGCCTCTGCGGCAGGTGGGCGGTTCAAATGCCTGCCGTTTTCCGGGCCTATTCCTCCTCCGAGGAAATGATGAGTGAGTCTGGCCATTCCCTGCCCACCACCGCTAGTGGTTCTGCTAGCAATTCCGATAGTTCCGGCCCCCCTGGCGAGGGATCGTGGAAGGGGTCCTGAATGAAGCCTGATTTGTGGACGAAGGACAGGGACAAGAAGTCCTGTCCAGATCTGGAGGAACCCGAGAGTATGGCCCTCCCATTTGGCAAATCCACGCTAGCAAGCCTCTTCCTCGACCATGTTGCCGAAGAAACCCCCCACGGAGGGTTGAGTTCCCCGGACCAGTCTTCTGGCTCAATGGGCAGGAGGAACCTTGCAGGAGGGGTCAGCATAGCTGCTTGGACGAGTTGTACTGTGCGGAAGTAAGCAACCCAGTACATCGCATAAGAGAGCCAGCCAATTCTTGGGTCGATTGTGAGGTGCAAGGGGAAAAGGGCGGATGCCAATGCCAGTGAGGGCCAATCCACAGGCAAAGAGAGAAGGGAGTCTTCGGACATAGGTTGTGCGTTCCTAGAGAATATAATCGGCAGAACGACCAAACCCCAAGAGATGGAGAAGAAGAACATGGAAGTGACCTGGTCATCGGGAGTTCTCCCTGGAAGTGCTAGTGGGATCGCAGACAGCAATAGGAAGAGTGGGGCCCATGCCAAGGGCTTGAGAAGGGGCCAGACCAATGGCCTCAGCCTCTGCCGGCACCATCCGAAGTTTCCAACCCTAGGGGTGGTGCTTACCCATGGAAGCGGTGGGGGCGTTTCTCCGGCCCTGAAGTCGGGAGGGAGATCATCGGGGCTATTCCACCACCCTGGCTCTCCCAGCAGGAAGTGTCGGTCCAAGCCCGCCTCCATGCCCCTCGGGGAGGGCTTCGGGGTATAATTCGCTAGTCCTCGGAGTCAGTGATTGGGTGCCTGAGGATTAGTTTCCGAGCGGCCCACACCTCGTCGACCCTCTTTACGGGAGTCGTGTGGGGTGCGGATGTGACTATTTCAGGGTCCTCGGATAGGATCGCATGGAAGTCAGCGGCGAACTTGTCCAAGACCTCCTTGGATTCGGTTTCTGTGGGCTCTATCATTAGGCACTCGGGGACTATCTGTGGGAAGTACAGGGTGGGTGACATGTATCCGTAGTCAAGGAGCCGCTTGGCGACGTCCTTGCCTGTTACGCCGTTCATTTCCTTGATGGGGCTTATTGAGAGGGTGAACTCATGCATCACTAGATCTGCTTTGGCGCCTTCGGAAGGCATGCAGTGAATCTTAGCAGCCACATCGGCATCTGGGTTCATTATCCTGTTCCTCAGGTAATTGGAATTCAGAACGGCGAACTCGCTCATCCTCTCGAGTTCGCGGCCATACCTCCTGTAGAATGCCCAGGCCCTGACTACTGCTCCCGCATTTCCATTCCACTGCTGCACCTTGCCGATGCTCGTCTCGCCGACTTCCTCCCAGAAGTACCAGTATCCATCCCCCACCCCGTTTGGGTCGTCTTCGACTGACTCCCTCCTAGAAGCCACGGGAGTAGGGAGGAAGCGCGAGAGGTGGTCCTTTACGCCTATGGGTCCGCTTCCCGGGCCCCCTCCCCCGTGAGGCTGGCTGAACGTCTTGTGGAGGTTGTAGTGGACGGCATCGAAGCCCATCATCCCAGGGTCGGTCTTTCCTATTATGGCATTGAAGTTGGCACCGTCGTAGTACATTTGGCCCCCAGCTTCGTGTACAATTCTTGATGCCTCCGCGATATCCGTCTCGAAGAGGCCCAAGGTGGATGGGTTGGTGATCATCATTGCAGCCGTGTCGGGACCCACGGCGGCCTCCAGGGCCCCGATGTCCAGCCTACCATCGGAAGCACTCGGAATCTCCACTATCTGGTAGCCGCACATGGATGCAGAGGCGGGATTAGTCCCATGGGCGGAGTCTGGTACGATCACCTTGTCCCTGTGGCTTTCTCCGTTCGACTTGTGGTACTCCTGGATGCATCGAATAGCGGTGAACTCTCCCTGGGCACCGGCTACCGGTTGCAGGGTGACTGCATCCATTCCGGAGCATGTGGCTAGCATCTCTTGCATCTCGAAGTATATCGAGAGTAGGCCCTGGACCTGGGACTCTTCCTGGAGGGGGTGTATTCGGTCGATACCCGGCATCTGGACGATCCTCTCGTTTACCCTGGGGTTATGCTTCATAGTGCAGGAGCCCAGAGGGTAGAATCCCGTGTCTATCCCGAATGTCTTCTGCGAAAGTCCGGTGTAAT